>JACQBQ010000050.1 GCA_016201905.1 Candidatus Melainabacteria bacterium | reverse complement strand
CAAGAACATATGGCTAATCGTTATGTCAGGTGTTACAAATCTATTTACACTAAACTTGAAATGAGAGCTGCTCATCTAGCTCATACATTCTCAAAATGGGTTAAGCTGCTTTTGAATATAATTTTTCACAAGTCGTCAGAGAGGATTAAGAGATCGTGAGCGTACGATAGGCTATTTAGATTTTGTTAGATGGCTTATGGGGAATGAAATTAAACTTAGAGGTGATAAGAGCTTTTTAATTGCTAAAGTAAGGCAGAGTGGGCAAATACGTGTTTCTCATGTTGAATTAGAAGGAGGAGAGATAAATCTTGGTATAGGACAAAGATTTGCTTCAACAAAAGAAAAAAGCATGTATGTAAAAGGTATGTTAAAAAATGACATTCCAGGGTTAGATACATATGCTGCATTTTACTTATATGACACAGAAGCAAAAACTAAAGGTGAGTTTGTAAAAGCGTATGCAATAAAAGATGGTAAATGCATAGATGCTACTAAAGAAGTACAAGCAGTTCTTTCAACAGTTGCTAAAAATGTTTGAAGTTGTGTGTATGTAACACCATCTTTTAGTATGTCAAAGATACCCTATGTTCCCAAACCCACCCAGTGGCTATTTAAAGCTTGAAATTGTTGTTTTAGAAAATTAATCCATAAAGTTAATTTAAGATGTAATATAGATACAGTAAAAATTACAAGGGAATTAAACCATGGCAGAAAATAAAAAGAATGAATTAGCTATAACAAAAGTAGCTCTCTTTGAAGGTAAAAAAATTAGAAAAGTTTTTCATCAAAATGAATGGTGGTTTTCAATTGTTGACGTAATTGAGGTTTTAACCGATAGTACCAGACCAAGAAAATACTGGTCTGACCTTAAGAAAAAACTTATAGAGGAAGGCTATTTTGAAGTGTCCGAAAAAATCGGACAGTTGAAAATGGAAGCTCCTGATGGGAAACTGCGTGAAACAGATGTTGCTAATACAGAAACTACGCTTAGAATTATTCAGTCAATTCCATCCCCTAAAGCTGAACCTTTTAAACGCTGGCTAGCAAAGGTTGGTTATGAAAGAATACAAGAAATAGAAAATCCTGAACTTGCATCTCAAAGAGCTAGAGCTTTATATGAAGCAAAAGGTTATCCACCAGAGTGGATTGAAAAGAGAATGCGTAGCATTGCAATTAGGGAAGAACTTACTTCTGAGTGGTCAAGAAGAAGTGTAAAACAAGGTAAAGAGTTCGGGATATTAACTTCTGAAATATCAAAAGCAACTTTTGGTATGACTCCTGCTGATTACAAAAAATATAAAAGTTTAAAGGGTAAGGAAAATTTGAGAGACCACATGTCTGACTTAGAACTTATATTTAGTATGCTCGGTGAAGCATCAACAAAAGAAATTACTGTAAAAAGAGATGCCCAGGGCTTTCCAGAAAATCTTCAAGCTGCAAGAGATGGTGGTACAGTTGCAGGAAATGCAAGACGAGAATTAGAACAAAAAGCAGGCAAAAGAATAATTACTTCTGAGAATTATCTACCGAAAAAGAAAAAAGAATTAGCAGGTGAAGTTAATGAAGAAAACTAAATCTTTTAGTAGTTACTTTTATAATTAATTTTTTGTGTGTATGTAACACCATCTTTAATTGCAGCATTTATACCCCATGTTCCCAATGTACCCCAGTGGGCACTGAACATACTCATAGGTACCATCATTACCTACCCCACCCGTCAACCTCAATTCCCCAAGCCAGGGGGGTAAAAGTTTTCTTCTAAGACTTAGCATCTAAGTTAATAAGGGACAGTGGGTAAAACTATGCTCTGCTACTTTAGTAGGGTATCCTATTTTTTTAACAGAATTTTTTTTCTAAGATAGTAGGCCATACTACCCCAAGGGTGATATTAAAAAACCCATGCCCAGTGGGTTAAAGTTTTTCCAGTTGTGAAGGCTGCACAAAAAATACTAGTGTTTAAGTAAACACACATAAAGTAATCTGACACTGTAGTAAATAGCTTTATTTAGGCTACAGGAGCCAATTCTGGTATGTTAATATACCCTTCGTATTCTCTAATTCGAGTTCGAACTTCCTGTACTAAACAGCTTTTTCCCTTTTTAAATAGGCTTGTAAAGGAACATAATACTCTGTTTGCTTGCCACATGGATAGTAAATTAAAGTGAAAGCGCTTTATTTTTTCTTGTGTTTTTCCAGGAACTCAAGATCTTCTAAAAGTTTTTGTTTGCAATTTTGAGCTTTTTTTAACTCATCATATGCATTTAATTCTAATTTTGAACTTCCCCCATCCTTCAAAGCTGATCTAAGTATTTTACTTGCTTTATCATCATGTTTTATTGCACAACTTAAATTATTTTTCATTCTTATTTTTACTTCATCTCTTGCATTGTGAACCAAGCTATCTGTTGGAAATAGATCTACCCTGAATGACTTTAGATCTCTTAGTGCAGGATTTAGATTATCAAAAGTCTTATCTATTTTACCGTCTCTTAATTTATCAACAGCTTTGCCTTCTGTCTCAATTATTCTGTTTAGACTTTTTATAATTTCAGGTTCTTCAGGAGTGGGTAGAGGAGTTGGCAAAATCCCTGGGCAGCAAACTGAACTTGATGGCAGATTACAAATCTTCGGTGAACTATCCATGTTATTAACTTCTCCACATAATGTTGTTGCAGTTGCAAGGCATGCAGATTCACCGCTGCCAGTAAATGTAACTTTCTTAGATGAGCAGTCTACAGTCCAGGAAACTATTAGATCATTCAAGTCATCACCCAGGCTGTCACCATAAGTGATAAAACCCACCCCGAGTTGAGATAAGGGGCAACAAGTTATATTTTTGCCTTCAACAGTACAACCATTCGGATAGCTAACATTTGTAATTGTCTTAGAAAGTTCTATATCACACTGTGAGCCTGATGAAGATGATGAAGTAGCAAGTGACCCACTACTAGAAGAAGTTTGATTTAAGAAATCAGTTTGGCCTTGAGCTCGTAAGAAGAAAATTATTGAAGACAGAAAAACCAAAATTAAAAATAGATATCGCTTCATATTAAGCTATTATAACCAGACACTTTAAAAAGTAACAATTAAATACTCGATAAACGATGTTGTAAAAAGCATTATTATGAAGGAGCGTAATACTCCGTGGCTTGCCACGAGAGATCTAAGCGACGAATAACAAACCGACTTTTCCGACGACTGGTGGACGAAGTCATTAACTTCGCGAAATACCCTGCGGGCTTGCCCCAGGGATAGCGAAGTTAAAAAGAAGTCGGTTTATTAGTTAGAACAAATCATGGAACCAGAACCAATTTGGGTATGTAAATATGTCCTTTATGGTTTATAATGATCTTTAAATTAAAGGAGAAATAGAATATGAATAGAGCTTATTTCAATCATGTATATGTCCAACCCACGTTATTTTTAAGAGCAAGGTCACAACAGAAGGCTTTAGAAGCTGTCACTGTATCAATTGTTCCATATGGTGATTATGTGCCTATTGATTTAGTCCCTATTGAAGCAGCTTTTTTAGAAGAGATTAGTAGGCAACAAATGAGCCGTCAAGCACTATCTAAAATTGCACAAGCTGGTTTTTTAGCTGGTGTAAAATATGCAAAAGAATTTAATCAAAAGGAGAAATGATTTATACTAGCCAGCTCTGGAATGTGAACCTGCCCATTATGTTCTATAATTCTTGTTCGAAACTTTCTGTACTAGACAGCTAATTTTCATCATTTTATAACTTCTTTTTATTCACCTAGCTTTAAAGAAAATCTAAAGCTTTCTGCATAGAACTTTAGATTACCTTTGCCTCCTTCTGTAAATGTAATTTCATCTCCATTAGTTAAAATTAGTCCGTCATAAATTTCGTTTGTAAGAGTTTTTAAAGAATGTTTATTTACAAGTATGTCAATATCTCCATGCTTCTCAACAAACGTTTTAAATCCTCCAACATATTGGAAAATATAAAAACCTGCAGATGAGTGTGCAAGATCAGTTGCAAGTTTTGTCTTATGTCTATATGGCAAATGAAGTTCAAACTCAGCAAAGTCAGCTTTATTCATTAAAGTTAAACTTCCAAGTGGGTAATCAGAATTATCTCTTATTGATCTTTCAAATTCTTTGATTACAAGTTCATGTGGAAAAGCTTTTTTTCTTCCACATATGTGAGCATTCCATTGCAAAGTAACTGGTTTTGAAGTACCTGAAATAGGAATCAAATATGCTGGCATAATAAAATTATTACCTAGCAAACCCACTTAGGGATTGGATCATATCTATTATATTTAAAATCATCACCAAATAAATCTGAAACTTCATAGTCTTTGTAGTTTCCTTGAATTGTATTTTTTCCTTGGCAGCCACTTGCTGTTTGTCCTAAAAGACCATGTGGAGCTACTCCATCCTGAAGAACACCACATTTATTAACTGATACAGTAAAGTCTAGGTGTCTTGTGAATGGGTAAGTGCTTAGTTGCTCCCTGCTTATGCTTATAGAATATTCTTTGGTTTTGATAAGCAAATTTTTCCCATACCACGAAACACTACCATCTTCTAGTCTTATAATTTCATCTAATTTCATAGGTTTGTTGTTTACTCTTGGTGGAGAATCATCTCTTTTAATGTCTATGGTGCTAGAACCTATTTTTATCCCAAATTCACCCATAATATTTGCTCCTTTTTTAAAAAATGGAAGAAATCTAGCATTAAATTGTAGGTCTTTATCACTTAAAATATTATAGATTTTGTTAGGATCTCCTTGTACATCATAGGTTACTTGCTTGCCAGCATTTACAAAACCTATGAAATGGGGATCACCACCACCACCTGCTGCAGCAGGTAGTAGTAAATGCAAAGTTTTAACCTTATCAATTATGCGATCTGTAATGTGTTTATTAATAACAATTACCGAACCTGATGCATAACACTCTTTTATTTCTTTTATTAAGTGAGGCCGACTTGACACAAAAAACAAGGTATTTAGAATAAAAATACCCATACAAATTACAACGATTCTTTTTTTAAGAGTCATTTGCATACTTAATTATACCTATCTAAAATACCTATCTAAAGCGGTTACTGTTTATTTTTATAATAGAGCATAGTGGAATCCCTATAAAATTTTATAATTATTCAAGTCAAATTTTTAAATTCATAGGATGTCCCTAATTATGCCCAAGAAATTTATCGACATCTCAATGCCTCTTGAAAATGATGTGATTTCAGACCCAGAGGGTTACAGTCCAAAAATTACATACATTGATCATAAACAAAGTGTTGAGCTTCCTGTTTTGCCTTCTGTTTAATGTACCTGCTTATGCTTTAAAGTTAAATTATTAATTTAATTTGTATTTTTAAATTAGTTCATTTATAATTAATTCATTAGCTGTTAAAGATTGTTTTAAAAAGGAGTTAAATATGTCAAGGATTCAAGGATTTGTACCAATACATAAAGCAGAAGAAGCACTTGCAAGGAAACAAGCAACTGATAAATTAGAAATGGCTAAGAAAGAAATTATACAAATGCTTCACGGAGATTTAAAAGATTTTGATATGTCTTGTAGAAGGGTTTTTACTGATAGTAATATCTATCTAGAATCTTGGGGGCATGAAAGTGTTGAAGATAAAATTATGAAAGCACAAAACACAGATCAATTGAATTATTTAAAAGATAAAATAGCATTTAGTGCTCTAGGACAACTAGGAGCAACTTATTCTGTTAAGAAGAACGGCGGTTGGGGTGAGTATGATGGTCTTTGCTATGATTCTCCTACGCTAAGAAGAAGAGAAGTTGGACTTAAAGACAATTTTGGGTTTAGTATTTTTGATCCAGATGTAGCTTTAAAAGATATTCCACTGCTTATTAAGAAAGCAAAAGAACTTACAGAAAAAGTTAAAGAAGAAGGAATTATTAAATAATTCTGTATCTTTGCAATTCATATGGCTTTGAGAGTGTAAAATTGCCAGCAATACTTGTATGAACACCTCAAATCAGCAATTACTTCAAACCAATAAAACCGATATTAATATGGATTTTTATGACTCAGTAATTGTCATAGATTTTGGTTCACAATACTCAGAACTTATAGCTAGAAGGGTAAGAGAATTAAATGTTTACTCTGAAGTAGTCTCTTATCGTACTACTACAGAGCAAATAAAAAAAATAGCACCTAAGGGAATCATTTTATCTGGTGGACCAAACAGTGTTTATGCTGATTTTGCACCAAGCTGTGATCCGGAAATATTTAATCTTGAAATTCCTGTTTTAGGTGTTTGTTATGGAATGCAACTTATGACAAAGATGCTTGGAGGAAAAGTCGTTCAGGCAAATAAGCATGAGTATGGTAAATCAATATTGGAAATAAATCCAAAAGACAAATTATTTTTAGATCTTGAAAGTAAGTTTACTAGCTGGATGAGTCATGGCGACAGTGTTACTGAATTGCCATCAGGTTTTTCAATCAGTGCAAAAACGATGAACACCACATGTGCTGCTATTTCAAACAGAGAGAAAAAACTTTATGGTGTTCAGTTTCACCCTGAAGTAATTCATACAATGAACGGACAGGAAATTCTAAGAAACTTCGTAATAAGTATTTGTGGTGCAAATCCAAGCTGGACCATGGATAAGTTTATTGAGGATTCAATAAGCCAGGTTCGTGCACAAGTAGAAAACAAAAGAGTCTTACTAGCTTTATCAGGCGGGGTCGATAGCTCAACGCTTGCTTTTTTGCTTCATAAAGCTATCGGTGAAAACCTGGCATGTATGTTTATTGATCAGGGTTTTATGAGAAAAAGTGAACCTGAAAGATTGCTAACCACTTTTCAGAATGAATTTCATATAAAAGTTCATTACATAAATGCAAAAGAAAGATTTATTTCTTCACTTAAAGGAATTATTGATCCTGAAGAAAAAAGAAAAATAATAGGAAGAGAGTTTATTCGGGTGTTTGAAGAAGAGTCCAAAAAAATCGGACCATTTGATTATCTGGCACAAGGTACTTTATATCCAGATGTAATAGAGTCGGCTGATTCAAATGTTGATCCAAAAACAGGTGAAAGAGTTGCTGTAAAAATCAAATCACACCATAATGTAGGAGGACTGCCAAAAGACCTTCAATTTAAATTAGTAGAACCATTTAGAAAATTGTTTAAAGATGAAGTTAGGAAAATCGCAAAGCAGCTAAGTGTTCCAAAAAGAATAATCGAAAGGCATCCATTTCCTGGACCTGGATTGGCTATTAGGATCATTGGTGAAGTTACAGAAGAAAAACTTAAAATACTCAGAGAAGCAGATTCTATAATTCGGGATGAACTAAACAAAGCGGGTCTATATAATTCTGTGTGGCAGGTTTTTGGTGTGTTGCTTTCTATACAAAGCGTTGGGGTTATGGGAGACAAAAGAACATATTCTCACCCTATTGTACTTAGGGCTGTAACCAGTGAAGATGGTATGACTGCAGACTGGGCTAAATTACCCTATGAAGTTTTAGAAAAGATCAGCACGCGTCTTGTAAATGAAGTTACAGGAATAAATCGCGTAGTTTATGATATTACCTCAAAACCACCATCTACTATAGAGTGGGAGTAGCATTACATCTCCAGATTTTAGATCTCTACAAATGTTTACTCTTTTATGTTCAAATCAAGTTCATTAGAAATATAAATTTGTTCTGGAGGTTCAGTCCTTAAGCTGTTTTTAAGTTCCTTGTCCTTTAGAATTTTCTCTGTAGTAGGGTGATCAATTCGTGTAAAAGCACGCATAAAAGTTCGATAAATTGGTTTATCATTGATATTTTTTGAAGCACTATGAAATGTAGTTCTACTCATCATTAAGACTTCAGTTGGTGTTAATGAAGTAATTTCACGAAAAAGATGGTTGTTATTGCCTATTGTAACTACTGTCCAACCTTCTCGTTCAAGTGATTTTAAGTTCTCATGTGGGAGCGCTAAACGATGTTCATGTGAAAACATTGTTGGCATTTGTCCAGCAACAACAATATCCGGCATATTAACTACAGGAAGCTTAGTGCCATCCATATGGTTATGCCATGTAGATGGTCTAGGTTTACTGTTTATGTCATGTCGTTCAACAGCCTCACCACTTTCTCCAGGCTTTACTACATTGGAAGAGATACGAACATTAACATCCAAGTATTTCCATAGTTTAGGGTGAGGTAAATTGGCTCTTATTGTTGTAGTAATTGCAGCAATTGCAGGTAAAAAATCAATAGCCTCTTCTGCAATAAATATATAATCTCCATCGTAATCTTTTTTTGTTGCTGGAAATACTACATGTATTGGTTCTGTACGGTTAAATGCATTAGCTGCATTTTCATTCAGTGTACCTATAGAAGTAGCAGTGTCAGCAATTGCAGTATTTTCCTCCGTTAGGATACCGCCAATAAATGGTAAGCGTCCAAATGTAGAATCTTCTCTTGATAGTATCTGCATGCTTTTAACGTCAATCTGAGGCATCTGCCACCAATACCCGTTACTAGCTGTACCTTTAGTTTTATCTCGGTTAATTACATTCATTGGTAAATTATTTTTACTGACTTCACCAGTAATACCTCTAAGGTGTACTGCTTTCATCTTTGATGTATCAGCTTTGGAAAAAATAGGAGCTGTAATTTTAAACTGTGTCATATAACAAAGTACAAATTCATTCTTAAATACAAACTTAATTTTAACATTGTATTAAAGTGCATTAATTCTGCTTTTTCAAGCTGCTTTCAAACCCAGGTTAAGGCTTAAAAGGTAGGAAGCTTTGCTTAATTAGGAGTAAATCCAACTTTTCTTTTTGGTTTATTAATTTGCGGCTCAATGAGTTTATGAATTGCATCAAAGATTGATTGGATCTCCTTATCATGTTTTGTGACTTTAGTTTCTAGCTCATTTATTTTCTTAGCAAGTTCTTTATGAGTAGTGGTTAATCTTTTTAGCCTTGTGAAAGCTCTCATAATTTGAATATTTACTAGAATAGCTTTTTTACTCTTCAATATGCTTGAAAGCATTGCTACACCTTGTTCTGTGAAGGCATAAGGCAGATGTTTAATATGTTGACCTTGCTTTAAGGTCACAAATTGTGACCTTAAAGAATAAGCTTCTTCTCTAGAGAGATTTAACACGAAGTCTTCTGGAAAACGTTCAATATTTCTTTTTACGGCTTGATTTAAAGCTTTTGTTTTTACTCCATAAAGTTCAGCCAGATCCTTATCAAGCATTACTTTCTTCCCTCTTATAAGAAAAATCTTCTTTTCAATTTTTTCTTCTGCAATTAAACTTGACATAAGGATTTTAATTTAACCACTCTGCAAATTGTGATACTGTAACCGTGGGTTACATTTATCCTTTTGAGATAGCTTCCAATGACGTAGAAAGATGAAATTACTCCTAAACAATTACATCAATGATAGGCATTAACCATAATATTTTTAAACTTATCGCCATCACTATATAAAACAGTTCTAACTCCAACCACACCTACATGTTTTTTTCTTCTTTTATCAAGCTCCATTTCATAGCTAACTACTCCATATTCAAAAAAATGGCTAACAAAATTAGCATTGTCGATTTGTTTTTTATAAGATCCGCGGTCTTTTCGGGGATAAAGCATGTCAGCAATAACATTTGCTTCCCGCTCTGTTAACATCTGATTTTTAACTTTATTGCCCTTAGGTCTTGCTGTTTCAGAAAAGGATCTTCCATCTCTGTATATAGCCTCTACCTGCCAGCCATGTAATGGAAACTGATATATCTTTTTACCGGTAAAATTTTTCTCAGTTTCAGAAAATTGTTTTGTTATTAGTTCTTTCCCAAATTGTTTCTCATTTTCATGAACTTTATTTCCAAGTTTGGCTTGGGCATGAGATATAGAAATAGCAATAGAGGCAAAAAACAAAAGGACTGACCTAACCACGTCATTGCGAGGAGGTTCAAAGAACCGACGAAGCAATCTAGAAAACGTAACTTTGAAATAGTTAGCTGGATTGCTTCGTCGCTGATGCTCCTCGCAATGACGCATGTACATTATCCTTTTTGCTTAGCCCAAATACCCACAGTAAAAATATATGCATAGCAAGCAAAAGCAATGAACATTCCAAGATGCCAGTTTGGTTCTGCTACTGAGCCTGTAATTTCTGCTACCTTAGCAATAATAGGTGCAATCACAGCTCCACCTATAATAGCAGTACAAAGTATTCCTGAAACCATACTTGAGTACTCTTTTTTATAAGAATCAATTGCAAGTCCATAGATTGAAGGAAACATAATAGAAATAAAGAAACCTACAAATGGAAATGCCCACAAAACAAGCGTTAAATTTTTTGAAAAGACAGCAACAGCTAAAGAAATTGCAGCACATGAAATATAAATCTGGATTGCTTTTTTAGTTGAAATCTTATCAAGAACAAAGCTGCCAATGAGCCTGCCAATAAGTAATCCAAACCAATAGTTTCCAACTGCTGCATTTTTTGCAGCTTCTGCATGATTTCCTAACACATTAGAAACCTTATGAACATCTTCCAAAAACAATGCAATATTATAAGCAATGCCAACTTCTACACCCACATAGAGAAAAATTGCAAGGGCATACATAATCATCAAAGGATCTTTTAAAAGTTCAGTGAAATTGCCATCCTGTTTCTTACTCCCTGCTTCTTGTCTTTTTTCTTCCGGATATTTTGGAAACGCTAAACCAAAAAGCATTATTATTGAAATAATTGTAAAAAGCCAGTAATTATAATTCCATTCCAGTCCTCGTGATTTAATAAAAGTTACGATATAAGGTGCAACTGTTGAGCCTACTCCAAACAACACCATAAATAAAGTTAAGTTCCTTGAATATTTTTCAGGATTGCTGATTTCTTTTACAAGAGGATTCATGGCTACTTGAATAGCAGTAATTCCTACTCCACAAATAAACATTGCTGCCATATTTGCATAATAACCAGGTACGCTTGCAAACATAAACACACCAATAGTAGTAATTAATGAGCCAAATACAAGTGTTAGTTTAGTCCCATATTTATTTATAAGAATTCCAAACGGGACTGATGTTAAGCCATAAGCTATAAAAAACACTGCGGCCAAAAAACTTGATGCTGAGCCGGTTACATGATATGTCTCTTTAATTTTAGGGACAATTGCACCTGCTACATTTGTAATGGCACCAAAAGCAAAATAAGCAAATGCTACTGCAACTAAAAGAGGAAAATAATTATTTTTAACTTTGGTCATTTATCAGTTTTGATTATAAGTAAAAACTTTCAGCTTTGTGTTTCCTACTTTAACTTAAACTACTTTGAAAATTAGTTTTTCACAAGCTGCCTGAGATACATGTTTAAGAACATGCTTACGTAAATATGGTTTGCAGAAAAGCACATGCACTAATCTTTTATAAGTTAAAACAAAGACAAATGCTGTTTATTTTATGTAATTGCAATAAGCAAAATATTTTATTTTTTTTGCTATTGCTTTTATTTTGCTTACCAAGTAAATTTATCGTAATCAATTTGTAAGGATAATTGTTTAAGATAATAAAAAAATGTCATTAATTGTAGACGTAGATCCAGCTTTTAATTTTTATGTCCCGGGACAGCTTTATCTTCCTGATTATTTAGGTGGAAAAGGCAAATCAGCCACTACTAAAAATCAAGATGCAACAGTAAAGCAGTTAATGAAAAAAAGTGGTGGGATGCTTGGCACTGGGCAAAACGGAATTATCTCGGATATGACAGCAGGAGGAGTTTTAAGATTAAATTCATTAGAAGAAGCTGCTGACAATAAACTAAGTCCAGAAAAACAAAAAGAAATTAATGCATACTCCCAGCTTATTAATGATGCTATGAGACTGAAAAGCGACATTGTGCTTAACTGGCTTGATGGTTACGGTTCAACACCAGATGACATTGCACCAGACTTAAAAAAAGAATATGAATATAACCTTGCAAGGTGGACCATTAGTAATAATGCATCTCTTGCCAGACTTCAAAATCCCAGTACTGAAGTAAAAGAATGGATGAATAATTTAAATCTTAAGTTTAAAGATCTAAAAGAAGCACTTGTAAATCCATTTCAAATAGATGAAGAAATATATGTTCGTCCTGAACTCCTTGAAAGAATGAGAGATCTTGGGCTTTTTAGATTAAAGATTCCTGAAAAATTTGGTGGGCTAGGATTCAATCAAAGAGAGTATGATAAAGTGATCCGGACTGTTATTCATACTTACTCTGGCACACTATCAGGAAAGATAAGTGCACATAGTACGCTTGGTTCTAAACCATTTGAGTATTATGGAGATTTTCAGCAAAGGCATCATCATCTTCCAAAGATAGCTAGAGGAGATGGTCTTGTTTCATTTGCTCTCACAGAAAGGGGCTCTGGAACTGATGCAATTAATAATGCAGAAACAATTGCCAAGCTCTCACCTGATGGAAAGAAGTATATTTTAAATGGTTCAAAAATTTATATAACTAATACACATAGATCCAGTCTGATGCTTATATTTGCAAAGGTTGACGATGGTGGGCCTGAATTAAAGCCAACAGTTTTTATTAAGGAATTGCCATTTAGACTTTCAGATACACAAGAACAAATTGATGAAAAAAGGCAAAAATTAAAAGAAGAAGGATTTTATATCTCTAAACCATTAAAGCTAAGTGGAATTAGAGGTAGCAATCAGGCATATATAGAATTTCATAATCTTGAAATCCCAATAGTAAATGAAGAGGGTATAACCAATATTCTTGGAGAAGTTGGTGAAGGTACAAAAGTAATATTTAATAGTCTCAATGCAGGACGTGCTGGTTTTGGATCGTTTTGTGCAGAAGCTGCAAGATGTGCATTTCAAATGTCAGTGCTTGAAGCAATTCAAAGAAGAAGGTTTGATGAGCATGGAGGAAGGCTGGCTGACTTACCGCAGGTAAAAAGATATATTGCAGAGATGGCAATTAAAACAGAAGCACTTGATGCTGCTGTAGAGCTAACGACTAATCTTGTCGACACTTTTCCTCATATGAATATCATCGCTGAATGTGCTGCAATCAAGGTACTATCAAGTGAAGAAGCCTGGAAAATATCTACAACTGCTGCAAGAATGTTTGGGGGCCAAAGCCTCATGAAGGGTCACCCCATTGAGCTTATTAGGCGAGACATGTGGGTGCCATTAATTGTAGAAGGTGTTACTGAAGCACTTAAACAGCACCTGGTAGGTGTAGGTGCAAAACCAGCTTTAAAGGCAGGTATGAATCCTATTGCTCTTGGAAAACTTGGAGCAAGCAGACTTAAATATGAAAGTGGTGGTTTAAGCATAAATGATATGTGGTGGATACAAAGGAAAACCAAGAGTTACTCTGCAAGAGCTATGGCATTAGGTTTGCTTAATGGGAATAAAACAATGCTCAAGCAAAAAGAACTTTTAGCTCTTGCTGATGAAGCAATTGAAATCTACCAGGCAGCAGCAGTATTGTTAAAACTCCGCGATCAAAGTCTTCCAGAACATAAGAAACTTGCTCTTAAGCAGTTTATTAAAAATTTAAAACGAAAAGATGTAATGATTGAAGGGATAAGAAATGATGAGCATTATCCAAAAGCTGCAACAAGTCAAATAATCACAAAAATCAGTCCTATTAAGTTAAAGAAAAAAGATCTCTATCCTGAGGAAATTGCAAATGCATATATTAAAGAAGCAGAAAATGAATTGAGTAGCCAAAGAAGCCTGGAAGAAAAAATATTCAAAGGAAGTGAAAATAATTCCTCAGATAGATTTAAGCAGTTTGTAATTGTTAGTTCACAAGGAGAGGAAAAAATAGCTTAATTATGACAACACAAATAACATTTGATGAAAGATTAAGTAAACTTCCTTTTTTAAGAGGAGTAGAAAGAGCTCAGCAGTTTAAAGGAAAAAATAAATCAGTAATCCTTGGAGCCAGTGGCACAATGGGTGCAGATATTGTCAATGCAACTACTAAAGCTGGCTCTGGAACTTTTAGACAGGACATAGATTTAGAGTCACTAGAATCATCAAAAACTAATATAGTCAGGACTCAGGCAAAAGCAGTCAAAGTACATAAACTTTCAGAAAGGCAACAAAGACATATTAATAGAGCTGGTTTAATTGGTCCACCAATTGTTTTCAATCAAAGAGAACCATTTTCTAAAATCACTGAGGCCCATAAAGAAGGAAGAGCTGAAGCAGAAAAAATAGTAAAAGGATTTTTAGGAAGTGCGATTACCGATAGCAAGGTTAGAAAAGATTATGGAGAAACTACATTAGTTATAGAAGCAGGACCAGAACTTTTATCATTTAAACAAAATGTATTTGAATTCTTTGATCTGGCACTTAAGAAAGGTGCCGTATTAGCATCTAACACATCTTTTTTAAGCGTTAGCGAAATTGCAAAACGAGTGGATAATCCAGAAAATGTAGTTGGTTTTCACTTCTTTAAACCAGCAGATAGAAATCCATTAGTGGAAATAATAGCAACAGAAAAAACCAGTTTAGAAGTTATAGAAGCTATGAGGCAGCTGGCATATGCAATGGGTAAACAGCCCATAGTCTGCTGGAAGGATACACCTGGTGCTGTTGCAAATAGAATATATGTCGGTGTATTGAATGAGGCAGCCAAGATTGCTGAAGAGTGGAAGGTATCATCAGATTCGGTAGATCAGGTTTTCAAAAAAATATTTTATGACAAACAAATCAATGTAAAAACAAAGAAAGCTAAAACACAGTTCAAAGAAGCAATAACACTTGCCTTCTTCAATGATGAAGTTGGAACATATAAAAAGATTAAAGCTATAGATGATCAAATAAAAATTGCAAGTAATAAAGGATATAAAGGTCAAAAGATTTTAGATAAACTCTTTGAAGAAAAGTTAGCACTTTTAAAAGATGCAATAGGAGAACTTAATCAAAAGAAAATGTATGCAGGTATAGTTGAAAACTCTGCAAAATTAGGATCATTCTTTAAACCAGCAAAACGTACTAGTGAAGCAAAAGAAAAAGCCACTAAACAGCTTGAAGTAGTAGGTAAATATTTGATGTCAGTTAAAAAGAATAAAGACAATTTAATTCTTCCATTTACAATAGAACCATATACATTAACAGAAGCAGAATCTAATAAGCAAAGTGGAAATGAAACTGATGAACAGAGAATTGCTGAAAGACTTTTAGCAGCTTACAGTGCCATTGCCATAGAAATTGTAAATGAAGGGCTTTCAGATATACACGATGTAGAAATAGCCTGCAAACAAGGATTTAAATGGAATATTGGACCATTTGAATTTATTAATAAACTAGGAGTTGATAATGCATGTGAACTTATTGCTAGTCGTCTTACAGAAACTTCTGAAGGTAATTCTGGTATAGCATTATCTCCAAATTTTGAGATCACTGATGATAAATTGTCTGGTGTTAAAAGTTATATTCAAGATGGTATTGGATTTCTTGAACTTGGAAGGCTCCATATCCAAAACCTGCAGCAAATGCAAAACTCAATGGGTCCTGAAATGCTCAGAGGTATTAAACAAGCACTAGGAGAATTAAAAGAAAGAGGTGCAAGAGCAGTTGTATTTAAAGATCAAGGTGGTGGAGTATTTAGTTCCGGAGCTGATTTGAGTTATGCACAAAGTGTTAAAGAGGATCCTGAAAAATTAAAAGAATTTGTTTTACTTGGCAAAGAAGTAATGAAAACCATTCGTAACTTTGAACTTCCGACACTTGCATTGATAGATGGTCCTGCTGTGGGTGGCGGTGCAGAATTAGCAAGTGCCTGTGATTATAGAATAATGGTAGATGAAGAAAGCTATATTGCATTTCCAGAAGTAGGATTGGGGCTTGATCCAGAGTGGATGGGAACAGAATATTTCCCTGAGATAGTTGGGAAAAAATTAGCAAAAGCAATGATTTGTAATGTAAGAAATCCTTTGGCAGCACCTAAGCTTACTGCAAGTGATGCAAAAGAAGTAGGTTTTGCTAATGCAGTGGTATCAAGACCCGAGCTTTATCCATTCTTAGCTGAAGTAATTAAAGGTAATACTGAAATAGATTTATCAAGAAAACCAGAAAGAAAACAAAACTTTGACAAAAACAATTACTCAGATAAAATCCGTGAAAAGTTTGGACTAAAAAAAGGATTTAAACATAGATGGGGTTTCTTTACTACTAGAAAAAATAGGGCGAAAGAAACAGAAAAACTTATTGATAATTCGCATGATCCAGAATATGCAGAAAAATATAGAAATGAAGAATTTTATGAAAGACTAAGAATGTCATTTATAAAAATAGATAAGAAGATCCAGCGCATTGTTAAAGCAGCACAGTCAGGATGGCTTGCACCTATTTTAGAAAAGTTTGGGATTATATAAAAAGTATTTAGGAGATACCAGTATGCAATCAATCAGAGAAGTTCACATTGTAGAAGCTGTCAGAACACCACAGACTAATAAGTCTAAGCCAGCAAAATCGCTTTTCATGCCATGGACAAAAAAAATCGGCAAATTAGCTAATGTTCATCCGGTAGGACTTGGGGCAATAGTTGTAGATGCGCTCGTTCTAAGAGCTGGACTTAAGGATAGAAGAGCTGTTGATGAAGTTTCTTTTGGCTGTGCTACACCAACTGGTAAACAAGGTTTTAATATTGGAAAAAATATTGCAAAGGTTGCACTTGGTCCTGATGTTCCAGGTGATACAGATCAATACTTATGTGGTTCATCTTTAATGGCTGCAAGAAAACTTGCTTCATTAATATCGACTGGTAACATTGAGCTTGCTATTGCAGGTGGCGTTGAAGTTATGTCTCCACAAAACGGTAAAAAAGGTGGTGGGGTTGGTATGGGCTCAGATGTTTTACCACCTATCCAAAGCATAAGCAATATTGGTAGTATAAAAAACTTTTTATTAACAGCACTAAATGGACCAAAAGTTGCTAAGTTCACAATGCATAAAGGTGCTCAGATTACACCCATGGGCATTTCAGCAGGGCTAATTGCTGATGAGTATGAGTTTACACGCCGTGAACTGGATCAATTTGCAATAGATAGTCATAAAAAAGCTTTTAAAGCAAGAGCAGAAGGAAGATTTGCTCGTGAAATTGTACCTGTTGAAACTGGAAAAGGCAGAGTAGTAGATCAGGACGACGGGATTAGAGTTTCTGAGCATGCAACCCTTGGAAGATTACCTGCAAAATGGGGAGAGGTTACAGCAGCTCATGCAAGTGCAGAATCTGATGGTGCTGCTGCACTTTTACTTGCAAGCGAAGATGCACTTGACAAATATAATTTAGAATCAAGGGCAAAAATCATAGCAACTGCAATATCAGCAAAAGTAAAAGGTGGAGAAAAACTTCAACTGACTGCAACAATTGATGCAGTGGAAAAAGTATTAAAAAAGACAGGGTTAAGCATAAATGATATTGATCTTTTTGAAATAAATGAAGCATTTGCTCCTGTAGTACTGGCTACCATTGAAGATACAGGCATTCCACTTGATAAAACAAATGTAAATGGTGGAGCAATTGCACTAGGACACCCGCTTGGAGCTAGTGGGGCTAGATTAATTACTACTATTCTTCATGAGCTTGAAAGACAAAACTTAAACATAGGTCTTGCTGTCCTTTGTGTCGGTGGCGGACAAGCAATAGCTATGATTATTAAAAGAACCTGATTTACACCAGCTTCAAATCTACTTCAGGAATAACTTTCGTAACCCTGTCTTCAAAAGCAGCATCAGCAACAGCACTAGCTACTGATGCAGCCACCTGTTTATTAAATATACTTGGAATAATATAGGTCTCACTTAATTCATAGTCCTGAACATTAGATGCAATTGCACATGCTGCTGCATATTTCATCTTCTCAGTCACAGTAGTAGCATAACTGTCTAATAATCCTCTAAAAAATCCAGGGAAACATAAAACATTGTTTATTTGATTCGGGTAATCAGAGCGACCAGTTGCCATTACTTTTACATAAGGCTTTGCAAGTTCTGGTCTTATCTCAGGATCTGGATTTGAAAGTGCAAAAACAATTGGGTCACCTGCCATAGACTTTACATCGTCAACTGTAATCAAGTTCGGTCCTGAGACACCTATAAAAACATCTGCACCTTTTATAACATCAGAAATAGAACCCTTTTGTTTACTTGGGTTTGTAAGATTAGCAAGCTCTTCTTTAGCTGTATTCATTTCTTTTCTGCCCATATAAATAGCACCATTTCTGTCAGTTACAATAATATTTCTTGCTCCACTATATAAAAGCATCTTTGCACATGAAATACCAGCAGCGCCTGCACCAGTGATTACTATTTCTAAATCTTCAAGTTTTTTATTTACTACTTTAACAGCATTGAAAAGCGCGGCTGAAACCACTACAGCAGTGCCATGTTGATCATCATGAAAAACAGGAATATCAAGTTCATTTTGTAGTCTTCTTTCTATTTCAAAACATTTTGGCGCAGCAATATCCTCCAGATTTATCCCGCCAAAACCAGGAGCTATTGCTTTTACAGCATGAACTATTTCATCAGGTGTTTTTGCATCCAGGCAAATCGGGTAAGCATCAATATCAGCAAGCATCTTAAAGAGCATTGCTTTGCCCTCCATAACCGGCATACCAGCATATGGACCGATATTTCCCAGTCCTAAAACTGCTGAGCCATCAGTAACTACTGCTACTGAATTTCCCTTTATGGTCAAATTATATGCCAGCCTTTGATCCTGTTGTATAGTTCTACAAACCTCAGCAACACCAGGTGTATAAACAATTGAAAGATCTTTATAATTTTTTACTTCAGTTTTCAACTGAATAGCAATTTTTCCACCTATGTGAGTATTGTAAACTTCATTTTGAACATCAACAATCTGCGTACCAGGCATATCGTGTAATTTGGAAATGATTTCTCTTGCCTGAATAGTACTGCCTGAAAAGTGAACATCCCTTGTAACAAATTTTTGATTGCTCTCAATTACTTTAATATCGCCAATATGACCACCACATTGATTTATAATCGCTGCTATGTCAGAAAAAGAGCCGCTTGGAGAAGATAGTCTCAAACAATATAACTGAGGATTAAATGTAGAAGCTGTTTGCTCTTGTAATTCTTTAGTTTTTAATTCTTTTTCTTTAGCCACCATTTCTCCTACTTCCTTTAATTTTACTTCCTGTTTTATCCTATTTTATTAAAACATTTTATTCAAACCCTGCATCTCAACTCATTCTAGGGTGTGTTAAGTCTGCGGTAAAGCCTATTGACGCAATTTTTACTACTTTATTATTTAACACAAAGGTTATTTCGATATAACATATACAGGTAAAGATTTAAAACAGTGGCCAACAAATGCTAAAATGCAAATTATGAAAAAATCGTTGCTTTATACTACGTTTCTCATTCTGATTTTAGTTATGACGCCGCTTTCAGGAATTTCTATTGAAGAAAATAAAAACGATGAAAAATCTTTTAGCAATCCAAAACCTGCAAGCGCAAGTGTTTATAACCTGGGGTTAAAGAGTTATGAAAATGGTGATGTGCAGTCAGCTATCACATATTTTAAAAGAGCAATTGATCTGGATCCGGATTTCGTTGATGCTTACTATAATTTAGGCGCCATTTATAAAAAACAAAAAAATTATTACAATGCAATTAGAGCTTTTCAAAAAGCTGTAGAAATAAATCCTGAAGATCATGAAGTGACCTTTGAGCTTGCTTCATGCTATCTTGAAGATAAAAACTATCCAAAAGCAAAAGAATACTTTTCACTAATACCAACCGATTTTGCAAAATATAATGATGCTAAGCAGAACATAGAGAAAATAAACAGATATGTTGTTATTGAAAATGCTGCCAAAACTGGACAGACAGAAGTAATTAAAACACCTGAAACACAGGCACAGCTTTTGGTTGATAAGCTTGAAAAATCACTTGTAGAAACAGGTTCAGGAGAAGTCCAAAAAGCAGATACTGTAAAAGACTCAGCAGCACCCAGCGCTCAGAATCCAACACTTCCTAAGGATCAGGAACAGCTTCTTGTAAACACATTGACAAAGCCAACAAAAGATTCTTTTAAAGCTGGCTTTAAAACAGTTACAGGTAATTTAAGCGGTCCAGCTGGCATAGTAAAAGACAGCAAAGGTAATATCTTTATTGCTAATTTCACTAAAGATAGTATTGAAAAAATAAACACTGACGGAAGCAAAGAAATTTTCATTGAGAAAGTTGGTATAAGCGGTCCATTAGGATTAGCAGTAGATGAAAATGATAATCTTTATGTAGCAAACTATAACGGGAATTCAATACTAAAAATATCTCCGAATAAAACAGTTTCTGTCATTGTAGAAAAAGTCATAAAGCCTTATTATTTATTTTATGACTTTCGCTTAAGTAAGCTCTATGCCACTGTACAAGGAAATGATTCCCTCGTAGAGATTGATACTCAGAACCTATTAAAACAGCCAATAACTACAAGATAATGAAACAATTTGCAGTATCCCCCTTAAAAAACTCAATTAAATCAACTATCTCAGTTCCTCCAGACAAATCTATTTCTCACAGAGCTATTATTATAGGTTCATTAGCAAACGGAAAAACAGAGATTAAAAATTTCTTAGCAAGCGAAGACTGCTTAAACACTTTAAAAATAATGCAGCAGCTTGGCGTTGAAATCAGTAATTATAATAATTTTGAGTCAGTAACTGTCATTGGAAAAGGGTTGCATTCTTTTTCAGAATCAAAAAGCATTTTAAATTGTGGTAATTCCGGCACCACAATACGCCTGCTCAGCGGCATACTCAGTGCTCAGAGTTTTTTATCAATTTTAACAGGTGATGATTCGCTTTTAAGTCGCCCAATGGGAAGGGTAATTGAACCGCTCACTTTAATGGGGGCAAAGATTTCAGGGCGTGAAAACAATACCAAAGCCCCAATTGTAATCTCACCTGGCATTTTACATGGCATCACTTATGAAATGCCTATAAGTAGTGCTCAGGTTAAATCTGCAATTATGTTTGCAGGGCTTTATGCAAAAGGAGAAACAAGAATAATTGAAAAGGAAAAATCAAGAGATCATACAGAGCGTATGCTAAGTGCTTTTGGTGCCACCATAAAACAAGAAAAAAATGAAATTATAATTGGATCTGAACAACACCTTGAAGCTCAAAACATATTTATTCCCGGGGACATTTCATCAGCTGCATTTTTTATAGCAGCAAGCAGCATAATTCCAAGCTCTGAAATGGTTTTACAAAAAGTTTTAGTAAACCCCACAAGAACTGGTTTTATAAATGTCTTAAAAAGAATGGGAGTAAAAATAAATATTACAAACAAAAAAGAGATTTCTAATGAATCTGTTGCTGATCTGTTTGTAACATCAAATGATTTAAATGCTATTGAAGTTAAGGGTGATACAATCCCGCTTTTAATTGATGAGATCCCTATTTTATGTATTGTAATGGCACAGGCAAAAGGCAAATCAATTATAAAAGATGCAAAAGAACTACGTTTCAAGGAATCCGACAGAATTAAAACAATGGCTCAGGTTCTAAGAAAACTATCTGTAGAAGTTAATGAACTAGAAGATGGTTTAGAAATAAATGGTCTATCTGGTGAACCATTTAGAATCGACAATTCCATTGAATGGCCAAAACATTTTGATCATAGAATTGCAATGTCAATTGCAGTTGCAGCACTTAAAGCAAATGAACCTGTTAACATTCCAGGCTCAGAGTGGATAAATACTTCATTTCCTAATTTTGAAAAAATAATAAATCAGCTTCAAATGGCTGCTGTTTAAAATTATGATCTTTAACTATTTTGTTCTTCTAAGAAAAGTTTTTCTAAAGCAGCAAAAGCATCTGATGCTTCTTTAAAGCGTTTTGTTGCTTCCTCATCATTAGAGGTTCTATCCGGATGATTATCCCTTGCTAACTTCCTGTATGCTTTTTTAATTTCATCAAGGCTTGCACCTTCTTTAAGCCCTAAAGTTTCATAGTACTTGTTAAGAAACTTTCTTTTTTCAGTACTTGGTACATTGCTTGCCTGCTGTCCGCTTTCAAGTACTGGACGCCTAAACAATCTCAAAAGATCTAGTAATAACATGCCTTTCAATCCAAAGACCCCACCAATTATTCCATTGACATCCGGATCATCTAAAAATACAAATGAATTCAAACGTATGCCTGAGAGGATTTTATCTTTGATATTTACAATCCACACTAATGGCCTTTTCCAAAATGATGCTCCAATAGGTTTGTCTTCACTTTTTTTATTTAGCGGTACCATAAGCGCAGTTCCTGGTTTAGGAAAGACTTCTCCATTTACAGGATTTGCTTTTGATTCGGGTTTTGTAGGTGCAACAGCTCTTACAGTGTTTTCTAAGTTAGCTCCGTCATAAATCCCATATCCAGCTACTCCAAGTCCAACTAGTGCAAGAATTTTTGAGAACCAATTCTTTAAGCGAGTGACAAATGCAATTAGTAACGCAGCCGCCCCAATTAACGTTAATGGGGTTGTACACTTAAAGACATTTTGATCTTTCTTCCAATTTACTACTTCTTCAATAGTACCTGCTTTTCTATTGCTAATTAAAAATCCAACAGGCGTACCTAAGATATTAATCAATCCATTTTTAACTGAAAGGGTTGACATATATAAATTCCTAAAATAAAACAAGCAAGGTCTTACTTGCTTGATCCAAGCTTAACCAATGAAGGTTAAGAAAATCAGGTTAAGTTAAAATAACTATTAAAGAATATGCAAGTTTTATAGTTAACTGCTACTTTTAACTACTGAAAGGAAACAAAAAATGTCAAAGTTAAAATTATACGATTACATAGAATCTCAAAATGGCTACAAGGTAAGACTTGCTCTTTCAAATTTAAAAGTTGACTATGACTGGATACAGGTAGACCTAAAAAGTCATGAACAAAAAAAAGACTGGTTTTTAAAGTTAAATCCAAATGGAAAAGTACCTACTTTAGTAGATGATGATTTCTCTATATGGGAATCTAATGCTATTTTGCTTTATCTGGGCAGGAAATTTGCACCCCAAATAACAAACAGCCTTATTCCACAGGATATTAAAAAACTTGGAATGATGCTTGAGTGGATAACTTATGAATCGACCACGCTAAGTAAAAATATTGGTGGTGCTAGATTCCTTACTAAATATATGCCTCCAGAAAGATTAAAAAAAGATGAGCTAGATAAATACAAAAAAGATTCAAAGAGAAACTTAAAAATAGTTGATGAACATCTAAGTAAAAACAATTTTCTGGCAATTGATTACTCAATGGCTGACATTTCTTGCTATGGGCAGATTTATATAGCCCCTGAAGGGAATATTGATCTGTCAGAATTTAAAAATATTCTTGCCTGGCAAAAAAGAGTAGAAAGTCAACTAGGATATGTAGAGATGAAAACTGGAGTTAAGGTCTAAACTTTGCTCCTTGCTTTGTCTTACGCCTTATTAATTCTCCTTCAATCATTCTTAAAATTTGTTGCTTGTTTCTTCTTCCATCATCCTGCTCTGCCCATTTTGGTGCAATCAACTCGCCTGGTTTTGCTTCTGCAAAAAGTCTGTGGACAACAACGCTCGGTGAAAGAAGTTCGAGAAAATCACAAACCAGGTTTATGTATTCTTCAAGCTCTAATGTCTTAAATAAGCCTTCATTATACTGCTTGGCGATTTTTGTTTTTTCAAGTACTAAAAGCTGATGGATTTTAATCGCATCAATCTTTGAAGCAGCAAGCATATTAATTGTTTCATAAAACATTTCTTTTGTTTCACCTGGCAGCCCAAATATAGTGTGAGCACAGACAATTAAGTTTCTTTTTTTTGCTCTCTCTAATGCATCAAAAAAATCTTTCTGCGTATGTGCCCTATTTATAAAATCTAATGTTTTATCATGCACAGTCTGTAAACCAATATCAAGCCAGATTTCTACTTTATCTCTATAAGTTTCAATTAAATCCAAAACTTTTTCAGATAAGCAATCAGGTCTTGTCCCAATCGCTAAGACAACTACATCAGGATGACTAGTAGCCTCATTATAGATTTTTTTTAATTTATCAATTGATGCATATGTATTTGTAAAAGACTGGAGATAAGCAATAAATTTTTTAGCACCAAACCGCTTTGAAAAAAGCTTTATGCCATCTTCAAGTTGTTTTGAAATAGGATCTTTAATATCAAAAGCACCAGCACTACTACCATCAGCAGTACAAAAAGTACAACCACCAAATGCTTTAGTACCATCTCGGTTTGGACAGTCAAGATTTGCTTCAAGTGTTACTCTTTGGACTTTTGTACCAAATTTTTGCCTTAAATAAGAGCTAAGGCTGTAGTAAAAAGGATTTAACTGTGACTTATATACCTGAGCTTCTGTTTTTTGCTTTAGTACCGTTTTTAACATATGAGTATATAATAAATTACTTAGAGTGATTTTGTAAGGGTATTAATTGAACGATGGTTAAATACAAGGATTATTACGAAATATTAGGTGTTCCACGCAGTGCAACTGAAAAGGAGGTCAAAACTGCATTTAGAAAACTTGCTCGTAAATATCATCCTGATACAAATAAAGGAAACAAACAAGCAGAAGATAAATTCAAAGAAATTAACGAAGCCTATGAAGTATTAGGTGATAAGGAAAAAAGAAGAAGATATGATACTTTAGGAAATCACTTTACATCAGGAAGTGAATTTACTCCACCACCCGGTTTTGATTTTAAGTTTGATTTTGGAAATGGATTCACACAAAAGCAAGATACTACTTTTAGTGACTTTTTTGAAATGCTCTTTGGAGAAACATTTAGAGGGAGGCCCTCTCCATTTCAAGAAACATTTACCCAGACATATTCACGTCCTCAAAGCAAACGCAGAGGTGAAGATTACTTTTTAAAACTAGAGCTTACTATTGAAGAGGCTTATAAAGGAACAGCTAGAAAAATAGATATTAGTGTTCCTGGTCGTGAATCAAGAAGACTTGAAGTAAAAATACCACCAAATGTCAGGGAGAATTCAAAAATAAGAATGGCAGGAGAAGGGCTTCTTGGAAAAAACGGTGGGCCGTCCGGAGATTTATATTTAATAGTCAAATTAAAACAACATCCGTTTTTTAAAATTGAAAATGATGACATAAACTCAGAAATATCCCTTACACCAGCTGATGCTGTTTTAGGTATAGAAATTGAGATTCCAACGCTTGATGGTCCTGTAAAAATGGTAATTCCGCCAGGTACACAAAATGATAAAGTTCTAAGACTGCGCAGCAAAGGATTATCTCGACAAAAAAAAGAAGGACGTGGCGACCATTTTGTAAAAGTAAAAATAAATATTCCAATGATTCTCAGTGAAGAAGAAAGAAAACTTTATCAGGAGCTTGTAAAACTACAACAGAAAAAGAAAAAGTAGCTACTCCTAACATCTTAGATTTAAATATTAATGGACAAGATTTAGTGAAATTCCTGCTTATTATGAAGGAGCGTAATACTCCGTGGCTTGCCACGAGAGATATAAGCAACGAATAACAAACCGACTTTTCCGACGACTGGTGACGAAGTCATTAACTTCGCGAAATACCCTGCGGGCTTGCCCCAGGGATAGCGAAGTTAAAAAGAAGTCGGTTTATTTTTTGATATTTCAATTGTTAAGGCTATATTAAAGTTGACTAATATACTCTGATTAATAGGGTTATAACTATAGACAGAGTTACTAAATGAGCTTAATATATACATGAAATAAGCTTATATCCGACTAAAATTATCTACTTTATGACAGATCCCAGACTAATTACTCAAAGACTTACTTCTGGATATACGCAGCTAAGTCCAGAAATTACAACATCTGAAAAAGGCAAAGTTGGCCAAAACAAACTAGATGCCATTGCAAAAGCTGAAAAAGAATTCAATGAAGTAGAAAAGAAATTTAAAAAGATTGGTGGTGGTGTTGCAGGAGTTTCTGCACTAGTATTAATAGGAGGAGTACTGCGAAACGGATGGACATTTCCTGCAAAAGCACTTCAAACAGTCGGAGATTTTTTTGGTTCTATTGCTGCTATTGCTGCTCCAGTATTTATAGCAGGAAATGAAATTAAAAATCATAAGCTGTTAAAAGGTGCCAATGAAAAAGATTTTCAGGTATTTGACGACTTAAAAAAGGGATTTTATCGTTGTGCAAGTCTTGGATTTACACCATTTATATTTGAGCCATTTGTTAATCCTGAAAAATTTGGGAAATCTGCATTTCACAAACTTGCAACTGTTGCTAATATACCTAATTTAATTTTCACAGGCTACACATGGGGTATTGGCAATTTAAAAGCACTTATATTATGGTGCCTTAGAAAGAAAGAGCAGTCCCTTAATGGAAAAGCTCTTAAAGAAGGCAATCATCAGGAAGCAGATTTATATAAAAAAAGAGCAGAAGCATTTAATCAATTATATGACGGCTGTGAAAGAAGTGCTGTAATTGGAAGTATTGCTAATCCTACTTTACAGGGTCTTAGACAATGGGCGGATTCCATGGCATTTTTAACAGGTAAAATACCACCACGGGAATTTTTTGAAAAACCATTTCTTGGAGTGAGCAGGTTGGTTAGTTTGATCGTTGGAATTCCTGAAACCTTTGCAAAAGGAGTTGATTCCTTGGTCAGAGTAATAAAAGAAAGAGAAAATTTAAAGCCTGCTCTGCCTAGATTTTTAAAAAGTAAAAAAGCATTCCAGTTCGCAGAAAATCTTGAGAAAAAGTTTTCAGGACAAGATAATTTATTAAAATCAATCAGGCACTATGCAGAAATACTTTTCCATACTTTAAGCCCTTTATCTATGTTTGCATTATTCACACCACTTCTTGATGAATCACACATAAATGAAGAAGCACAAGCTCACAGTGGTTTAGCAGCAAAATTAAACAAAGGAATTGGTATTTATGGCAAAACCCTCACTGTGGTATTCACAGGGCTATACGTAACTCTTGCAAGGCTTCCACAAGCTATATTCCAAATGTCTTATTTTGGCAAAAAGTTGAAAGGGAAAATTACCAGGAAAGAAGCATCTATAAATGATTTAAATGATCTTAAAAAGAAAATTTGTGATTCACGCTTTGTAAATAGCTTATCTAATACAGCAAAAAGATGCATAGAAAAATTAGTACCAGACTTTTACACACGAGAACATGACCATGGATATTTAACATATGAACAAATACAAGCAAATTATAGTTTTGACCAGGCAAGGGAACACAATGGATTTAAAAAACTGCTTCAGGATGGCAATGTAATTAGTGATGATGATAAAAACAAAATTGTTGCTTATTGTTTGGAATATGTTGAAAAAGATGCAAGCCAAGGTGGGCATAAAGTTACAAGTGAAGAAAGAAATAAAATATCTGAAATAATAAAAAATAAAATAAATTACACAACAGATCCTAAATCAAAACCAAAAAGGACAGTAAAATTGCCTTTTATTGGTGCTGAGTTTTTAGCCACCTATGTTTTCAAATTATTTGATCTTAAAACCAGATTACAAGCGATTGATTATAGATCAAGCCATCACAACATGACTACAGCCTATGATAATGATGAGAAAAGAATATCTTTTGAATATGAGCTATTGCCTGTAATTGCAAAATGCACAAAAGGTCTTGGAAATACAGTTAATAGATTGTTTGGAATAGCTGTTTAACCTAACCCCAATGCACTAATTATTTTTTCAAAATGATCCTGAGGATATGCACCTAAGATTTTTACTCCGTTTAATGCAAACCCGGGGGTACCATTAAAGCCAAGTGAATTTGCTTGAGCGTTGTCTGCTTTTATTTGATCTTCTATTTCTTTGCTGTTTCTATCAGCATTAAATTTAGCAAGATTTAGACCTAGTTCTTTTGCTATTTTTACGTAAAGTTCTTCACCAAGCTGAGCTTGATTTTCAAAAAGCTTATCATGATATTCATAAAACTTCCCTTGTCTGCCAGCAGCCAGTGCAGCCTTTGCAGCAGGCATTGATTCAGGATGAAAAGGCAGAGGAAGATTTTTATAAACATACATTATATTGTTACCATATTTTTTTATAAGTTCATGTGTAGTATCTACGCCTCTCTTAGAAAAAGGACATTGAAAATCACTAAACACTACTAACTTAATTTTTGCATTTTTATTTCCAAAAACCGGCGTATTTCCCAAATCAACATTCACTTTGTCAGCTAGTGCTTTCTTCATTTGTTCTTCTTCACTGGGAGGCGCTTCTGCTGGTGGCGCTGCTGACGGCACCCCAAGCGCAGCTTTAATAGCATCTTTCATTTCAGCTGGATTATTTTTAATTGCTTCAATAACTGATTTATCAAAACTCTTTTTTGACTCATGATGCAGTACATTCAGAACAACTACTACTGCAACTGTAATTGCTATTAGTTTTTTGGTTTCCATATTTTTATCTCTTACCCTGAAAAATCATGCATATCTAAAAAACTACAGATTTTTCATTTCCCTTTCTACCCTACACATAAAATACTGCTTAGAACAGTACTTTGCTTATTTTTTATTCCCACCTTTTATGAGTTTATCTCAGATATCCTTTGAATTTATTTACAAATTACAAAGACTAAACACAATGAAAAAGGTTCTAGCCAATAAATAAGATAAACCAAAACCATCAATTTGGATAAGTATAGACCTTCTTTAGGATGATAAATATTGATTTTACCTTTGTATAATGAATAATGATGAGTACAGAAATAACAGAAACAATTAAAGTTAATAACAAAGAAGGCACCGAAGCAACTTACCAGTTTTTAGCTACCTTAAAAGAACTTAAAAAAGATGGTCAGTTAACACGCTGGATTGATGACCACGATATTTTGTTATATGAATATGAAGGAGAAATAAAAGCTATAAGCAATGTCTGCAGACATTTTGGCGGACCTGTAGGCTACCACAAATGTAAAAAAGGTGTTTTTACATGCCTCTGGCATAACTGGCAATATTCTGCAAAAGATGGTTCATGCTTAACTCATTCCGGACTTCCTCTTCGGCAATATGACATAAAAGTTATCGATGAAAAAATTTACATTAATCTATTAGGATAAAGAAAAGAGTTCAATTATGAAGAGTCGCCTATTTTTATTTAAAACATTCAACAAGCAAAAAATGTTCCTCCTTGGAACATTTTTTGCGTCGGGAGGGAAAAGGAAAAATCTCGTTTGAGCCGAGATTTTTCCGATAATAAAAAATGAAAAACGTTACTTTAACACTTAAATGCGAAGGTGAAATGGATTGTCCTAAAGAAATTGTAATGTGGAATTACTATGATCATGAACACTTGGTAGGCACACACTATAAGTACTATAACCAAGCAAGAGTATTAGCTGAAAAGGACAGCTGGGCACTGGTTTACAGAAAAATGAAAATGCCTCTTTTGCCTTTTCATTGCTCAGGAATTGCACTTCAGCTTATGGAAAATAATGTTATGAAAACATTCCACAAGGACTCTATTGGTTTTTTACTTGAGATGGAAGTTCATTTTAAGGACTTGCCAAATAATCGTTCGCATATGACAGTGATTTATAATATAAATACTCATCCTTTCTTTAAAGTATTTCAGTCAATGTTTCAAAAACTATTTCAGGGCTGGTTTCATGCAACATGGGTAGAAGATGCTCCAATGAGGCTTCGTCGCTGGAAAGTACATAATTTAGGGTTTAAAGATTTTTACGGAATTGATTACATAAATAAAAAACTTCCAAAACCTGGCAAAATTGAAGTGAAAAAATATGAATTCAATCCACCGATAAAAAGCTTTTCAGCTATAAACACAAAAGATGGTTTAGAGCGACCATTTGATGAAAGTGTAGAGCTTGGTTACAGAGATTAATACTATCTTAGAAAAGACTATTATAAAGCAAGTAAATTGTATTCTATGTAATTCCATAGATCAAGAATTGATTTTTAAGGGTATTAAAGATCTTGAGTATGAAACATATAAACCTGTTGATTATTTACTCTGTAAAAATTGTGGATTAATTTCCCAGTATCCATTGCCTGAAATTAATCTTCTGCAAAGATTTTATCCTGATGAATACAGAAATTACCTACCAGTAAAAAAGAGTTTGTTTACATCTCTAAAAAATACTCAGTTTAAAAATCTGGCAAATAAAATCACAAAATACTTTAACAAGGATATTAAAAATAACGACTTAAAAATCCTAGAAATCGGATTTGGAAATGGTCAGCTTCTTTTAGCATTACAGGAAAAAGGTTACACAAGCCTTTCTGGGAGCGATTTTACGGACAGAGTGTTTTCAAGCCTAAAAGAAAAAGGCATAGAACTTAAAGCATCAAATATCGAGGAGAGGTTTCCGTTCAATGAAGTTTTTGATGTAATTATTATGAATAATGTTATTGAACATTTTTTAAATCCTAAAAAAGTTTTAGAGAACTGTAAAAGCAATTTATCCAAAAATGGAATAATAATTTTAATCACACCAAATACCGATGCATTAGAGCTTTTATTCTTTAAAAATTATTGGGCTGGCTTCCACGCCCCAAGACATACTTTCCTGTTTAACGAAAAAAATATAAAATTAGTTGGTAAGGATTTGGGGTTCACAGAAGTAATAACTGAGCCTATTTGTGATCCTGGGCAATGGTCGATTTCAATTCAAAATGTTTTCCAGAATTTAAGCCTTACAAAATCAAAATTAAAAAATGGAATGTCTTTTTACCTAATGCCATTGAGCTTGTTATTTACTCCAATTGCAATAATTCAAAATTTTATTGGTAAAAGCACAAGCATGCTGTGTGTATTCAAACAAGAGTTATCACGTATCTCAACGGCAAAATAAATGATGGAAGAGGAATTACAGACTGAATTTTAAGTCCATCCGGGATATATTTTTTAAATAAATTTAGATCAAAGCTATGTATATGCCATTCATCATCATTGTGTTTTGGGATGTTTGAAAAAAGTTTTTGATAAATCTTGAAAAAATCAATTACATCCTTCAATCTATTAATCAGCTTTTCATTTGGAATAGAAACTACAATAAGTCCATCATCTTTTATTATGCGTTTTAGTTCTTTTAATACAACAGTAGGATCTATTACATGTTCAATAACTTCAGTACATATTGCAAAGTGAACTGACTTGTCTTCGAACGGTATATCTTCAGCAAACCCTTTAATTAGCTTTGCTTTATCACCCAGTCTTTTCCTTGCTTTGTCCAGCCACCATTCAAGAGGATCAATCCCGATTAAATTATCTGTTTTAATGTTTTCAGCAATTGACTGAAGAACATGTCCCGTGCCACAACCAGCTTCAACAATAACAGGATTAGATAAATTGTTTTTCTCTGAGTGCTCTTTAATTAAATCAATAATGATCTTTAATCTAAGTTTTTCAACCCACCTAATAAGCGGATGAGAACCTTCATAATACAAATCAATATCCTGTTTATGAGACATTGATTCATTCCACTGAACGAAGTCACTATCTGGTTTTGAGTCTTTTAACTTAAATTTTGGAACTGTGGACATGTTTTCTCCGAGACAAAATATAATACCAGATTTTAAGAAGAAGGTGTTAATGTCTCACCCAATGAACAAATTATCCTTTCAATTTTTAAAATAAGTTCACTTAATCCTTGTTTTTTTTCCGAAGAAACAAATACAGGTGAAAACTCATTGTATGTATTTGTAATTTTTTTTATATCAGCTTCAGGATTTAAATCTGTTTTATTAAAGACATATATTTTAAGCTTGTTTGAAGCTCCTAAATCTGACAATATATTTTCTACAACTGTGATTTTTGACTTAAAAAGTGGATCACTTATATCAATCACATGCAACAAAATATCAGCATCGATGATTTCACTTAATGTAGACTTAAAAGCATCAATCAAATCAGGTGGTAAATCTTGTATAAACCCAATAGTATCAGACAAAAGTGTAATTTTTTCAGACTCCGGTAAGTATAACTGTCCAACAGTAGTTTCAAGCGTAGCAAAAAGCTTATCAGCCACATAGACTCCTTTTTTTGTAAGTGCATTTAAGAGAGTACTTTTACCAGCATTTGTATAACCTACCAGTGAAACAGTTTTCAGATCTTTATTTCGTCTTTGTCTTCTGTGGTTTGCCTGCACAAGATCGTAATGTTTTAATTTTTCTCTGATTTTTTGTTCTCTTCTTTTTAAGTGGCGTTTCATAATCTGAATATTTGTTTCACCTATACCACGTGTACCAATACCACCAGCTTGCCTGGTTAATTCCAGACCAAGTCCATAAATCCTTGGACCCATATGCCTTATAGCAGCGAGTTCAATCTGCAGCTTTGCTTCCACACTTTTTGCATGTTTGTCAAATATCTTTAAAATTAAATCAATTCTGTCCCAGACTTCAATACCTTCTTTCTTACAAATTTCTCCAAGGTTATATATTTGAGTAGGTTTTAGTAAATTATTTATAATTAAAAGGCTTGCTTTATCTTTTTTATCGTTTAATCTATTTTCAATCAGAACTTCTTGTATCTTTCCTGAACCTATATAGGTCTTATAGTCAGGTATCCCTCTTTTTTGAATGACTTTTATTACAACAATTCCACCGTAAGTTTTTACAAGGCTTTCAAGTTCACTAAGGCGCTGTAAACTTTCTTCCTTTGAAATATCAGGAGGAATAACATCTACAAGTATGGTTTTGTTAATCACCTGGTTTTAATTTAAGGATAAATAAATTTTATATTCTGTTCAATATCTGGATGCAAAGCCTGATGCACAGGACAAGTATGAGCAAACTTTTCAAGTTTTTTCTTTTGATCATCTGTTAGTCCTTTTGGCATATGGATTTCCAAAACTATTTTCCCAATCCTTCGCGGGTTTTCAACCATATGTTTTTCTACACGAAAATAAGCACCGTCAAGCTTAATACCATCACGCTTTGCAACAATGCCCATAATAGTCATCATGCACGATCCAAGTGCTGCTACTACCATATCAGTAGGTGAAAACCTGGCTCCTTTGCCCTGATTATCCAGTGGAGCATCTGTTTCAATTACAGAACCAGATGGACCATGAGTAAGTTTTACTCTTAGGTCACCTTCATATTGTCCTTTTATCTCTACTGACATATGAGAATTATAACCCAGCTATCGTATCATGTCATCCTGAGCAATAGCAAAGGATCTTATAACGTCATTAAATTCTTCCAAGGTCTGTGTAACCGAGGGTTACACAAAAAATTAACTCTTTATTAATTCTTATTTTTGTAACCGTAGGTTACAGATTTTTGACAAGGCTAATGCTAAATTCTTGCTTGTGATTACTGAAGAGCAAAAATATATTTCAGGAATTTATAGAAATGTTGGGTTTGCATTTCTTTCACCAACTGGTGCAATAATTTTCCAGTATTTAATATTCGAGAAAAATTTTTCAGGCTTGAGATTCTTTCTATGTTTACTAATATCTTGTCTAAGTTGGATATTGTTTTATATGGGGTATAATGAAATCAAGGAGAGAAAAAATGTCAAACAATGACCTTCTTGGCTTACTAGCGATTGCATCTGTTGTCATTCCTGTTTTCCTCTTGGCAGCTTATTTTAAATACGATCAAAAAAAACAAAGAGAAAAGAAAAGCTAACCACTAAAGTGCGCACTAGTAGTTATTTTAACCGCCTCTGTGATTTAATATTAATCATATGCCACCATTTAAAGCAGCTTGGATTCAAGGAAAGTCTCAGGGAGACTTTAACAAAAATCTAAAGTATTATTCTGAAAAAATATACGCTTGTGCAAAAAGCAGAGCAAAGCTAGTTATTTTACCAGAGCTTTTCCTTTGGGACTATTTCCCTATTACAGAAAATAAAAAAAACTTTGAGACAGCTATTAGCATTAAATCTGAGCCAGTAAAACATTTTCAGGTATTGGCAAAAGAATTAAAAATTGTTTTAACATTGCCGATTTTTGAAAAGCGTGCGGAAGGCATTTATCACAATAGCTGCTTAATTATTGAAAACAATGGAGACATAGTAGGACATTACCGTAAAATGCATGTTCCAGATGATCCTGGCTTTTATGAAAAGTATTATTTTACACCGGGCGATATTGGTTTTGTGGTCACAAAAACATCTCTTGGAAATATTGGGGTGCTTATATGCTGGGATCAGTGGTTTCCAGAAGCAGCGAGAATTACTGCACTTAAAGGTGCAGACATTTTAATTTATCCGACTGCTATTGGCTGGGATGACAATGAACCCTGTAGTAGCTTGCCACGGCAAGCCTTAAATAAAGAACAAGTAGAAGCCTGGACTACTATTATGAAATCCCATGCAATTGCAAATGGCATCTATGTCATGGCTGTAAATCGTACAGGCAAAGAAGGACATCTTAATTTCTGGGGACATTCTTTTTTAGCAAATCCTTATGGCTGCGTGGTTCATCAAGACAAGACTACTGAAACAACCTCAGAAGTAGAAATTGATTTTAGTAAGACAAAAGAATGCAGACAAACATGGCCTTTCTTGCGAGATAGAAGGACTGATAAGTATCAAACAATTTTAAAATCCTGGGATAGCAACTAGTGAACAACAGAAGATACCCACCTGAATGGGAAAAGCAGCGTACCACCTGGCTTTCATGGCCTCACAATGAAAAAGAATGGGGTAGAAAAAGATTGCCTGAAATAAAAAGATTCTTTCAGGAATTAATCTCACAGATTCTAAAACTCCAGGATGTAAATCTCCTGCTTACAAACGAGGAAATGTTAGAAGAAGTTGAAAGGTTTTTTCCTGTTCAAAAAAGTAAGTTTAAGTTAAAAAAAATAATCGTTCCAAACAATGACATATGGATTCGCGACTATGGTCCGTTTTTTCTTGAGACTGCAAGCAGCAAAAAAAAGAAATCACTCCTTCTTGATTTTGAATTTAATGCATGGGGAGGAAAATTTTCTCCATGGGAACTGGATAATCAAGCTCCAAAAGAAATTGCATTGTATTTGGGACAAGAAATAGAATCATACCCGATCGTTTTAGAAGGTGGATCTATAGAATTCTCCGGTAATGGACTTATATTAACTACAGAACAATGCTTATTAAATAAAAACAGAAATCCAAATCTAAGCAAGGATAAAATTGAAAATATTTTAAAATCTGCATTTAACATTGAAGAGGTAATCTGGCTAAAGCGTGGTCTTGAGGGGGATCATACAGATGGCCATATAGATGATGTTGCAAGATTTATAGATCCAAGAAAGGTTTTAATTTGCAAATCAAATGATAAAAAAGATGGGAATTATGATCACTTAAATCAAAGTATTGAATATTTAAAGAAATGGAAACACAAAGAAAAAAGATATAAGCTTGAAGTAATAGAACTCCCTATGCCAGAGCGTATGGAAATAAAGAAGGAAAGGTTACCAAAGTCTTATGCTAATTTTATTTTTGTAAATGGAGGGGTTATCGTTCCTGTATTTAACTGCAATACTGACAAAGAAGCTCTTGCAATTTTTAAAAAGGTTTTTCCGGATAAAAAAATTGTAGGTATTGATTGTTCATTACTCATTCAAGAAGGTGGCGGGTTGCACTGTATGACTAAGCAAGAACCGGTAATTTAACTTGTTTATATTCCATCCATAACACTTAGGAAAAATTCTTTATCCTTTTTATGAGTCAATAATTCAGCAACCTTCTCTTTTTTAATCCATCTTGCTTCAGGATTTGTTGGATCAAGTGGTTTTAAAGCTTCCTGTTTTGTTTTAAATAAAAACATATAAATTTTCTTTAGCTCAGATTTATCTTCTCCACCATCTAAGCCAATTCTAAATCTTTCATAATTGCCAAGCTCTTTAATAAACTCCAGGTTTCTTACTCCGGATTCTTCGTAAATCTCTCTCACAGCTGCTTCAAGCTTGGTCTCACCCTCATCCACATGCCCCTTAGGTAAAGACCATGAGTTATTATTCTGGTTTACTACAAGGACTAAACCTTTTTCATTAACTACAACTCCACCTGCTGTTTCTGTGTATTGCATGCATAAAATGATACAATAGTTATTAAATTTTATGAGACTAAGACTTAATCCAGAACAATTATTACCTCCAAAGCAACCAGTTAAACAATTTAATGCCACTGTTTTTGATAATGATGATATGGAAAAATTCTTGAAAGAACTTGAACAGAAATCAGAACCTACAGATTTATCAAATACTCAAAATAAAATTAAGACTACATCTTCACCAAAAGAAGGAAGCTCATGGACTGGAATGTTCAAGGACTTTTTCTCAAAACTAATTCCTAAATTTAAAGTATTAAACCGATAAACGCTGAGGTGTTATTAATAAGTACATTTTATTATTGTTTCCAGCTATCAAAAAAATTTAAAAATGAAACGTCATTGTGAAGGCTAAAATCCTCGCAAGAAGCTATCTTAAAACTCACCTATGTAATTAAGGATTTTTCTTACAATAAGCAATTACAAATAACTAAAGTGGCGCGTCAGCACAAGTATTATTTTTGTGACGCCGGAGCGGAGCGACAAGGAGCAAAAAAATACTTGTGCGGTAAACAGCTACTTTACAAAATTACTAACGTAACTAAAGTCCTACCTTTTGCAAGAAAAATCTAGGAAGTAACTAGAGGGTTTTCAGATAGTCTCCAATGACAAGAGAAGTTTGCTATATTAATTCTATGCATCTAAAAAATTTGTTTAAGATCTTAAATATTTTATTTATATTCCTATTGTTTTATATTTTCTTTTCAGGAATTGGCAGCTATGGATTGCTTGCAAAGGACGAACCACGTTATGCAGGATGCGCACTTGAAATGATTGAAAATCATAATTACACAGTTCCAAAATTTAATTTCCAGGACAGGTTTGATAAGCCTGTTTTATTTTACTGGTTAATTGCTGCTTCATATAAACTGCTTAGAGTAAGTGCATTTTCAAGCAGGGTACCTTCAGCCATATGTGCTATTTTACTTGTATTATTCACATGGTACACGACTAAAAAAGTCTTAGGAAGCACTACTGGTTTTATCTCAGCAATCATCCTTGCAACTTCAATTGAATATATTTTCCTTGGCAGACGTGCAGCTACTGACATAGCACTATGTTTATTTTTCTCAGCCTCTCTCTATTCAATGTACTTAGGCTATTTTATAAAAGATTGGAAGATAAAAATATTTTGGACTATAGCTTCAGGCATATTTTCTGGTTTAGCCATCTTGACTAAAGGTCCAATTGGAATTGTGCTTTTGTTTGTAATATTGAGTGGGTTTTTGTTTTTTCGTAAACAGTTTGATGTAAAACATATAAAGGTTTATTTTCTTATTTGCATAGCAGCATTATTAGTGAGTTTGCCATGGTACATTATGGTTCATTTAGCAACTAATGGTGAGTTCACTAAGGTTTTTTTCTTTACACATAACCTTGAGAGATTTACATCAGTAGTCGGAGAACATCCAGGACCAGTCTGGTTTTATTTTCCTGTTGTTCTTCTGGGATTTATGCCTTGGACATTTTTTCTTATACCTGCTTTGTTTCAGTTTATAAAACACATAAGGAAAAAGAGCTTTAATAGATTTGTTTTGTTTTGCATGATTTGGGCAATTACTGTTTTTCTTTTCTTCTCTCTCTGTAAAACTAAAATGGCTACTTATATTTTGCTTCTTTTCCCTCCACTTGCAATAATAACGGGACACTGGATAACTATTACAGGTAAAAAGAAACTCAATCTGGTAAAAAACACTGTGCTAGCTTTGCTTTTACTTTTATCAGCTGGTTTAATAGTCAGTTATTTACTAATCCCAAAGTCAAACCTAGAGCCCATTGACAAAAATATACTTTTATCAAAAATATTGATTTCTTTTGTGCTTTTATTAATAGGGATTACATGCACAATGCTTTACGGAAAAAAACTCCATTCATTAATCACATGCTTTGTTATAACTCTTGTAATACCTGGAATTGTGCTTCTTAATTCAAGCATGATTGTTTACCACAAAATTACATTTGGTGATCTATGCAGTTTTGCAAGACTAGCAAAAGAAAAAGGAGCAAGAGAAATAATATCTTTTGGTGGCTATAAACCTATTCTTGTATACTATGGGAGACTTCCTGTTGATTTTGATGATAAGCAAAAACAAATTAAAAAAATTAAAAGTTTATTGGACGAAAAAAAATATAGTTATATAATTGGTTATTTGTCAGACATTGAAAAAACCAAGCCCATTGTAGAAAAAAACCAGGCAGTCTTTAAAAGATTTGAAATCATTAAACAGGGGAAAAGATATTTTCTCGGAAAGTTTAGTTAGACTTTGAAAAAGACACTGCTATAAAACTAAAGATTAACCACGCACTAAAAGCAAAACAAGATGCACTTATGATCCTGCTTGATGCAGAAGCGATGGCTGCTGCAATGGCTGCTATGGGGAAATAGAATCTAAAGTTTTTTCATTTTTTGAAAAGACTTTACCGGTAGATAGGGCCGCAAAAACAACATCAAAAGTATCATCCTCCGCTAATGCATTGGTCTGTTTCCAGCCATCAGGTGTTTTTCTACACACCATTGGTTCTTTTACTCTTCTTCCATCATTATAATTTTGTTCAACAAAAAGAATAACGTGATCATTATACTGGGCTGTGCCTATTATAAACTCAGATTTAATTTGATTTGCATCAGCATTGCTTTCTTTTTTTGTTTTTTTATCCTTAAATAATTTCTTCATTTCTTCTTGTTCGTCCTCTACAAAATTATCAACTATCCACTTAACATCTCCAGACTTAGTTGCAGAAAAGAATGAAGCTGCTGCTCCCTCCGGCGTACTTCTATCAATATTTCTCCTAGCTACCTCAGTAACTTCTTTTGGAGTATCATACAGAGCCCCATTCAAAGAAATTTCTATAACATCATTAGGTTTTTTATCTTCAATAAATTTAGAACTCTTAAGCCACAGTGCAGATCTCTTTGCACGGAATATTAATTGTCCATTCTTAGCATTTTCTAGCTTTTTTATTTGTTTTTCTATCTGATTTTCTTCTAGCTTTACCTGAGCCTTAACCGGAAAAAGATTATTATTTAGAAAAATTATTCCTGCTGCTAAGAAAAATTGCAAAAAATAAAGCATTATTTTATTGTATCATTCTCAAAGGGTTAACCCTTAGAAAACTTATCTAGAAATGAGTACAATTTAACCGTGAGTATACAGATGGATAATCCTATTGAATTTATTAAAACACTAAAACGACCTGTGAAAAATTAGGTTCAAAAGCAGCTTAACCCACTTTGAGAATGTGTGAGCAAGTAAAGCAGCTCTCATCTCAAGTTTAGTAAACATTGATTTGTAACATCTGACATAACGATTAGCCATGTGTTCTTGTAT
>JACQBQ010000048.1 GCA_016201905.1 Candidatus Melainabacteria bacterium | reverse complement strand
ACTTGTTGTCAAATATTACATGTGATGTTCTTCTATATCTTTTTTCTCCCATTACTCCATTTTACTAAACCGCCAATTTGACCTGAAGGGGTCGCCTAAAGGCGAGGGATCTTACCCCACAGGAAGAATTAGATACCTCTACTTTTATAGGCTTATTGCCCCACATAAAACTCACTCTTAAACACAGAAAAATTCACCAGTCAAACATATTCTTTAAATTAGAATACCAGATTTCTTGCAGAAAGCTGTCTAAATCCTTATTAATTTTGGCATTGTTAGAATTATTATAAGAGTTTACATATACACATTAGTGTGTATAATAATGATATGAAAAACAAATCTACAAAAGTCAGAAAAAACATAATAGTTGACCCATTTTTAGTAAAGAGAGCAAGGAAAATTTTAAATGCTTCTTCTGATAGCCAAGCTATTGAGATATGCTTAAAGTCTCTAACTGATAGAAAGACAAATGAAGAAGTCTGGGAAGCCACAAAAAAGTTTATTAGAAATGCTTATAATCCAAATTTTAAACCTCTATTTTCTTAAATCATGGAATCTATAATCTGGGATACTTCTATTTACATCACCAAACTCAGAAACAGATATGCTTGGCTTGATGAAAGTTCTTACACTTTAGTTTTAAGTAGTGTTGTTGCGGCAGAACTTGTTACTGGTTATTCACATAAATCTGGTGCCTATAAAGAATTTGAGAATTATGTACTCCACATGGAGAAAACCAACCGACTATTAAATCCTTCTTTTCTTGATTGGTACAATACAGGAATTATTTTAGGAAAGATTATTAAACACAGACCTGACTTAAAAAGTAAAAAAGCTTTATTATTCAATGACTGCCTGATAGCCATTTCAAGTAGACAAATCAATGCAAAAGTAATCACATCGAACATATTTGACTTTGAGTTAATCAGAAACTATGTAAACTTTAAAGTAAGTTTTAATAGTTAACGCATTCATTCACCAATGACGGATCCGCCACGGCGGGAAATTTGTAAGATTGAGCTACTCAAAGCTTTACATAAAGATTATTTTCCAAATATTATACAGCTTACACTAGTATAATATTTTTATTAATTAGTAAAAATTGGAGGTTCATATGGTTAATAAAACAAGTTCTATAACTCCTTCTAGAATTACAACAAATACTAACGGAGCTACTACAAGTCAAACTACTTTTGACAAAGAATTTATTTGTAAAGCTGTAGAAGACTTTGCTAGTAAATTTTGGCAAGAAGGAACTCACACTATGGGGGCTACTAAGGATAAACAAAGTGGAGAGTACCAAATCAGTGTACATGGTACAGATGAATCTAATGCCAATTTACCAGATTATTATGAATTCCAAAATCAAAAAGTTAAAGTTATAAAAGAAAAATCAAGCGGTCAGTCTCAAAAACTTTAATGATACCTCTTGATTTTTTGAAAAAGCTGGTTGAATCCTTATTGATTCAGATATCTAGTAAAAATAATAAACAATGAAACCAGAAACAGAAAATTGGTTAAAGATTGCAAGTGATGAGTTAAGAGCAGCAAGTATCCTTTTTAAAGAAAAATCATATTAAAAAGCTATAGAACACGGTCATGCAGCTTTAGAAAAATTAATAAAGGGAATAATAACAGAAAGAGATAAAAACCCTCCAAGAATTCATAGCTTATTAAAATTAGTAAGCATAACCTTAATAGATAATGTTGATGATGACATAAAAACTACACTCAAAGAGCTTGATAGGTTATACATTTCAGTTCGATATCCGGATGATATTAACTACATCCAGAGTCTATTGCCAGAAGCAAAAGTTGATGAGGTACTTAAAAAAGTAAAAGGAATTTATACAATGTTGGAGAAAAATCTCAAATGAATCTTGAAGAAAAATTAAATCATTACATAAAAAGCATTACAAATGCCATCAATGTTGATTTAATCATTTTATTTGGTTCTTATGCAAAAGGAAATACACATGAATATAGTGATATTGATATTGCAGTAATATCATCTGAACTTGATCCTAATGAACCCGAATTAAAACATTTGCGTTATATAAAAGATAAAGCAAATTTATTTGATCCTGATTTACAATTAGTAGCTTTCCCAACTAAAAAATTTGAGACTGAAACTGGTGTAGAAGGGCGGTTTATCCGCGAAATCAAAAAAACAGGAAAAGTAATTTATCAAAAGCCTTCTTAAATCTGCTCATACAGCTTGATTGAGATGGAAGCGCCAGAAATATTGGAAATGGCTGCTTAACTTAGTTTCCTTTTAGTGGATAAATAAATGTCCAAAGTTGGCGAGTGTTCAATTGTAGCTATTTCATAACCTAATTTTTTTAGTTCTGTTTGGATTAATTGAAGTGAATCATATGAAACTGCCATGTTCTCTAACCTTATACCTGTAATGGGACCACTATCACCATATGGAGCAAGTAAGGCGGCTATTGAATAACCATTATCTTCAAAAACTTTATATGCTTTTTCAGCATTTCCAGTTGGTTCTATAGAAGTAACTGACGGATGAGATTTATTACCTGCTAAAACTATTCTTTGTAAAGTTAATGCCATTTCCCCTCTTTAACATTTTTTATTTGTTGTAAGTCTAAATTATATTCAGTTAGGATGTATTAATAAAGAAAATACAATTTCAATTCTTTTAACTGTCCCTTAGTTGACGCATTCATCCGCCGAGGACGGACCGGCCTCCGGCAGGGAACCTGTAAGATTGAGATTCTGCAACTTAAGGTACCAGATTTTTTAGGAAAAGCTGCTTATAAAGACTGTATTGTAGAATTAATTATTGTATGAAACCACAAACTGAAAACTGGTTAAAAATAGCCAAATATGATTTAAAAGCAGCTAAGGATAATTTTAAAGCTTCAAATTATCTTAAGGTTGTTGAGGCTTGTCACTCATCACTAGAAAAATTATTAAAAGGGATAATTGTAGAATATAGTAAATTTACGCCTCCTAAAATTCATGATTTACTTAAACTTACAAGCATTGCACTGATAAAAAATTTACAAGATGATGTAAAAAAGATATTAAGTAAATTGAATGAACTATATATAACAACTAGGTATCCAGAGAATTTTGAAGAAGTTATTTCATACCTTTCAAAGGATAAGACAAAGGAGATTTTAAAAAGTACAGAGAGGATATTTATATGGCTAGAAAAAAAAATCAAATAAACTTAATAAAAAACAAATTAGAAGAATATATTAAAGTGCTTACACAAACAATTAATGTAGATCAAATGATACTATTTGGATCTTATGCAAAAGGAGAAGCACATAAATTTAGTGATATCGATATTGCATTAATTTCTTCTGAGCTTAATCCTAAAAAACCAACATTTGTACATAATATTGAAATTAAAGAAAAAGCGAATTACTACGATCCAGATCTGCAGCTCTTTGCTTTCCCTACTAAAGTGTTTAAAGAAGCCAATGGTGTTCAAGGTTCATTCATCCGCGAAATCAAAAAAACAGGAAAAGTGATTTATCAAAAGCCTTCTTAAATCTGCTCATACAGCTTGATTGAGATGGAGATACCAGAAATATTAGAAAAATTGCTTGACAAATTGTAAAATTATTTCAACCTTGCTATTAATGACAAGGGATTGGTTAGAGATCAAGTGAGGTAATTATGTATCCTATAACATCTGTAATTAATATGACTGTAATAAATAATAATGAGGTTGATCAAACCACAAAACTATATGAACCAAAAGATTTATTTGAAGGACGTGCTCCTTATCGTTTTAGGCATATTAACTTACCAAGTAGAGGAAAAATTGGAAGTCTGAAAAAGGCTGATTTTGCTAGCGTAATAGCTATGTCACATGACTTCAAGTCGCTTAACTTACTCGGCGTGTATGAAGGCAAAGGGAAAGAACTTAAAGATGTTTCCTATAATGGTCAGCTAGTAAAAAGAGCAGCTTTATTTAGGTTAGTTTGTCCTCAATATACTCTCATACACAATCAAGTTGTTGAGTGCGAACCTGATAGACTTTTTAGTTCAACTTAACAGAAACAATTAGGCACATTTCAAATGTCCCTTAGTTGACGCATTCAGAACCTGTTGAGGTAGAGATTCTCAAACTTAAAATACCAGATTTCTTGTAGAAAGCTGTTTAAATCCTTGCTGGTTTAAACTAGTTTTAATTTCATGATAAACTTAATAACACTATGAGAAAGAACAATACTAATGGAGTAACTTCAAACCCAAAAGTTCTACATGGAAAAGCTTGTATTAAGGGTACCAGAATTCCTGTCTATCTAGTTTTACAAATGCTTTCAGGTGGTCAAAGCAAAAATCAGATTTTAAAAGAATACCCTCAGCTTAAAGAAGAAGACATTAATTCTGCAATTGAATACGGCGCACATTTAGCAACGCAAGAAATAGAACTTCAATTCTAATCATGAAATTTCTACTAGATGAATGTATGCCAAGATCGTCTGGTGAAGCCCTAAGAATTTTAAAATATAGTTTTATAGATATCAAACAAGCTGGCCTCTCTGGAAAAGATGATTTGACTGTTATTAATTTTGCAATTAAAACAGGCAGAATTCTAATTACTTTAGACGGAGATTTTTCAAACATACTTAAGTACAAACCCGGTACAAATCCTGGAATTATAATTTTGAGACCTTCTTATCCGACTACCTCGATAAAAATATGCAAACTACTATATAGGTTTCTGAAAAACACAAAGAAAATAAAAGTAGAAAGATGCCTGGTTATAGTTTCCCCAACAAAGATAAGGATTAGAAGATGAGAGGTGTCCTATCGTAGACAATTGTAGAACCTGCTTATACAGCTTGATTGAGATGGAAATGCCAGAGATACTGGAAAAAGTGGCTTAAAACAAGATGCTTCTTGTATAATTGATTTGTTTTAACAAAGATATTAAAGGAGAAAGTTATGAACTCAATTCCTGGTGGTTTGGTAAACAGTAATGAAATTTATTTGATGTGGAATGGAGCAGCTCACAGTCCATATAAAGATGGTATGAGAACGGTTTTAAAAAAATCAATGGATGAACTTGTTTGTGCAATAAATAATTTTAGAAGTGATGAAGCATCATTAGCACTTTCTACAGAAGGTGGCAGAGTACAAATATCACTTAATGCAAGCCCACAAGCACTTGGTTATAAAGACACTTTAGAATTTTTATCAGACTTTGATCATTATAGGAATGCATTTGATGCAAGAGAAGAATTAGCTCCTTAGACACAAACCTAACTTTTTGATGTGTACTTTGCATGACAATTCTAGCCACTAGTTTCTAGTCTCTGATTCTCTGCTCTCTGCCCACTTCTGAAATGTCCCTTAGTCGACGCATTCACAATTTTAGGATTTGCCTGGTTTACCCAGCAAATCCGATCATTCGTATTCACTTTTCAGCAAGAGCCACAAACTTGTTTTGCGGCATTATAAAAAATGTCCCTTAGTTGACGCATTCAGAACCTGTAAGGTAGAGATTCTGCAATTAAAGATACCAGATTTCTTGGAAAAGCTGCTTAAAAAGTAAATTATCTCCACTCAGAAACTCTATAGATTCCAGAATGATTAATTTCAGCTTGACCCCTAGAACCAACTCCTATACTTACTTCTTCTACTTCAGTTTGTTGAGGTGGAGTTCCATAGGGAGGTCCATAGAAGAAATGTGCTTTAGGTAGTGGTTTCCCTTTTTCTTGTCTCAAAACAACAGCAACATCACCAGGTTTCAATCTAATAGTTATTGGTTTAACTTCTGCTACTTTTAATTGAACTTTCATATTTTTTCCTCCAAAATAATTATGAGTTTAGTATAAGCTGTAAAGAACTTCTTAATCAAGAAATTACAAATCTGATTTTCTAAACTGTCCGAGAGGAGACTTGAACTCCTACGGTTGCCCATACGCCCCTCAAACGTACGCGTCTGCCATTCCGCCACTCGGACTTTCCTTGCCAATCGCAAATAACATTCTAGCAATGTTTAAAACATTCTTAAGCTATTTAAAAAGCAGTCATAACGGTTTTATTTTTAGAGAAATTAACTTATGAGCGAAAAAATTCAGCTTTAGACACGACCCTTCATGATGGTGCTCAGTATGGAAGGTATTTCACTCTCTGTAGATGACAAATTAAAAATCACAAAATTACTCGATGAGCTTGGAGTTGATTTCATAGAAGGTGGGTGGCCTGGTTCAAATCCAAAAGATGAAGAATTTTTTACAAAAGTAGCACAAGGACAATATGAAGGTGAATATGACGAGCGATGTACACTTGCTTATCAACTATATTCTTCAATACTTGGCTCTGTTGCCGGTGATAAAGCCATGAGAATTAAGGGTGGTGTTGTAATTGGAGGAGGAATCTTCCCAAAAATTAGAGATGGATTAGCAGCAACTAACTTTATAAATGCATACCTGGGAAGAGATTTACCTTCTCTAAGTGAGCTTGCAAGCAGAAAACCCTTGGTCGGTATTTTAAATCCTGAAGCTGGTGTAATTGGTGCAACAGAATTAGCAAAACCAATTAATGAGGGAAGATTTGAAACAATCTCTTCATAAACTAACATATCCTCCATCAGGAAGTTTTTCTACAAGCCCTTTCAGCTCCAATATCGACAAGTCTTTCAGCAAGTCCTGAACGTTTAAATTTGTTTCTTGGATTAAACTATCGAAACTTTTAGATTCTGAAGATAAAAACCTGTAAATATTTTTTTGATTTTCATTTAACTCTTCCAGTTTTGCATCGTCATCCTTTACATCTAATTTAATTTGCTTGCTCTCTCCGATTTTTTCAAGAATATCCTGTACTGATGTTAAAAGTTCTGCCACTCCTGATTTAATTAAAATATTTGGACCATTTGAAGCTGGAGAATCTATCGGTCCCGGTAATGCAAAAAGTGGTTTTTCTTGTTTTATTGCAAAGCGTGCTGTGATTAATGCTCCGCTTTGCAAATCCCCTTCTATAACTACCACTGCATCACTTAAAGCACTGATAATTCTATTTCTCTGTGGAAAATTCCATGGTGCCCCTTCTGTACCAGGCGGATACTCAGATAAAACTAAGCTTCCCTTATCCAACATTTCCTTAAAAAGATCTCGATTTGAAGCTGGGAAAACTATATCAACGCCGGTACCTAAAACAGCAACTGTCTTTCCAGACTTTAATGCACCAATATGACTGGCAGTATCAATACCTGAAGCCAAGCCACTTATAACAGTTATGTTTTGTTCAGTTAATAAGGATGCTATTTTTTTTGTAATATTTAAACCATAATTAGTAGCAGCCCTTGTACCTACGATGGCAACAGCTTTTGAGTCTCTTAAAATACTTATATCTCCTTTATAGAAAAATCCAAAAGGCGGATCGTTTATATCTTTAAGCTTTTGAGGATATTCTTTATCACAGTAAGCCAAGAACTTAATATGACTTTTATCCATTGATTTTTTTATTTCACCCAGATTACATTTTTTAATTGCAGTTTTAATTTCATTAACCTTTTCAAGCTCTTCTTTTTTAAGCTTAGGGCTCAATGTCTGTAAATCAGCAGAAAAGAGAGCAGGAAAATTTTCAAATGAATTGTATAGTTTTTTAATTAATGGTTTACTTGGATAAGGCTCGGTTAAAGAAGCTAATAGCAAAAAAATATTACTTGTATTTTCCATAGGGAAATAAATTATAAACTAATAACTTTAAAAAAGATGTAACCAAAGGTTACACAAGCAACTATTCTTTTAACATTTTTGACTTTAATAATGTAATAGCCCTGGCATGTATCTGGCTTGCTCTTGATTCTGAAAAATCCATTATTTCAGCAATTTCTTTAAAAGTTAGTTTCTTATAATGGTACAACCCTACCACTGTTTTTTCTTTTTCAGGCAAAGCTTCAATTGCTTTAGTCAAACATTCTTTTAATTCATTCTCTTCTAATTCATCAAGGACAGAAGCAGAATTTGATGAAACACTATCAATAACTGTAGGGCTTTCTTCTGAGAAGTTGTCCCTCGGTTCATCTAGAGAAAATATTCCAATTTGAGCCTCCTGCTGTATAGCCCTTAATTCCTGAGGAGAAACAGAAAGCTCTTCAGCCAACTCTTTGTTATTTGGATACCTTCCAAGTTTTGCTTCTAAATTACTTGTTGCTTTAAAAAGGTTTTTTACTTTTTTTCTCGAGCCTCTGGTCAACCAATCTGATGCTCTTAATTGATCATAAATAGAACCTTTTATCCTTGTAATTGCAAAAGATTCAAAGCTTGCATTCCTCTTAGGGTCAAACCTGTCAACTGCTTCTATTAAACCAATTGTCCCATAACCAATCAGATCATCTCTATCCATTCCCTGTAAACTTGTAACCGGTAACCTGCCTACAACCCAACTAACCAAATATGCATACTTTCTAATTAAATGATCTCGATTTTCAGAACCAGATCCTCCAGCATTTTTTTCTTCCAGATGACTATCCCAAAGTTTTTTATTTGAAAGCCTGCAAACATTTTTTTTATTTCTTTCTTGCGCATGCAACAATTTTGCGCCTTTATTCTCAGATGCAAATTTTTGCTGGCTTACTTTTTTAAAATCTTGAATACTCATAATTAACCAATGTTTTTTTAGTACTGTTTACTTTCTATAAATTAATAGTCGCCTTTTATTTTTTTCTTTTTATCGCCTGTTTAAACGAAGCTATGACCCTTGGTGTTGGCCTCCTTCTTCAGCACCAGGGAGACTATTGGTACCAGTCCTATTAAGATAGGATAAGCGTACTTTTCTTTCATGGTTAATATTGTCTTCTTTAGAAGATAAAGATCCATTTAAAGAAGGAGACGGGTTTTCACTCTCTTCAGGATTGAAAAATCCTGTTTTCAACAACAACTGTTTCTTTTGATTTAAGGTGTGTGCTTTTCTATATTCATCTCTTATTTTTTTACTTACGTCAGCTTCAAAGTCATGAAGCCTGGCTTCTTTTTCACGTACGACCTGAAACATATCAGACATCGTAATTAAGAACATTGTGATTAAAGATGCAGCAGAAGCAAGCAAAAATGCGATTTTCATATCGTCTGTAAACAAGACACATAAAAGTAAAAAAGTTATATTGTAGATTGATAACAACAACATAATGTTCTGCTTGCTTAAGATAAAGCAGTTTATTATTTTATTGAAGATATTGTTCAAAGTCACTTCCTAACAACTAGCTTTTTGGGATGGTAATTTTAAATTACCCATTTTAGCTATCAATTACTTATTGTTGTCATTAATTTATTTAAAACAAAAATAGAGCTAGCCATTAAGTGATAAAGGAATGGTTAGGAGATGCCTAAAGATGAGGGCCGGCCCTATTTTGAATGAGAAATTCTACATATGAAATAGTATAAGCCAGGCTAGAATTTTTATGCCTGCTACCAGCAGTAAAAAAATCTTTTAGTAATTTTCTACTATTGAATGGTAAAATAATTTACCGAATGGGGGTAGCACACAATGTATAAAATAGGGGTTCTCCTAAGCGGTTGCGGTGTAATGGACGGCTCTGAGATTCATGAAGCAGTTATAACTTTACTGGCCATTGATAAAGCAGGAATGCAGTCTGTTTGTATAGCACCTAACAAAGATCAAACACAGGTTATAAATCACCTCACAAATAAACCACAAAATGAAAAGAGAAATATTCTAGTAGAGTCAGCAAGAATTGCAAGAGGAAATATTAAAGACATAAAAAGCATAAATCCAAAAGATTTAGATGCCGTAATTCTTCCTGGCGGTTTTGGGGCTGCATGTAATCTAAGCTCATTTGCAAAAGATGGTGCAAGCGCTAATGTAATGCCGGAGGTTGAAGCCTTTTTAAGAGAAGCTCATAAATTAAAAAAACCAATTGGTGCAATTTGCATAGCACCTAATGTAATTGCAAAAGTTTTTGGGGATAAAAACATTGAACTAACAATAGGAAACGATCAAGGTACTGCAAGCAATCTTGAAAAGATGGGTGCCAAGCATATTAAAAAAGAAGTTGATGATATTGTTGTTGACCATAAAAATCTAATAATAAGTACACCTGCTTATATGCTTGCAGGTGGACCAGCTGAAGTAGAAGCCGGAATCAATAAATTAATCAAAGCAATCGTTGAGCTGATAAAAAAAACTGAACAAGTAGCAGCTTCATCATAATTGTAATTCAGGTTAAGAAATTTCATTTGTGCTTGCACTTAAAGGATTTATCCGATTTATTCGGTAAATCCGATCAGGTGGAGGAAATCGACCGAAGGAAGGTTCAGCTTGTCTGAACCTAAAAAAGAATATTAAAAAAATTTAATGTTCGATAAAATCGAATGTAGTAATATAGTTGAGAGTTAAAAATAGTTAAGGCTGGTAGTAAAAAAGCACAATTAAAGACATGAAATACGCACTGAAAGAATGGGGTACAACAATTGAAGCTCTAAGTAAAGGCATGGTAACTGCTATCTGGAAAAAAGGCGGCGTTGAAGACAATCCAAACATAAAAACACCATTTGAAAGCTTTAATATTGAACAAAAACAATTTGTTTTATTCCCAACATTTACCCATCAAAAGCCAGAAAAAGTAAGAAAAGATCTCTGGTCTTTGCTTGATCAAAACACAAAACCAAATAAAGACAATCAAATAAAAATAAAATACTGGGCAGAGGTAGAAGAAGAAATTACAGTTGAAACCCAGGAGCAGCTCTTAAGTATTTCATCAGAGTTAGTTAATTCTAATGAACACCTGATATCATCATGGAATCTTTACCCAAGTCATAAAGGCAAGCTGCTACTTTTAAGAGTCTACACTTTGAGTAATCCTGTACTAATTCCTAACTCACCAGAATATGCAGGGTGCAAATCCTGGATTGAACTGAAAGTAGATATTCCAAGATCTGGAAGCAAACCTGTTTTACCGTTTAAAGAATTTAATCGTAAAGGAAGACTGATAAAGGCTTTCTTAGAAAATGCTCTGCAAACCACTGCTCATGATTCTCTTCTTGTGAGAAGTTAAATTTCTAATTTGGGCTTGCAGGATAATTTTATCTGCCAGAGGACGGATCCGCTTGCCCACCTCAGGAGGGCCTGTGGCGGAGAACTTTCTAGAAAGATAATTTATTTATGGCGACACCCTAATCACCGTTAAATTATTTCCTGCACCAGTTGAAAGCAGAAATGGTTTTGAATCAGCCAGCTTTGAGGCACTTAGCAATCTTGTAACTATCGTAGGTGTACCATTTGATTTAATTACTGTAAGTTTATTCTTTTTAAAGTGTGCTATTTCAGCTGGTGTGTCACTATTACTATTAATTAAAGCACCAATACTTAACGCTGAAATCCCATTTGTGCCCAATGCCAAATATGCAATGCCATCTATAACTAATAAATCTTCTATTTTACTTTCAATCTTTAATTTATCATTTACAGAAATACTTGTTAAATTATTTAAATCATAAAGCAAAACATTTCTTTGAGTAGCTGCAATAGCAACATCAGTAGTCTTGCCATTAACAGGAAACCTTCCTGCATAATCCAGCATTGAAATCTTATTCCCTTCAGTATCTATAGTCTGGATTGGTGCATTTACATCCAGCAAATTAACTATAGATACTGTGCTAGCACCATCATATGCAATTAAAAACGGACCGGCTACATTTGCTAACTTTGGAATAACAGAAATATTTCTAGTATTTCCAGGTAATTTAAAATTTACAATTCTTGGTTCAGCATCTGTAATCGGAAAAACTAAATCAACCCCTTTGCCTCCTAAAGAAACAGCTGAAGCAGTTTGATCGTCTATCTTTAACAACTTTTGCTCAAATCCTGTACCAGAAAGATTTACAGAGGTTTCTACATTTCCACTATCCACATCCAGAACAAGAATCATATTTTCTTTTAAAGCAGAAATTTTTACACTCTTAGAATCACTACCAAATTCAAAAAGCTTAAGATCGCTTACACCTGATACTGTGCTCAACATGTTTAAAGGAGCATCAATGTTTTCACTAATACTAATACCATAATTAAGAGTTCTCAATCCATCATCAGATGCAAACACAACTATTGGTTTAACCGATGTATCAGATGGAACTATACCACCTACACTTAATGGTTCGGTGGAAAGCGGAGACCTAAAACCAGTTCCCTTGTTATTTACTAGCGTTCTAGGCAAGGCAGTTTGTAAATCAATGGCAAATATCGGTCTTATCGTAAACAATCCGGTAAGAAGAGAATTATCAACTGAGCTTTGAAGATTAATCGGGACATAAATTGGAAACAGGGGAGAATCAGATGAAAGAGCAATATCTTCTATAGACACGGTAGTTGAACTTAGTTTCTTTATGTCAGAAAGTTCAAGACCACTGGATATTAACCCTGATAAAACTGTTGCATCGATAGGTGTACTTGAAAAACTTGGAGTACCGCTAACTTCAAGTGGAATTGAAACAGGCAAAACATCAGGGAAGTTTATCGTAAAATTTAATTTTGTTTTACCTGGTTTTATAGCATTTACTGTAAACTGTGTTGCAAGCGTACCAACTACAGAGGATATGCCAGTATCACCCAAATTTGCTATCGTAGGATCATTAATAGTAGCTGTCACCTGAGTATCCTGTGGCACAGAAGAAAACTCTGTTGAGCCATCCTGGGACAAAACTTTAAGCTGAATTTTCTCTGTGGTTTCTCCTTCTTCATTACTAAGCGAAATCCCAAACCCTGGTATCGTTGCTAAAAATGGTTTTGAGCTGTCAGAAACATTGACTTTAACTTTTGCTTGTACAAAATCTTTTGTACTATCAGCTGGTATAAAATTTATTTCAAACTGTCCCTGGATTGAGTTATCTTTTTTACTTATGCTTATTTCTTCGCCTGTTTGAAATAAAGAAGGGCTAACTATTATAGGATTGTTTGGATCTAAGCTATCAGGTTTTAATAAAACAATTTCATCATTTGTAGAAGAGACTTTGACAGTAGCTTTAAAATTGTTTGCAGCAGATAGGTTTATAGTCTGTGGTTTTACTTGTAATGCAGGGACTTTCGTAAACTTATCCAGCTCAATTAAAAGCTGACCCAAGAAGCTCCCGCGTATTAATCCTTCAGGAGTTAATATTAGCTGTCTGCCTTCAATAGAATCTTTGGACTGAATATGAATAAGCTCGCTGACTTTAGTAGGCAATTTTCCAAGTCCATTTGTAAATCCACCTGTAATATAAGCTGCGCTATTTATAAAATTTCCTGAATCTTGTGTAGATAGAAATCCCTGCGTTTTATTTTTCGGAGTTACTAAAACTACAGTAGGTAAAATTCTTCCTATGGAGGTCTCCAGGTTTGATTTTTGCTCAGACTTTAATGAACTGCCAGCAAAAGCAGTAATATCAGGCTTAAAAATTTCAATGGTAGAAACCGGATTACTAATAATGCTTGTTGAATTTAGTCCCTCTTTAATATTTAATCCTCCAACTACAGCTACACTTCCATCCGGTAGCAAAATAGACTCATGTAAAAATCTTGGGTTTTGAAGTTCTAAATTTCCGCCTGAACTTTTTAAAACAAAATCAAATGTTTCGCTGGTACTGTTATAAAACTGGATAGTTCCCTTGGCTAACCCTTTAGATACATCTTGTGTTCTGCCTGCAAAAAAATCCGTACTTCCACCTGTAATTAATACAAGTCCGTTTGTTAAAAGGGTTGCACTATGACCACCTACTCCTTTTTCCACAAGCGAGCCAACTTTTTTAATCGTGAGGCTTGTAACATCAATGAGTTCAGATATATTGGTAGCAGGTCCAAAGCCAAATTGATCTTGCTTTTCATTTGTAAAACCACCAGTGATTAAAATATTTCCGTTTTGTAAGGTCGTTGCAGTATGTAAAAGCCTTGGAGTATTTAAAGAAATTCCAGAGGGCTGAACTAAACGAGATCCAGGTTCAAATATTTCAATGCTGTTTAGTGCACCAATCGTAGTCATATTTATATTTCCTTGACCACCGATAATTAATACTCTACCGTCAGGAAGTAAGCTAGCAGTATGAAATATTCTTGCTTTTTTAAGCCTGGTTTTTTTACTATCTAACAGAGTGCTTACAGACTGAGTTGTGCCAACATTTATTTCAACTATTTCAAGTGTATTTTCAAGCTGCCCATTTTTAGAAAAGCCTCCAGCAAGTAAAATCTGTTCAACCGGACCAGAGATCATACCTACTGGTAAATTACTAATTCCAAGGTATGTAGCACTATGCTGAGATCTGGGAATTTGAAGGCTTAAATTTTTTAATCCATTTGAAGTTTTCAGGTATCCACTCTTACCAGTCTCAGGATCAAATATTTCTACAGTGCTTATTGGTGAATCTGCTAAAGCTTTACTGCCGCCAATTAAAACAACTCTTCCATCTGAAATTTTTGTTGCTGTATTACCAGCTCTTGCTTCCTGCAAACCTGGCAATAAAGAGTCTTTTAATACACCCTGTGGAGATGGTCTAAAGCTGATTGTCTTGCTTATGCTTGAACTGCCTGCATGTATCTGGATAGTTCTTTCAGCATTTGAAGCCGGCAAAGGAAAAACAACAAGTGATTTTGTATTTGAATCCCTGTACGGCCTTGGCTGATTAACAAAATCACCCACCGTAACATCAATATCAGAAATTAAATTTAAATTCGATACATCAATTACAACTGGTTCACCACTTGAGTTCGGCACTATAAAATCAGCTGCAAAGGAAAAAGGAATACTTAAGCAAACAGCAGAGGAAAAAGAAAAAATCAATGTTAATAATTTTTTTATAATTCTAGTGTCCATAATTCAGACTCAACATATTTTTAGCATTTTTCTTTAATAATTTAAGGAAATATAACATGTTACGTCATTGCGAGGAGTCCGCCTAGGCGGACGACGTGGCAATCTCCTAACGTTTGTGAGATTGCTTCGCTCGCCTCGTCTCCGACAAGTCGGAGTGGGTCGCTTCGCTTCTCGCAATGACGTGATACCTCAACTTTTCTCTCTACTTCTTCTTTTCAGATACAATTAATCTATCTATGCAAGACTCTGCTTTAAAAAATAAAACATGCTTATCAGGTCTATCTGAGACTGAGCTTATAAGCCTTGCTGAAAAGATGCAGTGGCCTTCCTACAAAGGGAAACAACTTCATAGCTGGATTTATAAAAAATGGGTTTCTTCATTTGATGAAATGACAGACTTTAGTACTAAGGATCGTAATTACTTAAAAGAAAATTATTATCTGAGCCCTCTTACACTTACCCAAAAACAAGAAAGCAAAGACAAAACAATTAAATATCTATGGAAACTTAAAAACAACAATCTGGTGGAATCAGTAAGAATGTTTTTAGAGGAGCATGAATCTTACAGCGCCTGTATCAGTTCACAAGCAGGTTGTGCAGTGGGGTGTCCTTTTTGTGCAACAGGAGCTATAGGATTTAAAAGCAATTTAAAAGCAAATGAAATTGTGGATCAGATTTTAGGAATACAAAGAGATACAAAAGAAAGAATACAAAATATTGTTTTTATGGGTCAGGGTGAGCCACTTTTAAATTACAATGAAGTTGTAAAAGCAATTCACCTGATTAAAGACTCAGTAAGTATAGGCGCAAGGCGCATAACTGTTTCCACAAGCGGCATTGCACCACAGATAAAAAAACTAGCCGATGAAAAATTACAAATCACACTTGCAGTTTCTCTGCATGCACCAGATCAAAAAACCAGAGAAGTTTTAGTCCCAATATCAAAAAAATATAAAATGAATGAGCTTCTTGAAAGCTTGCATTACTATTATGAAAAAACAAAAAGAAGGATTACTATAGAATATGTGATGCTGGAAGATATAAATGACGAGCCAGAACAAGCAAAAGAACTTGCTGATTTAATTAAAACCCTACACTGTCACATTAATTTAATACCTTATAACCCCACTGAAACAAGCAGGGAATTAAAAAGACCACCAATGAATAAAGTTTACAAATTTAAAGAAATTGTTGAAAAAAGAAGCGGTAAAAAAGTAACAATAAGACATGAGCGTGGCGTAGACATAGATGCTGCATGTGGACAGCTTGCAAACAGCTTTAAGAGTTAGTATAAGACAATCCTAAAGAAAACGTTAAAGATAGCAAGCATGTGGAATAAAGTAGTCGAGATAAGACATGCTATGTCCAAATATATGTTTAATAAAGCTGCAGGATAAGAGTTCTTATTATTTTTACCATTCAATAACCTTATTTTAATATCCTATATTTAAGGAATATCCCGAGGCTTGTAAAAGCTGGAATTTGGTAGTATTTATTTCATAAAGATGGAAAAACCAGTAGCTTTTTAGAAATTTGGGAAAATAACTTTTAGAACATGAAATTTAACTTAAATAAAAAAATACTAATAAAAGCAAATATTATTGCACTTGCAATCTTTACTCTTGTTTTTTGTTATAACATTCGCACTGAAAATGCAAAAGCAGGCATTGATATAGATGTTGCAAGTGTTGCATCTGAAGAAGGCGAAATTACTCCTGACATCTTATATCAAAAAGTATGGGAGCTAATAAAAAAAGATTATGTTGATCAAACTTTTAACGGACAGGACTGGTCAATCTGGAAAGAGAGATATAAAGGAAAACTAAAAGATCTGGATGATGCACATAAAGCAATTGAAACCATGCTTGCCAGTCTTGGAGATAGATACACAAGGTTTCTAAGTAAGAAAGATTTTGATGATGAAAAGCAAGCTATCAATGCAAAACTAACTGGAATAGGCATACAGATTGGATTAGACAAAAGCCAAAGATTAATTGTAATAGCACCCATTGATGGTACACCTGCAGCAAAAGCCGGCTTACTTCCAAGCGATGAAATTACTGAGATTAATGGAGACTCAACAAAAGGAATATCAGTAGAAGAAGCAGCAAGCCAGATCAAAGGACCAATAGGAACTCAAGTGACATTGACAATACTGCGCGGAAAAGACTCGATTAAAAAGACAATTACCAGAGCTGAAATCCCAATTAAAGCTATTGCAAAAGGACATGCAAAAATTATAAAAAATAATCTTGCCTACATAAGACTAAATAGTTTTATTTCACAGGAAGCTACAAAAGAAATGAAAGATGCAGTCAAACAGCTTTCTAAAGCAGACGGACTAATAATTGACCTTAGGGATAACCCTGGCGGGCTTTTAACAAATGCTGTTGAAATATCAGATATGTTTTTAAGTGATGGGGTAATCGTAAGCACGGTGGACAGAGACGGCTACATTCAGTCAGTCAACGCTGACGATAAGCTTATAACTGACAAACCAATTGTAATTTTAGTAAATGAAAACAGTGCCAGTGCCAGTGAAATATTTAGTGGTGCTTTAAAAGATAATCAAAGAGCAAAAGTTGTAGGCAGTAAAACATTTGGAAAGGGACTTGTTCAGGGGATAAATAAACTTGACGATGGCTCTGGTGTAAACATTACCATTGCAAAATACTTAACCCCGGCAAAAGTAGATATCAATCAGCTTGGAATAAGACCCGACTATGAAGTAAAGCTTTCAATTGATGACTACAAAGCCAGTAAAGGTCCATGGTTTAGCGATCCAAACCACCTTCCATCAAAGAGAAAACCAGAAGATGGAAAAGATCTTCAGCTAGCAAAAAGTATTGAGATTTTAAAAGATCTTATAAGAGTTGCAAACAATTCAGATACTAAAAGCAAAACAGAAGAAAAAGCAAAAGCATCTATAGAATAAAACAGTTTATAGGACTGCCTTACATCTAAGAAGAACCCAGTTCTTAGCCTCTTCTTTAGTTTTAATTTCCCCAACAGCAATAGCCTCATCCAGTTCTTTCATAACCTGACCTAGGATAGGAGAAGGTTTTAAGCCAGTCAACTTCATAACTTCATTTCCATCTAAAAGTTTCGGCTTTTTTGCAGCTTCGATTTCACGAGTTTTATATTTCTTATATTCATCAAACAAAAACAAAATTAGTTTCTCACCACTAGATAAATCTTCTTTTGTAATCTTTGGACCACAGGTTGCATATAAATCTGCCATGGCTAGCATTAACAAGAGTGGCATATCTTCTCCAACATCTCTGAAAAATCTATAAAGTGCACGATCCGTTATTGGCGCATCACCCTGCTGCAATTGAAAAGGTCTTAAATGATAGCGCACAAGCCTAGAAATTGTTTCCTGAATTAAATTGCTAAACTTTAGTTTTTCACTAATGTCTTTTGTAATTTCTGCTCCAACCTTATCATGTCCATAAAACGTATGCTTCTCTTCACCATTATTTTTTTTAATTTCCCAAGTACTTGGTTTACCTACATCGTGTAGAAGGGCCCCTAATTTTGCTACAGATTTTTTCACAGGAGAGGCTGAAGCAGAAAAAGGGTTATTTAATTCTTGCTTTGCCCATTCAGGGATTTTATGAAAATTCTCTTCAAAAGTTTTAACAAGCTCAAGTGAATGATCAAAAAGCCAGAGATGATGATGACTATTTGGGGTAACCTTTCTCATCGGAGTAAGCTCAGGCATAATTTCTTCAAGAAGCCCAACATCAGCCATTTGTCTAATATATTTACTGGAGTTATCGTTATCTAATATTTTCCATAGCTCAGTTGAAATCCTTTCACCAGCAACAGATTTTAACAATGAAGAAACCTTCTTATCATCTAAATTACTTTTTATAAAATAAAACAGTTCAGGCTCAATTTCACACTGCAAATATGCTGCAAACCTAAATGCTCTAATAAATCTAAGTGGATCATCTAAGAGATTTTCCGACTTAACTGCTTTTATTTTTTTTTGATTTAAATCGTCTAGTCCTGAAAACTTATCTATTAAAATATTTAGCTCTTTAAGATTTATTGCAAGGGTGTTTATCGTAAAATCTCTCCTTGCAAAATCAGCTTCCAGATTTGATTTTAAAACTGGCGTAAAATCAAATGTATATGATGGAGCAACTTCTTCCTTTAACATTACCCTTGTAGTCTCTGTTAGCTTATCCAGGAGAAAGCAATTCCCATCATGCTTTAAGGCAAGCTCTTTACCAAGTTCAAGAGCACTTTTATCAACCACAACAAAATCCAGATCATAAGAAAGTCGACCAATAAGCATATCCCTGACAAAACCACCAATGAGATATATTTCAGCCTTTTCCTTAGTAAGGGTTTTAATTAATTCTTTAACTGGTTTTGGTAGTTCAAGATCCAGTAAAGTGGGTACATTCAAGGTAGAGATTTTAATTTGTTTTTCACTCATTTTTAAATCTTTCCAGATTATATCTTAAACGAAAAAACTAAAAAAAATGAATAAACCCTTAAATATACTTATTATTACAGGCCTATTTACAAGTATTTGTCTGATTGTTGTTCTTACCTGTACTTATCTTATTTTTAGCCAGCCTAAAAGAAATGGCGAAGTAAAAATAGCCGGGTTAGAAGATAAGGTAAATATTTACTTCGATAACCACGGACGTCCACATGTTTATGCAAAAAATTTACATGACCTTCTTTTCACCCAGGGATACTTAACTGCACAGGATCGCTTGTTTCAGATAGATGTTACAAGGCGGGCAGCAAAAGGGGAATTGGCAGAAATCTTAGGAAAGAGTGGACTCGTCAGGGATAAATTTGCTCGTAATATTGGACTTTTAAAAAGTGCACAGGATGAGTTAGAAAACTCAAGCAAAGAAACTTTAGAAATTTTAAATTATTACAGCAAAGGTATAACAGCATATATTGAAAAACACAAGTATAATTTGCCGCTTGAGTTTAGAATACTAAATTACAGACCAAAACCCTGGAAGCCTATTGATTCAATTGTACTTGTTAAACAAATAGCAGAAGTTACTGACACAAGCTGGCAACTTGACTTGATCAGACAGGAAATCTACCAGACAATTCCTCATGACAGAGCAGATGAACTTTTTGAACAAAACTTTCCAGGAAACCCAATAATTAACTATGACGCAAAAAAATATCTAGTGTTTGACGATTATATTTTAAAAAAGCCAAACCTTTTACAAAGATGGAATACGATTAGGCAAAAAGTTGCTTTAAGAAAAATACTTGAAGCTCCATATTTTAAAATTAAAAAAACAATAATCGAAGCAGCAGACTTCTTAAGGAACGGTTCAGACAGATGGGAAGGGTTTAATTGGGGTTCAAACTGCTGGGTACTAGGAGTAAACAAAAGCAAAAATCCAATTCTAGCAAATGATCCACACATGGAATTAGCAAATCCAAGTTTCTGGTATCCAATTCATTTAATTGACAAAAAAGACGATATAAATGTTCTTGGTTTAAGTATCCCAGGAATACCGGGAATATTAATCGGGCACAACAAAAAAATTGCCTGGGGAATAACAAGCTTATCAGCAGATGTACAGGATGTTTTCGTAGGTGATTTCAAAGATAAAGATTCACTTACTTACAAAAATGGCGCAAGCTGGGAAACTGCAAAAGTAATAAGATCAAAAATAAAAGTAAAAAACCAAAAGAAACCATACATTCATGAAACTATTCTTACAAGCTGCGGACCAATCCTAGACCGTGATGGCAGTAAAGCTCTTGCCTTAAAGTGGAGTATCTTTGACACAAAAGGATATGATTCAGTTAGTGCAATATGGGGTTTAGTTAAAGCAAAAGATTGGCAGGATTTTAGATCTGTACTAAAAAAATACAACGGATCCACTTTAAGTTTTCACTATGCTGACATTGATGGAAATATTGGCTACCAGGCTGTTGGCATAATTCCATACAGAAAAGACGGCATAGGCAGCTTACCTATCTCTGGATTTAGTTGCAATGAGCATTGGTTAGGTAATATACCCTATGAAAAATTACCTCATGCATATAATCCAAAAGCAGGTTACATAGTCAGTGCAAATAATAAAGTAGTAAGTTCTGATTATGGATATAATCTCGGGAATAATTTTCTGTCTCCGTTTAGAGCAGTAAGAATAAGCACCCTTCTTTCACAAAAAGATAATTTTGATCTAAGAACAAATCAAGAAATGCAAAAAGATCTCTATAGCTGGGTAGCAAATTATTTAACAGTACAAATTTTAGAAGCATATTACAAATCAAAGATGTCAAGCAAAGAACTCCTTCCCGTTATTCAGCTTTTAAGCAAATGGGATTTTAATTTAAATGTAAACAGTCCACAAGCTCTCATATTTGAAAAAACATATGAAAACTTATTTAAAAAAATATTGTCAAACAAGCTTGGTAAAAATCTTTCTAATAATTATTTAAAAGAATGGAGAGCAGGAAGCTTAGCACTGATTAAAATACTTATTGACGAGGATAAATTCTGGCTTCCCAGTGGAGTAAAAAATCATGAATCATTACTACTGCTTTCACTTTCAGATGCTGTAAAAGAAATTAAAAGCCTTACCAAAACAAATGATCCTACAAAGTGGGAATGGGGGAAATACCATACTCTTACCATTGAACACCCATTTAGCAAAGCACTACCAATACTCAGTCCACTTACAAATGTAGGTTCAATTAAAGTTGGCGGAGACAGAGATACAATCAGTGCATTTGGAACAAACAATAATTTAAAGGTCGTATGGGGTCCATCTGCAAGGGTAGTGATAGATTTAAAAAACTTTAATAATGCACATGTACAAATTCCTCTTGGAACATCATCACAGCTTGGAAGCCCATATTATAAAGATCAAACAAAAGGCTGGGTTGAAAATAACGATGAGCCCTATGTATATGATGAAAAGTTTGTTACCAAATCAGCAAAAGAGACACTGGTTTTAAAGCCACGGTAAAAAAATCACGTCATTGCGAGCCGAACAAAGTGAGGCGTGGCAATCTCCTAACGTTTTTGAGATTCCCACGCTCGCCTCGCTTTGCTGGTCGCCTTTGGCGAACCTCGCCAGGAAGTCATCTCAAAAGTACCTCAAAGCAATAATCACTGAAGCTATGATACAGAAAGCTTTATAGACATATTTAATTCTATCAAAGCAAACATTTATCCGACGAAAGTTAGCAAACCATGCAATAGTTCTTTCGACTT
>JACQBQ010000052.1 GCA_016201905.1 Candidatus Melainabacteria bacterium | reverse complement strand
GTAGGAGCAATAACAGAGGAAGAAATAAAGGAATATATAGAGAATCATGTGGAGGATGAAGAAGATATAACGATCGGATCTTAAGCCGCCTTCAGGCGGTGACGATTAAAACCTGTGTGCTTCAGCACACAGTGGTTTAGTCTTGCATTGTTTAAAAAATTCTATTTTCAATTAGTCTTTTTTACTAGTTGTACAAACCTTGTAATTATTTTACTTATGCTTGGTGCAACTATGCGTTATGAAACTGATTATGCTACTCTACTAATTTTAGCTGCCTGCTTTGCTTTATTTTATTCTTATACAAATATAAATGCAGATCATAAAAAGATAATTAGAGTTATTTTTTGTGTTCTTGGAATATACAGCATTTGTGTAGGTGCAGCACTAGGATTCACAGGAGCAGATGATCACGTTAAAGATAAAAATCCTGCTGCTTATAAATGGACAATAAATTTCTTCAAACCATTGTCCTGTGCTTTATTCCAATTCAAACCAACTTGGGAAAATGTACAGCTGTGCTTTCCATTAACAACTTTTACTCCTGTAAGCACTCCCTGTAACGATACTTCTTGTAGTCCTGAAAAATCAAACGAATCAAAAGCATTTGATGGAAGGTTTGATACTGAATGGGAGATATCAAATGGTATGAATGGTTTTCTTTTAGTTAAGAGAGACTCTCCTGCTCAAGTTAAATCAATATGGTTGTTGCCGAGAAAAACAAGCTTGATAGAAAGCTGGCAAAATGTAAATTGCAAATTTTACTTCAACAATGATCTGATATCAGATCATTGTTTCTCTATTAAAAATTCTTATAAACAGAGAATTCATCGAATAACCTTTAATCCTATACAAGTTGATAAAATTGAATTAATTTTCTATAACCCAAACACAATAGACTTAATGAACAACAATGTTGATCTTAATTCGTTAAACCCTGGTTATGTTGAAATTGCATTTGAAACTATTTAGAGTCGTTTTGAAGGTGTTATAAATTAATACTTCCTACAGAATGGGCAGTGAGGGATTTGAACCCCCGACCTCCTCGGTGTAAACGAGATGCGCTACCGCTGCGCTAACTGCCCAAAAGGACATTGTTATTATAACTTATTATGATTTCTTTTAAAAAAGTATTAGCTGAACATCTCACTAACAGAATCATCCAGATGTATCCTCTTAATAGCTTCAGCTAGTAGTCCTGCCACACTTAAGATTTTTAGCTTTTTAGGAGAACGTTCTGGTGGTACGGGAATTGAATTGGTTACGATTAGTGTCGTTATAGGTGACTTATCAATTCTATCTTTTGCTGGTCCTGACAAAACTGCATGTGTAGAGCAAGCCAGAACTTCTTTTGCTCCTTCTTTTTGAAGTAAAGCAGCACCTTGTGTAATAGTACCTGCAGTATCGATCATGTCATCAACCATGACACAGGTTTTACCTTTTATTTCCCCGATAATGTTTATAACTTCTACGGTATTGTGTTTGTCCATAGGTCTTCGTTTATCTAAAATTGCAATTGGTGCATCGTTTAGTTTTTTTGCAAATGCTCTTGCTCTTGTTACACCGCCTACGTCAGGGCTTACCACCACTATGTCTTTTAAACCTAATGATTTTATATGTTCGACTAATACAGGCGTAGCAAATAAGTGATCGACAATTACATCAAAAAATCCCATAATTTGTGTAGCATGTAGATCAAGCGCTAGGATTCTATTTGTGCCAGCTTGACTAAGCAAGTCAGCTATTAACTTTGCAGTGATAGGTTCACGGCCTGCAGCTTTTCTATCCTGCCTGCCGTAGCCGTAATATGGCATAACGACAGTAATTTTTTCTGCACTTGCTCTCTTAAGTGCATCAAGGACTATTAAAAGCTCCATGACATTTTCATTTACAGGTGTACATGTAGGTTGGATTACAAATACATCACAGCCTCGAACACTTTCTTCTATCTGAACATAAAGTTCCCCATCAGAAAATGGGCTAATATTTATTTTTCCTAAGGGCAAGTTTAAATAATCACAAATTTCTTTAGCTAAAGGTATATTCGCCCGGCCTGAAAATATTTTTACTGATCTTTTTCCGTTCATTTGTGTTAGTAGAGGATTTTCTTTTGTTTCTTTCTTTATTAAAGTTTCTACCATTTTATGACCTTTCTTAAATAAGAATTTTGAAGGATAGCAGCTTTATTTTCCTAGATTCAATAGAAAAGCACAAGTGAGATAAAGTCAAGCGGTTTTTTTAGAAGGACTTAAATGGGGTATTGGGTTTAAATGTAACTGAATTTCATGTTCTGAAATAGAAAAATATTTCATCAATGATCTTGCAGAATCTTTATCAGTCTCATAAAGTGCAGCTAAAAAATTCGTAATATACATAGGATGACCTGCTATAAATAATGGATCACAAGCCATGTCATTTAGTATATATTTAAGTTTTTCAACAAATTCTTTTGTTTTAAGTCCATAATTAGCAAGTGCTAAGGCAGTCTCTCCTCTTAGTAATGCATGGTTCTGTTTTTTATCTATTATTTCTTTTATTTTTTCACTCTGTTCACCAGAGAATTGTTTTGCTAAATATTTAGCAATTGTATCTTTGTCAATATATTCTCGTATAGGGAAAGCATCTTCATCTTTTACTAAGTCTAGAAGTGGACTTACTTCATCCTCTGCTTTTATTCCTTCTTTTAGAATTACCATAATAGCTACTGTTCTTTCATTTATATCTAGGATTTCCCTTTTAGAATTAGAGGCAATGGCTACTAAATTATGTTGGTCTTTTATTCTAGGAAAATGATCAGCATACCATTGTAAATGTTTTAACCTTTCTGTGTTAGATATTGGCTTAGTAGTCATAAATGCCCGTTACTTGAGAGTTTAACCATTTTATAAATAATTGTTGAAAGTATAACCTGTGGCATTGAATTAATCAATGAGCAAATTAAAAACAGCAAATCCAAGTGATTTAACCAATTTAACCAAAAGGTTAAACATCCAAAACTGCTAACCCTGCGTGTTCTTCTATAAACTCACGGCGTGGAGCAACAGCATCGCCCATTAAAATATCAAAAATCCTGTCTGCATCTGCTGCATCCTCAAATGAAACCTTTTTTAACGTTCGCTTTTCAGGATCCATTGTGGTATCCCAGAGCTGCTGTGGCATCATTTCGCCAAGACCTTTAAACCTTTGAATATTTGCTTTTTCACCAAGCTCAGCTAATGCAAGCTCTAACTGGTGCTCATTGTAACAGTAAACAAATTTTTTATTTTTTTCCACTTTGTATAGAGGAGGCTGTGCAATGTACATAAAATTATTTTCAATTATTGGTCTGGCATATCTAAAGAAAAATGTAAGTAGCAATGTTCTGATGTGTGCACCATCTACATCAGCATCAGTCATGATTATGACTTTATGGTATCTAAGTTTATCTAGATCTAACTCATCAATGTTTGGCCTTAAAACATCATCGCTTGTGGTAGATATTCCAATTGCTTGAATCAATGCTTGGATTTCAGTATTGTCGTAAATCTTTGCAATTCTTGCCCGCTCCACATTTAAAATCTTTCCTCGAAGCGGAAGAATCGCCTGGTACATTCTGTCGCGACCTTGCTTTGCAGAACCACCTGCTGAGTCTCCTTCTACGATAAAAAGTTCGCAGGCTTCAGGATCTCTGCTTGTGCAATCAGCTAATTTTCCAGGTAGTCCCCCGGCTGATTCAAGCACTGACTGTCTTCGAATAAGATTTTTTGCTTTACGTGCTGCTTCACGTGCATCACGAGCTTGGATAGCTTTTTGGATAATAATCTTAGATTCTTTCGGATTTCTATCCAACCAGTCTTTTAAGCTTTCACTTAGTATTGCCATGACTGCTGTCTGGACTTCATTATTTAAAAGCTTTACCTTGGTCTGACTTTCAAACTGAGGGTCTTTTACTTTGATTGATATTATGGCTGTTAAACCTTCACGGACGTCTTCTCCAACAAGATTCTCATCATTTTCTTTAAGCAATTCAGCATTTCTTGCATAGTCATTGATTACACGAGTAAGGGAATTTCTAAAGCCGGTTAAGTGTGTACCACCGTCTGGATTATTTATGTTATTTGCAAAAGCAAAAATTGATTCACTGTATGTGTCTGTGTATTGCATGGAAATTTCAGCCACAACATCTTCTTTTGTATTTTCAAAGTAAATCACCTCTTTGTGCAAAACTGACTTAGTAGAATTTAAAAATTGAACATAGCTTTTAATTCCACCTTCATAAAAAAAAGTTTCCTGATAGTGAGGATCAGGTTTCTGTAATCTTTCATCTGTAAAAATCATTTTCAAACCTTTGTTTAAAAAAGCCATTTCACGTAGCCTTGTAGCAACAACTTCGCGATTGCAGGATGGCATTTTCCCGGTTTCTTGATCTTTGAATACTTTTGGATCAGGCCAGAAAGTTACTTTTGTACCGGTTTTGTCACTCTTGCCAATTGCTTTTAAAGGCTCTTTGTTTTTTCCTGCAATACCGCCAGGATTATCTCCAAGAAACTCTACAAAATAAGTATTTTTATCTCTGTAAACTTCTACCTGCATTTTGGTTGAAACAGCATTGACACATGAAGCTCCTACGCCGTGCAAACCACCAGATACTTTATAGCTTGTACTTGTACCAAATTTTCCGCCTGAATGAAGGGTTGTAAAAACTGTTTCAACGCCAGAGAGTCCTGTCTTAGAAACTTTATCTACCGGTATGCCCCGCCCGTTATCAATAACGGTAATTGAACCATCAACATTTATAGAAACTTTTATTTCATTGCAGTAACCAGCAAGTGCTTCATCTATAGAGTTGTCCACAATTTCGTAAACACAGTGGTGAAGTGCTTTTTGATCAACACCGCCAATATACATTCCTGGACGACGTCTTACTGCATCTAATCCTTCAAGAACCTCTATATCACTGGCTGAATATGAACCATTTACTTGAGTAGCTTTATCTTTTGTAGTGTCTGTTTTTGCCATAGAAAACCCTTTAATTCTAGCATTTTCTTATCTGGAAAGCGAGGTTATGCAACCTTGCTTGCAGAAAGCAATATATATGAGGTCAGGACCTATTTATAAACCTAACATCCTTGAATATAATATTTGTATTTTTTGTAGCCTCTTTCAGCTTGCTTACAATATTGACTTTTTGCATTGAGAGATCAGTTGCCAATGCTCCACTTTTTACAGCAATTACAAGATTGTTTTCTTTGTCAAAATAGTCTGGCTGACTGTATTTTGCGATTTCAAAATTTGTTACTAAAGGCCAAATTTCTTTTAGCGCCATGATGTTTAAACTTTTTTCAAGACCAAAGCTTTCTTTAACAATTGAGATTAAATCACCAATTTTTATGAGATTAGACTTAAAGCGGTTTGATTTTCTGTGCAATTTTTCTGACATGAGTTTAATTTTATATTTTACATCCTAACCCTATATTTTCTATGATTTCTCCATTTTTAACTTCCAATACCTGTGCACCATTTAAAAACTCTTTTTGAATATCACTTATATGAGTAGTTGTTAAAAACGTTTGTATATTTTCTGGCAAGTTATGCAGTAAAAAATCCTGCCTGTTTTCATCCAGCTCTGCAAATACATCATCTAAAAGTAAAACAGGGATTTCGTCTTTTTCCTTTTCAAATAACTTTAGCTCGGCTAGTTTTACAGCAAGAACAATTGAGCGCTGTTGCCCCTGGCTTGCAAAGGATTTAGCTTCTTTTTTATTGATTAAAAAAATTAAATCATCTCTGTGTGGACCTATTACTGACTGCCCCCTGGCAAGCTCTTCATCGAAAGATTCAGTTATGGACTTATGAAAAAGTTCTTTTATTTTTGTTTTATCCATTTCATGAAGATGAACATAATTATGTTCATCTTCACAGATGGATGACTTGTAGATTAAACCAAAATCTTCTGTATTTTTTGAAATATTATTTAAAAACTCATTTGCAACAGGTGCTATCTCTTTTATAAACCTCAACCTTGTGAAAATTATTTCTGTACCTAAACTAATAACCTGTTCGTTCCAAATTCCAAGCTGCTCATTTAATTCCTTCCTTGGCATTCTTGTCTCTTGAGCTTTTTTTAAAAGGGCATTTTTTTGTGTTGTTGATTTTTGATAATCCTGGATTGATCTGTGGTACCTCGTGTCTAATTGAAAGAGTACTGAATCCAGCCATCTTCGACGGGCTGATGGTGAACCTTTTACGAGATATAAATCGTCACACGAAAACATTACGGCAAAAAAATTCCCTAACAAATCTGCTTGTGGTGCCTTCTTTGGAACATCGTTAATTTTTAATTTTCTTCTTCCTGTAGAGTTTATTTGTAGTGCAATCTTTAATTCAGAATTTTTTGTTTGTATGTCTGAAAAGATCAGTGCATAATCTTTATCCCAGAAGACAAGCTCGCTATCTTTTTCAGCTCTTTCAGACTGGCTTGTTGCAAGAACGTTAATAGCTTCTAGAATATTGCTTTTGCCTTGAGCATTTTGGCCAATGATTATTGTTTTTAAATGATCAAATGTTTGTTCAAAGTTAATATAGTTTCGAAAATCATTAAGTTTTAATTTCTTAAGAAACACACAAGTATATTACCGTAGAGCGTATGGCGTATTGTAAGTAGTCCTTGATTAACTAAGTCCTGTAAATCAGACGAACAGGTGCCTTTTCTTAACGTTTAGCGATATATAATTGTCTTGGATTGTCAAATGAAAAAGATGAAAAAAGGTCATTTAATATTATTTATTTTATTAACTTTGGTTTATGTCTTGCTATTTGATTTGCAAGTCAGTGCAAGCATATTAAAAAATCCATTTCACAAAAATTCTAAAACTCAGACTCAAAGTCAAGAAGCTGCAAATGAAGATCCTACTTTAAAAGCAAAAGCTGTTTATCTTGAGCTTGAAGGTGACAGTGTTGAATATGATCAAGAGTCAAATGTTTATATAACTTATGGGATGTCTATTGCGCATATTATTGATCAAAATGCAAATCTTGAAGCCGATCAAATCATCTACTATGGCAGTGACCAGCATTTAGAAGCCAAGGGAAATATAAAAATCATAAGAGATAATATAGTTTCAACGGGTGAGTCATTTAAATTTGATGTTACATCTAATAAGTACCTTATAACAAAACCGGAGACTGTAGTTAAAGGTGCGGTAATAAAAGCACGAATAGCTGGAAGCCTACCTGATAATCAGATTGAGTATACTCATGGAAGACTAAAGATAGATGAACCAATTCGCATAGCACAAGGTTTTGGTGCAAAGCGTCACCCTCGTACGTTTTATAGTTATAAATCTTCAAAAGCATCTAAAGCAAAAGCAAGCTGGGAAGATATTGGAAAGCCACGATATAGAGTAACTGCAGAAAAACTTGTTTATGATGCCAATAAGAAAATTGATAACTTAACTGTGTATGGAGGAAGAATTTACTTTAAAACCTTTTCACTTCCTGCAGCACCAAAATTTACTACTACTGTAAGCTCGGATCCAAATGTCAGAAGTGCTCCTCTTATTGCTCCTGTCGTTGGTACACAGGGAGCACTTGGTGGTTTTTCACTTGGACCTAATTTTAATCTTAATGTTACTGATCACCATATACTTTCATTTGCACCGTTTGCACAGATTGGTTCTGGTGGAGCAAAAGGATTTGGTAGTATGCTTGGTTTTTATGGACCATCTACACTGGCAGAACTTTCATATGGATCATTAAAAGATCGTTTCATTGGTCAATTTCGACAAAGATTTGGAACTATGACTGAGTTTCGTACAGCCTATAATTATTACCTGGACGATGGTTTTTTAGGCAGTTCATTATCAAAGTTCAATGTTGAAGTTGTTGATCGTAGAAATATAAAGGTGCCTTTTACTGAAACAGGTGTACATTTTAGAACTTCATCAAGCTGGGTACAAAGCGATCCTACGATTTTACCCTCGAAATATAAAAACTTTTTAAAAGATGCTGGAAATCCAAAGGATTTTACGAAGACTGCTTTTAAAGCTGAAGAACAAGTAGTTATAGTAAGCAAACCAGTTTTTAAAATTGGCACTGAAAAATACAATACTGCTTTAAGATTTAGGACAAGAAATGCTTTAAGAGCATACTCTACGGGTGATTTTCAGGGGATTTTTACAGGTGGTCCTATATTAGATAGTGTTCTTGGACCAGCTTCGTTTGAAATAGGCTATGACCAAGGCTATGTAAAGGGTAAATCACCGCTTTTCTATGATCAGTATATTCAAGGTATGCAAAGTGTTTCACTGGATGGAGATGTAAAGCTTTCAGAGTGGGTTACTTTAGGTGGTTATGGAACCTACAATCTTAAAGCAGCTGAATTGATTGAAAGGCAAGTAAGAGCTAAAGTTGGACCAAAAGATTTTAAGATGCTTGTAAACTGGGATTTACTGCGTCAGCAAACACAATTTGGGCTTAACTTTTTATTTGGTCAGCCAGTTGATTTTGAAAAGTTTGTAATTATTAATTCTCAGAATAGAAATAGTGGCGGGATTTAAACACTAACAGTTAATCCTTTAGCTGAAATAACTTCGTCAGAAATTCCTATTGTTGGCTTGTACTTTTCATACCACAATTGGAATACAAGCAAGTTCCATAAAAGTTTTTTATTGTCCCACTTTTCTTCAAGATGATTTTGAACAAGCTTTTCAATGAAATCATATTGGAATAATCCCTGATTTTCTATGTAATTTTTACTTGTATAGTGAAGAAGAATATCTTTTAAATCATGTTTAAGCCATTTGGTGACAGGGATTGCAAAGCCCTGTTTTCTTTTATTGATAATGTAATTAGGAATGTGTTTCTTTGCCATTTTCTTTAAAATGTATTTTGTGGTTAGTCTGCTTAACTTATATTCATAGGGAAGCTTTGCACCAAATTCCTGAATAGTGTAATCAAGAAATGGAGCTCTAACTTCAAGACTTGTTGCCATGCTTGCTCTATCAACTTTTACCAGGATGTCATCTGTAAGATAAATCTTAGAAATCAAATAAAGCATTCTGTCTACATCTGTAGAAATAAACTTTTTACTCAGGTAACTTGATATATCTTCAAAAGTGTTGTTGTTTGCTTGTTTGTAAATGCCGGGTGTTAATAGCTGTTTTTTCTCACTCTCAAGATATGCACCTGTCCAGATAAATGTTCTAATTTCATTTGGCAAGCCAACACCTCTTAAAAATTGTTTTAAGACAAATGGAAAACTTAAATATGTTTCTCTAGGTGGTATCCTGTTTGCCATAAATAAAATCAATTGCTTTAATTCTCGAGGCAAAATATTATAGAGTCCAATTAATTTATTTATAGGAAATATCTGATAGCCAGCAAAGAGCTCATCAGCACCGTCTCCTCCAAGGCATACTTTTAATTGTTTGGATGCAAAATGAGACAAGAAATAAGTAGGGAGTATTGATGCATCAGAAAGTGGTTCGTCAACCAGGTTTGTAATGTTTGGAATTAGCTTCAAGCATTCTTTGCTATCGAATAAGAACTGATTGTGTTCGCTTTTAAGCTCTTTTGCAAACCTCATTGCAATTTTTGATTCATCAAAGGATTTCTCATGAAAACCTATTGAAAATGTTTTAATTCGCTCGCTTGAAGCATCTGCCATAAATTTTGCTACAAGACTTGAATCAATTCCGCCACTTAAAAACACGCCAACAGGTACATCGCTAAGCAGGCGCCTTTGAACGGCTTGGCTAAATAGTCTTTCCAGCTCTTCAACGGCCTCTTCTTCAGATATTTTTAATTTTGGCATGTCTAAAGGCATATCCCAGTATTTTTCTATTTTTATCTGACCATTTTGTATAGTTAGAGTATGACCTGCTTCAAGTTTAAAAATGTTTTTAATAATAGAGTGTGGTGAAGGTATATTTTCAAAAGTCAGATATTTGTTTAGTGCTTCAATGTTCAACTCTCTTTTAATAAAAGGCAGTGCTAGTAAGCCTTTTAACTCTGAAGAAAAGTAAATAGAATTATTTTGAATGGCATAATAGAGAGGCTTAACGCCCATTCTGTCTCTTGCTAGCATTAAGAGATTTTTGTTTTTATCCCAAAGTGCAAATGCAAACATTCCATTTAAGTGTTCAACGCATTTTATCCCATACATTTCATAGAGGTGAATAGGTGCTTCATTATCAGATCTGGTTTTAAAGTGATGTCCCGAGGAAGTTAAGTCTTTATGGAGTTCTGGGAAATTATAAATTTCCCCGTTACAGATTAAAACAATAGAATTGTCTTCATTATAGAGAGGCTGTTTCCCTGTACTTAAATCAATTATGCTAAGTCTTCTATGTCCGAACCCAAGGCCATTCTTATCATCAAAATAAAAACCTTCTTCATCTGGACCTCTGTGATAGAGTACCTTTGTAGCATTTTCTAAAACCTGCCTGTTAACAGGTTCTTTTGTTGTGTAATTATAGATGCCTATTATGCCGCACATGTTTTTTATATATCGCTCCGTGTTTTCAAGAAAACACTCCGCTCTTTGCGGCTATTTCCTTACGACGTTCCAGTTTGTCGAATAGACAAACTTTCACTTTCTGTCTTCGAATAATTATAACGTAACAGAGTCACTCAAAGTCCCTAACTAGCTTAGGGTTAAGTCTAAATACAGATTTAATAAGGTTTGATACAATTCCAACGCCTTCTTCAAATAAAACACTAACGTCATATGGAGTACTAATTTCAAGAATTCTACTTAGAATATAACTCGATCTAAGATAGAATTTTTTAATTGCATTGTTCCTTATCCTTTGTAATTCTTTCTGTGGTAAGAAGTGTATTTTTTCAGGATTGTGACTCCACTCAGTTCCAGGTCTGATTCCGGCTACATTAAATGAAGCAAATGTGCAGTCTATTTCAATAGCAAAGTTAACTGTTCGCATAATGTCTTCTTCAGTTTCACCGGGCAAACCAATAATAAAAGTAGCTGCGCGCCTGATCTTTTTCTTTTTACAAAGAGTGAAAGTATTTTTTATTTTTTCAACGTTGATTTTTTTTTGGACATCCTGCAAAGTTTTTTCATTAACACTTTCAATGCCAAAAATTATTGTGTGGCAGCCAGCATCTTTCATGGCATCTAAAAGCTCTTCATTCATGACATCTACACGTGAGAAGCAATGCCATGAAAACTTTAATCCTTCCTGAACCATTTGATTGCACAGCTCAATAGTGCGTTTTTTATTTGCACCAAAAGTCTGATCCCTAAAGTAAAGCTCTTTTATGCCCAATGATTTTAAATATTTTAACTCTTCAATGATTTCATTTATTGGCCTTACTTTAAATCCTAAATTATCAACTCTTATTGGGCAAAATGAACAATTAAATGCGCAACCAAAATCTGTCATTAAATGGGCAGTTGGGAAATTCCTAGAAAAAGCATATCGGTATTCATGTAAAGGGAAATATTCATGGCGGGGCATAGGTAATGAAAACTCACCTTTTAATCTTGTGGTTTTTCCGATAATTGGATCACTACCATTTTCTTTATAGATACAATTATCCAGTGGCTGTTTTCCATTTGGGCTTTGTGCAAGCTTTTCAATGATATTTAAGATTGATTTATCAGAAAAATCTAAAATACAGCCATCAAAAAATTTGTTTTCTTTTAGAACTTTGGAGCCATCGTCTAAAAAGACGTCACCCGTTCCAATTATTTTTATATCAGGGCTTGTAAGTCTTACTTGTTCCAAAAACTTTTTATCTTCTTCCCATGAAATAGAGCCGACCAGGCTAACAATATAATCTGGCTTGATCTCTGATATTTTTTTTAAAGTTTCTTCAGGTGTGTATTTTTTTACTAAAGCATCAATTACGTTGACTTCGTAATTATTTTCGCTAAGTGTTCCGCTCAGGTATAAAAGGTCTACTGGGTAGTGTAAGTAATTACTTTTTGAGATGTTATTACAATAATAATCCCTTAAGTACGCCTCTTTACCTGGAAGGTTAAGAAGCAACACTTTTGGTTTTGTTTTCGTCGTAAGCATATCTAAGACATTATAATATCAAACCCTTTAATTAATGTTTAGGGAATTTACTATGCTAACTTATGTAAAAGGGAGTAAAATCAACAAAGTATAGATAAGCGAAAAATGTTCCGGCGAAGAATATTTTGAGCGTTGTGGAAGGAAAAGGAAAAATCTTGTTCGAAGCGAGATTTTTCCGAAATTTAAAGAATGAAAGAAATCAAAACTTTAGTTTTACAGCCACCAATTTCTGATGAAAATTTGTGGGGAAGATTTAAAAAAGGAAGCGGTTATGTGCCTCCTCTTGGAATTATGTATATTGCAAGCTATATGGAATCAAAAAGTTTTTCATGTGATGTGCTGGACTGTTTAGTTGAAAGATATAAACTTTCAGATTTAAAAGAACACTTATCAAAACATAAATATGATCTTGTCGGAATTACATGTATGACCAACTCTGCAGATGATGCATATGCTGCAGCAAAGATTGCAAGAGAGATTTATCCAAATGCAGTTATTGTAATGGGTGGTGTCCATCCTACTGCACTTCCAGAGCAAACTGTAAAAGAAACGCTAGAGTCTGATGTGATTATTGTTGGGGAAGGGGAACAAACATTTGTAGATTTAGCTACAAGATTAGCTGAGGGGAAAGACTATCACGATGTAGATGGACTTGCATATTGGAGCAAAGAAGAAAATAAAGTTAAATATGCAACACCCAGAACACCAATTCCTGACCTAGATTCACTACCGCTGCCGGCTTATGACAAGGTTCCAATGGAAAAATATGTTCCGCATGTGACTCAGTATATTGACTTGCCTAATTATCCTATTCTTTTACAACGCGGCTGTCCATATCAATGCACATACTGTGATCATGGAGCAGTTTTAGGAAGAAAAATTAGATCGCTTAGTGTAGAGAGAGCAGTAGAAAATATTAAACATTTAATTGATAACTATGGTACAAAAGGAGTTTATTTTCTAGATAGTGTTTTTACAGTAAGAAGAGATTTTATTATGAAGCTTTTACCTGAAATCGAAAAGTTGAAAATTTCTTTTGCCTGTAATGCAAGAGCAGATCAGCTTGACATTGAGCTTTTAACTGCTATGAAAAAAGCCGGTTGCTGGATGATTCAAATAGGGATTGAGTCAGGAAATATAAAATCACTTGAGCTGATTAAAAAAGCTTCTTACTCAAGTGCATTTAAGCCTGACCCAAATGATCCAAAAGGCAGACCATATCTCTTAAATAAATACGAACAGGAAATAAGAAACTGCCAAAAGCTTGGTATTCAGGTTATGGCTAGTTATATTCTTGGGCTTCCAGGTGAAAATGTTGAAGATGTAGAAAATACTATATCTTTTGCAAAAAAATTAGCCACAGAAACTGCCCTTTTCTTTTTACCGGTTCCATACCCGGGCTCTTACTTATTAACACAAGCTAAAGAAGACGGTGGTTTAAAAGAAAATATGAGCTGGAAAGATTACAGTGCAGTTGATTATTCAAATCCTGTTTATGTAAATCCAAAAATTGGTAAAGAGAAAATGCAGGAGCTATTAGCCAAAGCGTTTAATGAATACTATAGACAGCCAAAAGTAGTTTACAGAAACTTTAAGAAAATCACCCGCTTAAAAGATATAGTTAAGTATGTAAAAGCTTTTAGGGCATTGACAGGGGTTTAAATTGCAGGCTGTTGATGGAGATCTTAAAATTCATCTTCATTTTAACTAGCATAATATCCTTTGGATTTATTTCCTTAAGTCAATTAGCAAGAGTTTCTTCATTAATACTTCTTATTCCATTTTCTTTTCTATTTGGGAATGCATCTTTTATAGCTCTAGAACATATACTTGCTTATATAGTTGGACCTCAGATTGCATCAATAGCAACAATATGTTCTCTCTTCGTTAGCTCAATATTGATTTTAATATTTAAGTCTAGAAAATTAACACCAGTTCACATAGAAATCAAACCAGTTCAATATGGAATAATATTCTTAATTTCATTGTTAATTGGTTTTTTTACATTTCTTGTAGCTCTTAGATTTGGTGTAAATGACACACAGGCACGATATGCAATTGTTTTAAGCTTATATCACAACAACACTTATCCACCGAAAGATTTTTATAGACCTGATTATTACTTGATTTACCATTTTGGCGGAGAACTTTTGCCCGGAGCAATTCACTACATATGTAACTTCCACATTGCTACTTGTTATGCTTTAGTTTCTACTATTCTAAGCATTACTTTGTTTTTAACATTGTTTGCAATTGCTTGGCTCATTACAAATCATTTTAAACTTTCCCTATTAACAGGCTTTTGTACTTATTTTGGTGGAGGGCTTATATGGTTAGATACATTAATAAGATATTTAAGTAAGAACTTACCTCCATATGCAACCAATTGGGATCTACTAAGTTTTTTTACTTTTTTTGGATTAAGAGGAGGTATTGTAGATGCTGCATCAATTGTGCCATTTAACATTGCTACGGCTATTTCTTATCCATTATTGATTTTTTCACTTTTTCTGTTTTGGTTAATGGTAAAAGACAACAATATTAAAGGTAAATTTTTTCATTTTATTTTTTTAACTATATCGCTTTTAGCACTTCTTTTAAGTGCAGAGTGGTTATATCTAACTTTTTTGGGAGGCGTTGTTTTATTTTTTATTGTATTGAGTATGAAAAAACAAAAATATTCCATCATTTTAACTCTACTACTGTTAGTAGTATCTTTTGGGTTAAACAAGGCAATTGGGAACCCTGTATTAAACGATCAAACTCAATATCTTGGAAGAGCAAATCTATGTGAAGTTAAAATCAAAGATAAGCTTTTTGAGACTAGGAGTTTAAAAAAGCTAAACGTTAGCCTAGAAGAGTCCCAGATGATCTCTTACTTTTCTTGGGAGTCTATAAGTGAGTTTGGCCTTAGTATAATTTTACTTCCAATCACAATAATCTATCTCATAAGAACTAAAAACTTATTTGCACTTTTATTGTTTTTCTCGGCTTTATCTACAATGCCAATACCGACCATTTTAGAACTTAAAATAGTACCAATAGACATGAATAGATTTTTTGGTTTTGGGCAAGTGATTCTTGTTCTTCTTTTAACTTGTGGAATAGGTACATTGTTTAAAAACTTTCTGCAAAATTGGCTTTTGAAAATAATTTACATCATTCTACTTAGTACGTCTCCGCTTCTTGGATTGTTATATTTTGCTCTTTCACCTAAACCTTTATATAGCGTTCCTTCATTAACACAAGGCATATATAAATCTATAAAAGAGAAAGACATTAAGAAATTAGGTGAGTTTATAGATTACTTAAAAGATAGACAATTTGGAAAATATAAAACAGAGATTGAGTTTTTGAAGAAAAACAGTAAGCCAAATGATGTTGCAATTAGTAGTCACCTTGAAGCACCTGTTTATGCTGGAGTTTACACAATTATTCCACCTGGAACATCTTTGTATAAAGATGTAGTGTTTCCTAAGGTTGACAATATTTACCAAACTATATTTTCAACGCTAGATCCATATCTTCTACATGAGTTTAATGTTAAGTGGATAATCCTAGACAACAATTTTAAAAGCAACCTGTCAAAAGACATTCAAGAAAAACTAAATGATAGTCAATTGTTTATGCTTGAGTATAAGAGTGTTCCCCCTAGCGAAGATGAAACAAGTGAAATTTATCATGTTAGTAACTTAAATGCTCTTCTTAAGAATCTTCCACGCAAAACCGCATGGGTACTTGTAAATATGTCAGGTCAACCGATTGAAATAACATACTTAAGGTCAAATAAAATAAGCTTATTTCCTTCATCTAAAGAAGCTATTCTATACTTAAAATCTTTACACAGTAGCCATCCTGAGCTAAAAAAAGAATTAATTATGACAAGGGTTGTACCAATAGAAGTTGTTGAAAAGCAATTAAATGAAACTAACTCTAATATTGTTCTGGAGAAGAGATTTAAAATCTAAGTGCTAGAAGACATAATTTCTAGCTAAAAACATTAAAATTGTATAAAATTAAATGCATGAGAAAGTTTCTTAAATCATTTCTGTGGCTACCGTCATTAGTTTTTTTATTGGTTTATGCTCAGTCGCTTTCTTTTGGAGCTGCTTTTCCTGACGATAGCTATGTAATTAGTCCTTTAGCTAGAGATTTTCACTTAATGCTAAAAACCTTTTATGACAATAGCAGCCTTCCTGGTGTGCACTTTATTCCAGTTTTTATTTTTCAATGTTTTTTAATTAATAAGATATTTGGCGCTAATGCTTATCCATTTGGTTTTCATTTATATCAGTATTTAGTACAGTCTATCGTTTGCCTTTTAGCCACTGTGATTTTTTATAAAATTACTAAAGATAAATTGATTTCTGTTTTGATTGTAACTCTTTGGACGGTACATCCAATAAATCTTCAACAAATTACTAGACTGCTTTGTGGTCCAGGAATTGGTGGGTTTGCATTATTTTTAAGTTTTCTTTTGTGTTTTATATTGGCAAGAGAGGTAAATAAACCTTTTACAAAAACAATATTAATAGTTTCTGGGACGATATTCTTCCTTTGTGCTTTATTAAGTGTAGAGTTTTTCTTTTTCCTGCCGTTTGTGCTTTACATTATTTATTTTTATTTTGAAGGGAAAAATTTATTTAGCTCAAAAAGATTTTTATATCTACTTGTACCTCTTGGAGTATATCCTGTTTATTTGATATGGAGATATTTTGCATGTGGTGGGAACCTGTATCAGACTTCTGAAGAATTAATTAAATGGATGGAGGTTGGCAATGTAAAAGATATATTGTTTAGGACATATTGGTTAGCACCACAACTTTTAACTCATTATTTTAAATTTTTTATATATCCTGAGTCTCCCATAGATACAAAGGCAGAATGGTTTACTTTAGGTGGAACATTTTGGAGTCCCTATAGTTTATTTTGTCAAATATTTGTTTTATGTCTTATTCTGGCTATGGTGCTTTTATTTAGGAGGAGCCCGTTATTTTCAATAGGATTGATTTGGTTTTTTCTTTCTATAATTGCTGAAATCCAGATATATCCTCTGTTTTCAATAGTAGGTGCTAGGTATTTTTATGTATCTTCTTTAGGTTTATTTCTTTCTGCTTTTAGTTTTTTTATTTACTATAGGAAGTACTTATCTTCAAAAATCATTATTATTTTAATAATACCAATATTTATTTTTTATACTTGTAAAACAGTTTATTATTTGCCATCAAGCAAAGATTTACTTACTCAGTATGAATGGATGGCAAAAGAAGCGCCGCCATTTCTACGAGTTTTTTATATGAATGTTGTAAGACAAACTGCAAAAAAACTAGATAAAGAACAGAAAATTGTTGATTGGATAAATGATGAAAGTATTGAGTATGAAGTAAATAAATGGCTGAAAAGATATTTAAATTTGCAAATAGATCTTTCTTATAAGTTTGGTTCTATACAAATGCCATATAATTATAATTTGTATAAATTTTTATGCAAGCATCTCTATCGAAATGGGAAATTAAATGAATTAAGTATTTTAATAAATCAAGCAATAAAGGTAAAAAATAATTCTTACGGTTGGTATCAAATGGCTGGTCTTCTTAAAGATCTTGGTCAATGGGAAGCCTCATGGAATGCCATGAAGAAAGCTATTTGGATAAATAAAAAACTTATGTATTTATACGGTTTTGATTTTATTGAAATTGCTTTAAGTTCTGGCAATGAAAATGAGGCTGAAAAATATGTTAAAGACTATGTAGCTTTGTATACAGACCTGGCACATCCTTATCTTTTTGCGGGATTGTTTTATTGGTATAGCAAGGGAAGAAGAGAGGAAGCTATTAAGTATTTTCAATTAGGTATTTCAGATGATAAAGTTCCTTGCGTAGGTCAGGATGAATATTACTTCCAGGCTGTAAATGCTTTTAAAGAAGTTGGTATGTTGAAAGATGTAAAGAAAACTTTAAGTAAAGTTCTTTCTTTTGATCCGTATAATAAGAAAGCAAAGCTAGAATTGAATGAAATTGAAAAAGTTAAATAATGGATCTTGGGTTTAATTATAAGGATACTTATGAAGATTTGTTTGTATTGTAGCTTTGAGTTTGAAAATGATAATTGGGTGTGTCCGTCTTGTAATGAAAAACCTTTAAACCAAGAAGGTAGATTGATTTTTTCTCCTAGCCTTTCAGAAAGAAATAATGGATTTGAAGTTGAATTTTTTGAGAGATTATTTAAGGTCGAAGAAAGAAATTTCTGGTTTTGTGGAAGAAACAAGTTATTAATTTGGGCAATAAAAAAATACTTCCCAGGTGCTAACAGTTTATTTGAAATAGGTTGTGGAACAGGGTTTGTTTTATCTGGGATTGAAAAGCAATTTCCTGGTTTAGATTTATATGGCAGTGAGATATTTAATAGCGGTTTGGATTTTGCTCAAAGAAGATTATCAAGGGTTAGGTTAATGCAGATGGATGCAACTAAAATTCCATTTAAAGAAGAGTTTGATGTGATTGGAGCTTTTGATGTACTTGAACACATTGAAAGTGATCAGCTGGTTTTAAAGGAAATGTATAAATCAGTACGAAAAGGGGGCGGCATTATTTTGACAGTGCCTCACCATGATTTTTTATGGAGTAAAATTGATGAAATCGGTCATCACGTTAGACGTTATAGTGCAAACAGTTTAAAGAATAAAGTTAAAGAAGCAGGTTTTAACATAATAAAAGTTACATCTTTTGTTTCATTACTATTGCCTCTTTTTATGCTGTCTAGATTAAGGTGGAAAAATACTACAGGTATGTGTGATAATATTTCTGAACTTAGAATCAATAAATCTGTGAATTGTTTTTTAGAAAGAATCTTGGATATAGAAAGACTTATTATAAAGCTTGGAATTACTTTTCCATTTGGGAGTTCGCTTCTTTTAATTGGACAAAAGGTTAATTAGATTAATGATTGAGAAGTCTTCAAAAATACCCTTTAACAAACCATCATTTACAGGGGCTGAATTAGACTATATTTCTAAAGCGGTTTTAAGTGGAAAGATTTCAGGCGATGGAACATTTGCTAAAATGTGTCATGAATTACTAGAAAAAAAATTCAATGCAAAGAAAATCTTATTAACTACATCGTGTACCCATGCGCTAGAGTTGGCTTCACTGCTTCTGGATTTGAAAGAAGGTGATGAAGTCATAGTCCCCTCATATACTTTTGTTTCTACTGTTAATGCTTTTATATTACGTGGTGCAAAGCCAATATTTGTAGATATTAGGTTGGATACAAAAAACATTGATGAGAATTTAATAGAAGAAAAGATTACAAAAAATACTAAAGCAATTTTTCCTGTTCATTATGCGGGTGTTGCTTGTGATATGGATAGGATTAAAGAAATAGCAAAAAGATATAATTTGTTCATTGTGGAAGATGCTGCTCAAGGAGTAAATGCAAAATATAAAAATCAGTATCTTGGTACTATGGGTACTTTTGGCTGCTACAGTTTTCATGAGACTAAGAACTTTATGTGTGGAGAGGGTGGAGCTATAGTAATTAATGATGAAAGATTTATAGAGCGTGCAGAAATTATAAGAGAAAAAGGAACTAATAGAAGTAAATTTTTTAGAGGTGAAATTGATAAATATACTTGGGTAGATATAGGCAGTTCATTTCTTCCATCAGATGTTCTTGCTGCATTTTTATATGCTCAGCTAGAAAATATGGATTCTATCAATTCAGTTCGAAAAAGAATATATGATAAATACTTGCATGGTTTCGCTGACTTAGAAACAAAAGGAAGTATTGCCTTGCCATTTATACCTAAAGATTGCATTTCTAACTATCATATGTTTTATATTTTGTTGAATAGTGAGCTTGAAAGAAATGCTCTTATTCAACACTTGAAGGGAAATGGAATAGATGGTGTGTTTCACTATGTACCCCTTCATTCTTCGCCAATGGGTTTAAAGTTTGGATATAAAAATGGTGATTTACCCATTACTGAAGATGTAAGTAAGAGGTTGTTGAGGTTGCCTTTCTATAATGGAATTAGTGAAGAAGAGCAAATATATATTATTAATCAGGTAAAAAGTTATTTACTTGGCAAGAAAGTTTTAGCAGTTTAGCAAGGAGTAGAGGGAATCTAATTTAATGAGTGTAGCCTTGAGTGTAATTAGTCCTGTTTATAAAGCTCAAAATATAATTGATGAGCTTGTAAAAAGAATTAAAGAATCAGCTTTGAAAGTAACTCATGATTTTGAAATAATATTAGTAGATGATTGTAGCCCTGATGATTCATGGTTAAAAATTGAAGAAAACTGTAAGAAAGATCAAAGGGTAAAAGGAATTAAATTGAGCCGTAATTTTGGTCAGCACAAAGCTATAACAGCAGGACTTGAAGAGTCTAAAGGTGATTATGTCGTAGTAATTGATTGTGATTTGCAACATGACCCGGTTTATATTCCTGAAATGTATAAGAAGGCACTTGATGGGTATGACATTGTTTACACAAAGATGACAAAAATAGCTCACTCGTTTATAAGAAATATCTGTTCGAAAATGTTTTCAATGATTTTTAATTGGCTAACTGATAATAATTTCTCACATGAAACTATTGGCTCTTATTCTTTGTTAAGTAGGAAAGTTGTAAATTCATTTTCCAAGATTAAAGATTCTCAACGTCATTATTTATTGGTATTGCGCTGGTTGGGTTTTAAGTATGCTTATTTGGATGTTGAGCATAAAGAACGTTACGAAAGCGAAAGTTCATATTCCTTTAAAAAATTATTTAGTCATGCTTTAGATGGTATTATTTCTCAGTCTGATAAGCTCTTACGATTATCTATTTCAATTGGATTTATATTTTCATTTTTATCGGTAATAATGATTATCTTGCTTGTGTTTAGTTATTTTTTATATGGCTTTAAAGAGGGGTGGACATCAATAATCAGTGTGATTTTACTTTCAACTGGATTACTTTTAATCTCAATCGGTATATTAGGTATTTATATAGCAAAGATCTTTGAACAGGTTAAAAATAGACCTTTATATTTGATTGATAAAAGGTTAAATTTTTAAAACCTATTAATGGTTAACTTATTTGGAGTATAGTAATCTAAAATTAATTAACAATGTTAGATTACCAACAATATGTAGGACTTAAAGTGACTCAAGCTAGAAATTGTGTTGAAGAGAATCTTGAGTTGCTGGATAGAAATGGTTTTTTTGTTGTTGAGTCTGTATTGAATGAAAAAGAACTTGAATTGGTTAGATTCAAGATGGATGTAATCTGGGAAAAGCAAAAAGAAAAATACGGTACAGATTTTTTAAATAAAATTGGTGATTATGGTCAGATTAGAGCTATGATGCTTGATGATCCTTTTTTTTACGACTTGCTTATTCATCCTAAAATCTTAAAATATGTAGCTTTGGCTGTAGGGGAAACAGCAATACTGCATTTGCAAAATGGTATTGTACTTCACCCAGATTATAAAAATAATCAAGCAAAGTACCATAAAGATTTTCCTAAGGACTTCATTTCAAGTAAAATACTTAGCTTTAATGCATTTGTTATTGTTGATGAATTTAATGAAAGTACAGGTGGTACATGGGTAGTGCCAGGTAGTCATAAATTTGTTGAAATGCCAAGTGAAAAATATATTGAAAAAAATTGTATTCAAATAGAAGCGAGAGCTGGTTCAATAATATTTTTTGATTCAATGTTATGGCATAAGGGAGGAGATAATTACTCAGCTCATGTTAGAAGAGCAATAAATCAGCAGTATACAAGACCATTTATTAAGCAACAATTGGATTACCCGGCAATGCTTAAAGATAAAGTTGATAAAGAATCAAAGCTTGCTCAAGTACTTGGTTTTTGGTCTATTTCACCAAAAAGTGTTGATGAATACAGGGTAAATGATCCATCTCTAAGAACTTATAGGGCAAGCCAAGGCTAGTAAAAGGATTTAATATGGTTACTAAGGAAAAAATAGTTTATGGAAGAGATGTTTTTTATGTAACTAGTCATTCAGAATTGCTACATGATTCTTCTAGAATTGCTGAAGTTAGAAAAAATATTCAATGTGGAGATATGTTGATTGTTAAAAACGTTTTTGATAAAAAAATTATCGAACAAATTAAAAAATACTTAACCAATGTCGGACAAAATTCTCTTCCAAGCTATAGGAACATTGAGGTTGGTTGTCCGAATTTTCATAGAGTTAATATTTGGGATAAAAGATCATATGTGCAAGCTTGTTTTCACCAGTTTGTTTTTTTTCCATGGAATCAGGATATTTTTAATCTATTTGATTTAGTAAAGGAAGTATATCATGTAAAAAATTTGATCAGTGAATTACCAAAGAACAAATTTCTTAGTTCAGAACCTGAGGATGGATGTATTGCAAGGCTTGCCTTTCAATTTTATCCAAGAGGTACTGGTGCTATGAATAAACATTGTGATCCCTTGGATTACCATCAGTTAACTGTGCCGATCTTAGTTATGTCAAAAAAAGGAGAGGATTTTGTTAAAGGAGGAGTGTATGTAGAGAAAACAGATGGAGAAAAAATTATCCTTGATGATATAGCGGATGTTGGGGATGTGATTTATTTTAATGCTCAGACGCCGCATGGAGTTGAACTAATTGATCCTGGTTATGAAATTGATTGGACTTCATTTCAAGGAAGATGGATGCTCCTTTTCGCAGTGAATAAATTATTTAACAATAATCAAATTGGGAATTCTGTAGATTTGGAAATATGAAATGAGTGCTATTACTAATTTTAACGAGCCTTTGATAACCAAATCAAAAAAATGGGAGAAATTAGGTAAAATCCTTACTCCTAATAAGGGTGTGGAATGGATGAGAGAATGCCTTGGTTCTTCATTTGCTCTGCAAGTTGGTAGTACATCTTACTTTAGTATTTATGTGACTGGTAGAGATTCTTTAAATAGGTCACAGATTGGGAAAATTAAAATAAATATTGAGAAACCGATTGAAGTTCTTGAGGTAAGTTCATCACCAGTTTTATCTTTTGGTGAGTTAGGTACATTTGATGAAAATGGTGTATCGTACCCTTGGTTGGTTAGAAGCTATGAAAAAGTTCTTATGTACTACGTTGGCTGGATGCCAACAGTTTTAACTCCATTTCAAAATCACATTGGGTTGGCAACAGAAAATAAGAATGGTTTTTTTGAGAGAGTTTCAAAAGCTCCTATATTTGAAAGAAATAATGATGACTACCTTTCGATCGGTTCTTGTTGTGTATTAGCTGAAAATGATATTTGGAAAATGTGGTATACAAGTTTTTTAGAATGGGGGAGATTGCCCAGTGAACCTAAACACAGATATCTAATTAAATATGCTGAATCTGCTGATGGTATCATCTGGAATAGGGGAAATAAAATTTGCATAAATTTTCAAAATCAAAATGAATATGCAATTGCAAAACCATCTGTACTTAAAATCAAAAATGTTTATCATATGTGGTATACCTACAGGGGTGTGGACTATAAAATAGGCTATGCGTATTCGGAAGATGGGGTTAATTGGATTAGACGAGATGACATCGTTGGAATAGACCTCTCTAGTAATGGTTGGGATTCAACATCGCAATGTTATCCACAGGTTTTTCAATATAAAAATAGTTTATACATGCTTTATTGTGGTAATAGCTATGGAAAAGAAGGACTTGGAATTGCAAGGTTGGACTTATGAAAAAACTTCTTTTTTTAGGTGCAGCGAAATTTCAAATACCTCCTATTGAGTATGCTTTAAGTAAAGGCTACTTTGTAATTACCTGTGATAATAAACCTGATAATCCGGGTCATAGGTTGGCTCATAAAACATTTGACGTAAGCACCATAGAAAAGTTTGAAATCCTGAGAATTGCAAAGCAAGAAAAAATCGATGGTATTTTGACTTTTGGTTCAGATATTTCTGCTCCAACTGTGGCTTTTGTGGCTGAACAAATGGGCTTGCCTGGCAATTCCTATAACACTGTACTTACGTTAACAAATAAATCTTCATTTAGAAATTTCTTACATTTTAATGGTTTACAGTTATTAAATTATAGAACTTTTAAAGCTTCTGAGAAAAAAGAAGTTTTTGATTATATAAGAACAATGAAATGTCCTATTATTCTGAAACCTGTTGATTCTGCAGGTAGTAAAGGTGTATCTTTGGTGATTGGTTTGGATGATCTAAATACTTTAGTTGATTATGCTTTTAGCGAATCTTTTTCTGAAGAGATTATAGCTGAAACTTATATAAAGAAATTAGGGAAACAAGTATGTGGTGATGGTTTTATGGAGGATGGCAAATTAGTGTTTATAGAATTTGGAGATGGTTATTTTTATGATGATGGAAAACTTTGGGCCCCATTTGCAGAAACTTTTCCTAGTGCACATAAAAATATGAATCTCAACAAAATTAAAAAACTGCTTGAGAAAATTTTAATAAAGGCAAAATTGTTAAGAGGACCGTTTAATTTTGATGTTTTAATTACGCAAAATGAAGAACCATTTGTTATTGAAATTGGGCCAAGAAATGGTGGTAATTACATTCCAACAGCAATTTTCTTAAAGACAAATGTGGATTTGATAGAGGCTACGGTTGAATCTTGTTTAGATTGGAATTATAAAATTGATTTAAATAAAGAAAGAAGTAAAAAGTTTTACTCTTGTTATATGCTTCACTCTTTGGTTAGTGGTGTTTTGGAGAAGATCAAATTTGATAAGAATCTGAAAAAATATACTGTCCAATTCAATCCTTATGTTACATACGGTGAGACAGTAAAACCTTTTTGCAAAGCAAGTGATGCAATTGGCAATTTGGTTTTGCGTTTTGATTCCATGGAAGAAATGTTGGAAATTATTGCAAAATTTGATAGTTATTATTCTTTGGTTTTAAAGAAAGAACTTACACAGAATATTGAATTTTGTGCAGCAAATGTAAAGGAGTAAATATGATCCCATTGTTTGATTCATTGGCACATCCTACATTAACAGGGAGTTGGATTAATAAAAATTTAAACGCGTCTTTTTCAAAATTAATAACAGATATGAAGAAGGCTAATTATGTCGCGGCATGTGCTGTTGGTCTTAGTGGTATTGAAGGTTATGATCATAAGTTTTTTATTGAGGAGTGCAAAAAATATGATTGTTTTATACCTGTTGCAGGAATAGACCCCAAAAAATCAATTGAAGATTTAGAAACTGAAATATCTTATGTCGCGAAGTTAGGATTTAAAGGGGTAAAAATACATCCAAGAAATGCAGGAATCAAATTGGATTATAAGACACTACCAGACATTTTAAAATTTACAAAAGAAAATAACTTAGTGACAATGCTTTGTACTTATTCTCATTCCGCATTGTCCTTATATCCAGATTTTGATCCTTTTTATTCTTTGGTTAAGCTTCTTAAAACTGAATCTGATGCGAAAGTGATCTTGCTTCATGGAGGTGATGTAAACCTTTTAAAATATGCAGAGCTTGTACGTAAAAATCCAAATCTGATTTTAGATTTGTCTTATACAATTATGAGATATGAAAATAGTTCTATTGATCTGGACATTAAATTTCTTCTTAGCGATTTGGATAGAAGAGTATGCATTGGTACGGATTATCCGGAATATTCACATGAAGCTTTAAGAAGACGTTTTGAAAAGTTATCTCTTGAGATTTCGTGGGAAAAGTTAGAAAACATAGGTTTTAAAAATCTACAATCCTTTTTTAACTGCAAACTAAGAGTTGAAGTGAATGGATAATTTAGAAAAACAAATGATCATAGAGAGGTATAACAAACGACTTAGTGAGTTTGGTTATAATCCAAAGACACTTGGTTGGGGAGAAAAGATGAGACATAATCTCAGATATAATATTTTGTTAACTCATTGGGATTTAAATGGGAAAAGTGTTTTGGATTTTGGATGCGGTTTTGGTGATATGTATGGTTATGCCAATAAAATTAACTTAAAAATCAAATATCATGGAATTGATATTAATGAAAATTTAATAGCTGAAGGAAAGAAAATCTATCCAGATGCCAACTTATATATCAAAGATATTTTCGATGAAAAAAATGAAAAATCAGAAAAAAAATATGATTATATACTTTCTTCAGGAGTTCATAATTCTAAGATAAGAGATAACTGGGGCTTTATAAAAAAAACTTTTGAGTTCTTTGATAAGTATTCTATTAAAGGGTTTGCATTGAACTTTCTTTCAGATAAAGTAGATTACCAGCTTGAATATACATATCATGCTAATCCTATGGAAATACTGGATTTGGCCTATACTTATTCGAATAGAATTACTCTTAGAAATGACTATATGCCTTTTGAATTTACCATATTTATAGATAAAGAAAATGAATTTGATAAAGAACAGGTAGTCTATCCTGACTATAAAAAGTATGTAATAGAATGAATTTAATATGAAAGAGTTAGAAAAAAAAATTTATGAAATAGAAGTTTTTGGGTTTACAATTGTTGAAAATGCTATTTCTAAAAAAGAAGCAGTGAGTTTAAAAAGGCATTTAAAAACTGCTCTTGAACTTGACATGAAGAAATATGATGAGAGACCTCAAAAAAAGGAACATCATATTGTAGATTTGACAAGCTCTGCTCCAATTTTCTTAGATCTTTTGGATAATGATATTATGCATGAGATTTTTTCACGCTTTTTATCTGATACTTGCATTTTGTATACATATTCTTCAACGATTTTAAGACCAAATGAAACAATAGATGTGCATGCTATTCATATAGATACTCCAAGGCTTATTCCAAATTATTATTATGCAATGCAAATGACTTTGGCTTTAGATGATTTTACGATTGAAAATGGTGCAACTTATTATCTACCTGGTTCTCACAAATCAGAATTAACTCCATGTGAGGATATATTTAATAGGTATGCGGTTCCAACTGTGAGAAAAGCTGGAGATGCATTGTTTTGGAATCCGAGGACTTACCATAGAGCTGGAATTAATTCTACAGATGAGACTAGGTTTGCTGTTTCTACTTATGCAGTCAGATCATTTATGAAACAAAGGTTTGATTTCCCGCGAGTTGTTCCAAAAGAAAATTTGAAAGGGGTTAGTGAAAGGGTAAAAAGATTCCTTGGATTTAATACCAGAGTTCCAGCTAGTATTGATGAATACTATGTGTCTCCAGAAAACCGTCTGTATAAAGCAAATCAAGGTTAGCACGAAAAAAAGGTTTCTGGTGACTCTAAAAAAGAACCTATTCTTGCATTGTCCTGACCATAAATAATCTTTGTCTCTACTTCAAGCAGCATCTAAAACTATTTTCACAGAAAGTTCTCCGCTCACCTGTAGGTCATATGTGTCAACTTAAGGAAGGAATCTGACATGGTTTTATGCTCCTAAATCTTTCTTTTGATGAGAGTTGAAGATTTTCAAGTGATGTTCTTCTCG
>JACQBQ010000053.1 GCA_016201905.1 Candidatus Melainabacteria bacterium | reverse complement strand
TTACAGTTTTTATTCATAGTTAAGTCCTTTGGATATTTTTTTTGCTGTAAGTGACATCTGAAGTTTCAAAAAAGTGGCCTTTAATAACAATTGACTTAATTTGATCGTAATTTTTCAGCTCTTAAGTTGACACATATGGCCTCGGCGGGCGAAGCAATCTCACAAACTTTTCACGCTATGAGATTGCTTCGTCGCTCCCGCTCCTCGCAATGACGCTTAACGTTTATACTTCCCAACAATTTCAGCTTCTGCAAGTATGTGGCCCTTCATTGCTTCAAGCAATTGTTTTTTAGAAATACCGCTATCTAAATTTAATTTTGTATCAAGAGCATATAGCTTAAAGAAATATCTATGCATACCACTTGGCGGACATGGTCCACCATATCCGATTTTTCCAAAATCATTTATGCCTTGCTTTGCACCAAATGGTGTAATGTCTTGTAGTAAAACTTTCGCTGGTAATTTTTCAGGTACTGGACGAATATTATAAATAACCCAATGTACCCATGTACCCATTGGTGCATCAGGATCATCACAGATAAGTGCCAGGCTCTGCGTACCATCTGGAATAGAGTCCCACAGAAGTGGTGGAGAAATATCATTACCGTCACATGTGTATAATTTTGGAATCATTCCATCGTTTTCAAAAGCTGAACTTTTAATTTCCATTTTTTTAACCTCACTACTTTGAGCCAGAGAGAAATACTTGAATTGAAATAGACCAAATAAAATAATTATAAGAAACAAAAATATATTTCTAGTCATCAATCCCTCTTAAATTAATTATAAAACAACTATGCTCTATTTCTCTTTCTGCAGTAAAACCATAAACGGTTTATAAGGATTATTTGGTTCCGGAAAAACTATTTTCTTATCCTTAAAACCTTCTTCTCTAAAGATTGCAAGCCAGTCTTTAAATCCAAGGTAATTCCCGGGAATGGGAACGTCAGAACATGGGATATAAACCTTATAGAAAAGATAATCCATAATCAAATTAAAAGTTTTCAATTCTTCAGTGGAAGAATCAAAGTCCCTTACTATAAGATAAGCATTAGGTTTTAAAACTCTATAAATCTCTTGAAGTAGTTTTCTTGGATTTTCAGCATGATGCAAAGTTGTCAGCAAAGTAATAAGGTTAAAAGACTTGTCAGCTAATGGAAAATTGAAACCATCATAGATTAATAACTGAAAAGGCAATTGTACATTTTGCTTAGATGAAACTTCAAGACCAATTACACTTTGGCTGGATAGCATTAGAGATTCTCTTATTTCATTAGTAATATCACCATTACCACAACCTACATCTAGCAGGTTATCTGGCAAATAATCTTCTAACAGATCTTTTACTTGCTTGGCTCTTCTTTGTATACGTTCATTTCGTTCAGAAATAAAATTATCTTCTAAGCCATCCCGTATAGAAACCTGCTTAAAAAACTCATGCAGATGTTTATAAATTCCTTCATCATTTAATGCTGAGTTACAAAGCCTATCAATCTGTCCGATAAATGTTTGACCAAGTTCAATATTGTTTTTAAAGTTTCCATTTAAAATAGATCTTTTAATCAATTGATTAATTACTGGGTTATGCCAGGCTTCTTGAATTAAGGAAGGTACCTGAGTAAAAGCAGAACTAGCTAATATAGAAAATCTTTGAGGTGGTATGAAAGAAGTTACATTTTTTACAATCATTAGTTAGAAATTATACACATAACCTTTATTTATATTAAAGCCTCTTAAAACCCAGCTATTTTGTACATTCATCTATTATAAGTAACCTATGTGTAAATTTAATGTAAGATATATGAAGGCAATTATTTAAAAATAATTGACATTAAAGATTTCAAATTGTACGATTTCCAACACGGTATACAAAGCAGAATATAACTATTTGCTTAGATAAATTTCAAGCATTGTAATGGAGGGGCTATGGCTCTTAAAGATGAAAAGTCAGCAGGTGTCCTAGTAAAAGAAAAAAGTATTAATAAGGATCAAAGTGTTTCTACGGTGAAAAATTACATTAATGGAAAATGGGTTTTGTCAATTGGAACTGAAACAGTAGATGTCATTAACCCGGCAAATAAAAAAATAATTGGTAGGTGTCCTTTAGGAAATTCACAAGATGTTGACAATGCAGTAAAAGCTGCAAAAGAAGCCTTTAAAACCTGGAGAGAAGTTCCAACTATTGATAGAGTTCAAATTCTTTTTAGGCTTAAATCATTACTTGAAAAAAATTTAGAGGATTTAGCAAAACTCTGTACTGAAGAAAACGGGAAAATACTTATAGAGTCACGAGGTGATGTAAGGCGCGGTATACAGATGATTGAAACAGCCTGTGGTATGCCCACTTTGATTATGGGAAAAAGTTTTGAAGATGTTGCTTCAGGCATTGATTGTCATGCAGTTAGAAGACCGCTTGGCGTATTTGGTGCAATTACACCTTTTAATTTTCCTCCAATGGTACCGTTCTGGTTTTGGCCATTTGCTGTTGCTTGTGGAAACACTTTTATTTTAAAGCCAAGTGAACGGGTACCACTTACACAAAGCAGAGTTTTTGAACTAGTAGAAGAAGCTGGCATGCCTAAAGGTGTTTTAAATCTGGTCAATGGAAGCAAAGAAGTAGTGAATACATTATGCAAACATCCGGATATAAAAGGAATCTCATTTGTAGGTTCAACACCTGTAGCCAAACATGTTTATGAAACTGCTTGTTCGCATGGAAAAAGAGTACAGGCTCTTGGTGGAGCTAAAAACTTTATGGTCGTGTTACCAGATGCTGTTATGGAGCAGGCAGCAAAAACTGTTTTTGAATCCTGTACTGGCTGTGCTGGACAAAGATGTCTTGCTGGCTCAGTAATATTAGGTGTAGGAGATGCTTCTCATATCATTGAAAAAGAAATTGTGAAGCTGGCTAATCAGGCTAAAGTAGGCAATGGTCTGGATCCAAGTTCAAACATAGGTCCTCTTATTTCTGAAGATGCTAGAAAAAGAGTTAAAGGACTTATACAATCTGCTATCGACGAAGGAGCAAAGGTTTTAGTCGATGGACGTGAAGGTATTGAAAATCTCGATGGCTATTTCTTAAAGCCTACTGTTATAAGTGAAGTCAAACAAAATATGAAAATAGCTAAAGAAGAAATTTTTGGTCCGGTTATTTGCCTGGGAAAAGTAGAAAGTTTCGATGAAGCAATTAAATGGCTAAACAGCTCTGAATATGGAAATACTGCTTCTTTATTTACAACAAATGGAGCAGCAGCCAGAAAGTTTTCATATGAAGTAGAGCCAAGCATGATAGGTATAAACATTGGTGTTCCAGCACCAATGGCTTTCTTTTCTTTTGGTGGAAGCAAGGCTTCATTTTTTGGTGACATTAAAGCTCATGGGCAAGCCAGTATAGATTTTTACACAGATACAAAAGTCACTATTCAAAGGTGGGTAAAGAACTCAAGCATCTGGTGAAATGAAGAATTGAGAATTAAAGATTCAGCAATGCCAAAAACACTATTAATAAAAAATGGAACAATTGTTACAGCATCTGATAAATATGTTGCCGATATTTTTATTAGTGGTGAAAGAATTCATACCATTGGAAAAGATTTAAGTGTCAGCAGCGACCAAACTATTGATGCAAAAGGAAATTATATTTTCCCTGGTGGAATAGATGCACACACTCACATGGAACTTCCTTTTATGGGAACATATGCTAGCGATACTTTTGAAACTGGTACCCTTGCTGGCTTACATGGTGGTACCACTACTATCATTGACTTTGCAATTCAGACTCAAGGAAAGTCATTAAAAAGTGCTATTGATGAGTGGCATAAAAAGGCAGATGGAAATGCTGTATCAGATTATGCTTTTCACATAGGTGTCACAGACTTAAACAAAAATACAAAATTAGAAATTAAAGACATCGTTAAAAAAGAAGGCATATCATCGTTTAAAACTTTTATGGCTTATAAAGGAGCTTTAATGATCGATGACAGGCAAATGGTTTCTCTTATGAATGAAGTGAAAAAGTATGGCGGCATGGTTACTACTCATGCTGAAAACGGTGACATGATTGATGAACTTATTTCAGAAAGTAAAATAAATGGAAATTTATCTCCAAAATTTCATGCATTAACCAGACCAGACATTGCAGAAGCAGAAGCAAGCGGAAGAGTTATAGACATGGCATATCAAGGCAGTCATCCACTTTATATCGTCCATATGACTTGTGAAGCAGCACTAAACCGCGTTAGAGAAGCAACCAAACGAAATCAAAAAGTTTTTGTGGAGACCTGTATTCAATATCTCTTATTAGATGAATCTTTATACGAGAGTCAGGGATTTGAAGGATCAAAATGGGTAATGAGTCCACCCCTTAGAAAAGAAAAGGATAGAATTGCTTTATGGAATGGAATTAATCAGGGACTTGTTCATACTGTAGCCACTGATCACTGTCCATTTTGCATGGAGCAAAAGAAAATGGGATTAAATGATTTTTCAAAGATTCCAAACGGCATGCCTGGCATTGAACACAGGCTTGAGCTCTTATACTCTGAGGGTGTATTAAAAGAAAAAATTTCAATGAATAAGTTTGTTGAGCTTACATCTACAGCACCAGCTAAAATTTTTGGAATGTTTCCTAAAAAAGGAACAGTCGCTATTGGTTCAGATGCCGATATTGTTATTTTTGATCCAAATGTAAAACATACGATTTCAGCAAAAACCCATCATCATAATTGTGACTACTCAGCGTATGAAGGGTGGAAGGTTCAAGGAAAATGCAAAACTGTTATTTTAAGAGGAACAGTTGCTATCGAAGATGGTAAAGCACTTATTGGAAAAGGGGTTGGGAAATACATTGAGCGAAGTCCATATAATAAAGATTACGCAGAAGAAAAGGAACTAGTAAGATCGTTGTAGGGACATGCTGGTAGCATGCCCTAAAAAGGGAGTAATTCATATGTCTCGTAATGTAAAAATCGGACTAATTCAAATGGCAAATAAATTATCTACAGAAGCTTCATGTCAAGAGCACATAAAAGCAATGACAAAAGCACACATTCCTTATATAGAAGAAGCAGGTCGTAAAAAAGTTCAAATGCTCTGCTTTCAGGAAATATTTACTGGTCCATATTTCTGCCCTTCTCAGGACACTAAATGGTATAACCTTGCAGAAGAAATTCCAAATGGTCCTACTACTAAGCTCATGTGCGAATATGCAAAAAAATACAGTATGGTAATTGTCGTCCCGATTTATGAAATTGAAATGGCAGGGGTTTATTATAATACTGCAGCTGTAATTGATGCAGATGGCACATATTTAGGAAAATACAGAAAAAATCATATTCCACAGGTAAAAGGATTTTGGGAAAAGTTTTTCTTTAAACCAGGAAATCTTGGTTATCCAGTTTTTAAAACAAAGTATGGAAGTGTTGGTGTTTATATCTGTTACGATAGGCATTTCCCTGACGGTGCAAGATGTCTGGGTTTAAATGGAGCTGAAATTATTTTTAATCCATCTGCTACTGTTGCTGGACTATCTGAATATCTGTGGAAAGTAGAGCAGCCTGCTCATGCTGTAGCAAACGGGTACTTTGTCTGTGCAATAAACAGAGTTGGAACAGAAGCACCATGGAACATAGGAGAGTTTTATGGTTCATCATATGTTGTTGGTCCAAAAGGAAATATTGTTACTCAGGCATCCCGCGATAAAGATGAGCTCTTAATCTGTGATGTTAATTTTGATGAAATTAAAGAGGTTCGTGACCTGTGGCAGTTTTACAGAGACAGGCGTCCGGAGACATATAAAGAACTTGTCGCACTTTAACAATTGAAAGGACTTTATTATGAGTACGCAAAAAAAACCAAAAAACGGTAAGGTTACTGTTCTGCCAAATGGACAAAGCTCCAATGAAGAGCTTTTAGAAATTAGAAAAGAATATTTCCTGCCTACTGCTGCACTATACTATAAAAATCCTATACAGTTAAAGAAAGCAAAAGGAAATTATGTCTATGATGAAAAAGGAACAGAATATTTAGACGCCATAGGTGGCATTGTCTGTAATTCAGCTGGTCATAACCATCCAAAAATACAGGAAGCACTACTTGAGATGATAAAAAATGATGAGATTCAGCATACTACTATGCTTTATCTAAATCATCATGCAACAGATCTTGCAAAAAAAATAGTTTCAGAAGCACCAGATGGAATTGATAGATGCTCATTTACAAACTCAGGCTCTGAAGCAAATGAATTAGCTATTACTGCAGCTCGCCATGCTACTGGCGAAACCATGGTAGTTAATCTAAGACATGGTTATCATGGAGGAACATCAGGCGTACTTTCAAGCTGTGGACAGCATACATGGCGATTTAGATCTCAGCCCACTGCTTCTGTAACTTCAGCACTAGAACCATACTGCTACAGATGTCCTTTTGGAAAAGCACCTACTAACTGTAGTCTAGAATGTGCAAAAAATGTAGAAACCACTATTCAAACCTCAACTCACGGAAAAATTGCTGCATTTATTGCTGAACCAGTTATGGGAATCGGTGGAGTAATTACACCGCCACAGGAATATTTTCCTGAAGTAACAAAAATAGTTCATAAATATGGTGGCAAGTATATTAGCGATGAAGTCCAGACAGGAGCTGGAAGATGTGGCAGCACTTTTTTACTTACTAAAGATTTAGGAATTGACGCTGATATGGTTACCATGGCTAAAGGATTTGGCAATGGCGCTCCTATTGGAGCTGTACTTATGAAAAGTGAAATTGCAGAATCACTTTCGGGAAAACTTTACTTTAATACTTTTGGTGGTGATCCTTATCAAACTATGCAGGCACTTAAAACCATGGAAATAATTGAAGAAGAAAACTTAATTGAAAATGCAATGGTAATGGGAAAATATTTGCTTGATACACTTAAAGAGCTAATGAAAAAACACGAAATCATTGGTGATGTAAGAGGTCGCGGATTATTAATAGGAATTGAGCTTGTAAAAGACAGAAAGACAAAAGAACATGCCACAAAAGAATGTGCCGAGCTCATGGAGCTGTGCAAAGATCGGGGTTTGCTGATAGGAAAAGGCGGGCTAGCTGGAAATGTCATAAGGCTTGCACCTGCTCTTTCAATAAACAAAAAACAAATAGATTTTATAATTCAAGTTCTGGACGAGTCATTGAAAGTTCTTTCACAAAATAAACCACAAAGCAAAAAACAATGAGTGTACTTACATCAAATAAAAACTTTTTACCAACATTAAGTGATGTTGAGTTAAAAGAAAAATTTTCAAATATAAAACCAAGAATGGCTAACAGTGAAGCTATTGTCGAGGCATCAAGATGTCTTTTCTGCCATGATGCACCCTGTATTAATGCCTGTCCCACATCCATTGACATACCAATGTTTATCAGGCAAATCATGAGTAAAAATACAAAAGGTGCAGCAAAAACAATATTTACTCAAAACATTTTAGGAAAATCCTGTGCACATGTCTGTCCTACAGAGGTTCTCTGTGAAGGTGCCTGTGTTTATAATAACCTAAATGAAAAGCCCATTGACATAGGAAGACTACAAGCATTTGCTACAGATTATGCAGTTGAGAATAATTTAAGATTTTTTAAAAAAGGAAAATCAACAGGTAAAAAAATTGCTGTAATTGGAGGAGGACCCAGTGGGTTAGCCTGTGCTCATGAGTTAACTGTCTTAGGACATGAAGTAGTTGTTTATGAAGCCAATGAAAAAGCAGGTGGATTAAACACTTATGGTGTTGCACCTTATAAATATTCAAACAAAGACTCAGAAGAAGAAGTTAAATATATTGCAGAAATTGGATTTGAAGTTAAAACAAATTGTCCAGTAACTGGTGCTACAATCCCTGAACTGGAAAAAAAATACGATGCAATATTTATAGGAGCTGGTCTTGGAAAATCAAAAAAATTAGGAATCGCTGGTGAAGATCTAGAAAGTGTTCATGGAGCAACAGAGTTTATCCATAAGCTTAGAAAAAAAGAACAAAAAATTCAAATCGGGAAAACTATTGTGATAGTTGGCGGGGGAAACACAGCTATAGATGCTGCAGTAGAATCATCAAAACTAGGTGCTGATGTAACTGTTGTCTATAGGAGAACAGAAAAAGAACAAAAGGCTTATTATTTCGAAGTAGAGCTTGCTAAAAAACACAATGTAAAGTTTATTTACCTTACAAATCCTGTATCAATTCTTGGAAACGAATTTGTAGAAGGATTAAAATGTATACAAAACACAAATGGCGGACAAAAAGATCTCATAATTCCATGTGACATGGTTATCTTTGCAACAGGACAGGAAAAAATAATTGATTTTTATAAATCAATAAAAAACTTAGAAGTAACACAGGGGAAAATAGTTGTTAATAAGAACTTTCAAACAACAAATCCAAAATACTTTGCAGGAGGAGATTGCATTAATGGTGGAAAAGAAGTCGTCAATGCAGCAGCACATGGACGCGATGCAGCTAGGGGAATTAATGAATTTTTAATGCGAGGGCATAATGACTGATTTAAATACAAACTTTGCAGGAATAAAATCTCCAAATCCTTTTTGGTTAGCTTCTGCACCCCCTACAAACACTGGATATCAGGTCATGAATGCATTTAAAGCTGGCTGGGGTGGAGCAGTCTGGAAAACCCTTGGCAAACCAATCGTAAATGTTTCCAGTCGATATGGTGCTCTTTCATATAAAAACAATCGCATGATGGGACTGAATAATATTGAGCTGATTACAGATCGTCCACTGGAAGTTAATTTAAGAGAAATGAAAGAAGTAAAAGAAAAGTTTCCTGATCATGCATTAATTGCTTCCATGATGTTTGAGACAAAAGAAGAATGGCATGACTGTATAAAACGCTGTGAAGATATTGGAATTGATGGTTTTGAATTAAATTATGGCTGTCCTCATGGCATGTGCGAACGAGGTATGGGATCTGCTGTTGGTCAAAATCCTGATGTCTGTGAAAAAATTACTTCATGGGTTTGTGAAGCTGCCACAAAACCAGTCATTGTAAAATTAACACCAAATGTGACAGATATTACGAGGCCAGCTCTTGCTGCTCAACGTGGAGGGGCAAGTGCTGTTTCTTTAATTAATACAATAAACTCAGTAACAGGCATAAACCTGGATACAATGGACCCAAACCCTACTGTTGATAGGCTTTCTACACATGGAGGGTATTGTGGACCTGCTGTAAAACCTATTGCATTAAATATGGTAGCAGAGCTTACAAATCATCCTGATTTTCATCTTCCAATTTCAGGAATTGGTGGCATAGAAACCTGGCAAGATGCAGTTGAGTTTTTCCTCATGGGAGCTACCACTGTGCAGGTTTGTACTGCAGTAATGCACTATGGATTTCGAATAGTAACTGATTTAACTGAAGGAGTAAGCGAATATCTAGACTCTCATAAAATGAAAAAGATAACTGAGCTTACAGGAATTACTGCAAAGAAGCTAAGAAAATGGGAGCAGTTAGATTTAAACTACAAAATAATTGCTCATATTAATTCTGAAAAATGTATCTCCTGCCAGCTTTGTTATATAGCCTGCGAAGACGGAGCACATCAGTCCATAGCACTTGTAAAAGACTCTAGAATACCTGTGATTAAAGAAGACACATGCGTAGGATGTAATTTATGTAGTTTAGTCTGTCCAGTTGAAGACTGTATAACCATGGTAAAAGTTGAAACCGGTAAAAAGAAACTCGTCTGGGCAAATCATCCGGCAAACCCTAATCACATTTTAGCTCGTTGAGATTTCCTATCTCTTTAATTAGTAGTTTCACAAATATCAGGTATGTTGTCCCCGTTTTCATCAATTTGAAAAATTGATTTAACTTTTTGAAAGGACTCTTGCAGCTTTGGAGAAAAGTTGTCAATTACTTCACCACTAATACAAGCATTTGCTCTACTTACAGTATATTTTCTCAAGGAAAAATTATTACAGCGTTTATTGTCGAACCTCAAAATTGTTTTTTCAAGCTGAGAAATATAAATAAGTCCTATTTTTTTACAATTATTTGGTTGGGCAAAAAGAACAACTCCATTTATTTTTCCTACTAAAAATCTGATTCTTTTAGCAATTGTACGTGCTTCTTTAGACTCTTGTTTAAGGTCTATCTGAAGGCTATCTAAGTCATTGAGTGCTTCCTGTAATTGGACAACAATTGAAGGCAAGCTACCTTCAGCCAGGATATAAGTTAGATTTAATACTGTTAAAACAAATGCTAGGATGGCATAAGTTAATTTTTTCATGCTCTGTTTATGGATTTAATGCTCCTTCACAAACATCAGAAACTCCATTACCATCATAATCGACAATAGAAAGTTTTTGAGCATCATCATAAATAGGATTTAATTCTACAAATACTGGATCAAGTTGATCAGGAGTAATATCAGGAGGAATACAGTCAGGTGTAAGTGACAATTTGACCTGTTGCAAAAATGGACGTATTATAGGTGGTCCACAAGCTATGCCTGAACCAACTTCTGAAACCAGTCCATAGAAATCGTACATTGCAACTTTAAGTTTTTCTAAACACTTTGTCGAGGGAATTGAGTTAACTGCCCTAATTAATTTTCTTATAAGTAACTTGATTTTTTTTGCTCTTAAGTGATTTATTCTACCTTTTTCACTGTTTAATTTTCCCTGAAGAGTTTTCAGTCTTACAATAATCTGCTGAGCTTGAGCTTCAACAGAAACCATACCGCCAGACGAAGATGATGCATCTTGTGCAGGTGCTTTTCCCATAATAAAAGTAAACATACAAGTTATTAAACCGATTACTAAAACTCTTTTCATATTTCTGCCTCGTTTTCTTGAAACTAATACTAAACTATTTTACCCTACCTTACAAACCTCTTATAAACCACCGGTACTACAAAAAGTGTTAGCACGGTAGCACTAAACATACCACCCAGGATAACAATTGCAAGTGGATGCTCAATTTCTCTTCCTGCTCCAGGAAATAATGCCAGCGGCAACATTGCAAGTGCTGCAGCAAGCGCTGTCATAAGTATAGGAGGTAGCCTATCAAGTGCTCCCTGTTTTATTACTTCATCAATTGAAAGTCCTGGATTTTCTTTTTGAATATCAAAAAACCTGTTTACAAGTAAGATAGTATTTCTAGTAGATATTCCAAACAAGGTTATAAAACCAATTACACTAGCTATACTCAAAAACCCACTAGTTAGTGCAATTGCAATTACACCACCAATTAAAGCAAGAGGTAAATTAATCATAATAATAGTTGATATTTTAAATGACTTAAAAGCAAGCGAAAGCAAAATATAAATAAGAAGTAAAACTAATGAACTTATTAAAAACAATTTTCGATTTGCTTCTTTTTGCTGTTCATAGTCACCTTCAAATTCTAGGCTATAGCCCTCTGGCAAAGGCACTTTGACACGTATAAGTTCTTTTGCTTTTTCTACTGCTTTTGAAATATTTTTTTCATCTGCATCTGCAAGCACTACGATACGCCTTGAAACCTTTTCTCTGTTTATAACATTTGGTCCCAGAGATTCCTGTACATCTGCTAGCTGACTGATAGGTATTTTAATTCCACTGGGTGTATCAATTAAAGTGTTTTTTATTGTTTTGAGATCATTCCTATATCTTTTTTCAAACCAGATAAAAAGATCAAATGCCTTTTGCCCTTCAATTACTCTCTGGCTTACAGCTAATCCATTATATGCAACCTGAATAGTTTTTAAAAGATCACCAATTTTTAATCCATACCTACTGGCAATCTCTCTTTTTATTTTTATGTGAATCTGAGGAATGTCAGTGATTGGTTCAACCAATACATCTTTAAGGCTTTTAACCTTTTTAAGTATAGTGGCAACTTCATTTGCTTTGCTAAGAAGAACTGGCAAATCGTTCCCATATATTTTAATTACTATTGGAGATTTCTGTCCGGTTACAACATCTTCAATTCCTTCACTTACAAATGATCTGACAAGAGGTTCAATCCCGGGTAAGTGAGAAAAATCTTTCCGAATATTTTCTATTAACTTCTCTTTTGCCATCTGTGATATGCCTCTTTTTAAAGTAATGTCAAAATGACTTAAGTTAGATGAAATCGGTTCATCATCAGCTTCAGATCTGCCAGCCCTATTGCCTACTCTTACAATATCCTGGTATTTATGCCGCAACAATTTTTCCATGCCTAAAGCAATTCTCTGTGTGACAGTAAGACTGCTGCCTGGTGGAGCATAAGCCATAACAACAAGATTTTCTTCACCTAGCTCAGGTAAGAAGGCTCTCCCAAGGGAGAAAAAAATAATGATAGCAATAACAGAAGATATAAGTGTAAAAACAATCAATTTTTTAGGCCTATTTAAAACTTCATCTAATAAATTTAAATACTTTTGTTTTAACTTTGAAACTATTTCAGGCTCATGATCTGAGAGGTTTTGATTTTTAGACAGAAGAAGAAAACACATAGCAGGAGTTAAAGTTAAAGCTGTAAATAGAGATGCAAGAATTGCTGTTATATAAGCCCATGCAAGTGGTTTAAATACCTGCCCTGCAACTCCTCCTAAGAACAAAACAGGAATTAAAACCACAGTAATAATATATGTACCGTAAACAACTGAATGTCTTACTTCATAAGAAGCATTAAATATAATTTCAATTATTGGTTTTGGATTTAAACTTAGCTTGTTCTGTCTGAGTCTCTTATAAATATTTTCTACATCGATTATTGCATCGTCTACTATTTCACCGACACTAACAGCTAAACCGCCTAAAGTCATTGCATTAATTGTCTGTCCGAATGCCTTTAAAACCAAAATCGCAATAATTAATGACAAGGGGATTGCAATAAGGCTAATGAAGCCTGTTCTAAGGCTTCCTAAAAACAAAAATAAAACAATTATGATCAATGCAGAACCTTGTAAAACAGCCAGCATTATATTATTTATAGAGACATTTATAAAATCTGACTGATTATAAGTCTGGATCATTTTTATATCTCTGGGTAAAGTTTTTTTCAAATCACTTAATGCTAAATTTATTTTTTCATTTAAATGTACTGTGTTTACCCAGGGCTGTTTACTGATCTTAACTATTACTGCTTCTTTCCCATCTACACTTCCATAGCTTCTTTTAAACGCTGCACCCATTTTTACTATTGCAATATCTTTTAGATAAACAGGTATACTGCTTTTTTCATTGATGACTGAATTTTCAAGTTCATTTATAGTTTGGATCCTTCCTATACCTCTTATTAAATACTCTCTATCTCCTTCCAGCAAATACCCGCCACCTACAATTACATTTGCTTCATTAACCGCACTGATTACCTGATTCAGACTGATGTTGTATTGTCTTAGTTTATTTGGGTTAACTAAAACCTGGTACTGTTTTAAATCTCCGCCATATATCTCAATTTTTGCAACACCTGGTATTGAAAGAAGTTTATTTTTTATTTCCCAATCAGCATAAGTTCTTAAATCTATTAAAGAAGTGTTTTTACTCGTCAAAGCAAAAAAATAGATTCCGCCAATTGGTGCTGTAATTGGAGACAAGACCGGTGTTTTTACATTTTGCGGAAAGGAAGAAAGCACTGTTTGTATTTTTTCAGCAACAAACTGCCTGGCATTATAAATGTCAGTTCCCCAATCAAAAACAACAGTAAGAAATGAAAGTCCTTCGATAGAACTGCTTCTTATAACCTGTGCTTTTGGAATACCACTTAAAGCACTTTCAAGCGGTATAGTTACAAGTGACTCAACCTCTTCACAAGCAAGTCCTGGTGCATTGGTTTGAATCACCACTTGAGTCGGTGCAAACTCTGGCAAAATATCTATGGGTGTATCATGAGCTAAGATTCCACCAAAAACAAAAGTAATAAATCCTAAAATTACAACAAGAAGTTTATTTTCCAATGACCATTTTATTATTGATTTGATCATTGCTATAACGATTTAGATTTTTTCTTAAATATAAAAAAGCTGATTACTAAACCGCTTGCAATTAAAATAAACACAGGCACTGGTATCTTGTTCATTGGATTTCCATGTTGACTTTCTGTATCAGTATGCCCATATTGCAATTGATAAGAACCTTCAGTAACTATAACTTCACCATCCATAAGTCCTGAAAGGACAAGAGCAGTACTTGAATCATGTGGTTCTACCTGTATTTTCCTTGGCTTAAATGAACCCATATCCTGAACATAAACAATATGTTCATGGCTGCCCTCAGTATCTTCTTTATCAGTCTCAACCAGAGCAACTCGTGGAATAACTATAGATTTTTTCTTTTGACCTGTGCCAATTAAGAGCTGAATAAATGCACCTGGCTTTAAAAGCCCATCTTTATTTTCCAGTATAGCTTTTACAGGAAGCGTTCTTGCATCTTTATTTATCACAGAACCTATATATGTAAGGTTACCTTCAAATATTCTGCCCGGGCTTCCGTCCAGTGCTACGTTTACTTTCTGACCTAATTTAACTTTAGCAAGATCTCTTTCATAAATATCTGCATTTGCCCATACAGTGGAAAGATCTATTCCTCGAAAAAGTATCTGGTTAGAATTCACAACCTGACCAATGGTAATATTTCTTTCTATTATTGTTCCTGTTTTCTGGGTTTTTACAGTAAACTCACCGGGTTCAGAAGTTGCTGTTAAGTCTGCCAAAATTTTTAAATTGCTTTCTGCAGCATTAAGCTTTGCTTCAGCACTAGCTAGAATTGCTCTACTAGCATCAAAATCTTTTTTTGGACTAATGCCCTGATCAAACAATGATTTTTCTCTTTCAAAGTTAATTCGAGCAAGCTCAAGTTCTGCTTTAAACTGATCGACTTCAGCTTGCAATTTTGCAATCTCTGTACTTTTAATTACAAGAAGTGATTGTCCGGTACTTACAACATCACCTAAATCTACAATAACTGACTTAACTACACCTTGAACTGAGCTATTTATATCAAATTGGTTTTTGGGAATCCCTTCAATCTGTCCTGTAGTTTTTACTACTTCATCTATGTCTTTTTCTACTACAGTTTCTGTTTTTATACCGAGAGTTTTAATAGCTGCATCATCAACAACAATTTCTCTATGGACAACCTTAGATCTAAAACCAGGATCTTCAGCATATACACAATGAAAAAGCAAAGATGCAAGTAGACATAAAAGCAAAGATAAAAAAACATTTTTCATTGCTCTGTCAACCCATAAAGAGGTACTCCAACAGCATACTCAAGGCTAGCAAGTCCAAACTGATAGTTTAATAAACTGCTTAAATAATTCTGTCTTAAATCACGGTTTTGTTGTTCAGCATTTAAAACATCTGTAAGTGAAAGCTTACCTTTTTGATAGCCGGTTTTTATCATCTCTAAAATGTTTTCAGATTGAGACAAAAGCTTGTCCTGAAATCTTTGCACTTGTTCTTCTCTTACCTGCAAGTCCTGAAGAGAATTTGCAACTTCAATGTTTATATCATGTTCAATTCTTTCTCTTTCCTTTTCTAGATACTCAACCTGCGCTTTTGCTTGTTTAATTTCACCTTGTTTTCTATTGAAAAGTGGGACTTCCGCGCCTAAGCCAGTATAAATTCCCCATTTATTGTCACTTACATTAGGTTTTACAGGACCAGTTTCAAACTTTAAATTTGGCAGCCTTTCCCATTCTGCTTTTTTTAGCTGTGCCCTAGTAATTCCAAAATCTTTTTCTAAAATTGCCATTTCAAGTCTTTTACTCAAAGCTTCGCTAACAATATTCTCAAGAGGTTTATATTTCTGGATTTTAATTTTTGGTTTTAGTTTTTCAGGCTCTTCTAAAATCATTTCTGCATCTGATTCTCGTCCTAATATGTGATTAAAATCTACTTTTGCTTTTTTTAGTCTTCCAGTAAACTCACTTAAATCATTCTCAGCACTTAAAAGCTGCATTTTGGCCCTGTCCAGCTCAAGCCTTGATATGTCTCCAGCTTGAAATCTTTTTCCTGAAATATCTACCAGCGATTCATAAAACTCTGTCCGTGCTTTTGCCAATTTGTATAAATCCAAACCTACTGAAAGACTGGCATAAGTGCTATGAACCTGTGTATGGACTTCCCATAATATCTTTGCAATTTCTAATTCTCTTTTTGAAACCTGTTCCTTTGCTAATTTAACTCTCCAGTATCTTTTTCTACCAACTTCAAATTCTTTACCAGCATCAGCAGGGTGAAATGCACCACCATGAGCATTTTCACGATAGCTAAAAACATATGGATTGGGTCTGTATTTAGCGATAATCACATTCGCTTCAGCAACAGGTAAAGTTGCTATTGCAGACTTAACATGGTGATTATTTTCCATAGCTAAGTCTATTGCTTTCTTTAGTGTTAAAACCTCATTTTGATTATTTTGACTATCTTCCTCTTTCCTATCACTTAATTTTATTTCTTCATTTACCCCTTGTATGTTTTCAGGCTCTGCTTTTGAAATCTGTGAAATTAAAAATAAATAAAAAACGATTGCAACTAATTGCACTATTGATCTCATTTTTAAATTATTTTGTTTGTTAAAAACCATAATTACTAGACTAAAGAGACGGAGCTAAATAGTTCTAGTTCTATATAATTGCAGATGGTTAGTGCTTTTTTCAGGTAAAATCCTCAACTTTGTCATTACATTTATATGTTTTTTAATCACACCGTTGTTAAAGCCACTAAACATATACTTAAATCTAAACATTTGTTTCAAATGAAGAAAAAAAGAGAATAAATATTTCAGAGGATTTTTAAAACGCTCTTGTAATGCCAGTTACTAATCTAATATTAGGAGCTCTTTGCCTTCCATTTAAATCATGAACCACTGGCAATCCAGTTGATAAACTCCATATCCACTTCTTATTGTAAGTAAATCTAAAACCAGGAGATAAATAGACAAGAGTGCCACCATGGTTCTCATCTACAAACCCATAAATGGTATTGGGCTTTTGTGACCATAATCCATTTGCTTCAAGGATTAAGTCAAATGAAAGTTTTTTATTTAAATTATGAGATTTACTTTTTTCATAAAAATCTCCATCTCTTATCAAGCGATAGGAAATTGCAAGATTATAATTTACTATATCCCCCAAATCAGATCCCTGGCTACCTCTTGTAGCAAACTTATATAGTCCATTTGCATCAAGTGAAATGTTTCCCAATTTTTTACTTATAGCAATTCCAATGAGTGGATCCCAAGAGCCTGATCCTGGCTGCTCATCAGCTTCAAACAAGTCTCCATCTCTAGCTCTTGTACGTTTTACTCCGGAAGGAATTTTTAAACCTGCCAACAAAGCTGCATGTAAATTACGTTTTTCATTTTTTAAAAACCTATACTGTCCAAAAAGAGTTATATCTCCAATACCAATTGAATTGCCAGCTTTACCCACATCAGCATCGTGCACATCTTTTATGCCAAATCTAAAAACATATGGCAGTCGCAAGCCTATTGTCAAATTATCAGTTAATCCATACCCAACTCCAACACTTGGAGTAAAAAGATTTGCAGTGTCATGAACATGTTCATGCCTTTTATCTAATTCAATAAGTTTCTTATTTGAAAAAGTATCAAAGTTTGTATAATCCGTCAGTAAATTAATAAACTTAAGTCCCTTTGGTAGTGTATATGCAGGGATGGTTATTATAGGTCCAGCTACTCCGACTCCAGTTATGCCTTCACAGCCATGATGAGCATTTGCTATTCCAGTATTTAACAAGAAAACTAAAATAAAAACAACAAGATAGTTAAGCACAGAATCAAATTTAAACTATACATTTATTCAGGTCAAAGAAGTGTAATTTTGTACTTACTTAAGCAGCCATAGAAGCAACTTCAGAAGTAGATTCTACTACACAAACAGGTGCACCACAGCAAGCACATACTGCACCTTCAGCTCTCATTACTAAAGATTCTTCATTATTAATATAATTAAACTTCAAAAGCAATTTATCAATTAATTTACCAAGTCCAACAAAACCTAAGCTAAGTCCGGCTATTTGAATAGCACTGATGCCAACATGTCCAAAGAATTTTGTTATTAAATTATCACTCTCATTATTAGACGCCTTTAATTTGTTAGCAAGAGAATTTATTACCCATGGAACAGTATTAATTTGTCCTTGTATTTTTAAAAGCTTAATTAAATCACTTTTTTTTAATTTATTTTCATCATGATTACATTCCTCAGTATGAGTGTGATCTGTATGGCTTTCATGTTTGCCATTATTTCTTTCAACAAAAAATACAGCAGTTGCCAAAATTGGTCGGGTTAGTATACGAGGCAAACTTGCAAATTTTTGCAGAGCAAGAACACCAATGGAACTGAGTGATGTAAAAAACAATTTATGTAATTTATCTTTCCCTCTGTTAGCAAAGTGCATAGCACTGATGGCTAATGGTGAAGCAATGAATGAACTAACATGTAAAGGTTTAAGAACTTCTGAAGTTGCAATAGCCGGGGTAAGATTACTTGCCATAAGTAAGAGTTGTTTTATTGTTGGACTAAACTTTAGCGTATTAATTTTTTGTTCAAACGGAAATATCTTTTCAAGGTAATCTTTTACACATGACAGACAGCCATAATCTGTCCAATGATTGTGAGATATTTTTTCTTTACAGGTAGAATCAGAACATATTCCATCATGGTCAGGATGATTCGGTCCTACCTTATCAAAAGGCGGATTTAGTGTTGTCTTTTCTATAATTCCAGTAACTTTAGCCATATTCAGCTAATATAACACAAAAAAAATTGTCATCTCACTTTTAATTTTTTACTTATTTTTCGACTGTTTTATAGTTTCCATAACTTCTTTTATCAATGAATGTCCTTCACCTTTTTTTATTGCATGACTTACACAAGTCTTTAAATGGTCTTCCAGGACTACTTCTGTAACCTTGTTTAGGGCCGACTGTATGGCCTGAATTTGTTTAACAACATCAATGCAATATTTATCTTCTACTACCATATTATTTACACCCTGCAAATGGCCAATGATATAAGCTAAGCATTTTAAGACTTCTTTTTTTACTTTTGGGGTTTGATGAAGCATGTTTCTATTTAACCATCATTATTTCATTAAATTTTACTTATTTTACAGATTTTAACAAATTTATAACCAATTTGTGTAACCTTTACCTGCTATATACCCAAATAATTTAACATACCCCCTAGTGGGGGGTATGGGTAGATCGGGTATAATAAAAATGTAGATGTTCAGTTGAAAGGAGAATTGATATGTTAAAAGTCGCACTGCCATTGTTAATTGTATTTGCAACAGCATTTGGAGGATATTTAATAGCAAGTAATGCAAGCTCTTGCCCCTGCAGTCCTTGCCATTGCAATCCATGTAATTGCAAATAGTTAAAGTAATGAAACACATATTATAGAGACGTCCAGAAAGGCGTCTCTATTTTTTTGCTTCACATACACTTTATAATTTTATATAATTTAAGTTAGACATGAAAGATAAAATTCTCATAGGTTTAATAATCATTTTAGTGCTTGCTCTTTTTGTAGAGACTGCATACCTACTCCAAATAAAATCAGAAAGATCGGAGACCCCGGATATCTCTACAAGGATTTATCCACATAAAGCATTTAAAAATTCTGAAGAAGAAAATTCTTATGAATTTTATCATGATTTCAATATTGCAGATCCTTTCGAAGAAATAGAAAAAATCCAAAAACGAATGAATAAGATCTTTGAAGACAATTCTATATTTAAAGACGAAGGCAATAGCAGTTCATTCAGACATAATTATTTTGCTCCACAGGCAAACTTACAAGAAACAAAGACACATTACATTGTCAAAGTTTATCTGCCACATATGGAAAAAGAAAAAATAAATGTGGAAATTAAGGATAATTCCCTTATTATTTCAGGAGAACACAATATCATAGAAGAAAAAAAAGAAATTGGATTTTACAAAAACAGCAAAAGCTTTGGTTCATTTAGAAAAGCAATTCCTCTGCCTGGTGATGTTAAAGTTAATGAAGTAACCACTGAGTATAAGGACGGGCTTTTAGTTATTAGACTTCCAAAAACTAGTTTCCATAACCTAAGCAGAAAAAACAAGGGAATTCTATAAATGAAATCGCATAGAGAATATTTAACTTTCAATACTAAAAAAAAGAGAGAATATATAAATATTACATCTCAGGTGGAAGAAGTAATTAAAAAGTCCGGCATAAAAGAAGGATTAGTTCTTGTAAATCCAATGCACATTACAGCAAGCTGCTATATAAATGATGATGAACAGGGTCTCATCAGTGATTTTGATGAGTTTTTAGAAAAAATCGCACCATATGATATTAAAAAGTATCATCACCACCAAACAGGAGAAGACAATGGCGATGCACATTTAAAGCGGCAGTTATTTGGCAGAGAAGTAGTAGCTGCAATTACAGAGGGCAAGCTAGATTTTGGACCATGGGAACAGATCTTCTATGCAGAGTTTGACGGGAAAAGAAATAAGAGAGTTTTAGTAAAAATTATTGGAGACTAAGTGGTTGATATCCATGCAGGCATAGCATGCTCTAAAGGTTTATCTTCCCTATATCCCAAAGCATAATCAGCCTGTAGTAGTGTATGGATTTCTCTTGTGCCTTCATAAATAAGGCCGCCTCGTGCATTTCTAAAATGCCTTTCAATATCAAATTCATTACAATACCCATAAGCACCTAAAATTTGAAGAGCATCACTTGCTGATTCAAAGGCATTGTTACAGTTAATCCATTTTGCCAGAGATGATTCTCTAGTATTTCTCTTTCCTTGGTTTTTAAGCCAGCCTGCTTTATAAAAAAGCAAATGACCAATATCTTTTGCGACTGACATTTTTGCAATCATTTGTTTAACAAGTTGATGCTTACCTATTTCTTCTCCAAAAGTCTCCCGCTCGTGAGCATATTTAACGCTGGTCTCTAAAGAAGCTTCAATTATTCCAAGTGCGCCTGCTGCAACTGTATATCTTCCATTATCTATTGCACTCATTGCAATTTTAAATCCATCACCTTCTTTTCCTAAAAGATTTTCTTTAGGGACCTTTACATCCTGAAAAGAAATGCTTCCGGTATTCCCTGCTCTCACGCCAAGCTTTCCATGAATTGTGCTTGTTGAAATGCCTGGAAAATTTCTTTCTACTATAAAAGCAGATATGCCTTTATGTTTTTTGCTTTTATCAGTGTATGCAAAAACAAGAAAAGTATCAGCAACTTCAGAAAGAGATATCCATGTTTTTTCACCATTTAAAATGTAAGATTCGCCCTTGAGTTCTGCTTTTGCTTGAATACCAAAAACATCTGAACCGGCATTTGGTTCAGTAAGACCAAAAGCTCCGATTTTTTCACCCTTAGAAAGTGGAATAAGATATTTTTTTTTCTGCTCTTCACTACCCCAGCTTAATAGCGCCAATGAATTAAGCCCAAGATGTACTGATAAAACAACTCGTGCTGATGTATCAATCTTTTCAAACTCAAGACACACAAGGCCTAAAGAAATATAATCAAATCCCTGTCCCCCATATTTTTTAGGAATACAAATGCCCAGAAAGCCATTCTCACCCATCTTTTTTAAAAGTTTTTTATCTGATTCTCCTTTTTCATCACGTTCTCTTAAGCCAGGATAAATTTCTCTCTTAGCAAACTCTTTGGCAGTATTTGAAATCATTAAGTGTTCTTTTGTAAGTTCAAAGTCCATTTAAGTCCTCGCTTTATTTTGAATAAAAATTATCCAATGCCAAGTTCAGAGTAAGCACATTTACTCTGAGTTCACCTAAAATTCCAAATTGTCTTTTTTCAATATGTTCAACAACAAGTTTATGCAATGCACCTTCAGAAATACCACGTGCTATTGCTACCCTTGGTATCTGAAACTCTGCACCAGCTATTGAAATATGGGGATCAAGTCCGCTGCCAGAAGCAGTGATTAAATCAGCAGGTGGAGAAATATTAGGATTTTCTTTTTCTAGCCCTTTTGCAGTAGAAATTATTTTATCAATTAACTTTTTACTTGTCGGACCCAGATTTGAACCACCTGACTTAGTGCCATCATAGTTTGATTCTGAAGGTCGACTATGAAAATATTTATCACTAGTAAAATTTTGACCGATTAGTTTTGAACCGGAAATATTTTTGTTCTTTATAATAAGACTGCCACTTGCCTGGCTTGGAAAAAATGTTTGTGCCAAAACAGTAACCAGCATTGGATAAATAAAACCTGTAATAAGTGTAAGGATTAACGTCATTGAAACTGCTGTTTTTAATTGATTAAACATTTCTTACCTTCCTAATTTCACACCAAATGTAAAAAATTAACAAGAATATCAATAACTTTTATTCCAATAAATGGAACTACAATTCCACCTAGTCCATAGATAAGCAAGTTTTTGCGGAGAATAGCAGCTGCCCCAAGTGGTTTAAAAACAACTCCTTTAAGTGCTAAAGGTAAGAGTAGAAGAATTATTAGAGCATTGAATATTACTGCTGAAAGGATTGCACTATGCGGGGTAGCAAGTTTCATTACATTTAATGCCCCAAGCTCAGGATATGTAATATAAAACATGGCTGGAATTATTGCAAAATACTTTGCAACATCATTTGCAATACTAAAAGTAGTTAAAGCTCCCCGGGTAATAAGTAACTGCTTCCCAATTCCAACTATCTCTATAAGTTTGGTTGGGTTTGAATCTAAGTCAATCATATTAGCTGCCTCTTTTGCAGCTTGTGTGCCAGAACTCATTGCAACACCTACATCGGCTTGAGCTAGTGCCGGGGCATCATTTGTACCGTCACCAGTCATAGCTAGAAGCTTACCTTTAGTTTGCTCTTTTCTAATGAGCTCTAACTTATCCTGTGGTTTTGCTTCAGCAAGAAAATCATCTAATCCTGCTTCTTTTGAAATAGCTCTTGCTGTAAGTGGATTATCACCTGTAATCATAATTGTACGTATTCCCATTTTTCTAAGTTCTTCAAAACGCTCTCTCATTCCACCTTTTACTATATCCTTTAGATGAATTACGCCAAGCAATTTATCATTTCTTGCAACGACTAGAGGTGTACCACCGGATGTACTAATTCTTTCAATCACTTGTGTTAGCTCTTGAGGGACTTGAATTGATTTGTCGTTATTTTTTCTTTTTATGTAATCTAATATTGCATCAGTAGAGCCTTTTCTGATTTCACTATTTTCAAAATTAACACCACTCATTCTTGTCTGAGCAGTAAAAGGAATAAACTCAGCATTTAACTGAGAGAGATTACGCTCACGCAGTTGATATTTGTCTTTTGCGAATTTAACTATTGATCTGCCTTCAGGTGTCTCATCACTAAGCGATGAAAGCTGAGCTGCATCAGCCAGTTCAAGCTCATTTACTCCAGAGAGTGGAATAAACTCATCTGCCATTCTATTTCCAAATGTAATTGTCCCTGTTTTATCCAGAAGTAAAGTGTCTACATCACCAGCTGCTTCTACTGCACTTCCACTCATTGCAAGCACATTATGCTGAACTAATCTGTCAATTCCTGCAATCCCTATAGCTGAAAGTAAACCTCCAATAGTCGTAGGGATCAATGTTACAAGCAGTGCAATAAGAATAGTAACCGGTATATGAGTACCTGCATACAGTGCAAACATTTCAATCGTTGCTGTTGCAATTAAAAAAACTATTGTCATGCCTACAAGCAAAATACACAGAGCTATTTCATTTGGAGTTTTTTGTCTTTTTGCACCTTCAACCAAAGCTATCATCTGATCTAAGAATGATTCTCCGGGATTTGAAGTGATTTTTATTTTTATCCAGTCAGAAATAACTTTAGTTCCTGCAATTACTGATGATTTATCGCTGCCACTTTGTTTTAATACAGCAGCAGATTCACCTGTTATGGCTGACTCATCGATTAGTGCAACTCCTTCAACTATTTCTCCATCACCTGGAATAACACTTCCAGTCTCAGCCAAAACAATGTCACCTTTCTTAAGTTCAGTTCCCGGGATTAGTTTATATTCCTTATCATTAATATCTTTTAAGAGTTTAGCTTTTGTTTCTAATTTAGTTTGTCTGAGTGAATTAGCCTGAGCTTTTCCACGGCCTTCAGCCATAGCTTCAGAAAAATTACCAAATATTACAGTAACCCAGAGCCATGCTGCTATTTGAAAAACAAAAAACAGGTTTTCTTTTGTAATACCACAAAGATTTAGAATAAAGAAAATAGTTGTTAAAATAGCAACTACTTCTACAACAAACATAACCGGATTTCTAAACAATGTAACCGGGTTTAGCTTAATGAGTGAATCAATAGTAGCTTGCTTTATAATTTCAAGGCTAAGGATCGATTGTCTTTTTTTTGTAGCCATCCTTAAAATACCTTTCCACTAATCATTAAAAAGTGCTCTACAATTGGTCCAAGAGATAGTGCTGGAAAATAAACAAGCCCGCCAACAGTAATGATTACTAAAATTAAATAAAAAACAAATGTTAGACCAGTTGTTGGCAATGTACCAGAAGAAGGTGGTACTAATTTTTTTCTAACTAATGAGCCCGCTATAGCTAAAGTAGGAACAATTATTAAAAATCTTCCTATTAGCATTGCAAGACCTGTTGTAAGGTTATAAAAAAAGGAATTGGCATTTAGTCCGGCAAATGCACTACCATTGTTCCCACTTGCTGAACTAAAAGCATAGATGATTTCACTAAAGCCATGTGGTCCCATATTTAATGGACCTCTTACACCCCAGGGAGTAGTACATGCAAATGCACTAAAGCAATGTACACAAAGCGGCAGTATTAAAACTGCAAGCACACTCATTTTTATTTCTTTAGTTTCAATTTTTTTGCCCAGGTATTCAGGGGTTCTGCCAACCATAAGACCAGCAATAAATACTGCAATTATTGCAAAAAGAAACATGCCACTTAAGCCTACTCCAACACCTCCGATTATTATTTCACCAAGCATTATATTAATTAGAGGCATCATTCCAGAAATTGGTAAAAAACTGCTGTGCATACTGTTAACAGCTCCGCATGATGCAGCAGTCGTGACAATAGCGTATAAAACAGAACCAAGGATTCCAAATCTAACTTCTTTCCCTTCCATATTTATCTTCGCAAAATCTTTCAGAAGTGGATTTCCAAGCGACTCAAAATAGTAAGAAGCAAATACACCGAATAAAAAAAGAATCCCCATTGCAGTAAATAATACCCATCCTTGGCGCTCATCCTTGACCATTCTTCCAAAAGTATTTGTAAGTGCTGCACCGATTAAAAATATTGCAATAAGCTGTAAAAAGTTTGTAAGCGGGGACGGATTTTCATATGGATGCGCCGAATTTGCGTTTAAGATTCCACCTCCATTTGTCCCAATTGCTTTAATGCTTTCACGGGATGCTATTGGTCCCTGTGGAAGTATTTGGATTTTACCCTCAATTGTTCTTGCATGGACATAGGGTTTTAAATTTTGAGGAATACCTTCAAAAACAAAAATCATTGAAAATATAAAAGAAAGTGGAAGTAATACCCACAATGTTGAACGAACCAAATCTATCCAGAAGTTACCTATAGTATTGGATTGTTCTCTTGCAAGTGCACGGATAAATGCAATAGCCATAGCAATTCCAGTAGCTGCTGAAAGGAAGTTTTGTACAGTTAAGCCAAGCATTTCAGTAAAGTAACTTATGGTACCCTCAGGAACATAGGATTGCCAGTTTGTATTTGAAGTAAAGCTAGCAGCAATATTAAAAGCAAGGTCTGGTGAAATAGAATCACTCTTTGTAGGATTAAAAGGCAAGATATTTTGAAACCGCAGAATACTGTACAGAACTACAACACCAATAAGGTTAAATAAAATTAGAGATTTTGCATATTCAAGCCAATTTTGTTCTTCCTTTGAGTTTACTCCACTAAGTTTATAAACTAATTTTTCAATTGGACAAAGTATTGGGTCAAAAAAAGTTTTCTCTTTATTAAAGACCCTAGTCATATATAAACCAATTGGTTTTATCAAAAGAAGGATTACGAAAAAATAAAGGATGATTTGTAAAATGCCATTTAGATTCATATATTTTAGAACCTTTCAGGATTTACCAATGCATAAATCAGATAAATCAATAACCCAATAGTAACTGTTCCACCAAGAATAAACTCAAGAAGCATTTTCTATCCTAAAGCCTTTCACATACTGAAATATATGCTAAGCAAGAAATAAAAAAAATAGTTATCAAACTAATAAAAAAAATATCAATCATATTTAAAAAGTTTCAATGAACATTTTATATCTTTTTTATATGAGTTTTTAATTCAATTACAAATTGTTCTTTCAAACCAAAACATTTAGGTATTTTTTGATTACTTAAGCTGCTGGAAAAGAGTGGTTTTTAACTCTAACCACTCTTTAGGCTGATTGAAATCAGTCTTAAGGCGGGGGATACACATTAAGTTAGGAGGTATTGTGTACTTGGGAGGTAACTAAAATGAATGAAAAAACCAAACAATTAACAGTTAAAAAAATTATGCAAAAAGAAGTTCATACTGTATATCCAAATCAAACAATATTTGACGCAGCAGTTCTAATGGCAAGTAAAAATATTGGAACCTTACCTGTCATAAAAGAGGATGGTGTTCTAGTTGGAATCTTAACCGATCGCGATATTGTAATCAGGTGTACTGCAATTGGAAAAGAACCCAAGAGAACAAAAATTTATGAATGTATGAGTACAAATCCAATTAGAACAGTTCCAAGTGCTACTGCTTCAGATGCAATTATGTTAATGAGTGAATATGGGGTAAGGCGAGTACCAATAGTAGAAAATGACAGGTTAGTTGGTATAGTTTCTATATCAGATCTGGCAAAAACTGCAAAGCCACCTACAGAGCGCTGTATAAATGATGGTACTTCTGAAGTTTGTGACTTTGTAAGACTAGCAAGAGAGCTTGAAAAAACTTCCCACTGTGAACATAGCTGTGGCAGCTGCGATATATAATACAGTTAATGCACAGGCGGGATTTTTTAATCTGGTTATCAATTACAGTAAGTGGTTTTATTGCTCTTACAACTAACTTATTAAATAAAATACTAAGATACATTAGTGGACCAAATTTAACAAAAGAACAAGAAGCAAAACTTGTTGAAGAAAAGATTCAGAATCTGGATAGAAGTGTTCATTTAGAAAAACTTAGAGAAGAAAGATTACTTAAAGACAAAATTTTAATTTGTGGATTAAAGGATTTAAAGAAAAAAGAGGGTTTACCATTTGTAGATTTTAATTTAAAACCAGCACTTGCATTTCTCGGAAAAGACAACAATCCAGTTTTAATATCAAGTGTTTGCACCCACTTAGGCTGTACAGTTCAAAGCAAATTAAATAAAGGCAGATTACTTTGTCCATGCCATATTACTTATTTTGAATTAGATACAGGAAAAGCTTTGGAAGGACCTGCCAAATTACCTCTACCAATGGTTCCATTTATAGTAGAAGAAAATAAGATTTATATAGTAAAACATGCTTGAGTCTATAATAAAAAAATTAAAAGAAAGATTTCCACTAGAAAAAATAAATTTCGAGAGTCTTATACTAAAAAAAGAAGTGCCTGTACATAAAGCAAGCTGGATTTATTACCTTGGCGGTATGACTATGCTTTGTTTTTTAATACAGCTTGTAACAGGGCTTCTGCTTTTACCGTATTATCAGCCAACCATAGTAAATGCATTTCAGAGTATTGAATATCTAAATCATTATGTACCATATGGATTTCTGGTTCGCAATCTTCATGCATGGTCAAGTAGCTTTATGATATTTTTTGCAGTCATACATTTACTAACAGTTTTTGCTACAAAGTCTTATCAGAAGCCGCGCGAGTTCACATGGATAACCGGGGTTTTGTTAATGGCAGTTACTCTGGGATTTGGATTTAGTGGTTATTTGCTTCCATGGCATCAAATAGCTGTCAACGCTACAAAAGTTGGAATGGAAATTCTACAAAGCAGTACCAGTTTTTTACCCGGTATTTTCAAACTCCCCGGGGAAGTTTTAGCTATGAATCTTAGGGGAGGAGCAATAATTACCCAGACAACGTTAAGCAGATTCTATGCAATACATGTGGTGATTTTGCCATTTATATTTTTTGCATTAGTTGGAATTCACTTATTTCTAGTCCAGATGTATGGCATGAATAAGGAAATTTCTGAAGTTAAAAAATCTGAAAAGTTTTTCCCTGACTTTTTTATAAAAGATCTTATAACGACCTGTGAAAAATTAGGTTCAAAAGCAGCTTAACCCACTTTGAGAATGTGTGAGCAAGTAAAGCAGCTCTCATCTCAAGTTTAGTAAACATTGATTTGTAACATCTGACATAACGATTAGCCATGTGTTCTTG
>JACQBQ010000045.1 GCA_016201905.1 Candidatus Melainabacteria bacterium | reverse complement strand
GGTTTGCTAACTTTCGTCGGATAAATGTTTGCTTTGATAGAATTAAATATGTCTATAAAGCTTTCTGTATCATAGCTTCAGTGATTATTGCTTTGAGGTACTTTTGAGATGACTTCTTTCAGGGCGAAGTCTTGCCCACTTTGTAGGCGGATAAGATTGTTGCATAGCCCAGTTGATTAAGTGGTAAGTCTCAGTTAGTTACTTATAAAGTTCATAACCAGCTTTACCATTACATCTTTTTGCTTTGGATTACTTTCAGCTATGAGTAAGGCTAAAGCTACAAGGGCATTATCATTTATTTTTCTTTCTCCATCTGCCTTAAACAGATATCCATTGTTTGATAAATATAAAATAAACAGAAATGCACCAATTCTTTTATTTCCATCCGTAAATGGATGATCTTTTATTATGAAATAAAGTAAATGGGCTGCTTTATCTTCAATACTTGGATAAAGTTCTTTGCCAGCAAAAGTTTGATAAAGGTTTGCAACTATTCCTTCAAAAGACTTATCTTTTTGATTCCCAAATAAATCTGAAGCTTCTTTCTTGGATTTTAAATCTGCTTTTAATCTTGAAATTGCTTCAAGGGTCTTTTCATAGGTAATAATATACTTTGGCTTGTGTTTTTTCTTTGGTTCTTCTAATTGATTTTTATCATATTGTTGAAGTAATATCCATGAATTAGCATAGTCAGTTATCACTTTTAAAAGGCCCGTAGCTTCATTACTAGTAAGCTCTTTATTATTCAAAGTACCTTTTATAAGAACCAATGCTTGTTCAAGTTCTTTAAAGTTTACTTCTGGAAGCCTTTTTGGGTTTAGGGTGTAACCTTTAATAATATGGTCTTTTAAAACTTGTGTTGCCCAAATACGGAATTGTGTACCTCTAATAGAATTGACCCTATATCCTATAGATATTACAGCATCTAAGTTATAGTGCTTTACTTTGTACTTCTTACCATCAGAAGCAGTTACCGAGGAATTCTCGGTAACTTGATTTTCATTTAATTCTTTAGCTTTAAATATGTTCTTAAGATGTAATCCTATATTGTCAGCACTGCAATCAAACAATTCAGCCATTTGTTTTTGGCTGAGCCAAACCGTTTCTTTTTCAAGTTTTACATCCAAAGAGGTTTTGCCATCTTTAGTCTTATAAATTATAATTTCACCCTTATGAGGTTCTGTAGTTTTCATAACAGGACTAATTATAAATCACTTTGTAATACTAAACCCAAATTAAGCAAATCTGACACTGTGCGATCAAGCCACCTTTTTACTATAAATATATGGTTTAATTTTAATAAGCTGGGTTCGAACGTGATGCACAGTCCCCAGTTGTAATATAATCAAATGTAAGATTGGAGGAAAGAAAAAATGAATATTTTGACAAAAGCAGGAGGAGCAATAGTAGCTGGTGCAGGATTATTTACTTCAGGTTTTTACATTGGTTCTTCAAGTGAGAAGGAAAAATTTAGTCAGCATCCTAGTATTGCAATATATAAAGTTTTAGCAAAATCTGACAAAAATCATAATTTTGCTTTGGAAGGAAATGAAGTACTTCATGCATTTGATGTGAATGGTGATGGAAAACTTGATGCTGAAGAAAGGATGAAAGCTAGAGAGATGAGTGATTTATTTGATAAAGCAGCAAAAGGAATGTTTGATACTAGTATTAATCTTAATAGGGCTTCTAAAGGGCAACAATGGTGGGGGAAATAGATAAATTTAAAGCTAAGCCACCTTCCCGTAAATCTTTTCTGGATAGCTTTTCAAAAAGTTCTTCGCCTCAGCGGATCCGTCTGGCGGATAGAATCACCCCGTAAGCCTAGTTAATTAAAAAATTAACTGATATCTACTTCCTGCACCTTTACCTGTTTTTTGTAAAAAGCCTTTTTTAGTTAACATATTTAGTGAATATTGAATGGTTCTTCTAGGCAATTTTATGTCTTTTTCAAGTTCCATGACTTGAATCCTTTTTTTAGGACTTGATTTAAAGCAGTTTAAAATTTTAACTGATGATTCTGAAAGTTCAGTTAGATGTTTATATTTATTTCTATAAATGTTTATATCTTCCAAAGATTCACTAATAGCTTTGATAAAAAACCAGTATAAAGGTTCGTATTTATATTTATTTGGATCTTGATGAAATTTACCACCTGAAACCTTATGTAAAACAGAGTAGTATTCAGCTCTTCTTTGTTCAATGTGCCTGTCTATTGCAATGTAGGGTGTTATTCCGGATAAATATTTATCATCCGACTGCAGTAAAGAAAGTATGTAAAGAGCTCTTCCTAGTCTTCCATTTCCATCTTGAAATGGGTGAATAGCTAAAAATCTAAAATTAAATTCACATGCTACTAAAATAGGATGACGATATTCGTGGATAGTTCTGTTATACCAACTAACTAATTCATCCATTGCAGTCTTTGTTTGGATACCTGGTGGTACAGGTTCAAGTACTATTTTTTCTTTTCCAGTGCCATGATTTACCGATATTACTTTATTTATTACTGTTTTATAATTTCCTTTATACCTTGTAGCTTTTTCATAGTACATAAGTAAATCGTTATGTAAGCTTCGAATCGTAGATTCAGTAAGAGGGAAAAGTTCTTTATATTGGCTACAAACAGTATGTAACACCTCTCTACAACCTGCAACTTCTTCTATGCTTCTCTCCCTATCTTTTGAAAGCTTATTTAAAATATATTTTTTCTTAAGTGGAAAAGCAGTAGTCTTTCCATCTTTGGTTAATGTTGTGTCTACCCATTCGACCTCAATATCAGTAAGCACTGCGTTTTCTATTCTAGTAGATGCACCTATACTACTTATAAATGCTTGTTTTTTTATGTAGTTCTTTTCTTCCTGAGTAAATGTTTCTATTTCTTTATATACTTCTACTATTTGTTCTTGAATCTTTTTAAGTTCTTTCTCAAGTTTTTCTGATGGTTTAAAAGAAATCATAGTTGTATTGTACAATATTGCGCAAGAATGCGCAATATACTATCAAGATAACTTGCGCGATATTACACATGGGCTAAAGTGTTTTTTTGGCTTAAACCAAGCCTTAGATTGAACTTTATTTACAATTCTTAGATTGGATCTCTTTAATGGTTTTTACAAATTGTTCATATTCAATGTCTCTTTTTTGGTGTACCACAAAGTCACCACCCACTTTTTCATAAACTTCAAAACGATTCGATCGCCCATAGAGTCCAAGAGGAGGAGTAAAGCCTTTAATTGGCGCTGGAAGAAATAAAATATATTTGTGTCCTCTTCTGTAACCATTTAAGCTAGCAGTATCATAATGTTTAATTTTGATTTCATCTTTATTATTAATTCCTTTTAGTCCTTTGATTATTTTAAATGTGAACTCTACAGAATATTCCTTTGCATCAGGATCTTCCTTGAATCTTTTTATTTTTGCGCATATCCCGGAAAATATTTTTTCACTCTCATCCATTACCTCTTTAAGAAGTAATTTGGAAATCTCTTCACGATTAGAAGAATTAGCGATTTGTCCTCTAACTTGTGGTAGGGTTAAATTTTTATTGCCAGTAGTTATTGCTCCTAGAAGTGTCGCTGCTATTACTGGATATATGGGTTTCATCGCTATCCCTGGGGCAAGCCCGCAGGGTATTTCGCGAAGTTAATGACTTCGTCACCAGTCGTCGGAAAAGTCGGTTTGTTATTCGTCGCTTATATCTCTCGTGGCAAGCCACGGAGTATTACGCTCCTTCATAATAAAAGTTCTCCACCACAAGCAGATCTATCATCATCTGCAATGTTTTTAAGCCTTAGCTTTTATTTTCCTTTTCCTTTACCTGTTGCTCCGGATTTTTTTGTGGTTTGATTATTGTTGTGCATAAGATTTATTCTGGATGTTGTGTCTGTAGGAGGTGCTGCTGCTGGTTCTGATATTCGTGCCATTGGCAGCAATTTTGATGAAGTAAAAGTACAAGTAATATCTAAATCATAAATTTGACTACAACCAGCTTCACACTGGACACAAGAATAATAATAAGGAGAAGTACATGAATCACTTCCAATACTACAACTTCCACAACTTTGCGGACACTTACCACTAACTGGACAGCCTTGCCCAGTTATAGATGTGTAATTTGCAATCATACTTCCACTTGGACAAGTCAAAGTAAATGGTGAATCAGTAGATGTTTGTGTTTTATGTAAATGATATGCAGATGTTGGATATTCCTTATTAAGGAAAATTGTAAAGAACCCTGGTAGATAGTTTAGATTACCGTCATAATAAACAGTACTTATGAATGCTCCAACATCCTGTAAGTTATTTTTATCAAAATCGTTAGTTACTAAAGTTACAGCAGCTCTTGCAACAGCTCTTTGCATAGGTTTATCAAGACCTGTGGAATTACCTGAAAGGACATAAACCTGTCCATCATACCCACTTGCAATTAAATCTGATTTACCATCTTTATTTAAATCTGCTGCTGCATATGATGTGCGAATTGCAGTTTGGAGTCCATTTGATGTTTTATCTATTGCACCATATTTATATGAAATTTGATTATCAAACATTCCATCTCCATGCCCTCTATAAATTTCAGCTTTGGCATCCCAGATTGTATAACCTTGTTGTACACTTGATATAGTCAAGTTATTTCCTCCAGCTATATCAAGATTTCCATCACCAGTAAAATCTTGAGCTATTATCGTTTTTGGTAATATGCTTATAGTGCTAATACCATCGGTTCCAACAGTTTCTGTAAATGAACCACTACTATTTATAAAAACTCTTAACGAGGGGCTTCCACCATATGTTGGGTCTGACCCAACATATGCAAAATCAAGCTTACTATCTTTGTTAAAGTCTCCAGCCACAAGGTTCGAATATGGAGAAACAGACGGTGTTAAAGTTCCACTTTGTATAAAGTGTCCAGTACCATTACCAAGAAGGAGATAAAAGGTTGTTTGGTTTATGTCACTAACTTGTGCCAATAGATCGGTCTTACTATCACTATTAAAGTCACCTGTAATTAGACTTTGTCCAGAAAATTTTGGAAGACTTATTGAAGTAGCGGTAGTGGTAGGTGTAAAAGAAGCACTTCCATTATTTATATAAGCTACAATGTCTAGAGTTAAACTACTATTTGGTTTTAATATTACAATATCAGGATTAGAGTCATTATTGAAATCACCTATACCGTCAAATCTACCATTGTTTATGATCGTACTGAAAGCAGAGAAATTACCATTACCTTGCCCTTTATATAATAAAGTATTTGCACCTCCTTGAACATTAATTGCTGCTAACAGGTCAGGATTTCCATCTTTATTAAAGTCAACTGATTGTGCTTTTAAAGAATAAGCAACTCCGATTTGTTGACCAGGTATTTGATCAAGGTGGTATTGAAGAGACTTTGGAGTTGGTGCTGGAGTAGGTGTTGGAGTTGGTGTTGCTAATAAAAGACAAGGGGGATTAAATTTAAATTTACCAATCTTATTTACATCACCTTCAGTAAACCAGAGATTGCCATCTGGATCTGTGGTAATGCCACGAGGAGTACTACTATTTGCAGGGATAGCATATTCAGTGATTACGCCACCAGTTGTAATCCTTCCAATTCTATTTACCTTACTAGCTTCAGTAAACCAAAGATTGCCATCTGAACCTGTGATGATCTCAGAAGGATAGCCTATAGGAATTGGATATTCAGTGATTACGCCACCAGTTGTAATCCTGCCTATTTTATTTCCAGCCCATTCAGTAAACCAGAGATTACCATCTGGACCTGTGGTAATGCCCTCAGGAACACTACTAGCTATAGGAAGTAGGTATGTAGTAATTATGCCACTAGTAGTAATCTTGCCAATTTTATCTATATCGCCAATTTCATCTAGACCAACGTCAGTAAACCAGAGATTGCCATCTGGACCAAAAGTAATATTACGAGGACTGTTGCCTGTAGGGAGTGGATATTCAATGATCATGCCATCAGCAGAAGAAATCTTACCAATTTTACCTATATTGCCAATTCCACCTTGACCACTTTCAGTAAACCAGAGATTACCATCTAGATCAGAAGTGATGTCATAAGGATGACTGTTAAATGTAGGGAGTGGGTATTCAGTGATCGTACCATTAGTATTAATTCTGCCTATTTTATTTCCAGTAGCTTCAGTAAACCATAGAGCACCATCAGGACCTGCGGTTATATGAACAGTCTGACTGTTATTTGTAGGGATATTGAATTCGGTGATTATACCGTTAGCAGGAGAAATCCTGCCTATTTTATTTCCATAAATTTCAGTAAACCATTTATTGCCATCTGAACCAGAAGTGATGTCATAGGGAAGACTGTAGCTTGTAGGTATAGGATATTCAGTTATAGTGCATGGAGTTGATGTTGGTGTAGTTGTCGGGGTTGCTGTTGGCGTTGCAATAGGTGTTGGTGTTGGAGTGGCAGAAGGTGTTGGAGTTGGAGTTGGTGTAGATGAACAAACAGTATTTAGGATGTAAGTTCCATACCAGCCACCAACTGCTAAGTCAAGATATCCGTCGCTATTAAAATCACCAGGTGTGGTAGAAGTAGGATAATTTTGAGTGGAATAATTAAAAGCATTGTTGTTAAAAGTACCATCACTATTTCCAAAAAAGATAGTAATTGTTTTAGTAAGAGAACCTGTTGAGGAAACGGATCTAATTACTAAATCTGAATTTCCATCATGGTTTAAGTCAAGGATTGTAACAGATGTAGGATTGCCTTTAAAAGTATAGTTGGTAGGACTTACAAATCCACCTTGGTTTGTAAGTAAAATTGAGAAGCTCTGATCATAGGTGTTTATAAATGCTAAATCTAATTTTCCATCATGGTTGAGATCACTGGTTTCAACAAACAAAGCCCGCCCTCCAGAAAGATAATTCATAGGACTCCCAAAAGTACCATTTCCATTTCCAGGAAGGATTGATGCAGTGTCTAAGCCATATACAACAGCTAAATCTAATTTTTTATCGCCATTGAAATCACCAACTGCAAATGATGCAGGATAAATCCCGGCACTATAATAGGAAGGATTTCCAAAAGTACCGTCACCATTTCCAAGAAGAACTGAAATGTTTTGTGAGAAATAATTTACGTTAGCTAAATCTAGTTTTCCGTCGCCATTAAAATCAGCAGTTTTAAGAGATTCAGGACTTTTTCCAACAGAATAATTAGAAGCAGTACCAAAAGTACCATTTCCATTTCCAAGAAGAACTGAAATGTTTTGTGATTGGTAGTTGGTAGTAGCCAAATCTAGATTCTTATCATTATTAAAATCACCTATTGCAATTGAAGAAGGAGCTAAGCCTACGGAATAGGTAGTGGGGTTTCCAAAAGAGCTATTTCCATTTCCAAGAAAGATTGAAACATTGTTTAAATTAAAATCTACAGTAACCAGATCTAACTTTCCATCACCATTAAAATCAGCAGAAGCACTTGTTTGTGAATTAGAAGAGTCAATAGAAGTGGGAGAGAAGCTAAGATTATTACAGGTTTGGATAGGAGTTGGAGTAGGAGTAGAACCCGTTGAACAAGGATTAAATTCAATAATCTGATTTGAGTAATCGCTGGTAACTCCTCCAAAAACATAAGCCACATTTTTATTTGTATCCCAAATGCTGGATGAACTGTAAGTTATAGATGGAAGTTTAGCTATTTGAGTAGCTGTTTTTGTTGCAGGATCATATTGAATAATAGAGTCTTGTCCTGCACCATTAGTACTATTGCCACCAAAAAGATAAACTTTATTTTTTGTAGAATCCCAAGCACAACCAGCATTATTAAGTACTAAAGGAAGGCTAGAGACTTTCGTAACAGATTTTGTAACGGGGTCAAATTCAAGTATGTCATTTAACCATGTAGTACTATAACCTCCAAGAATATAGGCTTTATTTTTTACAGTATCCCAAACAGCAGAGGTACTGCCTCTAGCTGTAGGAAGACTGGCAATCTTAGTTACAGACTTTGTAATAGGATCAAATTTAAGAATGTCACTTAAAAATCCACTAGCCTGATAACCTCCAAAAATATAAGCTACATTGTTGGTAGTGTCCCATACACTTGAAGTTTGATTTCTTCCTGAAGGGAATGATGCAACTACAGTGGTAGAATTTGTAGCAGGATCAAATTCATAAATATCGGTATTTGTTCCTACTGCTCCTCCAAAGATATAGGCTTTATTGGAATTAGGATTCCAAATAGCAGAAGTCGAAGATGATGCTAAAGGAAGTGTAGAAATATTAGCAGCTGTCATTAAAGTAGGATTATATTCAGTAATGTTATTTAGCGATCCGGTATTTCCAGTACCACCAAAGATGTAAGCCTTATTGGCAGAAGGGTTCCAGACAGCAGAGGTATCACGTTTACCAGTTGGAAGTGTTTCTATCTTCACTGTTACGGTAGGGTTACAGGAAGAAGGAGTAGCTGTTGGCGTCGCAGTCGGAGTTGCTGTTGGTGATGGAGTAGCAGTAGGTATCGGAGTTGGAGTCACCGCCGGCGTTGGTGTAGCTGTCGGAGTAGGTGTTGGTGTTGAGGTTGGTTTTGGTGTAGGGGTTGCTGTAGGAGTTGTGGTCGGGGTTGGTGTAGGAGTCGCTGCTGGTGTAGCTGTCGGTGTTGGTGTTGGAGTAGCTGTTGGCGTTGGTGTTGTCTGAAGACTTCTAACACAAACCACTGAGAATAACAAACTTTTATCTGAGTTAACTGTGCTAATTGCTCCTAACCACTCTGATACTGCCTGAGTAACATTGACTTCTGTAGAAGACCAGTACCTGTTTAATGAAACTGTGCTCCCATAAATATTCGTGTATGCTTTAACACCACCTGCTGCTATATCTTCTAACTCACTACTTGTAGGCAATCTCCAATCAGTATAATTCCCACCCTTATAATTTGAGCAGCTAGAAATTGAATTATTCCAATTAAGTGTATCTGGTAATCTTATACCCCATACAAGATTTGTAAATGTATCCTGACATCCTCCATTTTGGGATTTAAATTCATTGTTTTCCAATACACATTTGTAAGGGGAAGATGTTGGCGTTGGCGTCGCTGTTGGCGTTGGAGTAGGAGTGGAAGAAATACAAGCAAACTTAAATTTGCCAATTTTGTTTGTGTTACTTTCAATAAACCATAGATTGCCATCTGGAGCAGAAGTGATCTCATAAAGAAGATTGCTGCTAATTGTAGAAATAGGATATTCAGTAATTGTGCCACCAGTTGTAATCCTGCCAATTTTGTTTGTACCAGCTTCAGTAAACCAAAGATTGCCATCTGGAGCGGCAGTGATACTAGAAACGACGTTAACAGGATATTCAGTAATTGTGCCACCAGTTGTAATCCTGCCAATCTTGTTTGTGCCAGCTTCAATAAACCAGAGATTGCCATCTGGACCAGAAGTGATGTCTCCAGGAGAGCTGGTAAAAGCAGGAGGTCCACTATTTGAAGGAATTAGATATCTAGTAATTACACCATCAATAATAGAAATCTTACCAATTTTGTTTGTGACAAATTCAGTAAACCATAGATTGCCATCTGGACCGAAAGTGATGTCATCAAGAACCTCGCCACTAATTGTAGAGATAGGATATTCAGTGATTGTGCCACCAGTTGTAATTTTGCCAAATTTGTTTGTGAACAATTCAGTAAACCATAGATTGCCATCTGGACCAGCAGTGATGCTAGAAGGACTGTTAACAGAATATTCAGTGATTGTGCCACCAGTTGTAATCTTACCGATTTTGCTTGCGCTACCTTCAGTAAACCAAAGGTTACCATCTGGGCCTGTGGTGATAATCTGAGGCATGCTGTTACTTGTAGGGATAGGATATTCAGTGATTACACCATCAACAGTAGAAATTTTACCAATTTTGTTTGTGCCAAATTCAGTAAACCATAGATTACCATCTGGACCAAAAGTGAGATCATAAGTATTGCTGCTAGTTGTAGGGATAGGATATTCAGTAATTATCCCCACGATACATGGTGTTGGCGTTGCAGTCGGAGTTGGTGTAGGTGTTGCAGTTGGCGTTGGTGTCGGTGTTGGAGTGGAGGAGCTACAATATGGTGTTGTTGATTTACAATTTGCCCCATTACAACAAATAAATATATTGTCAAAGCATGCAAGATTTCCTTGATCACCAGGTGCACATTTTCCTGGAGTTTGACAATTTAATTCCCCACTTATACAGGTGCAACAACTGTTAGGTGTTGAGGTTGGTGTTGGTGTAGATGTTGGAGTTGGCGTTGGTGTTACTGTTGGTGTCGGGGTTGGGGTTGGCGTTGGTGTCGCAGTCGGAGTCGGAGTTGGCGTCGGTGTTACTGAAACAATTACTTTATAATGATAGTTTCCGGTTTGATTGCTGTCGTGCATATACACTGGCCATTCATTATTCTTTGAATTGCCATCTGTATTCCAAACATAAATGTATCCTTCTTGATCAATT
>JACQBQ010000044.1 GCA_016201905.1 Candidatus Melainabacteria bacterium | reverse complement strand
TACCTTCATTATTTATAACTTGTATAGATTGGGGAGCTGAAGTATTTTTCTTTTTGGCAGCGTATGCTTTGTTATAGCCTGTAGAAAAAAATAGACTTGCTACAAGTAGTAAAAAAACAATAGAAATTCTTTTCATAGATTTTCTCTTTTTAATTAACACCTAAGTTAAAAACTATAAGAGTATTGTCTGTCTATTCATCCAAGTACCCTTCTTTACAAGGAATAAAACTTTTATTGCAAAGAAATATAAAGGCTTCACTGAGTGCCAATCCTACACTTTGTAAAAGCAGATAATATGATGAATAAACCCAAAGGCAATTTTGTAAGATTATGTAAATAAATTTACAAAGGATGTTAACACTTGGGGGATACTACCTCAACATTAAAATCTCATACAACTTGTGAAAAATTAGATTCAAAAAAGTAGCTTAATCCACTTAGAAAATATTGGACAAGATGCACAACCATCATTTCAAGTTATGAATAAATAGTGAATTTTTTATTCTGTATTATATACATAATGTCAAATTTTGTTTATCAAGAAAAAATGAAACCTGAATCAGAATAATAATGGAAAAGTCTTATATTTATTCTAAGAAAAGTTGCTTAAATTAAAATCTACTAGCCACTTTATTAATTTCTAAGTTAACAGATAAACATAAAAGAGAAATCCATGATAATTTATACATAGCTAAATGAGAAATAAAATTTACTTTTTAATTAGATCATTTCTTACCTCGTTATTGTTTTTCCTATTATTACCCTCCCTCTCATTTGCTCAGAGTCTTGCTCCTATTCCAGAGGTAGGTCCAACTGTATGTGTTGCAAATTGTGGCAGCCATACTAAACCTAGTATGTCATCTTTCTGCCCAAACAACTGTTCAGGTCATGGTCGTTGTAGAAAAAATGGGAACTGTCATTGTAACACTGGATGGACAGATTCTGATGATTGTTCAACTCCTGCAGTATTTCCCTCCCCAAACACCTGTTCAGATCATGGTTTCTATAGAGGAAAAAAAGGGGGGAGCTGTTCACCTAAAGGAAAAGGAGGCATAGATACTCCCTGCATCGTTGACAACGGAACCATATGTGCTCCAGAATTTAATTGTGTTTCAATGCGAACTTGTCAGGTCTTCACCGATATTATGACTGGCGAGAAGACGTGCCAATTCTGCCAAGGCTCCTCCAAAGGTACATGCCAGTCGGTAACCGGTGTCAAGTGCTCTCTTGGTGACAAGTGTGATTTAAGCCGCAAACAGTTCTGCTGCAACGGCTTTACCTGCGTCCGTGACCCCTTAACGACTTGTGAAAAATTATATTCAAAAGCAGCTTAACCCATTTTGAGAATGTATGAGCTAGATGAGCAGCTCTCATTTCAAGTTTAGTGTAAATAGATTTGTAACACCTGACATAACGATTAGCCATATGTTCTTGTA
>JACQBQ010000051.1 GCA_016201905.1 Candidatus Melainabacteria bacterium | reverse complement strand
TACAAGAACATATGGCTAATCGTTATGTCAGGTGTTACAAATCTATTTACACTAAACTTGAAATGAGAGCTGCTCATCTAGCTCATACATTCTCAAAATGGGTTAAGCTGCTTTTGAATATAATTTTTCACAAGTCGTTATAGTCTATTGATAACGCTGAAAACTAAAGATAAACTCAAACCTTAAGAAACTACTGAAGACACTCACTCGTCAAATCTAAATATTCTCTAATTAATTAGGGTTATAATTGAAGCTTCATGGTTTAATTGTCTATTGAGTTTTATATTGTTCAAAGTATAAATACACAACGATCAAAGAATCAAAGTTTATGGACCAAAATACAAATCCAAATTTAGAAAAGATTTTGAGAATAGCTTATTTTTCAACTTTACTAATTTTAATACTTTTATTCATGTCTACAAATACAGTAAACATAAATTACGCAAAACTTTTAAACGAAGGTAGAACTTCTTCTTATTACGATATTTCAACCAAAGAATTTCCATATATCTTTAAAGTATCTGACAAATTACAAGGTACTGGTTCAATATTATTATCAGTAGAGGACAGCAAAATAAAAGGAACAGCAACTGGTATTGGTAAGGTATGTCAATGCAACATTGATTTCCAAACAAAAATTGACGGTGATTTTAATGGTTCAAATGGCAGTATAAACATAGCAGTAGATGGCGTTGGTGATCCTGTTGGTATTTTGCCTCCAGGTAAAGTAACTTTTCAAGGTCCATTAAAAGGATCCTTAACAGATAAAAAGCTTACTTTGACTGGCAAAGTAAATATAAAAGGAAGCCTTGCAAGCTATGCAGGTTTTAAAAATATAGAAGATATAATTATAGAAATTCCTGATTCAACATTAGCTAAAACATTTAAACAAATACAAAATAAAAGAAGCTTAGCGTCTTTATAAATTCCCAGATATAACCAAACAATAATCTTGAAATAACATAGAGAGTTATATGTAATATCCCTAAAATGCCTAGTACAACTTACTAAAATTCAAGTAAAAAAAGTGATGTTGGCGTCTTTACGAACGATTAGAAGATATATTTTTGTGGTCTATAGGTCCTAACTAGGTACGAAATTAAGGACCATTGTTACTATTAAGTAAAAGGGAGACAATTAATCTCATGTTCGAGAGATTCACAGAAAAAGCAATAAAAGTTATTATGCTGGCCCAAGAAGAAGCAAGAAGGCTTGGACATAATTTCGTAGGCACTGAACAAATTTTACTTGGATTAATTGGAGAAGGTACAGGTATTGCTGCAAAGACACTAAAATCAATGGGCGTTAATTTAAAAGATGCCAGAATTGAAGTAGAAAAAATAATTGGAAGAGGCAGTGGTTTTGTAGCTGTTGAAATTCCTTTTACTCCAAGAGCAAAAAGAGTCCTTGAACTTTCATGGGAAGAAGCAAGACAACTGGGTCACAATTATATAGGAACTGAACACCTTTTATTGGGTTTAATCCGCGAAGGTGAAGGAGTTGCAGCAAGGGTATTAGAAAATCTAGGCGTTGACCTTTCTAAGGTTAGACAACACATAGTCAGACTTCTCGGTGAATCAGGCGCTACTGGTGTAGCTGCAGGCGGTGTAGGTACAGGGAGATCAAAGACACCGACACTGGACGAGTTTGGAATTAATTTAACACAATCCGCTACAGAAGGAAGATTAGATCCTGTAGTAGGACGCGAAAAAGAAATTGAAAGAGTAATCCAAATTTTAGGACGCAGAACAAAAAATAATCCTGTTTTAATTGGTGAGCCAGGCGTTGGAAAAACTGCTATTGCCGAAGGACTAGCTCAAAGGATTTCGACTGGCGATATCCCGGACATTCTTCAGGAAAAAAGAATTGTTCAGCTTGACATAGGGTTATTAGTCGCAGGCACTAAATACCGCGGTGAGTTTGAAGAACGCTTAAAGAAAATAATGGATGAAATTAGAGGTGCAGGAAATGTAATTATAGTTATAGATGAATTACATACTCTAATCGGTGCAGGTGCTGCAGAAGGTGCTATCGATGCTGCAAATATTTTAAAGCCGGCATTATCCAGAGGTGAATTACAGTGTATTGGAGCAACAACACTGGACGAATACAGAAAACATATTGAACGAGATGCTGCACTGGAACGCAGATTTCAGCCAGTAATGGTAGATGCACCCTCTGTAGACGAATCCATTGAAATATTACGTGGCTTAAGACCAAAATACGAAGAGCATCATAAACTAATAATTGCAGATGCAGCTTTAATTGCTGCTGCTGTACTTTCAGATAGGTACATTAGCGATCGCTATCTGCCTGATAAAGCAATTGATTTAATTGACGAAGCGAGTTCTCGCGTAAGGCTGCGCTCAAGCTCGCTTCCACCAGAAGGGAAAGAAATTGAAAAAGAATTAAGAATAATAAGCAGACAAAAAGAACAGTCAATTCGTTCACAGGAATTTGAAAAGGCAAGCCAACTGCGCGATAAAGAAGCAGAACTAAAAGAACAAATAAAAGAGATTCAAAATAAATGGAAAGAAGCACAAAACAAAAATAAGCCTGTTGTTACTGATGAAGAAATTGCTCATATCGTAAGCTCGTGGACGGGAATACCTGTCGGTGAACTTACTCAAGGTGAAACAGAAAAATTACAAAAGCTTGAAGGTATCTTACATGAGCGTGTTATTGGACAGGATGTAGCAGTTACTGCTGTATCACGTGCAATAAGACGAGCCAGAGTTGGATTAAAAAATCCACAAAAACCAATCGGCACATTTATGTTTTCAGGACCAACTGGTGTTGGAAAAACTGAGCTTGCTAAAGCGCTTGCACAATTTTTCTACGGTACAGAAGAAAACATTATTCGTGTCGACATGTCAGAATACATGGAAAAGCATACTGTTAGTAAATTAATCGGCTCGCCGCCAGGTTATGTAGGATACGGCGAAGGTGGTCAGCTTACAGAAGCCGTTCGCAGAAGACCTTACAGCGTAGTCTTATTTGATGAAATTGAAAAAGCACATCCTGATGTATTTAATATACTTCTGCAGATTTTAGACGATGGACGTTTAACTGATTCTAAAGGACGTGTAATCAATTTTAAAAATACAATTGTAATTATGACGAGTAACGTAGGCGCAAGAAATATAGAATCACTGCAGCCTGTTGGGTTTGCAACTGAACATTCTACTGATCCAGAATCTGTTTATAAACGAATGAAGACAACAGTTACTGATGAAATGAAAAAAACATTCAGACCAGAATTTTTAAACAGGCTTGATGACATAATTATCTTCAAGCACTTAACAAAAGCTGAATTACATAAGATTTTGGATCTTATGCTTAAGGATCTTGGTAAACGTGTTGATGAAAAGAGTATGGGACTTGAGCTATCACCTGAAGTAAAGGATAGACTTGTAAAAGATGGTTACAGTCAGGCTTATGGCGCACGTCCAATGCGAAGAACTCTTCAAAAACTAATTGAAGATGCCCTTGCAGAAGAAATATTAGCCGGAAAGTTTAAAGAAGGCGATAAGATTAGAGCTGCTTTAAAACATAAAGACGAAGTCCCTGAAGGTGCAGCAGTTGCAAAATTAGATACTTCTGCTTCACTACAAATAACTGCATCATCAAAAGAAGAAAAGAAAGATGATGGTATGGTAATTGTCTTTGAAAAAGCTGGTACGGTAGAAATTAAAAAGAAGTACGAGAAAAAAGAAGATCCTAAGCAAGAAGAAGAGCCTAAAGAACCACCAAAAGAGGCTGCTAAAGCTGGGTCATAGTTGATGCACCCTCACTATATCTGCACCATTTTTAACTGCTAATTCAGCCATTTCCTTTGACTTTTGTTCAATATTTTCTTGAGGAAAAAGTTTTTTAATAAAAGATTTTTTGGAAGGTCCGACTAACACTGGAAATCCAAGAGATTTAAACTCTTTTGAATTTTCAATTAGATACAAATCCTCTTTCGCGGTTTTCCCAAAACCAATTCCAACATCAATTATTATATTTTCTTTTTTAATGCCATTATCAATGGCATACTGAGATTGCTTTTGAAGCCAATTATAGACCTCCTGAATAATACCTGCATTGCTTTTATCTGGTTTTGTAGCTGGTATTCCTTTATTATGCATAATTACAATTGGGCAATTTGCTTTTGCTGCTACCTTGACCATATCCGGGTCCATTGTAAGTCCTGAAACATCATTAATCATTTTCACCCCTGCACCTAATGCTAGCTGTGCAACATTTGACTTATAAGTATCGATCGAGATAAAAATATCAGGGAATCTTTTTTTTAATTCATAAATTATAGGAATAACTCTTTTTAACTCTTCTTCTTCTGAGATTAGCGTAGCACCTGGTCTTGTAGATTCACCACCAACATCGATGATGTCTACTTTGGCTTTAATTAATTTTTCTACATGCTTAACTGCATCTTCGATTTGTACATATTTCCCACCATCAGAAAATGAATCTGGTGTGACATTTAAAATGCCCATGACAATTGGCTTATTAACAAAATCAGAGACTTTTACTGATTGTTTAAAACCTTGCAGCATGTTATTAATTATAAAGGTCGAATTACAATGATTGAAAGGTATTATCCAAATGATGACCAACTATTTAAGCTATATAGCTTATTAACATTCTTTAAAAATGATAAGTTATACTGGCATAAAATATGGATGAGTGGAGATACAATTAAAATAAAAACTGAGCCACCAAAAGGCGAAATTGATGTAAGGGTGTTTTATATATATGAAGATGGGGAGGTAGATGACAATGAATTTAGAGATTGATTATACAAAACTTACACGAAGAGAATTACAGGATCTAATCAATCAAATGGATCCTAAAGCAGATGAAGAGCATGACAGGCGTGTTAGGTCTGGAGAAATAAAACTTAGAAGAGTCACCATGGAAGAAATAAAAGAGATGTATAATAGAAAACCAAAAGCTTCTTAAAGGAGGTAATTTATGTTACAACGACCTGTGAAAAATTAGGTTCAAAAGCAGCTTAACCCACTTTGAGAATGTGTGAGCAAGTAAAGCAGCTCTCATCTCAAGTTTAGTAAACATTGATTTGTAACATCTGACATAACGATTAGCCATGTGTTCTTGTAT
>JACQBQ010000047.1 GCA_016201905.1 Candidatus Melainabacteria bacterium | reverse complement strand
TACAAGAACATATGGCTAATCGTTATGTCAGGTGTTACAAATCTATTTACACTAAACTTGAAATGAGAGCTGCTCATCTAGCTCATACATTCTCAAAATGGGTTAAGCTGCTTTTGAATATAATTTTTCACAAGTCGTTCGAGTGAAAACTGTTTGTATGTCTAAATCACTAAAGCCTTTAAAAAGTTTTTTTAATTCAGCTTTTGTAAATGCTCTTGTGCCAGGGCTTTCCAAGCAATTAGCAAGAATCTCATCAATACCTCTAAATGGATTTAGTTTTAAAAGTCCATGAAAAACATATAATTGTAAAGCAACTAGTGAAACTTTATGATAAAGCATAATGCATATTTTGCCATTTTGTTTAAGTACCCTGTGCACTTCAGCTAATGCCTTGTCAATATTTAGAGTATGGTGCAAAACTCCCCATGAATAAATAAAATCAAAATGGTTTTCAGGAAAAGGAAGGTTCTCAGCATCTGCAATTTTAATACGTTCCTTATCGAAACCAAATAATTCAAGCCTATTTCTTGCTAAAGAAACTGATTTCTCTGAAAAATCTACACCATAAATATCAGCTCCTCCTCGGAGAAACTGAATAAAGTCAGTTCCTACACCACATCCAACTTCTAAACACTTCTTATCTTTCCATCTGTTAAACTGAGCAATTTGGGGCAAAAAGGGGTCTAATTCATATCTGTTTTTTTCTACCTTTTCAAAGAATTCTTTAGTACCCTCTTGTTCTGAAACATTTCTAATCCCACATGGGGAATTATTCCAAAAGTTTTTTATATTCTCTTTATTTGAACTTTTCGAATCCATTGTATCCTGCTTAAATTACATCCTCATTTTCTTAATTGCTTCTCATACTCACAGATTTTGGCATCTACCAGGAAAGGATACCAAAAGCCTTGAAGAAAATGAAAAATAAGTCCTTCTTTCCCATCTAAAAAACCCAGTCTAAAAAAATATCTGTAAATAAAATATATAAAAGTTCTGATAAAAAGCGGAAGAGAGACATAAAGGTTTTGCTTTAACCAGCGCTTGCGTTCTTCCTGAGAGCCAAACAATGAAACATTAATTGAGCTTAATTCTTTAATGGAGCTATCTTTAATTGCAATAAGCTCACTAGCAAATCTAGCAGAATAATTATTATGTTTTTCAGTCCAAAAGCTCAACCCCTTTTGATTCCAATCAATTATGTCGTACCTCAAGTAGGCTGACTTTCCTTCTAATAAAATAATGTGTTCATTTAAAATTTGTTCTTCACTACGAGCTTTCCCTTTCCTCCATATTCTCAATAGCCAGGTCGGATAATAACCTCCATGCTTTATAAACCTATCCATAAAATATACTTTACGCTTAAAGTACAACCCTGTTATATCGGAAGAAAAAGACAATAGTTTTTCACAAAGTTCATTTGCAAGCTCCTGTGTAACTCTCTCATCAGCATCTAGTCGCATTACCCACTCTGTGTTAATCTGCAAATTATCAAGAGCCCAGTTAAATTGTCTGGCTTGAGTTTCAAAAGAGTGTTGATAAATATTATTAGTATAGCGTTTGGCTATTTCTAAAGTTTTATCGGTCGAATATGAATCAACAATAAATATTTCCTTTGCAAAACTACAAACACTGTTTAAGCATGCCTCAATGTTTTTTTCTTCATTATACGTAAGAATAATAATTGTTATTGGCAATTTCATAACAAATCAATTTTTATGGCAGTTAATAACTCCCTCATAAGCTTTAATCATCATATCAGCTATTTTATTAACATCATAATTCTCTTCAGCTAACTTTTTTCCTTGTTTAGAAATATTTTTGCTCAAGTCAGGATTTTCCAGCAAAGACTTCATTCCTGTAAATAAGCTTCTTGGAGTTAAGTCAATAATTATACCCGCTCTATTTTTCTGAATTTCTGTACATATGCCAACCCTGTTGGATATTACTACAGGAACTCCACACAGCATTGCTTCAACTACAGCCATGCCAAAATTTTCAAAATAAGAAGGTAAAACAAACATTTCAGCATCTACAAAAGCTGAAAGTTTTTCTCCACCTGTTAATATTCCGGTAAATAAGACCTTATCTAACAATCCATGATTACTTAGCCATTGCATAACCAAACTTTTATATCCTTCATCATCACCGCCAGCAATCACTAAAAACAGATCTTTTCTATCCTTGGTAAGTTGTCCAAAAGCTTCAACAAGGAGATCAAGACCTTTTTGTTTAGTTAAACGTCCTAAAAATAGAATATATTTCTTATCGCTTAAGATAGGATGTTTTTTTTTAAATGATCCTTTTTCAGGAAGTTTGTTAAATCCTGCTAAATCAAAACCATTAGGAATCACAAAAGAACGATTCTCTAGTTTCAAGAAACTAGTTACTCGTTCTTTTTCATCAACAGTAGTAAAATGCAGTGCATCTGCCTTATTAACATAGTGCCTTGCTACTAAGCCAAAATAAAGTTTTTTAAGGTATGCTGACTTTACGTTCATCGCTTCTTCATAAAGAGATCCTCTCGGTGAAATAATATATGGTTTTTTATGAATAGCAGCACCTAAAGAACCTGCCAATACCGGGAAATTCCAAATGGCTGTAATATGGATCAAATCATATATTTTAGACTCAAACAAAGTTGCTCCAAACAACCGTGGAGAAAAAGTATAACTTTCTCCTAAAAAGTACGGGAAGTACCTTATCCTGACACCCTCAATCTCTGTCCAGGAGCTACGAATCAAGTTCTGACTTTTTTCTAAACCACTATTTGTGGTTATCACATCAATTTTTATTCCTTTTTTCACAAGAGCATTGTTTAAAAGATAGATTGATTGAATTGGACCTCCATGTTTAAAAGCAGGATAATAAGAAGGAACGATATGAAGAATATCCATTATTTAACTTCTGCTCTTTTTAAAAAGGGATACATTAAAATAAAAATTACTAAGTAAATTTTAAATAATCCTGAAAACTGAGCAGCAAACTCACCTCCACGAACCATATAATAAAGCCCAAATGAATATAAAATTGCACTAAGCTGACTAAGCCTTTTTTGTCTTAAAAAGTATGTATACAAAGTTTGGAATATTATTCCATATAAAAAAGCTACAAGAATCCCATACCAGCCAAAATTTATAAACATTTCACCTACCCACGTCATATCTATCGATGTTGTGTAGTCTGATCGGCCAAGAAATCCATAATCCCTGCCAAATACATTATCAAAACTAGTTATAGAAGGCTTACCAGGCCAGATTATTCTTGGTATAAATGAAATAATGAAAAACAAGTAAGTAAATCCATGTTTAAAGTCCCAGATCTTTGGGGTATTTTCAATAATAATACTGACAACCAATGAGTAATTCAAGCGTTCACCAAAAATCATATAAAACATTTTACTCACATTTTCCTTATCAAAATACCTGAACTGATGCCAGTAAATATCAAAAGTTCTTGATAAATCAAGAACAGCATCTCCAGTTAAAAAGATACTTCTATATATACCAACAAATGGAAACACAAACAATACAAATATAAGCATTGAAAATAAAATCGGAACAATCGCTAATTTTGTTTTTAATGAATACAAAAAAATAAGAATGGCAACAGGAAACAAAATTCTTTCTTTACTGCCAGTAGGAAGTGCATAAATTATTTCTGGTATTAGTAAAAGAATAGAGAGAAGTAAAAAATAAATTTTCTTTTGATTCTTCAACCATTCAACAAAGCAAAGGCTCAAACCAATCAGTGGAAAAGTAGACCCAATATTTACATATGTAGCAACTTGTTTAAATCCAGTCGGCTGTACTATTGGATTATAACCGACTTCCGTATGATAATACATTCCCATTTTAACCAGAAGGATTCTTGAGATCCACCCCAATACAAACAAAAAAATCAGAAGCATTGGCAAGTTCTTGATCTCAATTGTGTAGTCATTAACCGGTGGTAATTTATTGATTAGCTTTAACACTAATGCTCTGATATGCCTGTTATAAAGTGGAGAATAAAAGCCAAGAACAAATAAAAGGAAAACCAAAATTATAAATAATACACTTCTTTGCAAGCACTGTAATGAGAAAAAGCTAAATTGCCAAAATTTCAGAGGGTCTAAAGACATAAATAATGAGGGTATCCCAAATTCAAAAAAATAAATAATGGATAACAGAATCGCTGGATTATATAATTTAAATCCTTTTTCTTTCACTATAAGAAAAATTGGAAAAAGTGCCAAAATAAATACTTCAAAGTAAATAAAACTGTTCATAGAAGTATATTGCGGATTACTAAAGCAGTGACGACTAATGGTGTCATTTGTTGCGACCTAACTTAATAATAAAGTAACCAGAATAATACCTGAGCTTGTACTTCATAATCTTTACATTATCTCTTTAGGTATCTTTTTAAAATTGAAGCAAGAAGGGTTTTTTCTTCAGCCTTTATTAAGTAAACCCATTCAATTACAAGCACAATAAAAAAAATAATAGAACCACTTACAATAGCTTTATTTATACTACAAAAATATGCAACAAAAAAGCTAATTGTTAAGGTAAAACATGAAAAAACGGTAAGAGGAAAAAATGAACTTATATGTTCCTGTGTTATCTTTTTAAGCCACATAGTTTGGACTGCAACATATATAAAATAAGACAATCCATAAGCAATTACATATCCATTTAAATTAAATTTCGGTATTAATAACAAGAGTCCTATAACTAACAAGATTAAATAAATAATTCGAAATGACAATGACAGCCACATTTTATTCATTGCAACCATTGCTTTATCATTCACTTCATTAATCGGAAGCAGTATAGTCCAGAACAAAAAGACTGCTCCACTAAACCAAAATACTTCATACGAGTTACCAAAGAAAATAGCAATAGTGGGACGTATAACTGCTAAAACCAATACTACAAAAGGGAAAGTAACAAACCACAAAAAACGTTGATTAAGAATCAATGTACGATTGAAATCACCTGACTCACGTGTATGATAAATATCAGTTAATATTGGGATTAAGGTACTCGCTAATAAATTAGGAAAATAAAGTATCCATGTTCTTATCGTAGTAATTATGGTAAGTCCCCCTACATATGAAGGATTACCAGTAAATTTCACCAAAAGAAAAATAGATAACCAGCTTAGTGGCTGTTCCATTATTTTTCCTATAAATGCTGGTAAGCTAAAGTCAAAAAAAACAGGACGTATTAATGGACTAAGTTCTTTAAATGACAACTCTATTCCAAATTTTTTAGATTCCAGATATACAGCCCAAAGCAAAAGTAAAAGCTGTATAGCTGCACCAATAGATCCAACAATTATTAAAGCTTTAAGTATGTTTGCTCCTCCTAAAAATAAACCCACTAAAATTAATGGCAAATTCAGTATGCTATAAACGGAACTGGTTAGCATCAATGGTTTAAAGCCCTGCAATCCAGCTAAAACAGGTTCAAGGAACTGGTTTACACACATTAAAACAAGCCAGGGCAAAGAAAGTTTTAAAATTGAAAGTAACTCTGGGATTCTATAAACACGGTTAGAAACAAATGGCACAAGTAGCCAATATATTACTGCTCCAAATAAAATTGAAATTATTAGAGCAAGAAGTAAAAGAGTAATTACTTTCCCTGTTTTTTTAGGATCATTAATATAATATTGAGCCACTAACTTAGAGCCAGTTAAACCTAATCCAAAACTTAAAAAAGTTGAAAACAATCCAAGCGTAGATAAAATAATTGTATACAATCCTAATAAATTACTTCCTAAACTCCTAGCAATAAAAACAGAAGTAATCAAACCAAATGATCGAGCAATTAATGAAGCTAGTGTTGTCCATGAAATAGCTGTAATAAATTTAGAGCTAATTGATAGTGGTGGATAATTATTACTTTTCACTTTGTTGGATAACTTTCTTTATTTCTTCATACAGAGGGATAAATTGAGTTTCATAATTTAATCTGGATAAATGTGTTTGACGAGCTATTTCACTCATTCTACGACGATCTGAATGTTCAAGAAGTTCATAAATATTTTTGCCTATCACTTCTGGAACCGGCTTATCATATGTCAAACCAATCTTCAAATCTTTTACCACTCCACTTATGAACGACATTTCTTCTGGTACCAGAACCGGTATTCCAAGTGCCAGGTAATCATAAAATTTTGTTGGACCCATATATTTATGATTTAAATCAACTACTTTATAGATAACAAGTCCAATATCAGCAGCTGCCATAAACTCCAAAAGTTCTTCTCTGGAGTCTACGTAAGGTACGTATATAACTCTGTCTGAAACTTTTTCTTCCTCAGCAACATTCTTATAAAAATCTATTCTATCTGTTTTATAAAATCCTAATAAAACAAGGTTAGCATTACGAGTCCAGTGTTTAATTGAGCGAATTACTTCAGAGACATCAGTACCTTCTAACGGTCCTCTATGCAATATTATACTTTTTCCTTCATCTTTTAATTTTTGCATTTGAGGAGCAAGCTTTGGAAGTTTCAAAATTTGTTTAGGACAATTTTCAATTATGATTGGTTTTTGATCTTTGCATCTAAAGCTAGCATCCTCTAAAAACAATTTTGCATCTATGGGATCCGGGAAACTTAACATTTTTGTTCTTCTGCAGAAAAACAACTCTAAACACTTAGTCAGATAGCCAAAACTATACATAGATATCTCTTTTAAAAAATTAGTGGTGCTTTGATGATAAAAGATTGGCAGATTAAAAGACATTCTGTTTGCAATATACCCAGCTAGAAACGCAGGTTTGTCATATAAAAAAAGCAGTGAGGTTTTTTCTTTTTTTATTAACTTATAAATTTCTAGAATAAATAAAAAGTATCCTATTATCTTTTTATAAACAGGAAGACTAAGTCTATTAGCATCACAACGTGGTCCAACTATATAAAGAAAAACATTCTGGGGATACTTATAGCTAAAACTGCCTACATCTCTTGCAATTACTACAACATTAAACTCTTGCGATAAAATATTTATAGTATCAATAAGCGGTGAGACATATTCAGGATTACTGTAAAATGCAACAATAATAGTTGGTAATAAATCTTTTTTTTTATAATTCATTTACATATCCAAGCTAAGTTTCAAAACTACAGATTGTTAACATATAAACCAATAAAAATCAGTGAAAGGACAAATTTAATCAAATATATTTATAACAGATTTCGTGGAACATCCAAGTCAAATCAAACGACGTGTAAATCAGAATTTAGTAAAATTCAATACTATGGAAATGAATCTAACTCACAGAAAAACTTGCCGTGTATGTGATTCATCTTCACTTGCAAAAGTAATTGATCTTGGGGAACAATACCTACAAGGATCATTTGTAAAGCCAGGACAGGTAACACCATCTGAAAAAAAATTCCCCACCTCATTAGTGCTTTGTAATTCTGCAAAAGACAAGAAAGCATGTGGACTATTACAAATGGAATTTACAATTCCACCAAAAATTCTCTACTCAGTATATTGGTATCGCTCTGGAATCAATAATACTATGAGAACACACTTAGGCAATATTGCAAAGGAGGCATTTAAAATACTTGGGAAAGAAAATTCTCTTGTCTTAGACATTGGCTGTAACGATGGCACGCTTCTTAGTTTCTATCCAAAGGAATTTCAAAAGATAGGAATTGATCCTTCAAACATTGCAAAGGGTATAAACAGTGATATTACCGTGGTAGAAGATATTTTTCCTTCAGAAAAGTTAACGAGTATCTTACAAAATAAAAAATGCGACATTATTACTTCTATTGCAATGTTTTATGATTTAGAAAATCCGATCGGATTTACAAGAGCTATTAAAAATATTCTTGCACCTCATGGTATATGGATTCTTGAAATGTCATATATGCCAATTATGTTAAAAATGAATTCTTATGACACCATTTGTCATGAGCACTTAGAGTATTACAGCCTAGCAGTAATTGAATATATTTTAAAACAATCAGGCATGAGGATTTTTAATGCTTCGCTGAACTCTATTAATGGTGGAAGCCTTCGCTGTTATATTACACACAAAGACAATCTCATCTATGACAAAGATGAATACATGAAAAATATAAAGAAACTGCTTCAGGAAGAATCGACCATTGGACTTAACACAGAAAAACCATACAAAGATTTTCAAGACCGGATTATTGCCCATAAAGAAGAATTACACTCACTCTTAAAAAAACTTAAAAACGAAGGTAAGAAAATTCATATTTATGGTGCCTCAACTAAAGGAAATACAATACTTCAATGGTGTAAAATTGATAATAAAATAATTGATGTTGCAGCTGAACGTAATCCAGATAAATTTGGCACTCATACACTTGGTACAAATATCCCTATTGTCAGCGAAGAAAAATCACGAGCTCTAAACCCTGACTACTACTTGGTTTTACCTTGGCATTTTAAAGAAGAGTTTATCGAACGAGAAAAAGAGACTTTAAGCAAAGGCATTGGTTTTATTTTTCCTTTGCCCAAAATAGAAATTGTTAAAAGATAGTTTTCCACTTAAAGATTATTCTTCTTTTTGCAAAAAAAACAAAAGGAATGTATAACGTAGACCGCTAAATGTAACACAGGGTTCACCACAATCCGGCAAAGATACTGGTATTTTTTTAAAACTATATTTAAAAGCAATTGACAGTCCTTCTTTAATTTCTTCTGGCGTAAATATTCTCATTGGAGCACCACAGGCAAATATTCCACTCGTATTGATTTTTTCATGCCAATAGTCAGTAGTAGTAAGAAGATAACCACCTGGCTTAAGTATCCTACTCATTTCTTTAAAATAATTTTCCCACTCAATTCCATGCTCTACAACTGACAAGCTCGTTATAGCATCAAATTTATTTTCAGGATAACCTGTTTGACAAAGATTTCCTCTCTTAAGTTTAATAGGTGAGTATCCATATAAGATTCTGAGATCTCTGCGATGTAGCGCAGGCATTACAATTCTGTTAAATGCTTCTCTGATTCCAATTTTTAAATCTATTCCATATAAATTTGTGTGGCCTCTATTTAGTAATACTTCTAAAACTGGACACCCGCAAACACCTACATCCAAGATATTTGAAGACTTTTTAAGGTTTTTGTCTATTACACTGAGCATGTGGAATAAGTCCCAGTTTTTTTGTGGCTGGTGGTGCAACGGACCTTCTGATTGTTGTAATTTAATTACACATTCACCAATTTCATCCCAGTTTTTAAGCACTTTAATCATATTATTTTTTACAACTATTACCTATCTCTTTAAAGAAAGTATCCTGAGATATTCTGAGACTACTTTTTCTCCATAATTATCCCAGGTAAATTCTTTTTCAACTCTTTCTTTTGCAGATCTTCCAACTTCTTCCCTAATTTGCGGATGCTCATACAAATATATAATTTTTTCTTTAATTGCTTCAGCATTTCTTATGGGGACTATAAATCCATCCTTATTATCCCTAATCATTTCTTCGCCACCTGTATTTATAGTACAGATTATCGGCAATCCACAAGCCATTGCCTGAGGAATTACCATTGCTAATCCTTCCTCAATAGATGGCAGAACAAAAACAGAGCCTTGAGATAAATATTTACAAAGTTCCACATGAGGGATTACTCCAAGATATCTATAACAGTCTCTGTATTTCTTTAAAAATTGATCAATTTCAGGACTTACAGAACCTATTAGCACAAGCTCTGCATTTTTTAATTTGAGTTTAGAAAAAGCTTCCAAGAGATAATGCACTCCTTTGCGCAGACTTAAATTACCTACAAAAATCACTCTAAATATTTTGTCCTCTTTTAAACTTGATTTAAATGTTTTTAGATCAACTCCATAAGGGACCTGAATTAATTTTTTTGAATCAATACCACGATCAATATACGTCTGCTTTGCAAACTTTGACGGAATAGAAATATAATCTGCACTTAAATAATTCGCCAACTCTTCACAGACAACTCTTTCATCAATAGGTTTAATCTTTAAACCATGCTTTTCATATTCTTCTTCTAATATCTCTTTCTGAAAAAGAATATGGGTTGAACCTCGCTCAATAACACTGATAGCAGCATGGCGTTTTGTAGCTTTTAAAGTATGGGTTGCAGCATTTGACCAAACAACTACTACATCGCTTTCATTAAGCTGACTTGCTGCCCACTTATCGAAAAATTCAATCGAGTAATCAAAACGACCTATACGATTAATAAAAGGAATCTTATTTAGCAGTCTGCCCATTAGAACCGGCAAAATGTTTGTTATTACTCTTTCAGGAGTAATTTTTTCCATATCCTTCCTGAGTTCCGGAAGACATAGCCTTTTTTGGCTATAAAATGAAGTTAATAGTTTGTGTAAATGTCCTCTTTTATCAAGCTGCTCAGCCAAGTGAAGTGCATGAAATTTTGCCAGACATGAAATGGTTACTTTCATTAAAAACTTTCCTACTTCTAAAGCATAATGATACTTCAATGGTTATAAAGTGTTTGTATGCTTTAGCAATAAGTTTATGTTTATATTAAAAAATCTAATGTACAATAAATGCTAACTACAAACAACAAAGCAATGGAACAAATAAATAAGAATCTTTCAATAGGTATAATAGGCGCAGGAGATATAGTATCTAAAGTTCATCTGCCTGTATTGTCAGCTATGGAAGGAGCTGCCATAAGGTGGATAACTGATATTGATTCAAAAAAAGCATATTCACTAGCCAATGCATATAAAATTTCTTATTGTGAACTTCCACGAAATCTTACTGAACTGCCATATACAGATATAGTTCTACTTGCCATACCTTATGGAGCTCGTAAACCTTATTATGAGGTCTTTAGAGAACGGACATCTGCGCTTTATGTTGAAAAACCATTTTCTCTAACACAAGATGAGCACAAAAATTTATGCTCGTGGTTTCCTCCATATAAACTGTGCTTGGGGCTACAGCGACGCTCATGGGGTCCTACATTGCTAATAAAAAAAATAATTGAAACCAATGTTTATGGAGAACTTCAAGCCATTAGATTTGGACTTGGAAATCCTGCTGGTTTTGTTGGACTTGCAGATTTTTTTTCTGATATAAGTCTTTCAAGAGGTGGTATTTTATTTGACGTTGGGATACATGGAATTGATACAATATTTTTTTGTACAAATGCAAAATTATTTCAGATTAACTATTTAAAAATGATTACAGAAAAAGGGTACGACATTCATACAAAAGCAGAATATACAATACAAAATTCACAGAACAACAATATTAAGTGCGAAATTACTGTAAGCTCTCTACAAGAAACAATAAATAAAATTGAATTTGAATTCAAAGATTCAGTTTTGTCATATTCATTGTTTGACCTAGAGGGTAGAATAAACATTAAAACCTTAGAAGATAAGACAAGTGAAACACTATCATTAACTATTGACAAGGATAAAACCTATCCAATTACCACCTTTCAAACATTTTGTGAGCATTGGTCTCACTTTATTAATGGAATTAATTTCAAACAAGCAAACTGGACTTCTGCTTCTGACTCTCTGTTAACTACAGGGCTGATTGAAAGTCTATATAAAGAAGGAAGTAAGCAGATTCAAAAATTAAAAACTTAAAAATCTACTCATGATAAACATAGGAATAATAGGTGCAAATGGACAAGTAGGATCAGAAACCACTTTGTTTCTTAGCAAAATGGAGAATGTCAAAGTCATTCCAATTTGTAGAACAGAGTTTGGGGCAGCATTTTTAAAAAGATGCGGAATTGAATGCAGGATTGGAAATATAAGTAAAGAAGAAGAGGCAAAATTACTTCTCAAAGACTGTGACCTTATAGCTGACTTCACCTACCTCAAAGGGCTTCCTTCAGAGATCAAATCAAAATCAAAAGTCATACTCACTAATGCAATAAAATATTCTCCGACTAATGCACGTTTTGTTTATGCTAGCAGTATGATGGCTTACGGGATGGGCAAACACAATGTTGAATTTAAAAACTATTTATTCGCCAGGTCAGTATATGGAGCCATGAAGCGATGCTCTGAAAAAATAGTATCTTGCCTGGGGAAAGTATTTGAAAAAGAAGTTTATATCTTAAGGATAGGGCAGGTACATGGAGAACTTCAAAGCATTACCAGGAAAACAATAAATGAAATAAAAAATGAAACCACCTTTATTCCTAATAGTCCTTCATATACAGTTTTTGCATACACAGTTGCTGAAGCACTAGTAAATATTGCCATTGGAAAAGAAAAGCCTGGACTTTACACACTGGTATCAAAGCCTGAATGGAGTTGGGAAGAAGTACATGAACATTACTGTCAAAGACTTGGCATAAACCCAAAAATAATTCTAATAAAGAACAAGAAGTCAAATTTTTTCAATAAAGCTACTAAAAACATAAAAAGATTTTTCTCTGGATTTGGAAGTTATTATGCAGAAGTAATGGCCAGTTATTTTTTAATTCATTTTCCAAAGCTTGAGCACAGGCTAATGGCACTATATTATATTCAAAAAGCAAAAGCTCAAATAAATGGCAGTAAAGGCATTAATTTTTACAACCCTTATAGCGATATTCACTATGGCAAGATTCTAGGTAAAAGATTACAATCACTCTCCGACAGCAGAACCACCATGAATACTGCCACTATAGAAGTAAAAAAGATCTTAAAAGAAGTTAGTAATGTTTTTTAATTACTATTTTTTCTTTACACCAATTACACCAATACTTAAATAAGGATAGCGTAACAATTTGGTAATGGGGTTATCAATTAGTTGTAATACTCTAACGACTTGTGAAAAATTATATTCAAAAGCAGCTTAACCCATTTTGAGAATGTATGAGCTAGATGAGCAGCTCTCATTTCAAGTTTAGTGTAAATAGATTTGTAACACCTGACATAACGATTAGCCATATGTTCTT
>JACQBQ010000046.1 GCA_016201905.1 Candidatus Melainabacteria bacterium | reverse complement strand
TTCATCAAATTATTGTGCTCCAGCAATATCTACAACAACTGGTTGTACGTGTAATCCTGGTGGTGGTGCATATAATTTAAACGGATATTGTACCTGTCCAAGTGGTTCTAGCACAGCATATACAGCAGCAACTGGCTGTGGGACTTCATCTACATCACGTCCATGTACAGCTGGTGAAGGTCCATCTAATGGTTGTTATTGCTTTGGCACCGGATTCACCGGTTCTGATGGGAAGTGTCAATGTTCAGGTGGTGTCCAATATACTGGTGGTGGATGTGGTTCAACAACAACGCATACATGTGCACTAGGTGAAGTATCAAATTCATCTAATCCGTGTACTTGTGCAAGCGGTGCAACAGTTGGTTCTAATGGACAATGTCAATGTACAAATGGACAGGTCTATGCTTCAGGAGGTTGTCCACAATCATCAACTCGTACCTGTGGAGCTGGGGAAGGACCAAATATTACCCCCTCCAATCCATGCACCTGTCAATCCCTGGGTGGGACAACTGTAGATGTTAGTGGTTATTGCAAATGTCCAAGTTCTGCTATTTCTTATACTGCAATAGGTTGTCGAGTATGTCCTGTTAATGAAGTTTATAATTCCTCAAACCCTTGCCAGTGTGCAGGTACTGCAACATATAACTCACAAAATATTTGTTCTTGTTCAAATGGAGGAACTTACTCTGAATCTGGTTGCACTCCTCCTCCAACAATTACACTTAGCAGTGTAACCATTAGTGGTAGCAATGTATCAATATCTTATAGCATAGATTCTTACGCATGTTTATTAGTTAAAGATGCAAACAATAACACACTCAAATCGGGTAATCTTTGTGGAGTCGGGCCTTTCAGTGGTGCTAGTTTCCCAACATCTGATTTTACTCCTCCTCTTGTAAGCGGAACACAAGTAAAGTTATGTAATCAAAACAGCTCAAGCAATTGCAGTGGATTAGTTTCAGTTACTGGAAATTAAAATGAAGGGGCTTTATTTCCCAAGCGGTTTTATAATTAATCGTATTCCTCTATCATAACTAAAATAATTCCACACCCAGTTTACAAAAACTACAAGTCTATTTCTAAAGCTCACCAGTTTCATTAAATGAACAAATACCCAAATGAACCAAGCAAACATACCTTGAAATTTAAAATATTGTAAATCAACTACTGCCCTGTTACGACCAACCGTAGCCATTGCTCCAGGATTTTTGTAAACAAATGGTTGCAATTCCTTTTTATGAATTAGATTTAATATATTTTTTGCAAGGTGTTCTCCTTGTTGAACTGCTACTGGTGCAAGCATGGGGTGACCATCAGGAAACTTATCAGATATCATCCCTGCAACATCTCCAATTGCAAAAATATTTTCATATCCAGCCACTTTACTAAAGCTATCAACTTTTATTCTATCCCCTTTAAGAAGGGTATTTCCATTAACTCCAGGAATAGTTGCACCCATTACACCTGCTGACCAAATTACAGTATAGGCCTGTATAATTTTTCCACTTGTTAAGCATACATTCAGTCCATCGTATGATTTAACACCTGTATCAAGCCAAATATTTACACCTAACTGTTTTAAAAATAATTGCGACTTCTCGGAAGATTCATTGGACATTGAAGCCATTAATCTTGGTAAAAGCTCAATCAAATGAATTTGCATTTTACGTGTATCCAGTTCAGGATAATCGTTTGCTAAAATATGATTTTTTAGCTCTGCTAAAGCACCAGCAATTTCAACACCCGTTGGACCTCCTCCCACAACTACAACACTCATAAGGTGTTCTCTTTCTTTAACATCATTTGTAAGTAAGGCTTTCTCAAACTTTTGCAAAATAAAGCTCCTCAAGTTTAAAGCTTCCACAAGAGATTTCATTGGTATTGCATTTGCTTGAAAATCTTTTAGTCCATAAAAGTTACTTTTTGATCCTGTAGCAATTACAAGATAATCATATGTTATATCACCTATAGATGTTTCTACACATTTTATTTCAGGCTTAATATTAAATACTTCTGCCATGCGAAAAAGAAAATTTGTTTGTCCCTTAAAAATTTTTCTTAAGGGAAATGCAATTGAATCTGGCTCCAGTCCTGCAGTTGCAACTTGGTATAAAAGTGGTATAAACGTATGAAAATTATTTTTATCAAGCATAACAATCTGCACATCTTCATTCTTAAGCATCTTAGTCAATTGAATACCTGCAAAGCCACCACCTATTACTACAATGCGAGGATTATTTGTTTTTGGAATGTCAACTATCATAAGAATTATGTTTATTTATAGATATCTTACCCATAAATAAACACTACAAATTATCATTGATTCAATCATAATTATTAAGCCTACTTTTAAAAACTCAAGGAATGTAATAGGGTGTTTACTTTTATTTGCCATATCAGCAACTACTATATTTGCACTGGCTCCTATTAATGTTCCATTTCCACCCAAACATGCGCCAAGTGATAGTGCCCACCAGAGAGGTTTTAAATCATGATAATGACTTCCAAGATTTTTTATGAGCGGAATCATGGTGGCTGTATACGGGATATTGTCAATAATTGCAGACAGAAAACCTGACATCCAAAGGATAGCAAGAGTTGTAGCCTCATAGCTGCCCTTGCTTAGTTTAAATACTAACTCGGAAAGATAATGTATAGTACCTACTTTTTCTACAGCACCAACAATAATAAAAAGTCCGATAAAAAAGAAAATCGTAGTCCATTCAACATCATCCCAAATATGTCTCCTGTTTTCAAAAATTAAAAGCACTGAGGCTCCGCTAAGCGCTATCGTTCCAGCTTCAAGACCAAGCTTACTATGAAAGAAAAATGCAACTATTACTAAAGAAATTATAACGAGAGATTTTATTAAAAGATTTTTGTCAGTAATAATTCCTTTCAGAGACATCAGCTCAAGTTCCTTTTTAGCAGTATTAGGAATATCAAGTTGCTTTCTATAGATTAAATAAAGTGTGAGTATAACTACTGGAAGAATCATTAAAATTACAGGTGTTAAGTGAAAAATAAATTGATTGAAATCAAGTTTTGCAGCAGAACCAATCATAATGTTTGGCGGATCGCCGATCAATGTTGCTGTACCGCCAATATTTGATGCAATTGCCTGTGTGATTAGATAAGGAACAGGATTTATTTTCAAGTCTTGTGCAATTGCAATAGTAACTGCTCCAAGCAGTAAAACAGTGGTTACATTATCTAAGAATGCTGAAATAAATGCAGTTAATACTGCAAAGTAAATCATAAGCAATACACCACTACCACCTACTTTTTTAGCTGTGTAAAGTGCAAGCCATCTTATGCCGCCAGTTCCTTTTAAAATATTTACAAGGATCATCATCCCAACAAGTAAAAAAATTACATTGAAATCTATATAACGAAATGCTTCTTCCTGAGTAAGTGATTTTCCTGCTATTAAAATGCTTGCTCCAAGAAGTGCAACAACAACTCTTGGAAGTTTTTCGAAAGTAATTAAAATATAAACAAGAACTAAAACAATGTTTGGAAATAAAAAGGTAAGACTTGAAAACATGCTCAAAAAATATTAGCAGTTTGTTTATAAGTTCATGTGGTTCATACTAATTTCCCACAACAATTGTAAAAATTACTTTTTCTTACCAGAAATAATAGGTTCTTTATTTATATATCGCTCCACAATTTCAAGAAATTGCTTCGCTCTTTTCGATCTAATTTTACGACGTTCCGGTTTTTCGCATAAGGAAAAACCTTCACTTTATTTCTTTTTACCAGAGATTATAGGTTCAGCCACATTAGCTGGGACTTCTTCATAGCATGCAAACTCCATGGTAAAAGTACCCTGACCTTTTGTCATGTTTCTAATATCAGTAGCATAACCAAACATTTCTGAAAGAGGGACTTTAGCACGGACTTTAGAAATACCAGCTTCAGTAGTCATACCTTCAATGCGTCCACGTCTGCTTGAAATATTACCAATAACATCTCCCATAAAGTTTTCTGGGACTTCTACTTCAAGATCCATAATTGGTTCAAGCAAAATTGGCCTTGCTTTCATAAAGCCTTCCTTGAGCGCCATAGACCCTGCAATCTGAAATGCCATATCTGATGAGTCGACTTCGTGGAAGCTACCATCATGAAGTGTTATTTTCATGTCAATAATCGGATAGCCAGCTAAAACACCACCAGCCATTGCTTCTTTTATACCTTTTTCAATTGCTGGAATATATTCTTTTGGAACGATACCACCAACAATCTTATTTACAAATTCAAAACCACTTGCAGGTGGAAGAGGTTCAAGATCAATTACGCAGTGACCATATTGACCACGTCCGCCGGATTGTCTGATATATTTTCCTTCCTGAGTGACTTTTGCCTTGATAGTTTCACGGTAAGCAACCTGAGGTCTGCCTACATTTGCTTCTACTTTAAATTCTCTAAGCAGTCTATCGACAAGGATTTCAAGGTGGAGCTCTCCCATACCCGAAATAATTGTCTGCCCTGTTTCATGATCAACTCTAATCTTAAATGTAGGATCTTCTTCAGCAAGCTTTTGAAGTGAAATCCCGATTTTTTCCTGATCAGCTTTTGTCTTTGGTTCAATTGCAACTGAAATAACAGGATCAGGGAAATGCATTGATTCAAGAATGATTGGTTTATCTTCATCACACAAAGTATCGCCTGTACCTGTATCCTTTAAGCCAACTGCAGCACAGATATCACCTGCATAAACTTCATCAACTTCAGTTCTCTCATCTGCCTGAAGTTTTACAAGACGGCTGATTCTTTCTCTTCTGTCTTTTGTAGCATTGTAAACATAGCTTCCTGACTTTAAGTGCCCACTATATACACGTAAAAATGTAAGACGACCTACAAATGGATCAGTCATGATTTTAAAAGCTAGAGCACTAAATGGTTCATTGTCATCTGCTTTTCTTTCTGTGGCCTCACCGTTTTTCAGCCAGCCTTTTATTGATTCGACTTCATTCGGTGCTGGAAGATAATCTACAACTGCATCCAGAAGAAGCTGAACTCCTTTATTTTTAAATGCTGAACCGCATGTAACAGGAACAATTTTTAGTTTACATGTGGCATCATGAAGCGCCTTCTTAAGCTCAGGCACAGTAACTTCTTTGCCTGCAAGATATGTATGCATTAAATCATCATCAGTTTCAACAATAGCTTCAACTAATTTTTCCCTAAATTGTTTAGCTTTATCAAGCATATCTGCAGGAACATCTACAACTTGAATTTTTTGTCCCTTTGGATCATCTTCTGCATACATATGGGCCTTCATTTCAATAAGATCAATCAATCCTCTTAAATTATCTTCTGCACCGATCGGTAACTGTATGGCATGAGAATTGATGCGAAGGTTTTCTTTGAGTTGAATAAGGATTTTATAAAAATCTGCTCCGACACGATCAAGTTTATTTACAAAAATAATTCTTGGGACTTTATATCTGTCTGCCTGTCTCCAGACTGTTTTTGTTTGAGGCTGGACACCAGCAACACCACAAAGAACAATAACAACTCCATCCAAAACTCTCATTGAACGTTCTACTTCAACTGTAAAATCTACGTGTCCTGGAGTATCAATTAAGTTTATATACTTATCTTTCCATTTAGTAGAAATGGCTGCTGCAGTTATTGTAATACCACGTTCCCTTTCTTGTTCCATAAAATCTGTAACTGTAGTTCCATCATGGACTTCACCCATTTTATGAACAAGCCCGGAATAAAAAAGAACTCTTTCAGTTGCTGTAGTTTTTCCTGCATCAATGTGAGCAGCAATTCCCATGTTTCTAAATTCTGATAGCGGTACTGTACGAGGCATGTGTAGATTTCTCCTTTTTTATGTAACTTATATAGAATAGGCCATCTGGTGTTTGTTTCCAAGTATCTTTAAAATCTTTTAACAAATAAGAGGTGGGAACTAAGCTATAAATTAGTGTTTACAAACTAATAATTGAAATGAGCTGGCTGTTAAGATCTGGTAGTGACCAATAAGAAATTGAGCTTGGCAATTAAATTATGAATGATTTTATAAAACTATTACTAGACTATGTGACTAGCATAATCCCAGCTTTTTTATTTGCTCTTTTAATCTCTGCAATTCTGGCTGAAACTATACCAGAGAGTTTTTTTGAAAAAGTGTTAAGCCTAAAAGGCATAGTATTTGTTTTTTTATCAAGTGTAATAGGTGCTTTAATACCACTTTGCACCTGTGGAATGATACCTTTAGCCAGCAAAATGCAGAAGAAAGGTGCATCATGGTTAATTGTGATTTCATTTTTAACAGCAGGAAATGCAAGTAGTATTACTGCACTTTTTATGACATTAGTTTTAGGGATAAAAATTACCTTATTCAGGTTTTTGTTTTCTGTAATTTTTGGAATATTAGTTGCTTATATTTTTGTTTTACTTTTTAAGCCAACGAGCAAACTGCCATCAGCAAATCAAAACAATGTAGAGGCTTTACACATAAAACCACTATTACAAAAAATAATTAATGAGTTTTTTGGTCTTTTAGTATGTTTTGGTCCTTGGGTTTTAGCTGCATTTGCTATTGGAGCAATAATTGCTTTGTATATAAAACCTGAACACATTCTAGAGTTTGCTGGAATTAAAAATCTTGCTAGTCCATTTTTACTTGCAGTTAGTGGTTTTCCATTTTACTTTTGTGCAGGAACTGATATTCCAATTTCTAAAGCACTTATTGAAAAAGGTGCAAGCTTTGGAGGTATTCTTGCATTTATGACAGGCTCTCCAAGCATAAATTTAACCAGTTTAATCATTTATCAAAAGTGGCTTGGCATTAAGAACTCTTTTATTTACCTGGCAATATGTGTCCTGGTCTGTGGAGTTATGGGACTTATAGCTAATCTGGCTTTGCACTAGGATGTGAGTTTTCGATTATTTGCCCATTTATCTGGCGCCTGCCTCGTCAAAGACTGGCTCGTCAGTCCCCCTAGTACATCAAGTTCGGACTTGCATATAAAGTGGAAACCCTTATATTTTTAGGAAGGCGGCTTGAGTATATTGCTTCATCTCCTCTGCTATTTGTTCAAAATATTTTTATAATTATGATAGTTATTTATAAAAACAAAGGAGATTGAATATGCAAATAGGATTATCAACTGCTATTAACCCTAATTCTTACAGATCTGCAAAAGAAGTAGTTAGAAGTTTTTATAAAACAAACAAAGTACAGTTAAAAGGGTTAGGTGTTTATGACTATGGTGTTACGCCAATTCCACCAAGAAGTAGCGTTGAAAGAACTCTCTTCTTTCGTACATTTTTAGCACAAGATTCTTTAAAAGGAATAATTCCTGATGAGCTAGATGGTTATAAAGTAGTAGTTCATACACATGAAAGAAACACTACAGATGCTGAAAAAGAGGAGTTAATGCAAAGAAGGAATTTATACGATGTCAACGATGAATTCGTACTAAAAACAATTGCTAAAGGAGCTATTTCATGCTACCTCGACAAAGAAGATGGAAAACCCTGCTTTAGAGTTATTGGACCCAAAGATATTTTAAAAGATATAGAAGATGAAATCGAAGGAATAAAAGTTACAAAGTTTGAAGCAGATGCAGTATAGGTGGCAAAGCCAATTGCAATGGCTTTTGGAAAATACAAACTCGGATAAATGGGCTCACCTGAGTATTCTAACGACTTGTGAAAAATTATATTCAAAAGCAGCTTAACCCATTTTGAGAATGTATGAGCTAGATGAGCAGCTCTCATTTCAAGTTTAGTGTAAATAGATTTGTAACACCTGACATAACGATTAGCCATATGTTCT
>JACQBQ010000043.1 GCA_016201905.1 Candidatus Melainabacteria bacterium | reverse complement strand
TCATTAACTTCGCGAAATACCCTGCGGGCTTGCCCCAGGGATAGCGAAGTTAAAAAGAAGTCGGTTTATTTCACAGGCTGTAAAGAAAAATATTTTTCTTTAATCCAGTTTGGTTTTTCAAATAACTTTTCATGCAAGTTTTCATTCCAGTATCTGGTTTTTCCAAAAGGTTTACTTTTGATTTTTTTATCTATTGGACTGTTTGAAGCAATTAAAAATGACCATAAGCTTCCTGGATAAGTAGGCACTATAGAAATCACCGAATCGACATACTTAAAAATTGATCTCATATTTTCTAGTGCTGTTTTAAATTCTTTTTCTTGGATAATCATAGACCCGCTTTGACAGGTGTAGATGCCATCTTCTTTTAATGCTCTGCTTGCATTTTTATAAAAATCTTTACTTATTAGTCCACGAGCAAAACCTTGTGGGTCGGTTGAATCGCAGAGAATAGCGTCATAAGAACTTTCTTTTACATTTTTAACATATTCAATTGCATCAGTAACTTTTATTTTTAATTTTGGATTTTCTAATTCAGAGGCTACATCAGGGAAATATTTTTTAGATATATTTATTACCTCTTCATCTATTTCTACAAGTTCTACTTCTTCTACAGACTTGTACTTAAAAACTTCTCTTACTGTGCCGCCATCTCCACCACCGATAACTATTACTTTTTTAGGATTTGGATGAATAGAAAGAGATGTATGTGCAATCGTTTCATGGTAATAAAATTCGTCTTTTTCGGTTAACATTAATTTGTCATCCAGAAGCATAATTTTTCCCATTGCAAATGAGTTGAGGATTTCCACCTTTTGATATTTGCTTTTGCTTGAATATATTGAATCCTTGATTTGCAAAGCAACACCAAGAGGCATGTCATCTTCAAAGAACCATCCGTTTTTTAACATAAAATTTAATTCTTAACTTAAACTAAATAATTCTATCAAAATCGTTTAGTTATTTCTCTTAACCTGTATTGTAATTAACTAGAAATAAGCTCTTTTTCAAGAATAACTTTTTGTTTTGCTTTTTCTATAACATTTTTCATCCATGTTTGTGTAGCTGTTCTTTGCCCTTGATAGTGTCCTTTTTGTTTATATGATTTCCACACAGGCAAGTTTCTTTGAAATATCATTTGTGCTATAGGCTGTCCTGATTTTAATAATAAAGGTGCTTTACCTTGGTTTGTAAGCTCTATAACAGCTACGCCTTCAAAGCCTGAATCAAAAAGTCCAGCTGATTCTACATAAAGACCTACCCTTGCCCAGCTGGACTTTCCTTGGAGAACACCATGAAGCGTTGGTCCAAAATAAAAATATTCCTGTGTCATTGCTAAGACAAAATCTCCAGGCTTTAATACAAACTCATTGTTTATAATCTCTTCAAATGATCCGTCATTGAGTTGAATAGCATAATGATTACCTAAATGAACATCCAGACTGTTTGGTTGAATAGCATCTTTCCTGCAATTTTCAATTTTTAAAAGCCCAAGCTTTAAATAAAGTTTTAATTGCCAATCTACAAGGTTTCCACTTGAAAAAAATAAAAAATATAGCCCACATGAGAATATAAAAAATAAAATTAAAAAAATCATATTAAATTATTATATAACATGAAGAGAAAAACACTTTTTAATTCCCTCTACCAATGATTTGTGTTCTTCTTTTAGTATTCGTTTTGATAAAGAATCTACAGTATCTCCTTCTAAAATAGGTACTTTTGTTTGAAAAATTATAGGACCATTATCAACTTCATTGGTTACAAAATGAACAGTACAGCCGCTTTCTTTAATCCCACTTTTTAAAACTGCTTCATGGACTTTTGAGCCATACATTCCTTTTCCACCAAAATCTGGTAGTAGAGCAGGATGTATATTAATGATTTTATTTGGAAATGAATCTACAAAAACTTTGGTAAGAATTTTTGTATAACCAGCTAAAACTACTAAATCTACCCCGTAATTATTGATTATTTCAATAAGCTTTTTATCAAAATCAAGATTATTTGAAAAGTCTTTTGGATTTACAAAAACATTTTTTATACCTTCAGCTTCCGCACGCTTTAAGGCATAAGCATCTTTTTTATTTGATATGACAATTGAAATTTCTGTATTATTTAAACTACCGCTTTTTATAGCATCAATTATTGCTTGTAGGTTTGTACCTGTGCCAGAAACAAGTACAGCAATTTTCTTTTTAGTAGGTTCAGACAAGCTGAACCTTCCTTCTGCCGATTCCTTTCGTTTGACCGGATTTGCCGGATGAACCGGACAAATCCTTTAAGTGTAAGTCCATTGTTTATTCATTACCAATTAATAACTTTGTCAATAACTGCTTGTAAAATAATATTTTTTAACTTTACTGCATGTTTTTTTGTAACAATAGCTTTTTTTGTTTTTTGCTTTGCTTTTTTAATCACCTTGCTCCTTTCATATTATTCCAGCTTTTAAAAGATCTTTCAAATCTACAATGCCAATTGGACTTTTTGATTTATTTGTAACAATTAAATCTGAGATTCTGTAATCCTCCATTATTCTTAATGCACTTACTGCTAAATCATCCTCATCAATTGTTTTTGGATTAGGACTCATTATATCTTTTGCTTTTTTATCGCTTACACTACTCTGGAATTTTAAATATGCTCTACGAATATCTCCATCTGTAATCGTACCAAGAAGCGTATTTTCACTATTTATTACAGCAGTAAAACCTAATTTCTTTGTATTAATTTCTTCAAGTATTTTATAGAAATCAACAGTTTCATTTACATGTGGCATATCTTTTTTTTGCCTCATTACGTCTTTTACTTTTATGAGTTTTTTTCCAAGAGAACCGCCTGGATGGGACTTGGCAAAATCAGCTTCTGTAAAACCTTTTGCTTGCATAAGTGTAATGGCTAAAGCATCGCCAAGTGCTAATGTGGCAGTAGTGCTTGCAGTTGGTGCAAGATTTAACGGACAGGCTTCTTTTTTTACTTTTATAAATAAAACAGCATTACTGTTTTGGGCAAGTGTTGAGCTTTCATTCCCGGTGATAGATATTAATTTTATTCCTAATCTTTTTATTGGTTCAAGAACTTTTTTTAGCTCATCTGTTTCACCGCTAAAAGATAAAGCTAACATAACGTCAGATTTGGTTAACATACCAAAGTCTCCGTGAGATAATTCTGCCGGGTGAACAAAAAAAGCTGGTGAACCAGTACTTGCAAGTGTTGCAGCGATTTTACTTCCTATATGTCCTGATTTTCCCATACCAGTTACTACAATTCTTCCTTTACAGGAAAGAAAGGCTTCAATTGCCAGATCAAAACTTTTAGATTGATTATTTTCAAGATCGTTAATTAAATCTTTTAATGCCTGCTCTTCTGTCTCAAGCACATTAAGAGCTTCCTGAAGATTTTTTGAAAATGTTATGGTCGTTGGCATGGTTAATATGATACATCAATTATAATTACTTTCATGGTAATACGCTCCAAGCAAAAATTAAATATTTCTAAGCCTTTTAATATTGTTTTAGTAAATCCTGAAATTCCACCAAATACAGGTAATATAGCTAGACTTTGTGCTGCTACAAGCACGAAGTTGCATTTGGTTCATCCATTGGGTTTTACAATTTCTGATAAAGAGTTAAAAAGGGCTGGGCTTGATTATTGGCACCTGTTAGATATTGAAGAACATAATAGCTGGGAAGAATTTAAAAGTAAATATACAGCTAACTCTTGGTATCTTTCAACCCGTGGCGAGAGAAATATTTGGGATGTAGAATTTAATCCAGGTGATTTTTTTATATTTGGCAGTGAGACAAAAGGACTTAACGAAGATATTTTAAACTTACCTGAAAATAAAGAGTTTGTAATTTCAATTCCAATGAATGGGTTGACACGAAGTATAAATCTTTCTACAGCGGTTGGTATCGTATTATATGAAGGGCTAAGACAATTAACCATTGAAAAAGAAATATTTGGTGTTGTGCCGATATGATTAACAATTTTCATGAAACCCCAATTTTAAACACCCTTCAGCATTATTTGTCTAAAGATCCTATTCGCATGCATGTACCTTTTCACTCTGGTATTCCAAACAATAATATTTTCCCGAAAGAAATTTATAACTTAGATGTTTCTGAGGTCAGCGGCTATGATGTAGAAGGAAAAGACAATCCAATTTTTCAGTCAGAAAAAATCACTGCAGATTTTTTCTGTGTTAAACATTCTTTTTATTTAACTGGTGGTGCAAGTGTAGGACTTATTGCTTCTTTGATGACTATAAATAAATTTGGTAAAAAAGTTATTCTTGCAAGAAATGTTCATAAGTCAGTTATAAATGGTGTTATTTTAAGTGGATTAGAACCAGTCTGGCTTGATGTAGATTTTTTGGATGAGTGGGGAATCTTTTCTGAAATAAACTCAACCAAGTTAGCAGAAATTATTTCTGCTAATAGTGATATTGCTGGCTGTGTCATTGTATCTCCTACGTATGAAGGTGTAATTTCAAATATATCTGAAGCTGCTGAAATATGTCACAGTAAAAATATCCCTTTAATTGTAGATGAAGCACATGGAGCACATATTTATTTTTTGAATAATAAAAAACTTTACTCATCAATTCAACTTGGAGCAGACATTGTAATTCAATCCTGGCATAAATCATTAGGAAGCTTGACCCAAAGTGGCGTTTTACACCTGGTAAATGAAAGATTTTTTACATACAATGATTTAAAAAGATCAATTGATCTTATAAGTTCTACAAGCCCGTCATTTCTGCTTTTGCTTTCACTGGAGCTTACAAGGAAAAACCTTTTTCAAACAAAAGGCGATTTTTTTAACGTATTGTTAAACAAAGCATTGTCATTTAGAAAAGAAATGCAGCAAATTAAAAATCTAACAGTTTTCCAAAACGATGATCCATTTAAAATATATTTAAGAACTCTTAATATCTCAGGAATTGATTTTGCTTATAATTTATATAAGAATTATTCCATTGAAATTGAAAGTGCTAATGAAACAGGTTTATTAATGTTAGTCGGAAATAATTTTACTGATGAGGTAAAAGATAAAATAATTTTTGCAATTAAACAAAGCAATTTGTGTAGGGATTTGCCAGGGCAAATCGTTATGAAGGAAAGATTAAGTCCTCGAACTGGTAAATTTAAATTAAATCCTCGTGAAGCATTTATGAAAGGATTTAAAAACAAAAATAGAGTTGATTATGGTTGTGAAATAGCTGCGCCTTGCCCACCGGGATATGCTATTGATGTACCAGGAATGAATAATGAATCCTATGATTAACACTACAAGTCATGTTATTAAGGACTTAGAACAGCAGCGGTTTTTTAAACTTGTTTGTGGAGCAAGCTTAACTGATGTTGAGATGATAGAGAGGCTGACTTTTATTTTTACTCTTGCTGGTGCTCATGTAATAGATTTAGCCCCAAGTGCTGATGTGATTTTCGCTGCAAGAAGAGGAGTAGAAAAGGCTATTGAATTGCCAGAGACCTCAAAACCTTTACTTATGGCAAGTATTCAACTTGATAAAGATCCGCACTTCAGAAAAGCAGAGGTTGATTATAATTTATGTGATTTGTGCAGTGCATGTGTAAAAGTTTGTCCTACAGAAGCTTTTAAAATTGAAAATAAAAAATTTATTTATTCTATTGAAAAATGTTATGGCTGTGGCATTTGTCCACAATATTGCCATGTTAATGCGCTTTCAATGGTAGATACTAAGCCAAGCCCAAAAGAAACTTTAACTGAAATGATTTCATTAGGAGTTAAGTCAATAGAATTCCATTTTGGAAAAAACTTTCAAAAGGTAGAAGAAATATGGACTGATGTTAGAGACTTGGTAAAAAAGCTTGATCTTATTTCTTTTAGTATTGGTAGCGATCTTTTGAGCGATGAAGATATAAAAAAAGCAGCTGATTTATGTTATAGACTAGCTGGGAGTCGTATTATCTTACAATGTGATGGAACCCCTATGAGTGGTGGATTTCATAATAATAGTAAAAAATCAAAAATTGGGAATAATAGTAATAACTCTAGCCTTCATGTAGCCAGGATTATCCAGGAGGAAAAGTTGCCAGTATATTTGCAAATATCAGGCGGTACAGATGAGAATTCGTTTACTGAGGCCATTGATTCTGGAGTGAATATTAACGGTGTTGCAATTGGTTCTTATGCAAGAAAACTACTTATGCCATACTTAACTGATTTAGAAGAAAATCTTAATGAAGCTGTCATGATAGCCAAAACTTTAGTTGATTCTGTTAGCGGCATAAGCTGTAAAATATGAATATGAGTGAAGAAAAAAATAATATTATAAGTGATAAAAAAGATGAAGATTTTGTGCCGGCACAGGATTTGCCTTTGCTTCTTGATATTCTTCCTGAAAAAATAAGAAAGACTCTAGAGAAGCATGATTTAAATGGACTAATTGAAATTGTAATGGATTATGGCAGGCAGCCTGAAGCTAGATTTTTTGATGGTAAAAGAATTAATTTGGAAGATGAGCCGGTAATACTGGGTGACATAAGTTATGCTGTAAATCGTGTTGGAGATTTTACCTCTGACAACAGAGCTGGTATTGAAAGAACCTTACACAGAATTAGCTGTGTAAGAAATCGCCGGGGTGAAATTATTGGTCTGACCTGCAGAGTAGGCAGAACAATAACCGGAACGATTGATCTTATTCGTGATTTTGTAGAATCTAAAAAATCGATTTTGCTTTTAGGCCCGCCTGGTGTAGGAAAGACTACAAAACTTCGTGAGATGGCAAGGGTTCTGGCAGATGATTTAAATAGAAGAGTCATAGTGATCGATACTTCAAATGAAATTGCTGGTGATGGAGATATTCCGCATGCAGGAATAGGCAGAGCTAGAAGGATGCAGGTTAGTAGTCCAGAGTTGCAACATGCAGTCATGATTGAAGCAGTTGAAAATCATACTCCGGAAGTAATTATTATTGATGAAATTGGAACTGAGCTTGAAGCGCATGCAGCAAGAACTATTGCAGAGCGTGGTGTACAGCTAATCGGTACTGCACATGGCAATGCACTTGAAAATCTTTTAAAAAATCCTACCTTATCTGATTTGCTTGGTGGTATTCAAACAGTTACACTTGGAGATGAAGAAGCAAAAAAACGAGGCACACAAAAAACAATTTTAGAAAGAGCTGCAGAGCCTACTTTTGATATTGCAGTTGAAATTGTAGATCATCAAAGACTGGCTATTCACAAAGATGTAGCAGCTGCAGTTGACAATCTTCTAAGAGGAAGGGCTCTTTTCCCTGAAATTAGAAAGCTTGATCGTTCTACAGGAAAGATAGAAATAGTCAGTGGAAAAGAAACTGTAACACCTCAGGGTCAGGTATCTTTTTCTACAACTGATACTTTCCCAGAACATGAAGTGGTAAGTATTTATCCTTATGCAGTCAGTCGTGGACAGTTGGAAAGAGTAATTAGAACTTTAGGACTTCCAGCCACAATATCGCGCACTGTAGATGAAGCAGGAATTATTTTTGCATTAAAAAACTATGCAAAGCCCGGTGCAAAAATATTAGAGCTTGCTAAAAAACACAAACTACCATTATATGTCGTGAAAAATAATACTATTGAAGGCATTCAAAAAGCACTTAAGGACTTGTTTCCTGATTTGGTCAGTGATTTTATAATTGAAGATCTTGAAAAGAAAAATCAAGGTGAAAAAGAAAGTGCACTTGAAGAAGTACGTGGTGCTGTTACCATTGTTATGGACACTGAAAAGTCAATAGACTTAACGCCACGCAATGCACAGATTAGAAAATTACAGCATGAGCTTGTTGAAGAGTACAAACTAGATAGTTTAAGCATTGGTCAAGAGCCCATGAGAAGAGTTAGAATTTTTCCACCGCCTAAGCCTGGAGATAAGTAGATTAGTGCATACAAACTCCACCGCATATGTTTTTTATATAGCGCTCCGTGTTTTCAAGAAAACACTTCGCTTTTAAATATCTCATTTAACAACGTTCCGGTTTGTCGAAAGACAAACCTTCACTAGTGCATGCAAACTCCGCCACAGATATTTATTGCCTGGCCTGTAATAGCGCTGGCATAATCGCTGGCTAGATAAAGAGCTAAGTATCCTACTTCTTTTGGGTGAATATATCTGCCTATTGGAACTGCTTGAATAGAAGTTTCTTTAAGTTCTTGTATCGGTATTCCATGTAGTGAAGCAAATTTTTCATCGTGTAAAATATCTTCTGCCATTTTAGTTTCAACCCATCCTGGGCAGATAGCATTAACTGTTATTTTATTTCTTGCAGCTTCCTGTGCAATTGCTTGGGTAAAACCTATGAGAGCAAACTTTGAAGCATTATAAGCACTTGAAAACGGTTCACCAAATTTCCCGCTAACTGAAGAGATGTTAATTATCCTGCCTGATTTTTTTTTAATCATGCTTGGTAGAACTGCTTTTGTACAGTACATTGCACCGTTTAAATTAATATCTAAAAGATTTCTCCATTTGTTTAAATCCATTTCTATAAGTGGTGATGTGAAATATACACCAGCATTGTTAACTAATATATCTAGGTTTCCTATTTCATTAAATACTTTTTCTACCTGCTCATTTTTTGAAACATCAAGAATAAAATATTTTGCACTGCCACCTTTGCCTTTTATTTGTTTAGTGGTTTCTTCAAGTTTGGTTTTATCTCTTGATAGTAGAAATACAGATGCACCACAGCTGGCAAAGACTTCTGCAATTGCTTTTCCAATGCCCTGACTTGCACCTGTAATAGCTACAATTTTTCCAGTAAGATCAATGGTAAACATCAATTGATTATGTTACCACGGGGAATGACGATATAATTGACCAAGATAAATGGCAAAATCAACATTACAATCTATCCCTGTTTCAGAAGGTCAAAGTATTGAATTAAAAATTGATTCAATGGCTTATGATAATTCAGCTATAGGCAGATATAAAGATTTTGTTGTAATGGTGGATCGTGGTTCGCCTGGTGATTATGTAAAAGCTTCAGTTACGATGTTACGCCCAAACTATGCAAGGGCAAAGATTACTGAAATCGAAAAATTTGATCCGGCTTATAGAATAGATCCACCATGCAAAATATTTAAAGTCTGTGGGGGCTGCCAGTGGCAACATCTTTCATATGAAAAGCAGCTTGAGCAAAAAGATTTGCTCTTAAAGAAATTTTTCTCTAAGTTAAATTTAGAAGATGGTGTTTTGAAAAACATTATCGGCTCTGATAATCCCTGGAATTACAGAAATAAAGTTCAATATCCTGTTCGAACAGTAGCAGATACAGGCAGATTAAAAGCCGGCTACTTTGAATGGCACTCAAATGACCTCGTTAATATAAAATTTTGTCCGATTCAGCACAATGTATTTGATCAAATTGTAGAAACAGTAAGAGAACTATCACCTAAGTATAATATTCTTGCTTATGATGGGAAAAAGAAAACAGGATGGCTTAGGCATATTTGTGTTCGTATTGGAATAAATACAAATGAGGCATTATTAACGCTTGTGGCAGTCAATGAAAGCCTTTCAAAGTCTCAAGAGTTTGCTAAAGAAGTTATGGATAAGCATCCTGAGCTTGTAGGTGTTTGCATAAATATAAATACAAAAACAACAAATGTAATTTATGGAGACAAAACAAAAGTTATTAAAGGCAGGAGTTATATTTTTGAGAAAATAAATGATTTAAAATTTAAGATTTCAGCTACAAGTTTCTTTCAAGTTAATACAGCGCAAGCAGTAAAACTTTTAAATATATTGGAAAATTATGCAGGACTTACAGGGCAAGAAACAATTCTTGATGCATATTGTGGTGTAGGCTTAATCTCTATTTTTTTAGCAAAGAATGCTAAAAAAGTTTTAGGAATTGAAGAGATTAAACAATCAATTGATGATGCGGTTTTTAGTATGAAAGAAAATAACATTAAAAACATTGCTTTTGTGAATGGCAAGGTTGAAAATAAAATTGAAGAAGCTTTAAGTGAAGAGAAAGCAGATGTTGTAGTATTAGACCCTCCCAGAATAGGCTGCAATAAAAAAGTTTTAGAAGCTATAGCTGAAAAAAACTTAAAAAAGATAATTTATGTCAGTTGTAATCCTACTACTCTTGCAAGAGACCTCGAAATATTGAACTTAAAAAATTATAAAATTAAATCCATACAGCCTGTTGATATGTTTCCACACTCATATCATGTTGAGTGTGTGGTGCTTTTGGAAAATTAGAACTTTATAACTTATACCCACAGGTCGGACAAAGTTTTATATTATTTTTTTCAACATCGTCTAGCCAGTAATTATCAAAAATTAAAAAATGACAATTTCCACAACGTGATAATTTTTTTACCATTTGCCTGATTTCACCGGGCGATGGAGGCTCATATCTTGTATCGAATAAGGGTTCAAAATATTTTGGCTTTATTTGTTTCTTAGATCGTAGATCAAATACATTTGTTAATTCATTTTTGAATTTAAAGGTAAACATATTAATTTTTCTCCTGTTTCAACTAAGCTTTAATAGAGACTTTGTTATTAATCGTTTGTGCCTGGTCTTTGAGTAGTTACGTATACATATTTTTTTTCTAGCCTTTGATATTCTTTAAAGATAGATTTGGAAATCTAGATAAGAGATGAAAATAATAAAAACGATCTAAAATCTATGACACAAAAACAATCAGCATATGTAATAGAAGCAGTTAGAACACCGACAGGGAGAAGGGGCGGTGGTTTATCAAAAGTTCATCCTGTAACTTTAGGTGTAACTGTGGCAAAAGAGGTTGTAAAGAGAGCTGGTATTAAAGCGGAACTTATAAATGAATGTATAGTTGGATGTGCTACACAAACAGCTGAGCAAGGACTAAATCTAGGAAGGTTTATTGCACTAAGTGCTTTTAGTCCTAAAATGCCGGCATCTACAGTGAATATGCTCTGTGGCTCCAGTGCTGAAGCTATTAGGTTTGGGGCAGCACTTGTAGCCAGTTCTGAAGCTGAGGTTGTTCTTGTACTTGGAGTAGAAAATAATTTAATGGTTTTTCAGGGTCAGGATTTAATGCCTTCTTCAAGTACGTTTTGGGGCAATGTAAAAAATTTAATTGAGCTAACTAAACGAGGAATAAATATAGTTAATTTAAGCTTGCCAAAAGATTATAAATTCCATTCAATGGGTAAATCAGGTGATGCAATTGCTAAAAAGTATAATCATTCATTTCAAGAACTTAATCAGTTTGGACTTGATAGCCATATGAAAGCTGCTAGTGCAATGTATAACGGAAAGTTTAATGATGAAATTGTACCAGTCTACACACCAGGTGGTTTTGTTTCTTTCGATGAAAGTATAAGACCGGATACCTCGCTTACTAAACTTTCTAAGCTTAAAAGTGCTTTTGGTGGACTACATACAGCAGGTACTTCAAGCCAAATAAGTGCAGGAGCAGCAGCTCTTTTAATTGCAAATGATGATGCAATAAAAAAATATAATTTAAAACCAATGTCTAAAATCATTGCATCTAGCGTAGTCGGGACAAATCCAGAAGTTCCAGAAGAACAATTGATAGGCCCAGTTTATGCAATTCCAAAAGTATTAGAAGAAGCTGCACTTCATCTTGATAAGATTGACTTATTTGAAATAAATGAAGCCTTTGCTTCTGTAGTTTTAGCTACACAGGAAGAATTAAACATACCTTGGGAAAAAATAAATGTAAATGGTGGAGCCATTGCTTTAGGGCATCCGTTAGGTGTAAGTGGAGTAAGATTACCTGTTACACTTTTATATGAAATGCAAAGAAGAGGAAAAGAAGGTAAGCCTTCAAAATATGGTTTAGCTGCTTTATGTATTGGTGGTGGTCAGGCAATTGCTACAATTTTTGAAAGGGTATAATTAAAACCGATAAAGTGTTTAAATAACAGGAGTTGTTTATGCTGAAAAATCAAGAAGCTTATATTGTTGATGCAATAAGAACGCCAATAGGGCGTGGTAAAGATGGCTGTGCATTTTCAGAAATGCATCCTGTTGATATTGGTGGTATTCCTGTAAAAGAACTTTTAAAAAGAAACAAACTAAAGCCAGCAGATATAGAAGATTTAATTTACGGGTGTGCAAGTCCTGTTGCTGAGCAGGGTTTAAATATTGCAAGATTAATAGCAATTAATTCTCTGGATGTTTCTGTTCCTGGTGTACAGTTAAATAGGATGTGTGGCTCAGGGCAACAGGCAGTTCATTTTGGTATTCAAGCAATTTTATCGGGAGCTCATGATCTAATCATTGCTGGTGGAGTTGAGTGTATGGGCAAGGTTCCAATTGGAGCTGATGGTTTGCCACTACCTGGAAAAAGCAAACCAACTTTACCTGAAAGCTTTTTAAAAAATCACAAAGCAAATCCAATGGGAATTTCTGGTGAACTTATGGCTGAAAAATGGAAATTAAGCAGAAGACAATTAGATGAATTTTCTTATCAAAGCCATATGAAAGCAAGTAAAGCCAGGGAAAGCGGTTCTTTTAATAAAGAAATTATAAGTGTTCAAACACCAAAAGGGCTTGTTGAAAAAGATGAAGGAATTAGACATGATACCAGTGTTGAAAAAATGGGAATGCTGCAACCAGCTTTTAAACCTGGAGGTGTAATTACTGCAGCAAACTCAAGTCAGGTAAGTGATGGAGCAGCAGCATTATTAATAGCAAGTGAATCTGCAGTTAAGAAATATAATTTAAAACCAAGAGCACGCTTTGTAGATTTTTCAATGGTTGGGACAGAAGTTGAACTTCAGCTTACAGGACCTATTTATGCTATACCAAAAGTTTTAAAAAGAGCCGGGCTTCAAATTAAGGATATTGATCTGTTTGAAATAAATGAAGCTTTTGCTTCTGTTGTACTTGCAACACAAGTAGAATTAAAACTTGATCCAGAAAAAATAAATGTAAATGGTGGAGCAATTGCACTTGGTCACCCACTTGGAGCCAGTGGAGCAAGACTTTTAACTACTCTTTTATATGAGCTTGAAAGAAGAAATTTAAAACGTGGTGTATCCAGTCTTTGTATTGGATTTGGGCAGGGCATAGCTGCTGTAATTGAAAGAGTTTAACAGCCTATACCAAAGCAAGTTCAGAAAGTTTAGCTACATTTTGTTTGACAGCTTCAGCGCTTTTTCTAAGCGCGTCCATTTCTTCACTAGCAAGTTTTAATTCAATAATTTCTTCAATTCCTTTTTGCCCAAGCTTTACAGGTACGCCTACAAAAACATCTTTTAAACCATATTGGCCGCGGAGGCATGCAGCTACCGGAAAAACTCTTTTTCTGTCCTGAACAATGGCTTCAACCATAGTAGCTGTAGAACTTGCTGGTGCATAGTAAGCACTGCCAGTTTTTAAATAATTTACAATTTCAATACCGCCATTTTTTGTTCTTTCATTTATTTCATGTATTTTTTGTGGTGAAAGCAGCTCAGTAATGGGTATGCCTGAAACAGTTGAAAATCTTGGAAGAGGTACCATTTGATCGCCGTGCCCGCCTAAGACCATTGCTTGCACATCTTCACAAGAAACATTTAATGCTTCTGCTATAAAAAATCTCATTCTGGCAGAATCTAAAACACCTGCCATTCCAAAAACACGATTTGGAGGAAATTTACTTTTTAACCAGGCTAGGTGAGTCATTACATCCAGTGGATTTGAAACTACTATGATAATTGAGTTTGGAGAATGTTTAACGATTTCATTTGTAACCGATCCTACGATTTGTGCATTGGTTTTTAAAAGATCATCTCTGCTCATCCCTGGTTTTCTTGCAATACCTGCAGTTATTACTGCTACATCAGAGTCTTTTGTCAGTGCATAATCATTTGTTCCGGTGATTTTTCTGTCGTGAAGCTCTACAGGTCTTGCTTCCATAAGATCTAATGCTTTTCCTTGCGGAATACCTTCGACTACATCTACTAAAATTACATCGCAAACATTTTTTTCAACTAGCCTTTGAGCACATGTGGCTCCTACATTTCCAGCGCCAACTACGGTTACTTTTGGGTTTTTTAATGACATATTCTTACTCCCTATATACATTAAAATTATACGCTATTAGGGCAGATTAAAATCTGCCCCTACATTGGATTTTTTAATGACATTTAAATCTTTATAATTTTACCAAGAATTACTTTTTTCTTGGCACCTGTACAGCTTGGTATATTATTTGGTTTACCTAAGTGGCAAGTATAGCCAAGGAGTGCAAAGAGTATAGCTTCTTTGTACTTTGCAGGTAATTTATATTTGTCTGAGCTGCTTAATCGTAAATCAGGCAGTAATTTTCTTAAGTGCTTGATTAGAGTTTTGTTTTTAATTCCACCACCAGAAATAACTATTTCATTGACATTGTATTTTGGAAAAACAAAATCATTAAATGCTTTTTCTATTGTTTTTGCAGTAAAGTAAGTTACTGTAGCAAGTTTGTCCTCTTTCTTTTTAATCCTTGAAAAATATTTCTTTATGAAATAAGCATTAAAATATTCTTTACCAGTGCTTTTTGGAGGACTTTTCTTAAAATATGGATCTCTAAGAGCTCGCTCAACTGACTTGAAGAATATTTTTCCTCTTCTGGCGAAATCACCATCCTTATCAAAATCTTTTTTAAAAGATATTTTTGAAATTAAATCAATAAGTGCATTGCCAGGTCCTATGTCAAATGCAATTGGCATAATACCTTTACCTGTAATGGTTATATTTGAAATTCCACCAATATTTAAAATGGCTTTTATGTTTTTACTTTTATTAAAGAATACCCAGTCTAAATAAGGCATAAGTGGTGCACCTTGTCCGTCTGCTGAGATATCAGCCTCACGAAAATTTGAAATTGTTTTTATTCCTGTTCTTTGTGCTATGACAGAGCTTTCACCGATTTGCAAGGTAGATCTGACTTTGTAGCCAGAAAGATTTTCTGTTTCAGGGTGATGATAAATTGTTTGACCATGCGAAGCAATTAATAAAATATCTTTGGGTCGTAACCTGGTTTTTTTTATTATTTCTAATGCTGCATCAGCAAAGATTTCACCAAGTAGAAAATTTAATTGAGATAATTTAAAAATATCACCGTTTCCAATTATCAAATTTTCGATTTTCTCTTTAATTATTTTTTGATATTCAGATGTAATTCCATTTACAAACGTAGGTACTAAGCTGCCTGATTTAAAGCTAACTAAAGCTGCATCAATACCATCAAATGATGTCCCTGAATTTATCCCGATTACATAATTAGTCATTTTAATTTTTACCTGAAGGAACCAAAGGGTTTAGTTTTAAAAAGTTACTAAGTAACTTGTGCCCATGCTGTGTCAAAATTGACTCGGGGTGGAACTGTACGCCAATTAAGTTCTTAAGGTCTTTATGTTCTAGTGCCATAACTAACGCATCTTTTGTTTTGGCTGCTATCTTTAGAGGTGTGTTTTGTAAACTTTGTAAATCAACAATTAAAGAATGGTATCTGGTAGCAGTAAAAGGATTTGGGATCTCATGAAAAATAGACTTACCGTCGTGAAATATTTCTGATGTTTTTCCATGCATAAGTTCTGGTGCATTTATTATTTTGCCACCATAAACCTCACCTATACATTGATGTCCTAAGCAAACGCCTAGAATAGGAATCTTTCCGGCCAATTCTTTTATAAGTTCTTTGCTAATGCCTGCATCACTAGGTCTTCCCGGACCTGGTGAAATTACAATGTGACTTGGATTAAGTTTTTTAATTTCTTCTAAAGTTATTTCATCATTGCGATGGACTATGACGTCTTGCTTTAGTTCACCCAGATATTGAACAAGGTTATAAGTAAAGCTGTCATAATTGTCTATTACTAACACACTCATAAATCAATCAACCTTACTGGAAAAGCTATTTTATGACTGCTGAAGAGCTTTTCAACAGCATTATCTATTAACTTTTTTTCTTCTTCCGCTGGTTCATTAGTATTTATTTCAATGCCAATGAAAGGATCTTTAATTTTAAGTCCCAGGCTTGTAACTTTGTCTTTGTTTTCAGAAGAAGTTAACCAGCTTGGCTTTACTTTTGTACATAAGAATTTCATGTTATTGTACCGGAAAATCTCGGGTCAAACGAGATTTTTCCTTTTTCTTCCAGATGCTCAGGACATTGCTCATTGCAACGTCCTTCGCTTGTTTATTTATTTGCTTAGTCATGTTCAATCCCGATCGATTTTAAATGCTCTTCTAATTCTTTAATACCTGTAACCGCTGTTCCATACTTTCTTACGACTATGCTTGCAGCAAGATTTCCAATGGTACAAGCAGATTCAAGAGAGGATTTTATACTCATAGCACAGGCAATAATGCCGGCTACAGTATCGCCAGCACCGGTTACATCAAACACTTCACTTACATTAAATGCAGTTAGTATAAAAGGATTTTCAGGGTTGCTTTTGTTAAAAAGTGCCATTCCTTCAGAACCCCTGGTAATTAAAATGTTTTCCGAATCAGATATTTTTAAGAGTTTTTCCCCTGCTTTTATAAGTGATTTGTTGTCTGTTATAGAAAAACCTACCGCTGATTCAGTATCAGGCTGGTTTGGTGTAATTAAAAATGAGTTTTTAAATCTTTGAAAATCTCCCCCTGCATCTACGAGAACAGGTATTTTATTTTCATTTGCGATTTTAATCGTATGAGTTATTAATTTTTTAGTGCAAACCCCTAAGTTGTAATCAGAAATTAGAATTATTTTTACTTTTTCAATATTGTCTTCAATTTTTTTAATTAATGCTTCTTCTGTTTTTGAACTTATAGCTTCTCTGCTTAAGCGATCTAGCCTTATAAGTTGCTGTTTGAAAATAATAGAGCTTGTTGGGTGTCTGTGGGCTGTCGATAGAAGTCTTGTTTTAACAGTAGTAGGTCTTGTTTTATCAAAGGTTAAAACAGGATGAATATTATTTTTCAGACATTCAGTCTCAAGTGCTTTTGAGTAAAGATCTTCACCAACTATTCCAGCAAGATAACACTTTGCTCCTAGTGCACTTATATTATGTGCAGCATTGGAAGCTCCTCCCAGTGCATATTCGCTTGACATATGCTCCAGGATTATAACTGGTGCTTCGCGTGAAATTCTTTCAGGAGAGCCTACAATAAACTCATCTAAGATTATGTCGCCTACAACTAGTACTGAACCTGAAGAAAGTTTTTTTATCATTCCAGCTAATTCTTTTTTATCTAACTTTTTCATAATTTAATTTTTCTTTAGTGAGTAATTCTTTTAGTTGTTTTGTTCCTTTTAGCGGATCACTTGCATTCATTATTGCGCGGACTACAGCTATTTTTTTTGCACCAGCATTAATTACTTTATCAATATTTCTTTCATCAATGCCCCCTATTGCAAACCAAGTATCCTTTATATTTTGACTTGCCCAACTTACATATTCAAGTCCTGTTGGAGCATAATCTGGTTTAGTTGGAGTCGGAAATACAGGTCCTACCCCAAGATAATCAGCACCTGAATGTAATGCATTTTGCCCTTGTTCTATGGAATGAGTTGAAAGCCCTATTATAAAACCCTCTGGGGTAATTTTTCTTGCTTCACTTACTGGCATATCATTTTGCCCGAGATGAACACCATCTGCATCAGCTGCTAAAGCTATGTCTACTCGATCGTTGATTATAAATAAAACATGGGTATTATTTGTAAGTTTTTTAATTTCTTTTGCCAACTCTAAAATCTTACTTTCTTTTTCTTCTTTTTCCCTAAGCTGGATAATGTCAATGCCACCTTTAATAGACTCTTCAATTGCTTTTAAAAACTCTTTATCTGAATCAAATCCAGCCCTATTTGTAACTAAGTAAAGAGAAGCATTTTGCAACCTCAGTATTTTTTCGTTTTTTAAAACCTCTTTTTCAATAGTGTATATTTCATAGCGATTCTCTTCTAACCTTTTTGTGTCTATGTTTAAAAGTTGACCGTATTCAGCTAAAACTCTTAAAGCTTCTTCCAGTCTTTTACAATTTGCATGGAGAATATCTTTTATAGAGTTTCTTTTGGAATTGTTCTCAATGTTCCTCCCTACATCGTGAACAGATTCTCTGCTTAGGATTAAATTATGCATTCCTGCAAAAGAATTATTAATTTCATGTCTTATTTTTTTTAATTTTTCAGAAATGATTTGATTGTCTTTTCCAAGCCTAACCCAATCTTCAAGTACTCTTAGAGCTTCTGAAGCACGATTTATATTTGCATCTATTATTCTGTATAGTTCGTTGCGGAGCATGACTATATGAATTTAGCACATGCTTAGCTAGCTTTTTTCTTTCTTCTTTCCGCATATTTTTTTCTAATATAATCTTCAAGTTTATCAAGAGGTATAGGTTCACCGCGTTCTATCCTGCCGTCATGGTTACGCTCATCATATTCTCTTAAGAGATCTCTGTCACACCAGTTTACCGAGCTTAACCTTTTCAATAATTCTTTATTTGTTAATTTTTTTAATTCAACTCGCTTCATTTTAGTACCTCCAATTTTTCCCTTCTATAATGGTACCATCGTAATAAATTTTATATCTGTCTTCATCCTCTAGGCAGAGAATTTCAACATCACAGTTTTTAACATCAGTTGGATGAGTCCAGTTGTTAAATCTTATTAGCCTGATTTCAACCCTTTCCCTTATTAATTGCTTTAAGAGAAAATGTAAACTGCTGACTTGTTTTTCTGTTGGGATAAATGGCATTAAATGAATATAGCAAAGCAGCTTTGTAAAAGCTGTAACCAAAGGTTACATCACCGATAATTCTTTTTGAAATGTTAGTAAAAATATATCAGATATAAATTAAGAGGTTTTAATCTCAATGTGTAAAAAAGTCCACATATCCAAGCAAGTCAAGCTTTGCTAATGTGGGTAGAAACTTATTACACTCTTCAGCGATTTCTAAACGATTTTCTCTTTTTAAAAGGTCAATTAATTTATGATAAGCAGGAATTAAATATAAAACATCACTTGCAGCATATTTGATCTGATCTTTTGTAAGCTCTGGTGCACCCCAATCAGTTAGCTGACTGTTTTTGTCAATGTCTGTGCTTAAAACTTCTTTTAATAAATCTTTTAAGCTGTGCTTGTCAGTGTAAGTTCTTATAAGTTTGCTGGCTGATTTTGTACAGAAAACATTTTTTAAATCAATACCCAACCAGTGATATAAAAATGCTAAATCTGTTCTAGCAAAATGAAAGATTTTTTTTATTTCTGGATTTTCAAAAAGCTTTTTTAATTTTGGTGACTTATGTGGAGTCTCAATTTTTACCAGGGTTATCTTTTCACTTTGATCACAAATTTGGACCAGACAAAGCCTGTCTCTAAATGGATTTAAGCCCATCATCTCGCAGTCAACAGCAAGTAAATTACAGGAAGAATAGTGTTTGTACAGTTCATCCGAAAGGTCATCTCTTAATTGCTGAACATTTTCTATATTTATTTTCACTGATTTTTTTCAGTCCGGCTAAAAGCTAATAGCCAACAGCTAAAAGCTCTTTTATTATCTCTTAGAGAATTGGAAGCGTTTTCGTGCTCTCTTGCGCCCATATTTCTTACGTTCTTTATCGCGGGGATCCCTGGTAAGTAAGCCTTCAGCTTTAAGTGTGACCTTGTTTGCTGCATTTACAGTAACAAGAGCTCTTGCTACGCCAAGTCGAATTGCATCTGCTTGACCAGATAAGCCACCACCATGAACCTTGGCAATAACATCATATTTACCTTCTACCTGTGCTACTTGAAGAGGTTTTTTGATTAGATTTAAAAATGATGTGACCTCACCAAGATGTTTTCCTGGTTCTTTGCCATTAATTAAAAAATTACCTTTTCCAGGTCTTAAGAATACTCTAGCAATTGATGTTTTTCTTCTACCTGTAGCAGTGAATTGAGTATTTTTATCATGTTTTGTAACTGTTCTTGCCAAGCGTATCTCCTTTTATTTTGTCCTACTTCTGGGTTCCCATTTTTTTGGTTTTTGAACCTGATGTGGATGACTAGAACCCTTATAAACTTTTAATTTTGTAAACTGCTTCTCCCCGAGTGTAGTATGTGGAAGCATACCTCTTATGGCTTTCTCGATAATTTTTTGTGGAAATTTTTGTCTTAATTGTTCAACTGTAACTGATCTAAAACCACCTGGTGTTCCACTGTGTCTTTCATAGACTTTTTGTAATTCTTTTTTCCCGGATAATTTTATTTTTTCAGAATTAATAACAATTACAAAGTCCCCAACATCAACGTTTGGTGTAAATTCAGGCTTTGTCTTTCCTCGTAATATAGCAGCAACCTGGCTGGCTAATCTGCCCAAAGTTTGGCCTTCAGCATCAACAAGCCACCATTTTCGTTCTACTTCACCTTTTTTTGCAAGATATGATTTCATTTTTATTTATGTAGGTAATTTATTATACCTTAGATATGGTGTGCTAAGAGATCATAAAGTAACATGTCATTGCTGCGAGGAGTCCGCCATAGGCAGACGACGAAGCAATCTCAAAAGCGTTTATGGGATTGCCCGCAATGACGTACTTACAGAAGATTCAATTTTCATGTAATTACAATTATTATCTGTTTTTCTTGAATCTATAGCTGGACATTGATGTACTTAAATTCTTTTGAAGCTGGTTAACTGCTATTTTTTCGTCATTACCAGGCAGGCTGTATGCCACCAAGTCAAAGGTGCTTAACAAGCTACTTGTATCTGTACTTTGTTTTTTTGTTTTTGACTTTGTAAGTCTGTTTTCAAATGCTTGTTTAGCCTGTATTTTTCCTATAGAGATATTTTCCACTGAAATTACTCTTCCATATTTTTCTAGCTTTTTAAAAAGCTCAATTATATCTGTAAAGTCCCCGGTTACTTTTACCTCAATTGGAAAGCGGTAAAGATCTACTGGTAAGTCTTGCCCTTTTAATTTATCAAGTGCTTGTTTTAACCTTCCACGAACTACTGATTTGCCTGTGGTTTTACTATCTACCTGTTTTTCAAGGATGATATTAACTGGCTCAGGGTTTGTAGGGGTAAAACTTTCCAAGCTTATTGAACTTTCATCGCATATTTTTTTTAAGTCCTGTACTAAAAAATCAATTTCATATGATTTAGCTAAGTACAATTTTTGAGATTCAATCTTTTTTGAAATCTTTATATTTTCACCTTTTAATTTTTCCAGTTTTTTTATACGAAGGACAAGATCTCTTAATTTATTTTCTCCATCTCTGATTTTTGTTGTAGATTCAATATATTTATTCCATGTTGGCAAAGTAAATTGGAATAAAGGCAGACTTGATAAAACTAAGAGCATAATTCCCACTAAGTTTTTTTCTCTTTTTGATAATTTGTTTAATTGTTTAATATCAAATGCCATAACAAAAATGATAGACGATTTTTAAGTGATTTTGTGCAAATGATGTATAGAGTTGAGCAATAACTAATTGTTCTTTGTTGATTTAATAACCCAGTGTAATGCAATCCCTGGTGTAAGCAGAACAAAAATCAGGTAAAACCTAAGATTTACAAATGACCCTAAAATGATCTTTCCAAGGTTTTCTTCACTTATATGAAATTTTGAGAATGCTATTGAACACAAAAAATCCCAAAATGTTGCTGTCATTACAAAAAGAAATATTGCAAATAATAACCCAACTACAAATGTTTTTAAGAAAATGTTTCTAAAAAGAATTAGATTTTGTTTTTCCATAGCTTCAATGTTAGCATAAGTTTTATAAGATGATGAGTAAGAATTTAGATTTTCAATTTGCAGCCGGTAGATGTGGTTTAAAAAAAACCAAAAAACCTGATCTGGCGGTTATTTATTCTTCTTTGCCTTGTACATATGCAGGAGTTTTTACTACAAATCAGGTACATGCTGCATGTGTAGATGAAAACAAAACCCTTTTGAAAAGAAGAAAAAAAATCAGAGCAATTATAATTAATTCTGGAAATGCAAATGCCTGTACTGGTAAGAAAGGTATTCAGGCAGTTAAGAAAACTCAGCAAATTGCTGCAAAGCTTTTGAAAATTAAACCTCATGAAGTTTTAATAGCCAGCACAGGTGTAATTGGAATATATCTTGATATGGAAAAAATGAAAAATGGTCTTGAAAACTCAATTTTAAAACTAAGCTCAAAGAATTTAAAAAGTGCTGCAAGAGCTATCCTGACAACAGACAGATTTGAAAAAATTGCAGTGAAAAAAACTAAAGACTTTAAACTTACTGGTTTTACAAAAGGTGCAGGTATGATTCATCCTGGTATGGCAACAATGCTTTGCTTTTTAATGACTGACTTAAAAATTCCACAAAGCCTTTTACAAGCTGCTTTAAGATCTGCTGTTAATGATACTTTTAATACAATTTCTGTAGATGCAGATATGAGTACAAATGACATGGTGATTTTACTGTCGAATAATCGATCCAAAAAAGAAATAACAAATTCTAAAGATCCTTTGTATAGTTACTTTCAGAGTGCTTTAAGAGAAGTATGCTGTAGGCTTGCAAAAGAAATAGTAATTGATGGTGAAGGGGCAAAAAAACTAATCAATGTTCAGGTCTCTGGTGCAAAAACCAGTGAGGATGCAAAAGAAATAGCAAGGTCAATTGCAAGCTCAAATCTTTTTAAATGTGCAGTTTTTGGGGGAGATCCAAACTGGGGACGGGCTGCAGCTCGTATAGGCTGCACTGGTGTAAAGGTTGATCAAAGTAAACTTGATATTTATTTAAATAACACAAAAGTGTTTTCAGATGGTAATCCAGCTGTTTTTAGCAAAGCAAAATTAAATAAACAGATAAAAAAATCAAAAGAAGTAAAGGTTATTGTAAACTTAAAGCTGGGTAAAAAATCAGGAACTGCATTTGGATGTGATTTAAGCTATGAATACGTAAAGTTTAACTCAGCATACTTTACTTAGAAGGTGAAAACAATGGAAACACAATTAAATTTATTTAGCTCAGAAAAAAATACAGATGAAAATGTCATTCTAAGCGCTAGCGAAGAATCTCCTAACGTAAAGAAATCCTTTGTTGTTGATGCTTCTCACAATGACAGTAAAAACGTAAAATACAAATCCTTAGAAGAAGCAAAAACTGCTGCAATGGTTTGTAAAAAATGTGCACTTTGCAATGGCAGAACAAATGTGGTTTTTAGTGATGGCATTGAAAATGCAAAGATTATGATTATCGGAGAAGGTCCGGGAGAAAATGAAGATTTACAGGGATTGCCTTTTGTGGGTAGAGCTGGACAGCTTCTCGATAAAATATTTGCATCGGTAAACCTAAACAGAAAAGAACACCTATACATTTGTAACATAGTTAAATGTCGTCCACCAAACAATCGTGCACCGCTTGAAGAAGAAGCAAATGCATGTTCAGAGTATCTTAAAGCACAGATAAAATATATTGATCCAAAAATAATTATTTTAGCTGGAGCAGTTGCTGTAAAAGGCATTTTAAAAATAAAAGATCCAAAAATTACAAAAATCCGCGGACAGTGGATTGAATCAAAAGATCCATTACTCGCTAATAGAAAAATTATGCCAATTTTCCATCCATCATATTTACTTCGTCACGAATGGAATAAAAACCCAGATTCCCCCAAAGCAATGATGTGGAAAGATGTACAGGAAATTAAGAAAGCTTATGAATCTCTTACGAGATGTGAATAATTCACAAAAGGCCACTTTTCAATAAAAAAGCCTGTCAAAAGCTTTGAAAGTGAGCTAGACAGGCATATGATTTTAATTAACGAAAAAGACCTTTTAAGGGTCTTTCACAAGATAGAAGCTT
>JACQBQ010000049.1 GCA_016201905.1 Candidatus Melainabacteria bacterium | reverse complement strand
TTAACAGAGTTGTTAGGGCAAATAAAAGTAGCTTACCTGGCTCTCAACAAGCCGGTAGCAATTCCCCTTTCATCATCTTTGGCAACAACAAGCTGGAACGCAATATTAATAATAATGATTAACCTCATTGGAAAATCTAGAATGGGAATCCCAATATTACTCTTTATTGGTGCTCTTGCAATAAACTTTTCCGGTACAAAGGCTAATCCTGAAACATATTGTGATCAATTGTTTCCATTAAATATTTACAAAGTTAACCCTGATTCATTAGAAGATTTTCATGTACTAAAAAAAGGGACAAGTTTAGATCTGATTTTACTAAATGATGTTTCTACAAAACAAACCCAAGAAAACGATCCAATTAGCCTTAGAATTCCTACTAATGAAAACTTAAATATTAATGCGACAGCAACTACATCGGTAAACACATCAGGTAAAAGGTTTTCCAAATATGGTTCCATTCAACTTTCAACCAATAAATTAATTTTAGACGATGGGCAAGAAGTATATTTTTCTGCTACATCTCCAGAATTTACTAGTATAAATCCTCCTCATGCAGACTCAAGTTCCTTAAGGCTTGCCAAAACTATTACAAATTTATCTCTAGCTACAAGTCCAATAACTCTTGGCTCAAGCCTTGGAATAAGCTTTCTTGTTAATGGGTTACTCTCAGCAAGACAAAACGGAATATCTGATTTTATCTGGGGAGGGTTAAATGGAGTTGGTTTGCCTTTCGTAGAAAAATTATTCAGGAAGCAACCAGAAGTATTTTTAACAAATGGCAATGTAATTCCTTTTATACTAGATAAAGATTTAAAAATCAGTAAAGGCATACAAAAAGAAAAATTAGAGACTTTACAAATAAGCAACGAAGAAGCAGTCAATGAAATTCAAAATTTAATAAAGAGAGGAGATATAGCTGGAGCTCTTGAATTATCCATAAAAACAAATCAAAAAGAAATCTATGATCAGCTCCTCAAGAAAATATCTTCATAATCAATGATATTACCTAAGATTTCATCACTAAAGCTCAGGTATTGCTACACCCAGTATCTAATACATAAAAGCTTATTTTATATAATAAAGTAGCTAAACAAATTACTTAGGTTATAATATTTCTACAATCAGTTTTCTCATTAAAAGAATCAAACATTAAGGGAGGGTACATGAAATCTACAATATCTGAACGATCAATTTTTATGCCTTCTAAAGAGCAAGTCTCCTGTGATTTAGCAGGAGAAGCAGTGATTCTTAATTTTAAAGATGGTATATATTATGGACTTGATGCAATTGGAGCATCAGTTTGGGAGCTTATTCAAAAGTCAAAAACAGTAAAAGAAATCCGTGATTCTATCTTAGAGAATTATGATGTTGAGCCTGACCATTGCAAAAACGATCTCATTGCACTTTTAAATGATTTAAAAACAATTGGACTTATTGAAATTAAAAATGAAACTCTTAAGTAAATTTCTTATTCTTCCACTAAGCGAAAAATTTTTATTAATTAAAGCAGTTATCCTGGTTTTCATTATTAGAATCATATTGTTTATATTTCCGATAAAAATTATCTCAAGCTACATAAATCATATTATTAAAAAAACCAAGAAATTTAATAAGGTTAACCCGCCAATTAAAAATCGCATAATCTGGGCTATAGAAGTAGCTTGCAATTTTATACCTGGGACCAAGACTTGTCTTATAAAATCAATAACAGGACAAATTTTGCTTGCACACTATGGCTATGAGTCTAATCTTTGCATTGGTGTAGCCAAGAACACTGAAAATAAAAACAATCTGCAAGCCCATGCCTGGCTAGAAAGTAATGGTAAAGTTATCCTGGGTGAACATGAAGCTGAACATTACAAACCTCTCTTAGAAATAAATTAAAGATTAACAAATGACTGCAATTTTTGGTGTTTATTTTTACAATAAGATTCCTGTTGAGCTTACATCGCTTCAAAGAATGCTAGAAATATCTAGCCACCAAGGTCCAGATTATTCAGGTCTATGGAATGAAGGACCGATTGGCTTGGGTAATTGCTTACTGCGCACAACAACTGAGTCTGTAAGTGAAAAGCTCCCACTATTAAAAAATAATCTTGTGCTTACTGCTGATGCAAGGATTGATAATCGCAGTGAGCTTTTAGCTACACTTAAGTTAAGTCCATCAATATCTGACAGTGAACTCATCCTCAATACTTATGAAAAGTGGGGAGAAAATTGTGTTCAAAATCTAGTCGGTGATTTTGCTTTTGTTATCTGGGATAAAAGCAATCAAAAACTTTTTTGTGCTCGGGACGCGCTTGGAGTTAGACCATTTTATTATTACAAAGGAGGTGATTTTTTAGCATTTGCTTCAGATCCAGAAGCCATTTTTACTTTAATTTTTGTTAATAAGCAGCTAAACAGAGAGGCTCTGTTTAATTATTTGACAGGTAACTTTAGAGATTCTGAAATTACTGAGTTTAAAAATCTGTTCCGTCTTCGCCCAGCCCATACGTTAACTGTTAGTGAAAATTCTTTAAAGTATCGTCAATATTGGGATGTTAAGCCTGATTATTTGCTTGAGTTAAAAAATATTGATGAATATGAAGAACTTTTTCTAGATGTATTTAAAAAATCCATAAAAGACAGACTAAGGACTAATAGTAATGCTGGTGTATTACTAAGCGGTGGGTTAGATTCTTCTTCAATACTATGCACGATTGAGGATTTGAGAAATAAGAATAAAATCACTCAAAGTGTTTCTGCATACTCTGCAGTCTTTCCTAAAGAATCATTTAACGAAGAAGAATATGTACTTTCAATACAAAAAAGATGGGGAAGTAAAATTGATTTTATTTCTCCAAGGCTGACTCTCCCGCTTTGGCAATTTTCAGAATTAATTCCCAGCTATGGTTTGCCACTCATTACTCCTCAATTTTATATATTTCAGGATTTAGTACAAAAAGCTTCTAAGAATGGAATAAAAGTTTTACTTTCTGGTCATGGTGGAGATGAATTTATGGATTCATCTTCTAGCTTAGCTTTTGAATTAATGTTCAGTGGTCATCCAATTGAAGCACTAAATCACATAAATAATTTTGCCAAGTTTCATGAAATAAAATATTTTAACATTTTAAATTATTTCACCAGGCGCATACTTGCAAAATTTATCCCTAGAGACTTAAAAGAGTTCTATAATTTTCATGAATTCTCCAAAGAATATACTTGGATACAAAAGAAACATTTAAAGGAAGTGTTTGATGATTACAGAACAAGTCCATGGTATCTAAAAGGTAAAAACATTCGAAACGATCTTCGCAAAACATTATATTCCTCAATACATCATGGATATTACAAAAGAGTTATTGAAGAATGTTCGAGGATTGCATTAAACTTTGGCTCTATAGAACTTAGAATGCCATTTTATGACAGAAGGCTGGTAGAGCTGGTTTTTAGCTTTCCAGGAAGCATAATGGCTTACAGTGGAAAACCAAAAGGAATTTTACGCAAAGCACTCAATTCAGAATTCCCAAAAACAATTTTAAATAGAAGAGTTAAATCAGGCTATACTTTTATCATGAATAAGGAATTAATAATCAAGCATCCAGAAAAAGTAAATAATTTGTTAAGCTCTCCTGCTTTAGAAGATCTTGGATTTATAAGCAGTAAAATTGCACGCGCTGAATATGATAACTACTGTCAAAGAAATGTTAATCAGTTAAATAGAGCTAATATCAGCACAAGCTTATGGAACCTGCTTACCTTAGAATCATGGCTACAAAATACGTTTTATAAATCGAAAGAGCAAAAAGTAAATAGTGAAATCATCATGAGCGGTAAAAGACAATGAGTGGAATCATTGGTATTTATTTTTTTGACAAAAGACCTGTTGAAAAACATCATTTGGAGAAAATGCTGGAAGCTATTTCCTACAGAGGTCCTGATGACTCTGGGATTTGGTTTGAAGGAGCTATTGGTCTTGGAAATTGTTTGCTTCGTACCACACCAGAGTCTTTAAATGAAAAGCTTCCATTAATAAGTAAAAGAGGTGATCTTGTGCTTATTGCTGATGCAAGAATCGATAATCGCGATGAGCTTTTGAAAACACTTAATATTTCTAATTCAAATATTACAGATAGCGAACTTATACTCACCACATATGAAGCATGGAAAGAAAGATGTGCTGAAAAATTAGTTGGGGATTTTGCTTTTGCTATCTGGGATAGAAACAATCAAAAACTTTTCTGTGCTCGAGATATTGAAGGAGCTAGACCTTTTTATTATTATAAAGGAGAAGGCTTTTTTATATTTGCTTCCGATCCACAGGCTATTTTTGCTTTGCCATTCATCAATAAAAAATTAAACAAAGCTGCTCTACTTGATTTTATACTCTTTAATTTTGGACTTGAGGATACAGAGTTTGAAAACATATATCAGTTAATACCAGCTCATACTCTCTCAATTAAAGAATGTTCTTTAGAAGATAATGAGTATATGAGCATAGATCAAATTAAAACATTAAAATTAAATTCCATAAAAGAGTATGAAGAAGCTTTCTTAGATGTTTTTAAGAAAGCTGTTATTTCTAATTTACGTACAAATGGTAACACTGGTGTACTTTTTAGTGGTGGTTTTGACTCATCTTCAATTTTATGCATGGCTGAAGATCTAATAACACAAAAAAAAGTTATAGCAGATGTTTGTGCATATTCAACACTGTACCCTGGAGAACCTTGTGATGAAAAAGAATACATACTCTCAGTTCAAAAAAAGTGGCAAACTGAAATTCATTTTGTTGAATCTAAAATGTTACATGCACCCTGGGAATTACAAAATACTTCATGGGCTGATTCACAACCATTTTGGTATGATACGTTTACATTTGAAGAAATTGCTATTAAAGCTAAAGAGGACAAGATAAAAGTATTACTTTCTGGATTAGGCGGTGATGACATTATATCTACATCTCTTAGTTCTGCCACTGATCTAATCTTATCTGGGCATCTATTTCGTGCCTGGAAGTATACAAAGAACTTTGGAAAGTTTCATGACACTTCTTATTGGTATGCTATAAAACACATTCTTCCTGAAATAGTTAGAGATTTTATACCAAACCCTTTAAAAAAACTTCGAACTTATCTGGCTGTCTATAGACGCTATCCATGGTTAACTAAAGAATATAAAAACTTGGCAGTACAACACCTTCGAAGAAGACCAGCCTCTCTCAAGAACCATAAACTTAAAACTAACGACATGAGAACACTTTACCATGCATCCTATTACGGACATTTAACTAGAACTATTCAAGACCTTGAAAAAACATTTTTACGCACATCTAACATAGAACTTAGAATGCCCTTTTTAGACAAAAGATTAATAGAATTTACTTTAAGCGTTCCACCTGATGTTCTTGACTATGATGAAGAACAAAAAGGTCTTTTGCGAAGAGTGCTTAATTCATATCTCCCTGAAAAAATCCGTAACCGTACATGGAAAACATCTTTCACTACCCACCTAAACAAGCAATTAATAGGAAACAATACTGAAAATATAAAAAAATTACTAACTTCATCCCGTTTAGAAGCTCTTGGAATTATAAATGGAGCTGCTGCTCGTAATGAGTATAAAGCTTTTTCTAAGAAGTATACAAACCAGGTAAGTAAAACTAAAGGTGCTATATCAAAGTTATACCCTTTATTGTATTTAGAAGCATGGTTAAGAGAAATAGAAAACAGAAGTAACCTAAAATTAAACAAGAAGTAATTAAATTAGGATTAAAGTACTTTGTATATTATTTCTTATTCACAATATATTTGTTAGAATGATATTGTTTTATAAACTAAGGAAGGTAAAAAAATGAAATCAGATAAAAACAAACAAAACAAAAAAACAAAGCAAAAAAACAAAACAAAAAAAGCTTATGCTACACCTAAAATAGTTTCTTATGGGAATATTAAGAAGTTAACACTATCTGTAGACAGAAAACTTTCTGGCAAGTCGGATGGGCCATCATTTCTAGCATAATAACTAAATCTTTTTATGTATGAAGTCTATGGAATTACTTTGTCCCTTCCTGAAGAAGTTGCAAGAGGACTTACAGAAACTAATAATAAGACTACTGATATCTATATTAAACCATCTTCTACGAAGTTGTACAGTTCAAACAAGGTTGTGTGGTACGAGACCTGGAAGGGGGTAAACTCAGGTATTGTTCTTTCATTTGGGAAAAGAGATGACAAGTGGTTTGTTTTAGATTTTCATACTGATGGTGTAGTTTTTACTATTAGCCCAGACTGTTCAGAAATATACTATTGGGCACCTACACAAAAAGCAAAAGAAGAAGTAAGACATTTACTTTTAAATACTGTAATTCCTCTGGTTATGAATCATAAAAATATAGAAACCTTGCATGCAAGTTCTGTTTTAACTTCAAAAGGTGCAATTGCTTTTATCGGAGGAAGTGGTGATGGAAAATCAACTATTGCTGCAAGCCTTATACAGAAAGGATTTCACTTGGTTTCAGATGACAAAATACCCCTTTATCTTCATGGTGAAAAAATCTTTATAAAAAGTGGACCACCTGAAATGAACTTATGGCCACGTGTAAGAGAAGCACTTAACTTAAAAACTATAATCCAAGAATCTCAAAAAAAAATTTTCACCTCCTTTACTACTTTACAACATGCTGCAGGAAGTTTTCCTTTAGTTCAAATCTATTTCTTAAATCCTATTAAAGAAATAAGCCCTGCAGCAATTACATCTATTAGTAAAAAAGAAGCTCTTTACGAATTAATAAAAAATGCTCAGATTCTAGACGCTAGTGATTTTAATATATTAAAACGCCTGTTTTTAAATCTAAGCCAAGTAACAAAACACGTTCCTGCAAAGACTTTAACTTACCCAAAAGGTATTCCAAATATAGAAGAGCTTAGTAAAATATTACTATTAGACATAAATGCTAATGAAAGGTTAACTTTAATTGCATAATAACATGACAATTCAAATCACAAAAAATGATACAAAAAACTCACTTTCTTCGAAAGAACTAGATTCTTTTAAGAAAGAGTTTAATAAAAAACATTGTATTTTATTGCCAAAATTTATACACTCTGATCTTTTAAAGTCTATTCAAGATGAAATCAAGCTATGTAAATTCTCTAAAAGAATTCATAAAGGCATAGGTGAAGAATTATACTTAAAAAATAATAAGTTAATTGGCTTATTGTTTTTCATGCTTAACCAAAAAAAACTGTTTCATATAATTAAAAAAATAACAGGGTGTAATAAAATTGAAAGTTTTCTAGGAAGAGTATACAAATTTGTACCAAGGTTAGGACATTTTGATACCTGGCATAATGATTTGAAAGATAATCGTTTACTTGCCCTAAGTATTAATTTAAGTACAGATATTTATTCTGGAGGAGTTTTTCAAATACGTAATAGATATTCAAAAAAAGTAATTCATGAAATTAAAAACACAGGATTTGGCGATGCAATTCTTTTTCGCTTAAGAAAAGATTTAGAACATAAGGTTACTAATGTTAGAAGTAAGGTATCAAAAATTGCCTATGCTGGGTGGTTTAGAGTAAAACCCAGAACCAACAACTTCACTAAAAAACAACTCTTAAAACATGGCAGTAAAATTAAAAAAAATTATTATCTACCCCTAAACAACAAGAAATCAAAAGTTACACTTACAGATCATCTTAAGATTAATCAGGCAGTTATTAGTCGAAAAGATGGTAATCAAGTTCTTATTTTTAAGACAGACTCTGGTTCCTTTTGTTTATTCAATCCTATTGGAAGTCGTTTATGGGAGCTTCTTAATGAAACGAGTGATTTACAAGAAACATTTCACACTATGAAAGATGAGTATCATGTTTCTCCTGACATCCTAAAGAAAGATATATTGAATCAAGTTCAAGAATTTAAAAATATTGGACTTGTAAGCAGTATAAATTAACATGACAATTCAACTTACAAAAAATGACACAGAAATCTCTCTTTCTTTAAAAGATTTAGCCTCTTTAAAAAAAGAGTTTAATAAAAGCCACTGTATATTATTGCCAAAATTCATACAGCATGATCTTTTAAAATCTATTCAAGATGAGATCGAACTATCTAAATTCTCTCGAAAAATTTATAAAGGATTAGATGAAGAATTATGTTTGAGAAATAATAAACTAACCGGTTTATTGTTTTTCATGCTTAGCCAACAAAAACTATTTCACATAATTAAAGAAATAACAGAGTGTAAAAATATTGAAGGTTTTACAGGAAGGGTATACCGTTTCATGCCAGGAATTAAACAGGCTAACTATTGGCATGATGATGATGCGGAAAATCGTTTAATTGCTGTAAGTATAAATTTAAGTACAGGAGTTTACTCTGGTGGAGTTCTTCAAATACGTAACAGGTATTCAAAAAAAATAATTCATGAGGTTTCTAATATTGGATTTGGCAACACAATTATTTTCCGGGTAGGGGAGAACTTAGAGCATAGGGTTACTCATGTTAATGGTAAAGTGCCAAAAACTGCTTTAGCTGGGTGGTTTGTATCAAAAGCTAGGGAGAAACTACTTACTGAAAAAAAATCATTAAAACATAATACCAAATTTACAGAAACAAAAACTTTACTAAAAAATCATCTTAAGCTTAATAAAGCAGTTATTAGTCGAACAAATCATGATCAAATTTCTATATTTAATATGAATACTGGCTTACAATATTTATTTAATCCTGTTGGGAGTCGTTTATGGGAGCTTCTTAATGAAACAAGTAATTTACAAGAAACGTTTCACGCTATGAAAGATGAATATGATGTCTCTCCTGACATTCTAAAGAGAGACATATTAAATCAAGTTCAAGAATTTAAAAATATCGGGCTTGTAAGTAATATAAATTAATGCGTTCTAAAACAAATTCAAACGATGGCTATATACCATCTTCTCCTGAAGCAGAGTTTTTGCTTTCCTGCACAAGTACAAATATTGATTCTGAAAGAACTAAAAGATTAAAGAGAATTCTTCAAAATGGAATAAATTGGGAATATTTGTTTACTATGGCTTTAGCAAATAATATATTGCTGCTCTTATATTTTCATATAAATAATTCTTGCTTAGAACTTATTCCAGATAAATATTTAAATTATCTAAGAGAGTATTGCCACAAAACCACATTAAGTAACTTATCCATAAGTCAGGAATTGTTGAAATTACTTAAATTATTTAAGGCTAAAAATATTTCAATAATTCCTTTTAAAGGACCTGTAATCACTTCTTATCTCTATGGAAACCTTTCTTTACGTGAGTTCAGTGATCTTGATTTTTTAGTTAAAGAAAACGACATGCACTTAATAAAAGAAATACTCATTTCTGAAGGATACATACCCGAATATAGTTTAGCGAAATCACAGGAAGATGCTTTCTTTAAATATCACTACCAGCTTGTCTTTCAAACCAAAACGGGACCAGAAATAGATATTCACTGGAGAGTTGTACAAAAATACTTCAATAACAATTTTAAATTTAATGAGCTATGGAATAATCTTCAGGAAATAGAATTTGGCGGACAAACCATAAAGAGCTTATCACCTGAAGACCTGCTTTTAATTCTTTGCATTCATGGTGCTAAAGACTCTTGGAGTGAATTAAAATTAATTATTGATATTGCTCAGCTAATAAAAAACAAGAAGATAAAATGGGAGGCAGTAACCAAGAGAGCTAGAATACTTGACATGGAAAAAGTGTTTCATCTAGGGATTCTTCTAACTAACATACTATTTAAAATAGAAATCCCAAAAACAGTTTTAGAAAAAGCTAAAGCAGATCCACTTGTAATATCACTTTCTAAAGAAGTCTGCACAAAAACATTTAATAACATTTCTGGTCCTCCAGAAATTAAAGAACAATGTATTTTTCAGCTTAAAATACTGGATAGCTTTTTACATAAAATCAGATATTGTTTTTCCCTTGTTATTACCCCAACTATTGGAGACTGGTCATTTATATCATTCCCAAAATATCTTTCATTTTTATATTACATAACAAGACCTCTCCGTCTTATAAAGAAGTATATGTTTGGATCATTGAAGCCACTTATAGGTTCTTTACCAAGCTCTAGTAATACAAAAGAAAAAGATGTAGGTTATAGCGTAGGTTTATGAAAAACACTTTTTGGACATATTTTAAAAGCTTAATTTCAAACATGAAGTGTAGAGTAGCACTGTCACTCATATTAATAATTAGTGTTGGACTTACAGAAGGAATAGGACTACTACTTTTTATCCCACTATTACAATTGGTTGGACTTCATACAACAGAAGGTACTATAGGACAATTAGCAAGATTTATATCATCTGTTTTTACTAAATTTGGAATTCCAATAACACTAATTACTGTGCTTCTTGTTTATGTATCTATTACAAGTATAAGTGCACTATTAAGCCGTTCACAAACATTAGTTAATAATTATCTCGAAAACAAATTTGTGCTTTATCTAAGAGTGGAACTCCATAAGGCTATTTCTAACACAAGTTGGCTCTTTTTTTCTAAGAAGCGTTCTTCTGATTTTACACAAATTTTAATTAATGAACTTGATCGTGTTGGCATAGGAACTCATTTTTTTCTACAAGTAATTGCAAACAGCATAATAACATTGGTGTACTTATTGTTAGCATTACAACTTTCACCACAAATGACACTAATTACATTAATTTGCGGTGTAATACTCTTGTTTTTATTTAAAGGACAAATTAATAAAGTTTACCGATCTGGAGAGCAAATATCAAAAGAAACAAGTTCTTTTTATTCTGCCAGCATTGAACATTTCAGTGGGATGAAAACTACTAAAAGTTACTGTGCTGAAGAAAAAAACGTTAACATATTTTCTAATCTGTCTTCTCATAGAGCACAAATGTTTATAAACCTTAACCGCTTACTGGCTAATGTAAGGTTTTGGTTTGCTGTTGGTTCTGTTTTAATTTTAAGTTTTATACTCTATGTTTCTTTTAATGTTCTAAAGATTAACACTGCCAGTGTTCTATTATTACTTTATTTGTTTGCTAGAGTTATGCCAAGATTTTCTAATATTCAACAGGACTACCACCAGGTCATAAACATGTTACCTGCTTTTGCCAATGTAAATGATCTGCAGATAAAATGTGAAGCTGCAAAAGAAGTAAAGATTGAAGATAAAGAAACAATTGAATTTCAAAAGACTATTGAACTTAATAATATTTCTTTTAGTTATGAAAAAGAAAAGGCAGTTATTGAAAATTTAAATTTAATTATTAAAAGGGGAGAGTTCATTTCAATTGTTGGTCCATCTGGCAGCGGGAAAAGTACTATCGCAGATTTAATTATGGGCTTACTTACCCCAGACAAAGGCTATATTAAGATAGATAATAATCCACTGTCTGCGGAAAGAATAAATTCCTGGAGAAGTCATATTGGCTATGTTACCCAGGATACATTTCTATTTCATGACACTGTGCATGCAAATCTTCTTTGGGCATGTCCAAATGCTAGTGAAAAAGAAATAAAACAAGCGTTAAAACTTGCTGCCTGTGAAGAATTTATTTCAACACTCCCAGAAGGATTGGAAACAATTTTAGGTGACAGAGGCATTCGTTTATCAGGAGGAGAAAGGCAACGACTAGCTTTAGCAAGAGCATTGCTTAGAAAGCCATCACTCTTAATCTTAGACGAAGCAACTAGTTCCTTAGATTCAGAAAACGAAAAACAAATTCAAGGAGCAATAGAACAACTTCATGGTGAAATTACAGTTTTAATTATAAGTCACAGGTTATCTATGGTTTGTAACTCAGACAGAATCTATGTTTTAGATAAAGGTAAAATAGTTGAAACTGGAGACTGGAATAGTCTTGTCTCAAATAAAAACGGAAGGTTTTACAAGCTATTTTCAGCTAAAGAATCAGATCTTAATTATTTTTTAAAACCTAAATTAATTGTTTAAAGTCAATGCTTTTCTCTGTAAATTTCCTGCAATGTCTTTAACAGATTCAATGATATATCTCACGTCATCTTCAGTATTCTCTCTTCCTAAAGTTAATCTCAAAGAACCTCTTACATAGTTATGTGGAACTCCAAGAGACACTAAAACATGTGAGGGTTCCATAGTACCGCTAGAACATGCCGATCCAGAGCTAGCTGCAATTCCTTTTAAGTCAGCTTGTAAAACAATGTTTTCTCCTTCAACATCTCTTACACATATGCTTATATGGCCCGGAATTCTATAAAGATATCTCTCAGTCAAAGTGTTTTCTTTGATCATTTGAAGAGAAGGTCCAGTTAACATTACATTTTCTATATCTGATAAACCTTTCATTAGCTCAATTTGAAGCCCACAAAGGTTTTTTGTATGTTCAGACATTTCACCTTTTAATAATTTGCCTGCTATACCAAAACCTACAATAGAAGCCAGGTTCTCTGTACCAGGCCTAATTTGATTTTCCTGACCACCTCCAATTAATAAAGGTGCAAAATGATCTTTAGACTTAATATATAAAGCACCAACTCCTTTAGGTCCATATATTTTATGCGCAGACATGGATAAAAAATCAAGTTGTAGATCTTTTACATTAATTGGAATTTTCCCAAATGATTGAACAGCATCCGTGTGAAATAACACATTGTTAGTTTTACAAATATTTGAAATTTTATTTAAATCCTGAATCGTACCCATTTCATTGTTTGCATGAATTACAGAGACTAAAAGTGTTTCTTTTGTGATTAAAGACTGCAATTCATTTAAATCCAGAAATCCTTCCCTATTTACATTTAGCCATGTAATATGCCAGCCATCTTTTTGCAGGCATTCAAGTGGTTCTTTAATTGCAGGATGTTCAATCTTGCTAGTAATTATATGTTTCTTCTTCCCTTTTATTTCATTTTCCTCGAAATATCTTACTAAACCAAAAATTACAGCATTATCAGATTCAGTTCCACCACTTGTAAAAAATATTTGTTCAGCTTCAGAATTAATTACAGAAGCAATGTTTATCCTTGCGTCATCTAAGTGCTTTTTTGCTTTTCTTCCAAACCCATGCATTGAAGATGGGTTACCAAAGTCATCTTTTAAAATGGGCAGCATAGCTTCAACTACTTCAGGTCTTACCCGGGTAGTTGCACTATTGTCAACATAAATCATTTTTGTATTATTGAACATAGGCTTGATTATCCTTTGACGCCTTAAGACTAATTGAATCATAGTAAAGATCTTCAAGCGTAATTGATTTTAAAAGGGTAAAAATACTTCGATTAAGTTTTTGCCAGAGTTGGCAAGTAACTTCAAATTCATTTCCTGCACTTGGTGCAACATTAAGTGGACCTTCTACAGCCTGTATAATATCAACAAGCGATATTTGTTTTTTGTCTTTTAATAACACATATCCTCCTGTAGGGCCACGTGTGCTTTTTACCAAGCCTGCTCGCCTGAGTTTTATTGCAATTTGTTCTAAGAAAGGCAACGGAATACTTTGATTACTTGCAACTTCTCTTAAAGAAATAGGCTCACTTGATTTTGTACAATGCACTGCAATACCAATCATTGCCTGAATTGCGTATTGTCCTTTAGTCGTAAGCTTCATATAAAGATTATATAACGACTTACCTTATTAAAGCTCATCTCAAAAATACCGGTTTGGATTATTAAACAATTTTGCAAATATTTCAAGAAGTGCAGGCAACAGAACCATAAGAAGTAATAGTCCTAGAGTAGGTTTTATAGAAAAACTTATTTGAAATGCATTTATTTGTGGAGCAGCTCTGGACATTAATCCTAATATTAAATCAACAGCAAGAATTATAACTACTATTGGTGAAACTATTAAAAAACCAATTGCAATGAGCTCTGCAGTTGCTTTAATAATTTTATCGAGATTAAAATTGATTTGTTCAAAAACCACAGGAAAAGTATTATAGCTTTTGTATAAACCTTCAAGAGTCTTTTCCATCCCACCAACTGAAATGAAAATAGTCAAAGCTATAAATTCAAAAAAGTGTCCTACAATTGTTGTTTGAGATTGTGTGACAGGATCGAACATAGTAGCTGCATTTAAACCCATTTGCATGTCAAGCATTTCACCTGCCACTCTGCCAATTTCTAAAATCAAACTGCTTATCCACCCTACAAGCATTCCAACAGTAGCATTAATTACAATATAATAAATAAACTCATAATTTCGCGGATACTCCGGCGGCACATCAATAAGTGGAAAAATTATTAAAGTAATAACGATTGCAAAACTAATTTTAACAAGGGCTGGAATCTGCTTGCTGCCTATTAGTGGCGCAGTAGCTGCAAAACCCATTGTGCGTGTAAAAACCAGAAGACCAATAATCCATACACCGCCAAACTGTTCCAGAAGCTTCGTTTGATTTAAGAATATATCAAACATTTTACCCTCTTACTTATCATTTACTAATTTAATTCAGCCAGCTAGGAGAATCCTCTTCTCCAGCATTGTCATCTTGAACTTCTAAGGAAGACTCATCTTCAGGTTTTTCTGGAAGTAAATTTATTTTCTGCAAGTCAGTTTTTTCCTTCTGAGCATTCATTCCATCGCCTGCCGGCACATTTATGCCTTGTGGAAGCTGTAAATTAGGCGGGACTTTAGGAGCATTTGGAGAAAGTGGTTTTGGTTCCTGAAAATCTGCTAGAGGCAATTTAGGTCCTAATGGCTGTTTTGGCAACTTAGGAAGATTGGATGGTAAAAGCTTACTTATAGGAGGAGATTTTGGAATCCCTGGAGAACCTAAATATGGAATGCCAGCTGGTATAGCACCTTTAGGTAAATTTTGCTCTTCCAGTTTTTCAGGAGGAATTACTTTTAACGGTTTTTCAGCTTCAGATTCACCTTCAAATCGAACATTAAATTTATCGTCTTCATTACTGTTTTCATCTGAAACATGCGCTGGAATTGCTTTTTGAGTTTGCCTAGGTACAAAAGTAAACGCTGACGAAAGTGTTCTGGCTGTATATTGATTTAAATATTGATACATCCAGAAACCTGCAAAAATTATAATCGCAAATACACCTATTATTTTTAAAGCAGATCCTATTGTTTGCTCCTGGACCTGGGTTGCTGCTTGTAATATACCGATTAATAATCCAATAAAAGCTGCAGCTAAAACCAGTGGACCTGAAATAACCAGAACCACCACGATTCCATCTCTTATTGCTTGTGGCATCCAGTCCATTTGTATTTGCAAAAATTTAGGCTTAAATTTTTGCTCTTCCTCCCGACGCTCAGAATATTGCTCAGTGCAACATTCTTCGCTTATATATTCTTAAATTCTGATTTCCATTAATTGAAGCTCTCCACTAATCCCTTTATGATCAACGTCCAGCCGTCAACTGCTACAAATATTAAAAGCTTAAACGGTAAAGAAACAATTGTCGGTGATAACATAATCATACCTAAAGCCAATAGTATATTAGCAATTATAAGATCAATTACTAAAAAAGGAATAAAAATTAAAAACCCTATCTGAAATGCTGTCCTAAGTTCGCTAAGCAAAAAAGCAGCAATCAATTGTCTAAAACCAACCTCTTCAGGACTTTTAGGATTTGGTTCATTGCTGATACGGTAAAAAAATGCCAAGTCTTTCATTTCAGTTTGCTTAAGCATAAACTTTCTTAGTGGTTTATATGCTTCACCAATTGCTGTTGGCACTGTAATTTGTTGATTGCTTAAAGGAATTAGTGCTGTTTCATTCATCTGGGATAAACTAGGTCCCATCACATAGCCAGTAATAATCATTGCGATTCCAATTATAACCAGGTTAGGAGGGACTTGCTGCGTTCCCAGAGCTGTTCTAAGCAAAGATAAAATAATTAGTATTCTTAAAAAAGGTGTCATTGTAACTACTATCAATGGAAGCATTGATAGAATTACCAGCAAAACAACTATTTGAAGTGATGGTTCTAAGTTTGGAAGAACATTATTCCAATTCATTCGTGTCCCCTATACTATTTTCATCCCTTTATGTGATGAGAATAACTTGACTATATCTTTTCCTGGAACAAGAACTTCATATACTCCCGACTGAGCACTTACCTTTTCATGTTTTAGAACTTTAAGTTTATCTTCTTGAATATTTCCAAATTCTAATTTTAAGACTGATCTTGCAATTGCACTGGACTCATAAGATACCCACAAAGCCAGTAGTAAAACCAATCCGCTGCCAAGAAAAATTATTGTTAGTTTAACAAGAAAGGCAAAAAAAACTTCCATTTTTAGCTTTCTTCAAGATCTTGTAGCTCATCAGCAAACGTCCCGGGCTGTTCTGCTTTTGTTTTTGTTTGCTGCTGTTTACCAAAAAGATCTTCCAATTCAACACCAGATGAACTCTTTGCACTTTTTTTAAGCCCAATTAAAAGATCTGTAATCCTCATACCAAACTGATTACCAACAATAACTAATTCTCCCTTTGCTACTGGTCTTCCCTGAGCAGTTAAAACAAGTTCAGAATCTAAGACAGGACCAAGCGGAAGAACACCACCTGATTTAAGTTCTAAAACTTGTTTCAGAGGTATTAATACCTTTTGAAATTCTGCAGACAATTCTAAAGGCAAGCTTGAGAGTGGATCTTCATCAATATTATGTGTAGTTTTTACCATTTCTTTGGCCAATTCCTGAATGCTATCAATGTCTCTTAAAAAAACCGGATGATCTTCTTCTGGTAAGACGAGACCTATTTCACCTAAGTGCCATTGAAATTTGCCAGTATCACTATCTTCAAATATAACGAGGTCTCCAGCCTCAAATGACTTTATTTCGCTTACCGATAACCTTGTTGAACCAACTAAGAGGTTTATAGGCACTTTTATACCAGTATTAGCAAGTTTGGTGATATCAATGGCATCATCACCTTCAGCTTTTGCACTTCTTTTAGGCTTAAAGCTTGCCGGTAATCCAAACGCTATCCTTCCTATATCACCTTCCTCTGACTGTACAAGCCAGACCAGATAAATTATATCCATTAAAAATGGATATTTAGCATCGATTTCCCAAAACTCTTTCATTTTAGTTTCAATGTTTGATAAAAATGTCTGTAAAATATTTAATTCAAGTTGGTTAATTTTTTTTATGTTAAACGGTTGATTAACCGGGGACAAGCCAAAAGCATTGTTTAATAAAAATTCCGTAAGCTTAGCATCTATCCTTATTTGACCATTATGATTATTGTGCTGCCATGCTCCAGCCACACCAATCCAATTATTTAAATCCAGGTCAAGCAAAATAGCAACAATTTTAGTTCGTACTTTTACTCCAAAAAAACTTTGAATGATATCATGCAAATCAATACTTTCATTAGACCACAATAGCAAATTATTCATAAGTGGCTCATTTACAGCCTGAAAAGAATCTGGCTTAAGTGGATTCATTCCTATATTTCTGATTAATTCTTTATTTCTGTTTTTCATTTGTATTTGGAAAAATCTCGCTTTTTCTTACTTTGTTTCTTTAGCATTTTTGTGTTACTTTCACTAAGCTCAATCCGCCTTCTTAAGAGTATTATTCCCTCATAAGTATTAGTTTTTGATTAATAAGCAAAGATATTAGGATAAATTTGCTATAGATGTTATCTTAAATTAGTATTTTTGTGATATTTTAAGGTAAAACTATGCCAGAAGTTAATGTACCAGACTTTTTTACACCAAATCCTAAAAAGCAACAGGAGCTGAATACACTGTTCAATTGGTTTAACAAGTACTGGGGATACTTGATTGTTTTTCTTTTATTATTTTATTTCTTAGGAGGAGCAATAGTAAAAGTTGATGCAGGCGAGAGAGCTGTAATCTTTAATCTTTTTGGAGGAGTTGAAAAAAGAGTTTTAGGAGAAGGTATACATTTTACAATTCCTATAATTCAACAAGCCACGGTTTATGACGTAAAACAAATTACATATAATTTTGCTTCTGAAGATCAGATCAAACAAGGCAAAATTGCAGGTGGAGAGATTCACTCATTAACCTCTGACGGTCAAAAAGTAGATGTTGAACTTTCTGTAAGAGTAAAACCTAAACCAGATGAACTGTGGAAATTACACAAGTTCATCGGTCCAAAATATGCGGTAAAGATCATATTTCCCAAAGCAAGAACAACTCTAAGAGAAGTTTTAGCAAGCTATCCAGTTGAAGATGTATACAGTGTGAAAAGGCAAGAAATTCAAAACAAAATTCAGGAAAATCTTCAAAAAGATCTTGCTAAAAAATATTTCATTGATATTGAAGAGGTTTTAATTAGAAATGCAAGATTCTCCAAGGAATTTCAAGATGCAATTGATCGCAAACAACAAGCTTATCAGGAATATCTAAAAATGGAGTATGTTATTGCAGCTGAACATGCAAAAAGAGATTCAAAAATTTTACAGGCTGAGGGAGAAGCAAGGGCAATTAATCTAAGAGTAAATGCTTTAAAAGCAAATCCCTACTATATTAAATACAGGCGAGCACAGGTTTTTGGGAAGAGGGCAAAATTAATTTTTTCTGAGAATTTAAACTAATGAGAAAACCAGTAGAAAAAGAAAACCTAATAGCAGTCGGACTAGCAATATTCATCTCCTCTGCAGTTATTTTTAGCGGTTCATTAGTTAATATTATTCCTGCAGGTCAAGTAGGTGTTGTATTCAATTTATTTGGCGGGGTTGAAAAACGGATACTGAGAGAAGGAGTAAATGTTATCATTCCAATTATTGAGAGCGTTACAACATACGATGCCAGAAAAATCTCATATAATTTTACCGACACTTATGAAGAAGGTAATGTAGGGCAAAGTATTAAATGCCAGACAAACGACGGTCAACAGGTTGATATTGATGTAACAGTTATTGCACATCTGGATAAAAACAAAGCCTGGAAATTGCATCAGGATTTAGGAAAAGATTATGCCGAAAAATTAATAGTGCCTCAAACAAGAAGTATTTTTAGAAATATAGTTGCTAAATATCCTATAAGCACTGTCTACACTTCAGGGAGAGTAGGGCTTGCTCAAGATGCTCAAGAAGCCTTAAGGGAATCTTTCTTGAAAAGTGGCGTCTACCTGGATGAGCTTCTAATTAGGACTATAGGATTTTCTCCTGCATTTGCAGAAGCTGTTGAAAGAAAACAAATTGCACTGCAAGAGTCACAGAGACAAAACTGGATTAAAAAAACAGCTGAGCGTGAAAAAGAAAGAAGAATCATTGAAGGCGAAGGCGATGCACAAGCTCTTGCTGTTAAAGGACAAGCACTACAGATAGATCCAAGAATCGCTGAGCTTGAGTTTTTGGAGCAGCTTGATCAAAGGGGCACTGATATACCAGTAATAACCGGAACCAGAAATGCGATTTTGTCTATTGGGGAATTATTCAAGGAGTCATTGAAAAATTCTGAATTCGATTCAACTGAAACAGTAAAAAAAGAATAATGAAGAAAGTGTTTTTAAGAAATCCAAAGGGCTCCAGAGACTGGCTTCCAGATGAAGTCATAAAACAAGAGTTTGTAAGAAAATCACTGGTAAATGTTTTTGAACTATGGGGATATCAGCCGATTCAAACCCCGATACTTATTAACTGGGATACTTTAAGCCTGGGAAGCAATAAACTTTCAGACATTGCATTTAAATTAATCGGACAACAGGCAGAAATATTAGCCTTAAGGGCTGACTTGACTACACCTATTGCAAGAGTAGCTGCAGAAAGACTTCAAGGAAAATCATTGCCATTTAGGTTTTATTATGTAGGAAAGGTTTTCAGGTACCATGCAAGGAAGACAACAAATGAAAGAGAACTGTACCAGATTGGGATTGAACTTATCGGCACAAAAGAGGGCGCATCCGATCTGGAGTGTTTAAAAATTATTACTGATAGCTTAGATAAGCTGGGATTAAAAAAATATCTTATTTCAGTAAATCACACTGGTTTATGGACTGAGCTGTTTAGATGTTTTGGTGAGTTAGCCAGGGATTTATACAAGGCTCTGTCTCAAAAAGATTTAATATTGTTCAAATCTATACTTGATAAATCCAGAGCACCATCTACAGTAAAAGCATTCTGGAGTGAGCTCATTCAAATAAGGGGAAATAAAGAAGCAATAAAACAATTAAAAACGCTGGCTAAAAAGATAAAAAAATTAAAGCTTAACAAAATCATTTCTTATTTTGAAAAAATATTTCTAGTGTTTCCTGAAAATATTGAGGTTGATTTAAGCTTAACAAGCGATGTAGATTATTACACAGGAATTTACTTTGAAGTAATTACTTCATACCTTGGAAGGAATGTTGGTTCAGGAGGCAGGTACGATCAGCTACTAAGTAAATTTGGTTTTAATACTCCTGCAGTTGGATTTTCATTATGTTTAGAAGATTTGCTTCTGGCTCTTGAAAGACAAGGAAAAGTTTTTCCAAAATTTAAACTGCCGCGATTTATTTCGCTAAGTCAACAAAGCACAAAAAAAGTTTTTGAAACCATTGACAAGCTTCATAAAAAAAACAAACATGCCACTTTAAAAACATGAAAAAAAATAAGACAGAACTGACAATTGCAATTCCAAAAGGCTTTCTACATGAAGGGAGCTATAAATATCTTTCGCATTTAGGGATTAATTTTAATACAGACAGCAGTAACAGAGAGTTAGTTTATCTGGACAAAAAAAATAATGTTAAAGGTATTCTGGTAAGACCAAACGATGTAACTGTTTACGTAGAACATGGCAGCGCTGATCTTGGAATAGTTGGCTTAGATTTATTAAAAGAACAAACTCCAGATGTAATTAAATTAAAAGATTTAAAATTCGGTAAGTGCAAGTTGGTTTTGGCAGTAAAAAAAGATTCTTCTTATAAATCAGCAAAGGACTTACCAGCAAATTTTAAAATTGCAACGAAATTCACAAAACTAGCCAATGATTTTATCCATAAAAACGGACTTAGTGCAGAAATTATAAAGCTTTATGGTTCAGTAGAACTTGGCCCAATTGTCAGACTCAGTGATGCAATAATTGATCTTGTAGCCACTGGTAAAACACTGGCAGCAAATAACCTAATCCCAATTGAAACAATTCTAGAAAGCAGTGCGATTTTAATTGCAAATCCAGTCTCTTATAAATTTAAGGGAATCTACAGCAAATTTTCTAAAATATCAGAGTAATTCAGGATTAATGAATATTTGATTCTTTACTTAATGAATTATTTTTTCCTTCAGAGTTATATAAATTTCCACGCCAACTGTTTACCACAGAGAGAACTTTTCTTAACTCATCTGTCTTATCTTTTGCAAGTTCGAGCATTTTTTCTAATTCGGAATAATACTTTGGCAAAAGATTTATAAGCTGTGAAATATTTGAAGCAAGCAAATCAGAATTTAATTCTGGATTTCCACCACCTATTCTTGTCATATCTCTAAAACCACTGGAAGCTAATAATAATGCTAAGTTTTTAAGTTTAGAGTCTTTTATATCTTTTACTACCCTACAAAGACCAATCGATGCAAGCAGCGGTAAATGACTTATTAGTGCAACAGCTTGATCATGTTTTTCAGGATTTGAAATAACAGGCTTTGCACCGATTTGCTTAATGATGTTTTGTAGTAATGATAATGCTTTTTTTGATTTTTCACTACTATCAATAGGAGTTAATACCCAAGCACAGTTTTTAAAAAGATTTGTCTGTGCAGAATTAAAGCCTGACTGCTCAGTTCCAGCCATTGGGTGACCACCAATAAAGGCTATATTTTCAGGCAAAACACTTTTTGCAGTTTTACAAATATCCAGTTTTGTACTTCCTACATCTGTAAGTATTACTTCATGCTTAACAATTTTTGAAACTTCTTTTATGTAATAAGAAATATAAGAAAGCGGTGGTGAGAGAAAAATAACATCTACATTTTTAAGCACATCAGAATTTAACTCTGTACTACCTGAATCAATTAATTTAAGCTTCTTTGCCTTTTCAAGTGTTTCATTTTTTTTAGTTATGCCAATGATTTCATAACCGCTGGATTTTAATGTCATTGCCAGTGAACCACCTATTAAGCCAAGTCCAACAATTGCAATGCGTTTAATTTGTTTCTGTGAAGCCATAAGAAAAGTATATCGTATCCTACACACCGCATACAGAAAGGAGTACGGTATACTTTTTTATATGCCAAAACTTTGTGTAAACATTGATCACATAGCAACAGTTCGTGAAGCCAGAAAAACAACTGAGCCTGATCCTATTTTAGGTGCAAAGCTTGCAATACTTGGCCGTGCAGATGGAATAACCGTTCATTTAAGAGAGGACAGAAGGCATATAAATGATCGTGATGTACTTCTCTTAAGTCAAAGTATAAAAGGACATTTGTTTACTTTAGAAATGGCTGCTACAGATGAAATGCTGGACATATCATCAAAAGTAAAACCTGCCCTCGTTACACTTGTTCCAGAAAAAAGACAAGAGCTCACTACCGAAGGCGGACTAAATGCAATTGGTCAAAAAAAGTATTTAAGTGACTATCTTAGAAAACTTCATTCAAACAATTTAACAGTTAGTATTTTTATAAATGCTGACAAAGAACAAATTAAAACAGCTAAAGATATAGGTGCTGATTTTGTTGAAATTCACACAGGGCCTTATGCAGAAAATCCAAATGAAAAAGAATTTAATATAGTCAAAGAGGCTGTTTTTTTTGCACAAGGGTTAGGACTAAAAACAAATGCTGGTCATGGTTTAAATTACCAAAACACAAAACCCATAGCTCAAATTCCTAATATTGAACAATTACACATTGGGCATTCAATAATTAGCAGGGCTGTTATGGTAGGCATAAAAGAAGCTGTTAAAGAAATAAAAGATTTAATCAATCTCTAATTTCTTCTGGGGTTACCCTATGTTATAAAGGCCAGCTAACGTGGAATAATACTTGTACGTTAAAATTAAACACTTCATACTAAGAGCTTCAAGGCTCTTTTTTTGTTTCAATATTATTTCATTACAGCAGTAGAGGCATGCCATGGCATGCCTCTACTGCTATCATTTTCTTGTGGAAAATAATTTATTTAAAAAACTCGGTCAACTTTTTTTTGTAGGATTTGAGGGATATTTTCTATCAAAAGAAACAAGATTATTTCTTAAAAAGATTCAGCCAGGTGGGGTTATATTTTTCGAATGTAATATAAAAGACAAGAGGCAAGTTAAAAATTTAATTAATGAAATAAAAGAATGTCTTGAAATCAAACCATTTATAGCTATTGATCAAGAAGGTGGCTCAGTAGAAAGACTAAGAAAAATTTGTACATCTGTGCCTAGCCCCTGGGGACTCGCTAAGCTTGGATTAAAAGAGCTTTTAACTGCACAAAAAATTATTGCCGAAGAACTTTTAGAGCTTGGGTTTAATATGAATCTGGGACCAATTTTAGACATAAATTCTAATTTTGCCAACCCTATAATAGGAAGTAGATCTATTAGTGCTAATCCAAAAATTGTTTCAGAATATGGTTCACAAATAATTAATTTATATTTAAAACATAACATTATCCCTGTCGCAAAGCATTTCCCAGGTCATGGTGATTTAAACACAGATTCTCATCTATCACTGCCGGTTTTATCTAAAACTAAAACAGAGTTAAGCAATTTTGAATTAATTCCATTTAAAAAAGCAATTCAAAACAAAGTACCAGTCATAATGGTAGGTCATATTCAACTACCTGAGATTGAAAAAGAAAAAAAGAGTCCGGCAAGTCTTTCAAAAAATGTTTTACAAGGATTACTTAGAAACACTCTGGGATTTAAGGGACTAATTATTACAGACGAACTCAATATGAAAGGCGTGACAAAAAATTATACTTTAAGCATGGCTTCTTATAAAGCAATTAAATCAGGAGCTGATATGGTTTTATTTAACTTTCAGGAAAAGCCAACTCTAAAAGCTTTTGAGTATGTAAAAAGAATATGTTCTAAGAATAAAAAATTATTAACCAGAGTTGAGGAGTCTTATAAAAGAATACTATCAATAAAGAATAGATTTTCTCATGCTAAAAGTAGGAATACACAGCCACGCAGCACTACAGTCAACAAAAAAATCGCTTCTAACTTAGCAAACAAGGTTGTTCACTGGATAAAAAAAGACTTATTTTTCTTGCCTGTCAGAAAAAACGAACCTATTGAAATCATTTATCCAGTCACCCAAAAACTCAGAAATGAAGACTTAGAAAGAATTCTAAAAGAACTTAAAATCAAAAAATACAATCTGATTAATTACAAGTTAAATCCTGATTTTGAAAGTATTAAGAATGTTCTAAATAAGGTAAAAACAAAGAAAAAGAAAATTTTAATTACATATAATGTAGCAAGCAAAAAAATGCAAAAGAATTTAATAAACCTTCTTTTGGATAAATACTCAGATTTAATTGTAATTTCAGCAGGTTTAGAACATGATTTAGAAATTGTCCCGAGAATCAAGAACTTTATTAGTGCATATTCACCAAACTATGTAAGCTTACTAGCCGCATTTAACAAACTATTGAGCTAAGATATCACTATAGGGATAACCCTAGTTCATTTGTACTAAAATAATTTTTCAATTCCTAAACTTTCTCTTAACCAACTTCATGTAGTTTATCCCTACCGCATAAAGGAGCATTATGCCATTCAAATATCGTTTGGAAAAAGTATTAAAGATTAGAGAAGAAGAGCTTGATACAGCTATTCTTGAAATGAAAAAGGCTGAAGATCACCTACGATCTGTTTCACACCAGCTAAGCGTTACTACTGAAAGAAGAAATGAACTGCATTCTGAACTAATAAGAGAAGGTATTTCACATGCAACTCTTTATGTAAGAAGAATTAAACAACTAAATGAAATTATTGCAAAGTTAGAAAAAGATCTACAAGCAGCTCAGGACGCATTAATCAAAGCAAAAGAAGAAGTAGTAGAAGCAAAAATGAGACTTGAAGCATTAAAAAGACACAGACAAAAAAAACACAAAGACTTCGTAGACGAGGAAAACAGAAAAGAAAGAATAATGTTAGATGAAATCGGCGTGTCAAAACATGCAAGAGAACTTATAGAAAGCAGGGAGGAATAAAAATGGTTGGACCAATACTACAACCTAATGATTTAGATAGCTTCAGACTTGGCACTAGCCTAATAAAGGATTCATACACCAAGTCTGCTTTTGGCAAGTCATTTGATGAAGTTCTAGAAACACAGGTAAAAGAAGCATCTCAAAAAGTCAAAGAAAAAGCTAGTGACGTTGCAGAAGATAATAGCGATTCAAAAAAGAAGAAAACAAGTAAAAACTTAAACGATGGATTACCAAACATCACTCAAATCATTCAAAACGCTGACAGAAAAAATTCATTGGAAACACAAAAGACATACCTCCTCTTAGACAAATTTAAGCAAAACAAAAAATCACAAGAAGAAGATGACGATCTGCCACGTGGTGGACTCAGACAGCAAACTTTAAATAACGCTAACAATATTGCAGGTCAGCCATTATTTCAACCGGTTTATGATCAAAATCAAAGAAGAATGACAAAATCCCAGATGTTAGAAAAATGGGAAAAGCTTGCACCTACTGTTTCAGAAGATATAACCAAAAAATCCGTAAGAATTGATATACCACTGTTAAACGATGTTCAGGCACTTGTTCTGAGACTAAACCCAGATAAAAGCATAACAGCTTCACTACTAGGCTCTAAAGCAATGGGAAAACTTATTAAAGAAAATAAGGATAAATTAGACAGAAATTTAAGACACCATCAATTGTCATTAAAAGAATTTAACACTTATAGTTCTCAGCTTACGTTTAATACTGAATCAGGTACGAAAAAACAAAAACGTAAAGCAAAACAGGCTACAAAAGCAGCTAATCTAGATTTAATTTAAAAAGGAAAGAGGAGAAAAAAAATATGTTAAGAGCAACGACAATAGCAGCAAATGCAGCACAATCATCACTGGAGATGATTGACCTTATGACAGAAAATGTTATAAACAGCGATACTCCAGGCTACAACGCAAAACGATTTACATTTAGAGATTATCTCTATGGCGGAAGCATTGAAGATGCTGGCTATTCATGGAAACAAGGCAGACAAATCGTCAGAGTCGGTGAACCAACCAAAATGATGCTTAGAGGAAAAGGATTTTTTACAACGATCAATCCACACACTCATGAAATTCTTTACACAAGACTTGGTGATTTTCATTTTGACAGAAACGGATACCTTGCATCAAATGAAGGATTCCTTGTATTAGGCACCCCTCTTCAATCCAACGTTCAGCCACAAGGAAATACTAAGTTCAATCAACTTGGACCAAAGTATGAGATTGGTTTATTTGCAGATCCATTTAATAATCCTGCAAATAGACAATACCCACAAGTCGGACCAGGAGGCGAAATCGGAAAACCACAGCCCATTAATTTAGGTATCGATCCTACAAATGGACTATATCTGGGTAAATATGAAAAACTTAGAATTGACAAAAATGGTATTGTCTGGGGAAAATATGGTGACAGTGAAGTATCACTGTACAAAGTATCACTTCATAATTTCCAAAACTTAAACGGACTAAAAAACTTCCGTGATGTCTACTGGAAACAAACTTCAGAATCCGGTCCAGCATTACCATGCAGCGCACTGGTATTCAATGAAGCATTAGAAAAGTCTAATGTATGGTCTAAAGTTGAAGTAGATTACATCATTGAAGCACAGAGACAATATGCTGCTGCAATTAATGCACATAAAGTTGCAGACAGAATGATAAATCAAGCTATTGAACTTGTTGGTTAAATCCCACCCAATTACCCCTGTCAACTAGCAAGTTCATGTTAAGCCCCCTGAAATGTCAGGGGGCTTTTTTTATCATCTTTACAAAGTTTTTAAAAAGATAATCACTATCATGTGGACCCGGAGATGCTTCAGGGTGATACTGTACAGAAAAAATCGGAAGTTCTTTGTGCTTAAAACCTTCATTAGTATTATCGTTTAAATTATAGTGCGTGACTTCCAGGGCTTTTGGAAGAGTTTCACTATCTACTGCAAAGCCATGGTTTTGAGATGTAATTTCTACTTTTCCTGTAAGAAGATTTTTAACGGGTTGATTTGCTCCACGATGTCCAAACTTCATTTTATAAGTCTTAGCTCCAAATGCCTGAGCTAAAAGCTGGTGCCCAAGACAAATCCCAAATATTGGAATGTTTAATTTTCCAATTATCCTTTTAATAGTTTCAGTAGCATATTTAACAGGCTCAGGATCACCAGGACCATTTGATAAAAAAAGTCCACAAGGATTTATTGCTTTTATTTCATCAAAAGTAGTCCATGCCGGAACTACAAGTGGAGCAAGTCCATAAAAGCTTAACCTGTTTAAAATATTTTTTTTTAATGCCAAAATCCATTGCTACTATTGGAAAAGCTGGCTGGGTTTTTGGCATTAGTCCACGGTAATTCTCCTTCGTTGAAACTTCTTTCGTTAGATCTGCTCCAAGCATTGAAGGTGATTTTAGAACTTCTTTATGCAGTTCTTTCAAGTCCAGAATCTCGCTTGAGATTCCAGCTCTCATTGCACCAATAGATCTGATTTTTTTTGTAATTGCTCTGGTGTCAACACCCTGTATTCCAATTAAGTTTTCTGATTTTAAAAACTCACTAAGCGTGGCTTCTGAGCGCCAGTTACTTTCAAGAGGGCTTAGGTTTTTAATAACAACACCTTTTGCAAAACTTTTTTTAGCTTCATTGTCATTTTTATTTGTGCCATAATTTCCAATTTCAGGATAAGTAAACGTAATTATCTGCCCAGCATAACTTGGATCAGTAATTATTTCCTGATAGCCAGTCATGCTTGTGTTAAAGACAATTTCTCCAAAACTTGTGCCATCTTTCCCAAAGTTTTTTCCTTCGAAAATAGTTCCGTCCTCAAGTACTAATATTGCGTTTTTTGCCATCTTTTTATATTTTCATTTAAAGGCTATCACAAATAAGCTAATTCTCTTAACCAAAATAACTAAATAAGTGCTTATTTCCTTAAAAAGATTTAAGCTTATAAGACATTAAATTTAATATTTAGCAGTTGACTTTGTCCTTAAAATGTTTAAAATCAGAAGTAAGAGACCTTAAACAGTTCTTAACCTATAATACAAAAGAAGGAAATAAAAATGCCCCCAAGAATGCCACAAAGAAGACCAATAAGCAGATCAAGAGGTAGCGACCCTACAGTAAGTATTGCTACTGCAAGTACAGCAAGGACAGCTTTAAACACAGAGCATGTTTCAGAAGAATTCGCCCAGGAAAAAGATTCAAGTCAAACTCAAGCAAACGATGACTTGAAAAAATTAATAGAGACACTAAAAAACAAGTTAGGAAACAATTCAAGTGCTCCTCCGCAGAAAAAAGCTCCTCCAACACCACAAGCTGGCTGGAACCGTAGTATTGCAAATAGAAAAAAAGCTGACACTAACTGGAAGCCAGCATATACAATTCTTACCAGAATTTCAAATCATGAAAAAGTACCAGTAAGAACAAGTAAATCAGCCGAACTCACAATTAATTCCTTACCACATTCGTTCTTATATAAGCCAGGCGCTGATGGAATTAAAATAGGCAAGCTAGACATTAAAGCCGGTAAACAAGTTGGCATTGGCTAATACAAAGGTTTAAAGCTCACATGCTAATAGGAACTAAACCTTCTAGTTTAAGGACAGATAGCCTTCCTCAATCTATACAAAAGAAAAAAGAAATTTCTTTTAAGGATTTATATCTTGATCTGCAAAAAAAAGGATTCAAAAACGTTTCTATACCTTTCAGTAAAAAAGATGATCCATCTCTAAAAAAAATTTATACGGGCTGGGGACATGCTGTAGTAGGAGAAGGTTCTGTAGCACTTGGAACTGATGGGATTGCATCATGTGCCGTTTTAAAAGTAATAGATCCAACAGCAGGAAACCTTCACTATATGTTACATGCTTATCAATACGACACAGAGCCTGATGATATTAAAAAATCTTTAATAAAAGCTAGTTCACTAGGCATCAATCTCAAAGATTCAGAAATTGAAATTATGCCAGGAAGTCAGATTGATTCACTTTCTACTCCTCATATATTAGAAGCTATTTATAAGGTAAACCCTTCACTTATTAACAAGGTTGTATTAATTCGTGATTTTGAATTACAAAGAACGAATTCTCTCCAATCTCTGGTAGCTTATAAAGGAGACACCTACAAGTATACAGATCAGTTTGCAAAGCATTGTTACCGCTATATGAGTACCTCTTTAAGCAAAGATAGATATAAGAAGGTATTATAGCTATTTAGCTGAGCTTACGACTTTTTCTTTACCCACTCTAATTTATTTTCCTGCTTTGGTCTTGTAATTGCCAGTGCGTTTTTTGGAACGTTCTTTGTAACTACTGAGCCGGCAGCTACTATTGCATTTTCACCGATTATAACTGGCGCTACTAAAACAGAATTTGATCCTGTAGATGCTCTATCTTTGATAATTGTTCTACTCTTTTTTCCTGTAGCTGAATTATAATTTGCAGTAATTGTCCCTGCTCCAATATTTACACGGCTACCAATTTTAGAATCCCCAATATAACTTAAATGTGCAATCTGCGTACCATTACCAATATTGCTGTTTTTCATCTCTACAAAATTACCTACTTTAATATTATTTGTCAAAATAACATTATCCCTTAGCCTTGCATACGGTCCAATTTGATTATTGTTTCCCATTTTTGAATTTGTAATGTGTGAATAAGTAATGGTATTACCTGAGCCAATAGTTACCTTTCCTTCAATGTATAGATTTGGACCTAATGTATTTCTTGGACCAATTTTTATTTTTCCCTTTAAAAAAGTATTCGGGTAAATTACATTTCCTTTTGCAATTTGAACACCACTGCCAATATAAGTATTTCGCGGATCTAAGATCGTAATTCCTTTATCCTGAAATTTTCTAGTCGTTCTTTCATTCATAATGTAAAATGATAGCATTATTATGTTTAAGACATTAATCGAACAAGTAAAAGATATAAATTACCCAAAACTAAAACCTTTTTCATTTATTACAAAAGGAAGAGAATGTCAAAACTTTGCAAATAAAGTTAAGGGTACAAAGCCTTTGTTTATCTTAGTCATTGGTTCTACAGAAACAGCACTGATTCCCGGAATCTCAGCAGCCGGACAAAATACAGAACAATTAAAACTAACTCCTGCGCTTGATGCTGACTTTTTACTTTTTAAAAAAGAAGAATTTAAAAAGAAAATCCCTGTCTCACCAAATGGCATTCCTTCGCCAGCCATACTTTCTAAAGCCATAATAGAACTGCTTGAACTAGATATCTCTGTAATTGACGTCGGTGCATTTGTAAAACCACAGGGTAAACACATTAGCTTAAATATGGGTCCAGCAAAATGCTTAACCACAGGCAATGCTCTTGGTCCAATAAAAACCAGCTTTTTATTTCAAAAAGGAGAAAAACTAGGAAACAGCTTAACTGAGCATCCTTACATAGTAATCGGAGAGTGTGTTCCCGGGGGTACAACTACAGCTCTTAGCGTTTTATGTTCTCTTGGAATAAATGCTTTTGACCTTGTTAGCAGTAGCTTTCCTGAAGGAAATAATTTCTGGAAAAACCAGACAGTAAAAGATGCGCTTCTTGCAAACGGAGATTTGTTTTCTACTATAAATAAAAATCCTTTAAAAGCAGCAGAATATTTTGGCGACCCAATGCAGGTTTTTGTTTCTGGCTTAATAAAAGGCGCTATGAAAATACATCTGCCCATTATGTTAGCTGGTGGTTCGCAAATGCTTGCAGTTTATTACCTGGCTAAAAAGATTTTAGAACATGATCCGCATGACACCGTGGTAGCCACAACGTCCTGGATTACAAATGATAAAAATGCAAAAACAAAAAGATTAGCTGAAATGGTTGGCGCTCCACTAATCTCATCAAATGTTCATTTTAAAGATTCAAAAATAGAAGGTTTATATGCATATGAACAGGGACACATTAAAGAAGGCATAGGTGCTGGCGGACTTATGGTAATTAGTGATTTATATAAAGATATATCAATTGAGAATATCGTTTCTCAGATAGAGAAGGTTTACACAGCAGCTATGGCTCTACAATAAATAATTTCTTAAAATCACCCCTAAAGACAAGACTGTCACCTCACTAAGTTCAATCAATGCACCAAAAGTATCACCGGTATGTCCTTTGAAATGGTTATTCAGCCAATAAGCCCAAAACAGACTTAGAATAAAACAAATAAAAATAAAAAATACATAAAAAGTCCTTAAGTGAAAAGTAAAATAACAACATAAGAAAAGAACAATAAAAGAAAAAAGATTTACTAAAAAATCAGCTGGCTTTTTAACGCCAGAAAGAAGTAAAGAAGAACTTTGTCCTGATTTTTGGTTTTGGCTTAAAAAAGTAAATGAATAAACACAAAGCAATCTGGCTAACGGTAAAGAAATCACAAGAACAAAAACCAATTTGTTTAATAAAATCGTACATAGCGCTATTAATTTAAAAAGGATTACAAAAATACCACCTATAGCGCCAAAAGCCCCAATTCTACTATCCTTCATAGCTTCTACTTTTCTATCTTTATCCTGACAATTTATTCCATCGAAGGTATCCATTAAACCATCCAGATGCAAACTTCCTGTAATCAAATTCCAAATAAGCAAAATCAATAGTGCTGAAAACATAACCGGCAATTTATGAGAAGTAAAAAATCTTGAGAAAAAATAAAGTATAAATCCTAAGATAAATCCGATTAAAACAAAATACGGTGCAATCCTTCCCCAGTCTTCTTTTGTAGCTTTTGGCATGGGAGGAGCCGGGAGTTTAGTTAAAAACAGCCAGGCATAAAAAAAGCGATGAAGGACTTTTATCATGAGATTATTCTACAATACAATCAGAAGACCTGAACAAAGCAAAATCAAATGTAACAGGTCATTGCTTCGTCGCTAACGCTCCTCGCAATGACCTGAACCGCACTCTTACAGCATCTCCATGTGCTTTAAGTCCTTCAGCATCTGCAAGGTTTATTACATCTTTTGCTACTTTATTAAATGATTTTTTATCAAAAGATATAACAGATATTTTTTTCATAAAATCCATCACTGTAAGTCCACTTGAAAACTTTGCACTGCCACCTGTAGGCAGACAGTGGCTTGGTCCTGCAATATAGTCTCCGATTGATTCACATGAGTACTCACCCAGAAAAACGGCACCTGCATGTTTTATTTTATTTAATATATGACTTGGATTTTTTGTAATAATTTCAAGGTGTTCAGGAGCCAGCATATTAATTAAGTCACTGGCTTTATTTAAATCTCTAACGATTACAATTGCACTGTTTTTCTTCCAGGAATTCAATACTATCTTTTTATTTGGCAGATTTTTAGCTAATTTAAAAAGAGTTTTTTGTGTTTCTTTAGCTATGATTTCACTGTTTGTCACTATAAACGCTGATTCAAGTCCTGAACCATGTTCAAGCTGACTTAAAAGATCAATTGCTAAATAGTTTGGTCTTGCACTTTTATCTGCAATAATTGCAATTTCACTTGGTCCATAAAGTCCATCAATGCCAATTTTCCCAAAGACTAGTTTTTTTGCAAGCGTAACATAAATATTTCCAGGACCTATTATCTTATCAACTGATTTTATACTTTCTGTACCAAATGCAGCTGCAGAAATTGCCTGTGCTCCGCCTACCTGATAAATCTCATTTAAACCTAAGAGCTTACATGCTGCTAAAATCCCTTTATGAACTGGTGGTGGTGTAAATATAGCTATTCTTTTTACACCAGCTACTTTAGCCAGAACTGCTGTCATTAAGACTGTAGATATTAAAGGACTCTGACCGCCTGGAATATAGATGCCAACTGAATCTAAAGGCACATATTTATAGCCTAATCTTTCTTTTAACTTAAATGATTTAATCCATGTAGAAGGAACATTTGTTTTATGAAATATTTTAATTCTTTCAATGGCCTTTTTTATCGAAGTAAGTAACTTATAAGAAATATCTTTTGTAGAGTTTTTTATTTCAGCTTTTGAAACTTTGATATTTTTTAAATTAACTTTGTCAAATTTCTTTGTGTAATAAATTAAAGCTTTATCACCACCCCTTTTTACATTATCAATAATCTTTTCTACAGCTTTAAGTTCATTTTTTCTCTTAGCTAAATCAAAGCGGGAATTGATTTCTAAGATTTTCTTATGTGCCTTTTTTAAATCTTTTATTATTGGCATAGAGATTATTATAAGCTATTCTTGTCATTGCGAGCCCGCTGAGGCAGGCGAAGCAATCCCGATCTAACTTGCGCAAATTGTTTGGGATTGCCACGCCTCACTTTGTTCGGCTCGCAATGACATTTATGGCTCCACATGGACTGTTACTTTGCAGTTTCCAAAATCTTTTCTTAATTTTTCTTCTACTCGATCTGCTATTTTATGAGCACTATAGAGATCTTTCGGTACTACTTTTATCTTACACTCAATAAAAGCAGAGTACGGGCTGCGTCTTGAATAAACATCATAACAATCCACTACATCTTTTACGGAAAGCGCTGAACCTGAAATCATCTTAGGCTCAAGCCATGCTTCATCCACAAGAACAGGCACAGTACTTGTAATAATTTCATAGGCAGCCTTTGCAATAAATCCTGCTATTAGAATTGCAACTATAGGATCTATCCAGTACATTTCACGAGCAATAAAAAACTGTGAAGCTAAAACAGAAAAGGTAATTAGCACGTCAGAGCCTGTATGTGAAGAATCTGCAATTAAAAGATCACTTTTTATTTTTTTTCCCTGGTTCCTTTCATAAACCCAGACAAATAAATTTACAATTAAAGTTAAAATTAAAAGCCAAACTACTTCTTTACTAAACAGAGGCAGCTTAACAGGGTGAATCAGCCTGCCTATAGAGCTTTGAACTATTTCAACCGATGCAATTGCTAAAAACATAACAATGGCAAATGCAGCAAGCGTTTCAAATTTCCCATGCCCGTATGGGTGTTGTTTATCAGGCGGTTCACTTGCATATTTCAACACGACTAAACCAACAATATTATTTAAAGTATCAGCACCAGTATGTGCTGCATCACCAAAAATACTTAATGACCTCGTAATAAGACCTGCAAATATTTTTACAATTAAAACAAAAAGGTTTAAAACAAGAATAATCCATAAAACCTTTTTAACATCGTGCGAATATTGCTTGGTTTGTTTAATTTCTGGCATTCCGTTTCTCTAAATAGCGCAAAACAAGTTTGTGCTTTCGTCGGTCAATCCTTCTCGCTGGACCGGCTTTGTCCACCTAAGGCGGAACAAAGCCTATAACTTGAGAACATATATCGTTCAGTATACAACAATTATAACCAAGAAAAATATTGTGAGATATAATCATACGCATGCGCATTTTAATTTCAAATGATGATGGAATTCATTCAGGTGGAATAAGAGCTCTTACAGAGGGTTTAGTACAAAACAATGAAGTGTTTGTAGTAGCACCTGATCGCGAGCGCAGTGCAACAGGACATTCTTTAACACTACACAGGCCTCTCAGGCTGGATGAAGTAAATCACCTGCCCGGTGTAAAACTTTCATGCTCCACAGATGGAACGCCAAGTGACTGTGTAAAAATTGCTATAGGTGCAATTTTAAAAGAGCCACCTGATATTGTTTTATCTGGCATAAACCACGGTCCAAACATGGGCTCTGACGTACTTTATTCGGGTACTGTAAGTGCTGCTATGGAAGGTGCTATTTATAACATTCCAAGTATTGCTATTAGTTTAGCTGATCACAAACCTCAGGATTTTACTGGTGCAGTTACTTTTATTTCTGAGCTTTTAAAAAAAATCAAAGAAATAAAATTCCCGGATAGAACTTTATTGAATATAAACATTCCTGCTTTGCCTCTCTCTGAAATTGCTGGTGTTGAAATTACAGAGCTTGGTGTAAGACCATACAATGATTACTTTGTAAAAAGGGTGGATCCACGTGGAAGAACTTACTACTGGCTTGCCGGAGAAGCTATTGAAGAAAATGAACTGCCAGGCACTGATGTTTTTGCAGTAAGAAATAATCAGATTTCAATTACTCCCGTTACCATTCACATGACAAATGAAAAAATGCTGCCAGAGTTAAAGGCATGGGTAAAGCAGATAAGGTTATTTTAGAAGTTAAACCTGCGGACATTAAAAAAATTTAATCATTTCATGTAACCCTCGATTACAAATTTACAAAAGATGTACAGAATAGAGACTTGATTTTAAAAAATTCTTTTTATATACTTCTGAGTACTTATGGTCAATGAAGAGCAAAAGCAATTGGCTGAAATTTTTAAAATTGCTGGTTTTGCATTAATGACACCTTTTGGAAATGTAATTTTAGGATTTCCAGGATTAAAACCAGCTGACTTTACAGCACTATTTTTCTTAAACCTACCACTCTCAATGGGACTTTTTTACCTTGGTATAATAGTTTTATTAAAGAGTCTTGAAAAAACAGCTGAAATAAAGAAGAAGCATTAAATGAATACAACAACAATATTAGTTACAATTTTTATTTTTGGGAATGCCTTGATTGGTTTTTCCTACTTATTTTACAGATTAAATAAAAGATCAAAAGAAATCGAGAGAGAGCTAAAATAACTAAATTGATTAGATTTCAATTATTCTCTTTATTATCCATATGACAAATGAAAAAATGCTGTAAGTCTTTAATCTGCTTACTTTATGAACAAACCACCAGGCGGAACTAAGCTATCCATTGCAAATACATAGCAAATAATCGAGATTAAAATCATCAATGTCACCAGTGGCGAAGCATATTTTTCTAATGTAGGATCTATTTTGTTAAATCGAATCATGGTAATTAAATTTTATAACTTAAACATTAACCTTTCTTTAATTAAAGAAAAAAATAATATTTGTTTTAAGATTTACTAAGAGGTTAAAATGATAACTTAAAAATTATCTTTAACGTAGGTTATGAAAGTATGAATAGTGAAAAAGGTTAAATCAAAGATTAAAACATTTTCTTTCCAAAGTCTTACCGAAATTATCTTTCAGGTTAGCAAACACCTGGATTCATTAATCACGATCTTAATTGAAAAATACAAACCGTACAATGGGCCTTTGCTGATTTAATAGGCAGACCATTCAAATCAAAACCTTCTTGAACCCATGGTCTTAATGGATTCTGACAAAGCGGACATTTAATATTTTTTTCCCCGGAAAGTATTTCATCCTGAATTCTTTCAATAATTTCAAGTGGAATATTTTTAGAAAAATCTTGATTTTCATTTTTAACTTCAACTTCTTCTAAAATATTTGGATCTGTTTTTAAAACTCTTGCTATTCTTTGCCTGACAGTAACAGGTAACCATGTTTCGATTCCAGCTTCTATGTCTTCAAGAAATCTTATCGATATCCTTGCTTCATGTGCCAACTCTGCAATATGAATTCTCCTTGCATTCCTTAGGAAGGAAACTCTTGATGCCAGTGTTTTTGGCAAATCAATGTTCTTACCATGTATATATTTAGGAAGATCCATAACTCATCGAGATTATATCAACATCATGTCATTAAAATTCATCTTTATCTATCTAATTACAGTTTTTAATTTTCATAGCAGGCAGGTGTGCCCGAAAGTTTCGTATCCCGAAGGGTGAAAGAAACTGAAGGGCACCCTGCTGCAGAAAATTAAAAACACACTGTTGCTCTAGGCAATGACAAGTTAACGATTGTCATTACATCAATATTTTTATTGTAATTCTTACTGAAAACACCTCCAAAATACGCTAAAATAATACCCTATGGCAAAAGCAAAAGACACACCAGCACCTAACCCAGGCAAACTTGTAGAAGTAGATATTAAAGATGAAATGAGGCGTAGTTTTATAGACTATGCCATGAGTGTAATTGTCAGCCGAGCACTACCTGATGCTAGAGACGGACTAAAGCCTGTTCACAGAAGAATTTTATTTGCAATGAGTGAGCTTAGTCTTACTCCAGACAAACCATATAAAAAATGTGCACGTATAGTTGGAGAAGTTTTAGGTAAGTACCACCCACATGGTGATACTGCTGTATACGAAGCACTTGTCAGATTAGCTCAGTCATTCAGTTCACGTTATCCACTTGTAGATGGCCACGGTAATTTTGGTTCACTTGACGATGGGCCAGCAGCCATGCGTTATACAGAAGCAAGGCTTACAGGTATTTCAATGGAAATCCTAGCTGATCTTGATTCTGAAACTGTCGATTTTACTGATAACTTTGATGGCAGCTTAAAAGAACCTGTTCTTCTTCCATCAAAACTTCCAATTTTACTTTTAAATGGTTCAAGCGGAATTGCAGTTGGAATGGCTACAAATATTCCTCCACATAATTTAAGCGAAGTTATAGATGGCACAATTGCTTTAATTGATAATCCAGAAATTAATACAGAAGGACTAATGCAGCACATTAAAGGTCCGGACTTTCCATCAGGTGGTCAGATCATGGGAACAAGCGGAATTAAAGAAGCATTTGAAACAGGAAGAGGATCTATCACTGTTCGTGGTCATGCCACCGTAGAAGAAGTGCCGAGCAGTTCAGGTCGCGGCATGGTAACAGGAATTGTTATAACTGAGTTGCCTTATCTGGTCGGACCTGAAATGGTAATAAATAAAATTGCTGATCTTGTTAAGGATGAAAGACTAACTGGCATTGCTGACTTAAATGACGAGTCAGGAAAAGATGGACTTCGTGTAGTTGTTAAACTTAAAAGAGATGCCAAGCCAGATGTTGTTTTAAATAACTTATACAAATACACACAAATTCAAGAAACATTTTCTATAAATACTTTAGCCCTTATTGGTAAACAGCCAAAAACTTTAAAATTAAAAGAAATATTAAATGAGTTTATAGAACATCGTGTTGAAATTATCACCAGGCGCTGTAAGTTTGAGCTTGGAAAAGCTGAAGCCAGAGTTCATATTTTAGAAGGGCTTTTAATTGCTCTTGAAAGTATCGATGCCATCATAAAGCTTATAAGAGCTGCTGAAGATGCAGAAAAAGCAAGAGAAGGTTTAATTAAAAAGTTTAATTTAGACGAACCACAAGCAAATGCAATTTTAGAAATGCAGCTTAGAAAATTAACTGGCTTAGAAAGAGAAAAGATCGAAAAAGAAAACAAAGAGCTAAATAAGAGAATTAAAGAACTAAAGAAAATACTTTCACAAAGACAGTTAATATTAGACATAATCAAACAAGAATTAACAGAATCCAAGAAAAAATATGCCGACGCTCGTCGTACAAAGATCGTCCAGGCAGCTGAAGATTTTTCCGAAGAAGACCTTATTCCAAATGAAAGAGTGGTAGTCTTCCTTACTGAAAAAGGTTATATAAAAAGAATACCCCTTGTAAAATTTGAAAGACAAAACAGAGCGACAAGAGGAAAAGGCGGAATTAAGACAAGAGAAGAAGATGCAGTTGAGCATTTTCAGATTGCAAATATGCACGATACTCTCCTTTTCTTTACACAGGGTGGATCGATTTATAGTTCTAAGGTCTATGATGTCGTTGAAGGAAGCACACAGCATAAAGGTCAAGCAATTTTTAATTTAGTTTCAATCAGCCAGGATGATAAAGTCACTGCTATTTATACAACAAGTGAGTTTAAGGAAGATAACTACTTCGTAATGCTTACAAAACAAGGGGTAGTAAAAAAGATTTCAATGGATAATTTTGAAAGCGTAAGAAGATCTGGGATCGTAGCTATGAACCTTGATGAAAGCGATCAGTTAGGCTGGGTTAGAACAAGCTATGGAAAAGACAATATTATTATCGGTACTTATGATGGAATGGTTTTAAGATTTAATGAGGAAGATTTAAGGCCGCTTGGCAGAACAGCAAGAGGTGTAAGAGCCATAAATCTGCGCGAGGGTGATTATGTAGTTGGATTTGATACATTCCCTGCTGAATCAAAAGAGCAGGTTTTACTTGTAACTACTGATGGTTTCGGAAAAAGAGTTGAGCTTGAAGAGTTTCGTGTTCAAAATCGTTCTGGAGTTGGGTTAATTGGCACTAAATTTAAATCTGAATCGAGTCACCTGGCATCATTAGATATCGTCAAAGAAACTGATGAAGTGATTATTGCCTCAGCTCATGGAGTTGTTTTACGCTCAAAAGTTAACGACATAAGCTGTCAAGGCAGAATGGCAACAGGCGTTAGATTACAAAAGCTGGATGAAGAAGATTATGTAGCTTCAGTTACAAAACACACTGAAGAAGAAAGCAATGTCAATCAAGCAGAAAAAGAAGAGTAACCAAAACTGAAAGGAAAATTTAATATGATAGTACAAGCACCGAATAACAATCCTCAAAAAACTTATACTCCTCAATATTTAGCAAACACTATTGATCACACTTTGCTTAGAAGTACAGCAACAAAAGAAGAAATAAGACAGGGAGCAGAAGTTTCAAAAAAACATGGCTTTAGATCTTTTGTAGTTAGAGAATATTATGGACCTTTTGTAAAAGGATTACTAAAAGGCAGCAATGTTTTAACCTGTGTGGTTTGTGATTTCCCGGACGGCATGAGTTTAACAGACATAAGAAAAGAAAACGTTAAATCATTATTTGAAAAGGGAATGGATGATGTTGATATTGTTTCTAAATATCACCTTTTGCTTGATAATGACTTCAGTGGTTTTGAAGAGGACATAAGAGCTGTTGTAGAAGCAGCTAGTGATAGAACTTTTAAAATAATATTAGAAACAGATTACTTAAATAATGAAGAGTTAATAAAAACAGCTACAGATATAATCTGCAAAGTAGTAAAAGAAATCAAAGCAAAAAATGTAATCATAAAGACAAATACTGGTTATGCAAAAAATGAATTCTCAAACCTTATAGCAGTAAAAGCTATTAAGGAAAGGCTAGAAAAACATGGGCTTTATGCAGATAAAATAGAAGAAATATCTCTTGGTAAAATAGGAATAAAAGCTTCAGCCCGTATTAAAAAAAGAGAGGATGGGATTCAACTGCTGGAAGCAGGGGCACATATTCTAGGCACAAGCAGCGGAGATAAGATAATTTAGAATTAAGAATGCAGAATTAAAAATTAAACTTGCCTGACTAATTCCTCTATATCTTTCCTTAAAAATAAATACCCCTCATGTCCGTTTTTCGTAGTGTAAGTCTCATTTACTTTAAGTATTCCATTTCTTACCATTTCATAAATCTTTTCTTTAGGTACACTTAAATACTCTGCAGCTTCAAAGGATTTTAATTTATCCATCTGCATAGTTTCTAAAGCAGCAAGTAGTTCCTTTTTCTTCTTATTAATTTCTTCAAAGCAAATAAGCAGAATCTTAGCTGTAGCCTTTGCATCCTCAAGCGCACGGTGACGCTTTTCAGTAGCAAGGTTAAAATGCTTAATCAGATCACCTAATTTTCTACTTTGCAAATCCGGGTATAAGACACGAGTTGCTTTTACTGTACAAAAGAATTTTAAATCAATTAAATTTTTCAGTGGTAACTTACATACTTCTAAATATTTATAAATAAAATCATAGTCAAACATTACATTATGTGCACAAAAATAATCTGCGCCATAAATAAAATCAAGCCATGGTTTTAAAACATTTTCTACCTTCGGGGCATCTTTTACATCTTCATTTTTTATCCCAGTCATCTGAGTTATGTATAAAGGAATAGGAAACTGGGGTTTTATATATGAGCAGAAATCTTCTTTAATCTGACCATTTTGAACTTTAACAGTTGCAATTTCAATAATTTCTGAATCTTCTGGCTTTTGGCCTGTAGTTTCAATATCTGTAACACAGTAAGTTTTTGAGAGATTTTTTTCTAAGTTCAATAAAAAGTCTTTGGTAAGCATTAGTTTATTTTACCGGAATATCCTTTGCTTTAAAACGTTTCCAGTGCATGACATTCTAGACATCAGGGCTGAATTACTTTTTCATCATTAATTTGCTTACATTATTTAGTAATGTACTGTGTTATAACACCAAGCTTAATTAGCCTATTATAGTTCGTAAGTATATATGGCTCAATTTCTTTTTCTCCATTATTAAAAGTCTTATCATCACATACAAGGATCTTTAATCCTTTTTTAGCATTTTCTTGATGCTGATCTTCTTCAATCTTGCCAGTAAAATAATTGGAACTATAGCCATTAATATAGTTGTTGTCAGGGCTAGCTATTAACCCAGCTATGCAAGGATACCGCATTTGGAAATTCTTTTTTTCCCCAGTATTTTTATCAATATACTCCACATCAAGTGCCTTTAAAAATTCTTTGTCTTGTGGTCTATAGCTATCAGCAACTATTTCAACTAATCTACTCATCATTCCAAGTGCTTTATATTTGGAAAGACTGGTAAAATCTATTTCTCTTTTGTACTCAGTAATATCAGATCCTTTTTCTCTTTTTAGCTTACTTATTTGTATTGGTTTTGGAAGTTCGGTACAAGTTACAGCTCTCGGATTTCCATAAGGATCACCAACTACATAATGTTTGATTGTTTTTAAAATTGATCTTATGCTCATTTTTATTTTTCTCCTAAAGTGAAAAGATTGTCCACTTATTTATACTATTCTATCTCTTTCGTTGGGTTGAAAATACTTCTTATCAACCAACTCTTTTGGTAAGTAATCCTGTTTTACCTTTGCACCTTTATATGAATGAGGATATTTATAACCTTCACCACCTACATTCCTTATGTGTATTGGCACAGAATAAGGTATTAGCTCGCTGGCATCACGCATAGCTTTATCGATTGAAACAATTGTTGTATTTGATTTTGGAGCACAGGATAAGTATATTACTGCCTGAGCCAACGGAATTCTTGCTTCAGGCATACCGAGAAATTGAGCAGCCTGATAAGCATTAACTGCAACCGTCAGGGCATTGTTATCAGCAAGCCCTATATCTTCTGATGCTGTAACCAATATTCTCCTTGCCACATGCACTGGATCTGCGCCGCCTGAAAGCAATCTTCCCAGCCAATATAGCGCTGCATCTGGATCAGAGCCACGAATTGATTTTTGTAGTGCACTAATAAAATTATAATGACTTTCAGGATCTGCGCCAATTTGAAGCTGAGTATTATTCAAAATATTTTTAACAACATCCTCATTAATTAAAAAATCTTCTGTGACTTTAGCTGCTTCTTCTAAATTAAAAAGTAACTTTCTGGCATCGCCACTTGCACTTAAAACCAAAAGCTTAATTGCACCTTCTGTAACCTTATGTTTCGGGAAACCATTAGGGTAAGATAAAGCTCTATCAATCAATTTCTTTAAGTCATCCTCAGTATGCGGTTTAAGCTCAAGTACTTTTACCCTTGAGTGAAGTGCTCTTGTTAAAGAAACATGAGGGTTTTCAGTAGTAGTCCCAATTAAAATTAAGTGACCACTTTCAAGCGGCTCAAGTAAAACATCTTGCTGATTTTTTGCTAATCTGTGAATTTCATCAATAAATAAAATCACTCTTCCAAAAAGCAGTTTTGACTTGTTTATTGCATCTCTTAACTCTGCTACAGATGTACTTGCACCTGAAAGATAAATAAATTCTTTCCCGGAGTTTGCCTGTACAAGAAATGCAATTGAAGTTTTTCCACAGCCTGGAGGACCCCATAAGATAATTGAATATGAAACATTGTTTTTAAAATAGCTTGTTAATACTCCATTCTTACCAAGCAAATGTTCCTGACCTATAAGATCTTCAACAGAAGATGGTCTTATTTTGTATGCAAGTGGTTGTTCTTCTTTGAATATTGATATTTGCATATTTTCACTTCTTTATATTACTTTTTATCATAGAATTATATACGTGAAAAAACTCTTTTTTGTAACTGGTGAATCATCTGGGGACATGCATGCAGCAAGTCTTTTAAATGAGCTTTATAAGATGATACCACCAAGAGATTTAATTGTTGAGGCAATCGGCTCAAATTATCTAGAAAAAGCAGGCGCAAGAATATTCTTTGACTGTAAATATTTAGGCTCAATAGGGTTAACAGAGGTACTAAAGAAACTTTCAATGTATTTAAACCTTGAGAGAGAACTTTTATTTGAACTAAGTATGTTTAGACCTGATGTATTAATCCTTGTAGATTTTCCAGGTTTTAATTTAAGACTTACAAAAAAAATTAAAAAATTATTACCTGAGACAAAAATCGTTTATTATTTACCGCCACAAGTATGGGCATGGAATGAAGGCCGCACAAAAACTTTAGCTAAATATTGTGATCTGGTTTTATGCGGGCTTCCTTTTGAAGAAGAGTTTCATAGAAAAAGAGGAGTTAATGCGTTTTATGTGGGAAATCCAATTTTAAGTGAAACAGAAAACCTTGATCGTGAAAAGGTCAGAAGTGAATTTGCAGTAACTAAAGAAGATATGTTAATAGGTTTATTTCCTGGAAGCAGAGAATCGGAGATCCATTTTATGCTGCCGGTTTTACTTGAAGCCTGTGAACTTCTTTATAAGAGCTCTCCACATTGCAAGTTTATGATTGCTCAAGCCTCTACTATAAGTAAGCTTGAATCAAGCGTACAAACGTTCCTTCAAAAAAAAGGTTTTACAAAGATTCAGGAAAAAATAAAAATACTCCCGCCAGGAAATAACCACAAATTATTATGTGCAAGTGATCTTGCCTGGCTTACATCGGGAACAGTTACTCTAGAAGCTGCTCTTTATGAGACACCTATGATCCTTGGCTATAGGGGTAATAAAATAAATTATTTTTTATATCTCTTATTAAGAAGAATAGAAATGATTGGGCTGCCAAATATTATTATGGGAGAAAAAATAGTAACTGAGCTTATTCAAGATGATGCCACAGCTGAAAATTACTATCAAATCACAAAGGTTTGCGTTCAAGTACACGGTCATATGGAAAAGATTAGACACGACTTGAAAAAAGTAAGAGAAAAGCTTACTGAGAAAGATGCTAGTTATGAAGCAGCCTTAAAAATCAGGGATAACTTTTTGCCCAATTATAAGGTAATCACTGCAAAGTAAAAAAAATAGTTAAGATTATTTTGCTAGAACGACTTGTGAAAAATTATATTCAAAAGCAGCTTAACCCATTTTGAGAATGTATGAGCTAGATGAGCAGCTCTCATTTCAAGTTTAGTGTAAATAGATTTGTAACACCTGACATAACGATTAGCCATATGTTCTTGTA
>JACQBQ010000042.1 GCA_016201905.1 Candidatus Melainabacteria bacterium | reverse complement strand
TTCTATCTTGTGAAAGACCCTTAAAAGGTCTTTTTCGTTAATTAAAATCATATGCCTGTCTAGCTCACTTTCAAAGCTTTTGACAGGCTTTTTTATTGAAAAGTGGCCTTTTGTGAATTATTCACATCTCGTATGAGCTTCTAAAAGTTGTTTTTCTTCCTGTGAATATCCTCTATCGTCAGTGCTTAATCTGTAGGAATTAATATCCTCACGCTGGTATAAAAGTGCTTTCTCAAGAATTGACATTTTGCTTTTCAGTAGCGCGTTTAGTCTTGGTTTAATACTTTCATCTATGTGAGGAAGCGAATTATAGTAATTAGGGTTCTGAGGAGGGAAAAGATAAGTCATAGTTACCCATAAACCAAATGATTCAAGAGCATTTGGTGAAATATGCCTGTTACTTTTTGGAGGGACTAGTTGTAATAACTGAGGTCTAAATATTTCTGTAACCGGTCTATAAACCCTTGCCATCCACATTGCTACTTTTAAAAGTCTGGCATTAAGGGAAGGCCACTCAGAATACTTCTCTTCAAGCAGCATTAAAGTATCATCATTTGTAGTTCCAAACATCAGGACATCAAAGGTTTCATCTACTGCATGTGCTCCTCTTCCTTTAGTAGTAGTGGTAGAAATAGTGGTTTTCCCTTTTTCAGCAAATCTAAGAAGATGTAAAAACTCATCCATAGAACCAATATGTTCCCCCTGAACAGCATCTTTTAAAAAGTCATCATAGACAATTAATCCGTGATTTGCTTCTGCTTCATCCCCTTCTATCATATGAATCCCTGCATTTCTAAATGCATTTACAATAGGACGTGGTAAATCATCCCAATTTATTTCAGGTGTAACTTCAACAAGCTTTGTATTTGGAGTTACATTTGGCTGAATCAAAACAAGTCCTCTTCTACCTTGAGCTGAATATGTCCACCTGACTACATGCACATGATTTAATACACTCTCAACATCTCCTTCATAGAGGCCTAAAAGTGACTCATAAACCCTTCGGGATAAATCATTGGCTTCAGCAGACAAAAGGTAATCTGTGTTTAAATCTTCCGGTATTTTTCCACCAGCATTTAATCTTTTTAATAGTTCTACTCTTTCACTTTTATCTAAGAGAAAAATTGGATTTGCATTTTTACCAGCAGGTATACTAATTGCAACATCAGCTCTATCAATTTTCTCTCCTTTTTTTTGGCTCTCTGCGCTACTATGAAATCCCATATTTCCTGGCATATTTCCAAAAACCCATTCATAAGTATAAAGAGCCCCTTCATCTGTTTTAGAATATGCTTCCAGCATTCCAAACATGGTATCAAAAGTTAGTGATTTTCCAGTAGCATTTGGTCCATGAACCACAATCATTTTATTTGGATGTTTTTTCCTTGATACTACTTTCATTTGCTCAATTAAATCATTCCAGAAAACCAGTTGGTCCTGAACAAGTTCTTTGTCAACTAATTCTTTAGGCTCCCAGGGCTTAGTAACAAAAGCATAAGGATGAATTAGTCCTCCACCTGTTACTTTTACTTTTTTATTTGGTTCTACACCACAAACCTTATCCCAATATTCAACTGCATCTAAAAAATACCTGGCTACCTGACGCAGGTATTTCCTTGGATTTTGCTCTACTTGTGGAATGTATTCACTAAGAAACTGCATCCATGGTTTTTCAGCCATAAACCTGGCTTTATTAGCCTGTGCCCTTTCAAGAAATCCTGTCGAAAAATTTTCCTGTAAGCCTTTTGAATCAGATACAGAAACAGCATCTGTCAGAGAAGCTGATGCACTAACAATATCTAAAGCACCCTGTGGAAGGATAATTCCACCACTAGTCCTGACTTCACCAGCTCCTGATATTCCCTGAATAGGTGGCATTAATCTTTTTTATCTCCTTTTTCTGCAAACATTTCATCTATAACTTTATCAATGTCCTCATTACCTGCTGCTGCAATTTTTACAGTCCTGACATGCATCTGATTTTCTGTAAATGCTTTTACATAGTCATAAAATTCACCACTTCCATATTCCGAAGCTACTTGAATATAACCAAACTCATTGATTTCTCTTGATAGCTCTTCTATTAACTCAATTGCCCGTGAATTATCGTCCCCCCAATTATCCCCATCACTAAAGTGAAAAGCATACACATTCCAGGTATCTGGATCATATCTTTCTTTTATAATTTTTCTTGCAAGCTCATAAGCAGGTGATATTTTTGTACCACCACTTTCCCTTGTAGTATAAAACTGTTCTTCGGTTACTTCTTGTGCAGCAGCATCATGAATAATAAAGACTTCTTCAACACCTTCTCCAAAGCTTTCATTTGAAAACTTTTCTCCTCTTAGATCTGCTCTAACTTGTCCAAACTGATACTGGATAATAAGAGAAAGCCATCTGGCTGTTTTTCTAACTTTTTCTTTCATTTCATCAGTTACAGAGCCTGAAACATCCATCATATAAATAATCACTGCAGATACTTGTGGCTTTTCTATCTCTCTCCACGATATATAAACCTTGTCCTGCTCTTCAATAGCAACCTGGTCTAATAATGCATTTAATCCTTCTTCTGTTTCAAGATTAAATTGATCTCCTATTTCTGAGCCTACTCTTTTTAAAGCATTAATTATAGTGGCTTGAAGATCTATGTCTATTCCTACTTTACTTTTTGTATTCCATCTAATAGCCTTTTCTTTTGCAACTCCATAACCTTTTGGCTGTAAGTAAGGTAACTTACGATCCTTTATTATGAGTTCTGCTATTTCACTTAACGTCATCGGGACCGATATTTCCTGTATGTGTCCACCAGGCTGATCCCCAGCTCCTGAACTACCGTCTCCTTTTTGTGGTGTTAGTGAATCACCAGGTTTTCCATCACCTTGAGCAGCTCCGCCACCCTTTCCACTTCCTCTGGTAAAGTGAGGAAGTCCTATTTTTGGTACTGGAATACTGACTATCTTTCCACCTTTTATTCCAAGCATTTCACCTGGAGTTTTAAATTTTTTTAATTCCTCCCTAGCTTTGCCTCTAAGAATATCGTTATATCTTTGCAAATCAGGATCAGAGACAGAATCAAAAAGAAGAAAGTGTGTTAGTAAGCTCGGCGGGAGAATGCGAGGCATAATAGTTGGGACAGTTTGTGCTTCTGTAGGTGCCTCTAGAGTTAGTTTTGAATTTGATTTTTCTATTCCAAGCAAATCTGCCGGCGTAGCTGCTAGCAATGGCTGTGCATCTGCGGAAATCTTTACTGGAGGTATTTCCATGGGGTTAATTGGTTTACTAACTTCTTTGATTTTCATTAAGGTTGAACCTCTTCTTTGATTTCATTCAAGACATCTGTAGCAGGGTGAAATTCAACTAAGCCATCTTCATTGGTTTTTTCATATGCTTTTCTAAAGGTAATTCTTATGCCTGGTTTTTCTTTATCCGAATCCATAAGTATTATATTTTCTGCTGTAATTCTTACCGGTGTAGGTTTATCATCGTCTAAATAGAGCTTTGTATTTAAATGTACTGCATTTCCCCAGAGCGATAAAAGGTTTTTTAAAGTTTCTATTGCATAGTCTTGTTTTAAATCATAGCTAAAATCATGATGTAAAAGTAACTCACCTTTATTATCATAATTCCCATCTCTAACAGCTATTGCAGGCCTTCCACCCCTATGAAGCTGCTGAACAAGTTTTGCTTTTACTTCTTCAAATCGTCTGCTTGCTATCACATAGTCTTCACCTTTTTGTTCCCAGGTAAAGAGTTTTAGTTTCTCTGCAACTTCAGGGGTAAGATACTTATCTACAAATGTGGCATCTTTTTCCCACTTTCTCACATCAAAAATCTTTCCAAAACCTTTCATTGACTTATCATCAAAATCTCTTTTTTCTCTTTCATCTTCTATTTCTCCCCACTTCTCCCCATGGCGACCAGTATTCCAGCGCTCTTCAATATCCATAAATATTTCATACCCTACTCTGTATGGATTTATTTGTCCACGAGATATTGCAATGGTACCTGCATTATGATCTGCAAAAGCTGATGCATGTCTTAGATCCACAATTTCCGGATGAGACATAAGCTTTCTATGCCAGTAGACAGCCCAGCCTTCATTCATTATTTTAGTGAGTCCTTGAGGAGCATAGTAATATGCCTGTTCTCTTATATGCATGAGGACTTGTCTTTGCCATGGCTTTAAAGCTTTAGAATGCTCAATTATAAATCCTATAACATCATAATCTGGGTGCTTGGGGATTTTTTGGGCTTCTCTTTCCAGGCGACCTCTTTCAACTTCTCTTTCTTTCTTGATTCTTTCTGGATCATTAATTCTGCCTTGCATATGGCTTGGTAACTCCGGAACATCAATTATTCCATAATCATCCGGTATTTTATCTGCATGCTTTTCCTGCTGAAGCTCAAATTGTAACTGCCTTGGCTCAAGATCTGAATAGTCAATTAAGTCGTCTATTGAATATGCTCTCTCTAAAAACTTTTCCATTTCAACAAATGAAACACTTTCAGTATCTAACACATGTCCTTGATATGCAGCATGCTCAGCTATTCTGTTTAGCATGTTTCTATCTGTATGTCTAAAGTGAATATTGTTTTTAAAGAAATCAGAGTGTCCCATACAGTGACTCATAACAAGTTTTTGATCCACAAGATCATTTCCTTCAAGCAAATATGCATGAGAAGGATTATTATTAATGATCATTTCATAGATTCTTGATAAATTAAACTTATGACCCTCATGTAATTCATAGAATTCCATTCCATTTTTCCAGTGAGAAAGATTTACCGGAAATCCACCTCTTGCAGCAGCTTGAAGTAGTGCGTCTCTTCTACATACCCAATAAACTACATCATACAGATCAAGTCCTTCTCTTTTTGCTACTTCATAGATTTTTTTATTCCAGCTCCAATATTCAGGATTTGTTTCAGGAGATACAGGATAACTTCTTTGTCCTGTAATTCCTCTTCCTATAGCTGCAGCTGCCTTATATTCATAAGGTAATTCTACATTTTTAACTTGGGTTACATCAGTAGTCGACTGTGAGCAGACAGTCAAGTCTTTTTTATCACCTGCTGTACTGCCAGCTACTTTTGCTACATAGCCTGGAACAGTCTGTCCAACTGGTAAAGTCCTTTGAAGCACTCTGACACCTACTCCTATGTTATCTGCCTCTATTTTCAGGAGCTTGAGTACGTCTCATGGCTATTTGTGCACAGTGTTGACAATAACCATGCTCTTCAATTAACCTGGTTTTTACAGTATCAAGCTTTCTTCTTTGCTCTTCATTTGCAAACTCTACACTCATTACGGGCAGGGTAACATCTCTATGTTTTTCAAGTAGTGCTTCTTCGATAGATTGTTTTAACTGCTCATCGGTATCATAATCAAACACTTTGCCTTCAATACTCATCATACCGACTTGCTCTATCAATCCTCTTCTAAAGTCCTGACGCCTTGTATCATTAATCCCTCTCTTTTCTTCAATAGATTTCATAAGCTTTTCATTTGGGTCTACAAGCTTATTTCCTTGAAGGGGATCTTTAACTTTTTCTTTCTTTACCCATGCTTTTACATGCATGATGTAATTATCAAAAAGATTCTTAACTTCCTTTGAATCTCCACTTACAGCTTTTCTAACATCATCAGATAGTTTTCTATCCAGTTCTTTTTCAACCTCTTCAAGCCTTGTACTCCAGGCTTTTTTATCCTCAGGAGTGATTTTTGCAACAAGTTGCTTTAAGCGGCTTTTCAATGTATCAACAACAATAAATGGATCGACACACCTTGTTCCTTTTTCTCTGTCTGTAACAACTGGATGTTCAAGAGCTGATGCTAAAGCATCCTGAATGTCTCTCGGAGAAACACCTTTAAGCAATTCCATTTCTTCAGGAGAAACATCTCTTTTCATCTGAGTTACTTCCTGCTCTGTAAATCCAGCTATTCGCTTTCCACTATACAGATAAGCCTTTTGTATATGTGTAACATTTGCACCCTTAGGTTCTGCTAAACGAGTAGTCAGTGCCCACAAAGAAGCAAGCCACAAAGAGTGAGGCGCTTCATGTATTCCAAGCTGCTTAGCTTTTGCAGAGAATGTTTTTTGATAAATGCCCATTTCATCCTGGATTCTATCCAGATATGGAACTGTTACAGGAAGTATCCTGCTTCTGATAGCTTCCTGGTGTTCATCTCTTGCTATTTTTCTCCAGTCAGGCATATTAGTAGTAGCAATAAGCAAGCTGTCAAAGTCAACCATTGCATTTCTAGCTACTTTTACAGCTCTGTCCTGTGCACCATCCAGAAGGGGATACCTGATTTCATTTGGAAGTTTTATGAATTCACCAAAATGTACTCCGCCTCTATTAGCTTTTAATACATCACCATCAAGTGTAATTGCTTGGGGATCACTATCAGTACCTATCTGCAATAATTTTCTAACATTTACACTGCCAGAAAGCTCATTTGCATTGTGACTTTTTTCATCTTTTGCACCAAAAAAAGTAATTCCAGTCCTTGTTTTTTCATTAAGTATTAATCTCTTTGCCACAACATGACTTAGAACTTTATCCATATCACCATCATGATGCTCAACCAGCTTATTAAAAATATTTTGGCATGAAGGGCATAATTGGGAATGTGTGCCAAGCAAATAATCAATTGGAATACCTGCATTTCTAGCATCATTCAGTCTCTGTGCATTTAAAACCTCTATAATTTGTTTTCTTGATCCAAGAGGAATAACATTTAAAGGATCTTCAAATATTTCGCATGATTTATCAGGATCAACATACTTAAACAGCAGCTGTCCTTTTTTGTCCTTAAGGAGTTCGCCTTTTTCATCTCTCAGGTTCCAGCCAAGGGCATGCATCTCTCCTTCTTCCGTTGCAGAATATTCTTCAAGTCCTCTAAAAAGTCCTCTTGCCAGAGTCGTTTTTGCTGAACCTACTGGACCTGCAAGAAGGATAATTCTTTGATCAGGACCTGTTTCTTTTGCAGCTCCACCAATTGCTTCTACAAATAAATGAATTGCTTTTTTTACACCTGAAATTGAATCGCGAGGATCTACTGTATGTCTAAAGAACTCATATTCATAAATCGGTTCTCCATCCACTTCAATAGCATTTCTACCCTTAGATAAAATCATGTCATAAGCTCTTTGAGCTGATAAACGAATTAATTTGGGATTTTCAGAAACTTTTTCTAAATATTTATCAAAGGAGATCTGTTCATTTCGTGCTGCCTGTGTTGCTACTGTGACAGAAGATCTTGCAATTCTAAATAAAGCACTTAACTTCTCTGCATTTTCTGCTAGTGCACCAAGTCCTGCATTTACTCCATTTTCTGATCCTGTAGATGAAAAAGAAGTACTTCTTTCAGGATTAGCATCATCATTTTTTTCTTTAACAGGGGCTACTGTGGTATTTGCAGGTACTCCTGAATTAACTGGATCAATTGGCATTTTCATATCTCCTTTATTTTTCTTTTAAAACTTTCCAGAAAGGCCCAGTATAAAGATAACCTGCATATGTTTACACCAAATTACGCAAACCTTTTTACTTGTGCAGGTTTTTTACCCTTTCTATTTCCTTAAACTGAAATTTTATTGTATTTTATTTTGCACTGCTTACTAAGTTTTGTCTATATCTGTCTTTTGGTTTTTATTAACCAAAAAAGAACTTGTCTTTTATTTGTTTGAAAAAATTACGAATTAGATACAATTGAGATTTTCAAGCACAAAAAAATCTGACTTAATCTGCCTGGCTTTCAAAAATTGCTTCTTTACATTTCGTTACACTTCTCTTTAACTATGTCCTACTTAATTTTTATTTTTTATTTACTGTAATTTATTTAAAACTTTTGGAGTACTTTTCAATAATTAGTCATCTAAATAACCTTGAAGTTTTACACGCCTGTGAGGTTTTCTTAACTTAATCATTGCTTTTTGTTCAATTTGACGAACACGTTCCCTGGTAATTTTAAGAAGCTTACCTACTTCATCAAGTGTTTTTGGTCCTTCACCGTCAAGTCCAAAACGTAACCGAATCACTTCACGTTCTTTTTGGGAAAGGCTTTTTAAAACTTCTTCTATGTCAGTTCCTAAGAAATTGTTCGTAGCTAAAATCTCAGGCTGCAAAGCTTTAGTATCTTCTATAAAATCTCCTGGTTCTTTGTCTTCTTCTTTTCCACCTATGTCTCCAAAAGAAATAGATGTTGTCTTATTTGCAGCAATAATGCCCTTTACTTTTTCAGCAGAAGTACCCATTGCAGCTGCAAGCTCATATTCAGTTGGTTCTCTATTTAATTGTGAATTTAATTTTTTAGCTGCATTATTAAGCTCGCTTATATTTTCAACTATATGTGCAGGAACACGAATAGTTCTTGACTTATTTGTAAGTGCACGAGTAATGGCTTGCCTAATCCACCATGTAGCATAAGTTCCAAACTTAAATCCTAATTTATAATTATACTTTTCTGCTGCACGCATTAGACCAAGATTGCCTTCCTGAATCAGGTCAAGAAAAGAAAGTCCTCTACCTCTATATCTTTTAGCAATTGAAACAACTAGCCTGAGATTTGCCCGGACAAGTTCATCTTTTGCATCAATTATGTCAGGATCTCCATTTTTAATTTTCTTTATTTCTTCAACGGAAATATCCATTGCAGTCGAAAGTTCATTATCATATGGCTCCCTGTTTATTCCTTGTGATATTAATTCTTCTGAAAGTTTTTTAGTTACCTCATTAAGTTTTCTTAGAGGTTCAATTCTTTTTGCAAGTTCAATTTCTTTCTCCCTTTTAATACGTGGTATTTTCCACATTTCTTTAAGATACAAACCAATTAAATCATCTGCATCAATTCCAGAGTCTGCATCTATTAACTCTTTATCCTTATAATGAACTTCATCAGGCAATTCATTTTCAATTTTATTTAGCTCTTCTATACTTGGTGATCTATCACCTTCAGCAGGATGTGTCTCAGAATTTTGACTTGAAATATCAACTGGTGGGATTTGTTTTTCATCTTGAATAACTTCTTCAGAATTATTACTCTCTACTCTACATTCTATTAAATTTACAGATTTGTCTGATCTTAAATTTCTTCTTCTGCTAGCTTTCACATCACTTGGTAAAATATCTGAACCACCAAAACATCTAGTTTGCTCATTTAAAGGACCAAGCAACATTTTAAAAGCAGTTATAATATTCTGACCACAGATATCTTTAAAAACAGAATTCATATTCTTACATAAAGCATTAAATGAAAGGAATAATTCTTTCCATGTTTTAAGATGTTCATTTTTCCATTTAAATAATTCTACCTTTGTAAATATTAATGGCGGTTCTCCACCAGAATTAAACTTTCCAAGCCCCATTTTAGACAAACAATAAGCAAAAGTCTGCGCAAATAATTTTTCTCCTTCTTTTCCATACCAAATCCCAGGATAAAATATCTCAGAAGGTTTAATTTTACTCTCTTCCCATCCAAAGCATTCAGGATAAGCTGTTTGCAAAGCTCCAACAGGTCCAATGCCAGAGCTCTGCAAGCATTCAGAGTCTACAGAATTAAATTCATCTCCCCAATTTGACACTTTCAATAATTCCCGTGGGATTAGTTTTCCCTTCCCATTATCTTTAAACATAAATGGATATTTTTTGCGAAAATATACTTCTACTAAAAACTTAGTTATACAATTAATTAATTTTTCTTTACTTTCACTTTTTTCCTCCCACATACAGCTTCTTCTAACATCCCATGGGTGAAGTTGATCCTCTCTTTCAAGACCTAACAAGTCATCTCTTCCAAGTTTTTTTGCACCAGCTTTTATTGCCTCTAGTGTATTTGAGATATGCGGCATACAATCTAAACGCAACCCATGCTTTCTAAAAATATTCCGCCAATTAACAGATCTCATTTTTTCTAAGTTAAACGCTCTTGTTTTTTCATCAAATACTCCTTCACCAAATTGCAACACCCAAGCAAGTCCTCTATTGCAGAGTTCTTCAAAATCCTCTTCTTGTGATTCTTTTGGTAACAGCCACTCTCTAATCATAGGATTATCACCTGTAATATGATTGGGAAAAGCAACTTTTACCAGCTCCCTAAAAGAAAGCAAACGACTTAATAAGTCTAGCCCGGAGCTCTTAAACTCACTCATATACTTATGGGTTTTTAAAAAAAGCTCTATATCACGAGCAGACTTCTGATTCTTTAAGTCAATAAAAAAATGCTTTGCAAGAACCCTGACTCTACACTCATAGCTTTTATCACCAAGACTTATAAGCTTATCTGGCAAGTGCTGAATAATTCCTTGTGGATTAATTTTTGACCTTGTAGCATAATAAGCAGTCAGTGCTAATACTTCATCATCCTCTACTAGTTCTGATATACCACGCTTTTTTGCAACATGTTTTATAAAATCCTGGAACTTTTCTGCTGACGCAATTAGCGTTAGAGGCTCTTTAATTATCAAGGACTTTTGCATTGGCAAAGATGCAATATAAAGAAGGTCAGCACTTTGGCCTATTAGCTGAGTTTTCAGTTTAGTATCTATTTCTTTTGCTTGCTTAATTAAGTCTTCTGCTTGCAAAACTAGTCGTTTTGGGTGTTTACCTTTATGTTCTTCACAAAGTTGACTAATTTGTTTGATATCATTTCTTATCTCACCTACAAGAGACTTTGCAATTTCTGCTTTGAGTAACCTGCTTTCTTTTTCTTCATCAGATTCAAGTTTTATTTGTTCACGAATTTTGTTTTGATCAATGAGTTCGTCTGATACTAACAAATCCTGCACTGCTTTTAAATTACAGTTAATTAAAGTATCCTGCTCAGGCTCTACTTGTGTTTTTCTTAAAACGGTTCCATTATGGCCAACTGCTTTTGAAAAATCACGTGCTACTCTACTTGACACATGTCTAAAACGAGCAGTGGCTTCTGTTGCTGATTTTATAGCTATCATTTTTTATTTTTTAGGTTAGAAGGATTATATAAAATCTACAGCCCTAAGAAGTTAAGGACTGGAATCTTGTGATTTTATGAACATTGCATCTCCATAACTATAAAACCTGTATTTTTGTTCAATAGCTTCTTCATATATTTTTTTCACATTTTTCCAACCGATAAATGCACTAGCTAAAACTAAAAGTGTAGTTTTAGGCAAATGAAAGTTTGTAATTAAGGCATCTGCAATTTGAAAGTCAAAACCCGGAGTAATATAAAGGCTTGTAAGTCCACTAAGCTTATTTATACAGGCTGCATATTCAAGAGCTCGAACAGTAGTAGTTCCACATGCAATTATTCTTTTCTTATTTACTTTTGCGCTTAAAATCTTATCCCAAACCTCCTGCTCAATATAAAAAGACTCAGGGATTAATTTATGTTCTCTTATGTCATTGGTTCTAACAGGCAGGAACGTTCCAGGTCCCACATGCAAAGTTAAATATAAAATTTCAATGCCTTTATTTTCAATTTTTTTAAGCAACTCTTTAGTAAAGTGTAAGCTAGCGGTCGGTGCAGCAACTGCTCCTGCTTTTTTTGCAAAAACACTTTGATAGCGTTCTATATCTATTTCTTCTGCCTCTCTTTTTATATAAGGTGGCAAGGGCATTTTACCTGCACTATTTAAAATGGTTTCGAGGTCTTTGTGAGAATTGAATTCTATTGTTTCAGGATCAATAACATTAATTGCTTGCAGAGACATTGCATGCAATGTCTCTACTGTATTTAACAACTTCTTAGGACTTGCCAAGACTTTCCAGATCAAATTGTCAGGACCTGTCGAACTTACAAGAAGAATCTCAACTTCTTTATTATTTTCCGTCTTTGCATAAAATCTTGCTGGTATTACCTTAGTATTGTTCAAAACTAAAACATCATTACTAGAAAGCATATCAGGCAATTCACAAAATCTGTGATGTGAGATTTTTTCTTTATTATTTCCGCCTTTTTTGTAACAAAGCAATCTTGACTCATCACGTTTTTTGCTTGGATATTGTGCAATTAATTCTTTTGGCAGAGAATAGTTATAGGTATCCAGTTTATATAAATTTTCTTCATTCATGGCTGAGTTAAAAACACAAGTAGAACTTTCAGTTATTATTTGCACGCGAAACAGAGCAAGGCAGCTAGCTATTCTTATTCAATGCTTAGGCTCACAAAAAGACATTGAAAATCTGAACTGGGAAATTGTCATTGTTGATAATAACTCAAGTGACAACACAAAAGAAGTTGCATATGCATTTTGTGAAGGAAGTAACTTAAAAGTTAATTACATATTTGAACCTAAAACCGGGCTTTCATATGCAAGGAACACGGGCGTTTTAGCTTCTAAGGGTTCGCTTGTACTTTTTATAGACGATGACGTTTTAATACCAAAAGAGTTCTTAAACAATACATTGTTTGGTATTCAGGAGTTTCCAGAATTTCATATTTTCGGATTTAGAATATTGCCGGAATGGCCGGAGCCACCGAAAGCTGGGTTGCGCAACCCAGCTTTCAGTAACCCAGCTTTCAAGCCACCATTCTGGCTTACATTTAAAAAACCTTTTCAACTCATTCAGAGTTTTTTGCCAGTGCATGATCTTGGAGTTGAACCTCTTCAATACCCAAATAGCAAAGCCAGAAACCCAATTGGTGCCTGCTTTATTGTAAAAAAAGAAGTGTTTGAAAAGCTTGGACCATTTAGAGAAGATCTTGGGGCTGGTCAAAGCGGTGTTTGCGAAGACACAGAGTTTTTTTGGTATGCACTCTTAAATAAATTCAAGATTTTATACTGGCCTTATGCAGCACTTTATCATCCAGTTTTGCCTGAAAGGCTTACTGTAAGCTATCTACACAAGTGGTATTTTAATCTTGGAAAATCACTTTATCTTGTAAATAATACAGGGCGTGCATTTAATGTACATAAAAAACATATGATGGGAATTGAGGGATTTATTGCAAACAAACTGCCATCAATTTTTGGAAAGATCCTCCTCAAAACAAAAATATTGAATATTTCAATTTATCTATGGGCTAAATTACTTTTACTTGTTTTACTTTTGCCGTTTACAATACTTTTATTTTTAATTAAAAGACCATTTTATTTAACTACAATGATTGCAAGAGTTTCAGGCGAGATAAGGCAAGGTATGATTTGTCAAGTTTAAAAAATTTAATTATTCATGTAACCTTTGGTTACATGAATTTTGACATTAATTTGATAAAGTAAATATTCCAATGAAACTTCATCGTAATTCACAAAAAAGATATTACATTGATAAGGACCAAAATGAACATTTACAAAAAATCAAAGCTTAGAAATCTAACTAATGAAGAGTTAGAAAAATTATTAAAAGAATCAAATTGGTATGATAAAGATCTTTTGAGAGAATACAATGAGCGTTATCAGGGTGGAAGAATTAAACTTAAGCAAGTTCAGTGTAAAAAGTGAATGTCTATACCAAAATTTAACTTGTCTGCAGGTATGAATTTACAAGGTTTTTACTTTCTCAATATTATTCCTTGACCACCTGACTAGTGATTGATACCATGATTATCCGCCATTTAATTTCCTTGTTTAATTTATTAGGCAGGGGCTAATTAAGATGAAGAAAAACAAAAGAGTAAAAAAGTTTTTTGCTTTTTCTTTTGGTGTTTTTATGGCCTAATTTAGGTCAACTTGAATTCTGAAAACTGCATACAGAAAATATTAAAAATTTAAATCAGAGAATCATAAATGTCTTCGAAGACATTTATTGATGTTATTGATAGAAAAGATTTGTCAGAGAATCATAAGTGTTTTCAAAAACACTTACAGAAATTATTGATAAACCAAAAACGATAAAACAGATAAATAGAGAGAATAAATACATAAGCAAATACAAAATGGGGACATCCCTATTTTGTAATAGCTAATGTAAAGCATAAGGAAAACGAAAGTGATCCTTTTGTAGTCTAGAGGAAAAAGATTTGATGAAAATCAAATGAAAAACAAGCTACAAAGGGCATACGGTGGATACCTTGGCACCAGCAGCCGATGAAGGACGTAGTAAGCTACGAAAAGTTGCGGAGAGCTGCTAACGAGCTACGACCCGCAAGTCTCCGAATAGGGAAACCTGTTTCGATTCACATCGAAGCATCACTAACTGAATTCATAGGTTAGTGAAGGTAAGTCAGCGAACTGAAACATCTTAGTAGCTGGAGGAAAAGAAAACAAAACAGTGATTCCCAAAGTAGCGGCGAGTGAAATGGGAACAGCCTAAACCGATTAGCTTGCTAATCGGGGTTGTAGGACTGCATTTAGTACTTGCAATGGTAATTGAATAAGTTGGGAAACTTAACCACAGAAGGTGATAGTCCTGTAAATAAAACCTGAGCAAGACGAGCAGTATCCTGAGTAAATCGGGGCACGGGAAACCCTGATTGAAGCTACCAGGACCATCTTGGTAAGGCTAAATACTGACTGGTGACCGATAGTGTACAAGTACAGCGATGGAAAGGTGAAAAGAACCCCGGGAGGGGAGTGAAATAGAACATGAAACCGTATGCTTACAAGCAGTCAAAGCTCCTTCGTGGAGTGATGGCGTGCCTGTTGAAGAATGAGCCGGCGAGTTAGTGTCTCTGGTTGGTTAAAGAGTAATATCTGAAGCCATAGCGAAAGCGAGTCTGAATAGGGCGTTTATAATCAGAGATATTAGACCCGAACCTTGGTGATCTAGCCATGACCAGGTTGAAGCGCAAGTAACATTGCGTGGAGGACCGAACCTATTAGTGTTGAAAAACTATTGGATGAGTTGTGGTTAGGGGTGAAATGCCAATCGAACCAAGAGCTAGCTGGTTCTCCCCGAAATGTATTGAGGTACAGGGTTAGGTAAAAGTTTTGTGGAGGTAGAGCACTAGTTCGGTAAGGGTGGTGAATAACCATACCAAATCGAGTTAAACTCCGAATACCATTAAAGTGATAGTTGGCACTGAGACAGTGGGTGATAAGATCCATTGTCAAGAGGGTAACAGCCCAGACCACCATCTAAGGTCCCAAAGTTAATGCTAAGTGACAAAGGAGGTGGAGTTACACAGACAACCAGGAGGTTGGCTTAGAAGCAGCCACCCTTAAAAGAGTGCGTAACAGCTCACTGGTCAAGTGATTCTGCGCCGAAAATGTCTGGGGCTAAAGCATTACACCGAAGTTGTGGGATTATATTTTTTAAATATGATCGGTAGGGGAGCGTTGTATATTAGGATGAAGCTCAATTGGAAAATTGGGTGGACAAAATACAAGTGAGAATGTCGGCTTGAGTAGCGAAAACATTGGTGAGAATCCAATGCACCGAAAGCCTAAGGGTTCCCACGGAAGGTTCGTCCACGTGGGGTTAGTCGGGACCTAAGCTGAGGCTGAAAAGCGTAGGCGATGGACAGCAGGTTGATATTCCTGCACTACTAGATAATCGTTATAGGAGTATTGGGACGTAGGAGGTTAGGTTGCGGCGGTTAATGGATTCCGCTCCAAGCGTGTAGGTAGTCACTGTAGGCAAATCCGCAGTGGCGTTATAACCTAAGGCGTAATGGTAATTGTCTACGGACAAGAAGCAATTGACACCACACTAACAAGAAAAGCAGTGCTCTAAGATTGTTTGGTACCCGTACCAGAAACCGACACAGGTAGGCTGGTAGAGAATACTAAGGTGCGCGAGATAACTCTCTCTAAGGAACTCGGCAAAATGCCCTCGTAAGTTTGCAAGAAGAGGGACTGTACTTTGTGTAGGAAGTTAACTTTCCAAAGCTTTGTACAGTGACACAAGGCAGATCCAAGCGACTGTTTACCAAAAACACAGGTCTCTGCTAACACGTAAGTGGATGTATAGGGGCTGACGCCTGCCCAGTGCTGGAAGGTCAAGGAAGTTGGTTAGTCCGCTTCGGCGGACAAAGCTAGCGACCTAAGCCCCAGTGAACGGCGGCCGTAACTATAACGGTCCTAAGGTAGCGAAATTCCTTGTCGGGTAAGTTCCGACCCGCACGAATGGCGTAACGATTTGGGTACTGTCTCGGAGAGAGACTCGGCGAAATAGATTTATCTGTGAAGAAGCGGATTTGGTGTGCCAGGACAGAAAGACCCTATTGAGCTTTACTGTAGGCTGGAATTGGCCGCGGGCGTTGGATACGTAGCATAGTTGGGAGACTTTGAGACCTCACTTCTGGGTGAGGTGGAGTCACCAGTGAAATACCAATTTTCTTACACCTGCGTTCTAACCGAGTGCTGTTATCCAGCATCGGGACATTTCCTGTCGGGCAGTTTGACTGGGGCGGTCACCTCCTAAAAGATAACGGAGGTGCGCAATGGTTCCCTCAGGTTGGTCGGAAATCAACCGTTGAGTGCAAAAGCATAAGGGAGCTTGACAGCGAGACAGACATGTCGAGCTGGTACGAAAGTAGGCTTTAGTGATCCGGTGGTTCCGCATGGAAGGGCCATCGCTCATCGGATAAAAGTTACCATAGGGATAACAGGCTGATCTCCCCCAAGAGTCCACATCGACGGGGAGGTTTGGCACCTCGATGTCGGCTCGTCGCATCCTGGGGCGGTAGTACGTCCCAAGGGTTGGGCTGTTCGCCCATTAAAGCGGCACGTGAGCTGGGTTCAGAACGTCGTGAGACAGTTCGGTCCATATCCGGCATACCCGTAAGATATTTGAGAGGAGACTTCCTTAGTACGAGAGGACCGGGAAGTACAGACCTCTGGTTTACCAGTTGTCACGCCAGTGGCATACGCTGGGTAGCCATGTCTGGAGTGGATAAGTGCTGAAAGCATATAAGTACGAAGCCCACCTCAAGATGAGATATCTCATACCACAAGGTAGTAAGATCTGTGAAAGACTATCACGTTGATAGGCGGCAGGTACAAGTGTAGTGATACATTCAGCCAAGCCGTACTAATAGATCGAGGGCTTGTTTTTCCTCTAGACCACAAAGGGATCAATTTTGTATGCAGTTTTCAGCATTTGTAAATAAATCTAATGTTTGCAGTAACCAATTTAAATCTGAGTCATCAATGGATCTATCGTGTTGCTCCACCCAAAGGGCAATACCACATTGACTTTGAACTTAATTCAAAATCAAAACAGAAGCTTAAAGAAGCAGCTGGAAATTTAAGCTCCGAAGGAGAAGTAAAAAACTTTGAAGACGCTATTGAGCAAGCTGCTTGCATGACACTATTTAAAATGGACGGACAAGAATTAGACAGCAATGAAATTCCTCCATACATTAGATTAACGATTGATCCTACAAATAAAAGCCGACTATTTGGATTTCAAATAAAAAATGGTGAGGGAAATAAGTTAATAATTTCTAAAGTTGAAGTTTTGGGAGAAAATTAAAACTAAAGATTAGTCCTTGGTTTTTTGAAAAATATACTCAAGCCCAGCACTTTCTCCTGCCAAAGTCATGTTCTCATTATCTTCATTTAACTCCTCTGGGGTTGGTTGATCACTTTGTGAAGCCACTCTTAAGTTATTGACTGGGAACGCAAATTGAAAATCTACTATTTTCATATAAATCTCCTGCTCTTTATATTGATTAATAGAACAGTATACACTAAAGCTATTTTTCTAAAAATTAAATTTATTTAATGTTTCTGTTGATCTTTTTAAGCAATTTTAAGCAAATTAGGTTATCAAATTTTCTTAACTAGTCCCTTTATATAGTTTGTTAATAGTTAAAACCCGGCGGAGGATTTGATAAAACGACAGGTGTCGGTAAAATCAAATAATTTAATATGTCAGTAACAGGAATTAGATCACAAACAAAGCCTACGATTACACCATTACCAACAACAGGACCAGCAAACCCAGCCAATAACACAACTAATAATGATGAAGATTTATTTGTTGGACCACCTGCACCTACATCTAATAATGCTCCATCAAGAACACCATCTATACTACGTGGCGGAATTTTTGCAGGAGCTGGCATGGCAATTATGTCTATGTTTGGTTTTTCATTGATAGCAATACTTCTAGTTGGTATATTAGGAGCTTTACTTGGTAGCTTATTTTTTGCAGGAATGAATTCCCGTCATAATAATAATGATGATACCAACCCATCTACACAACAGCAAAATAACCAGCCTACACAACAAGTTGCTGGAGTTCCTTCTCCTCGCACACAATCTCCTCAAGCACGAAGAACCTCAGCACCACCTCCTGCTAGTCAGCCTGAGTTAATACCTCATCCTTCACTTGATACCTCCCCTCTGCCCGCTCTTCAAAATCCAATAAGAGCATCAGCATAGGATTAAAAAACAAAAATAAATAGTAAAACTCCCTCAAGTTTTTATCGTGGGGGAGTTTTGTTTATAAATATATGTTTTAAATAAGAAACCTTCTCTTATTTAATAAGTCTACTTTGAAAGCAAAAGGAGGACTTTAATATGGGAGACTTAGGAAATTTATTAAACTCAGACATTACATTACTTGTTGTAATGGTTGCTGGATTTTATTGGCTTGGAAAAAAGATCGATAAGAAATAATTTTTGAACCTACAAGCATATGAGCTCATGTACCCATAAATTTCTTTGTAGGTACATGAGCTTAATTTTGATTCATCAGATGAAACTTAAAAGTTTATTTTTAGTATTTATTATTTTCTTGCAGCTTGGCTTACCAGCATTTTCTACAGGTTTAGAAGATGATGTCTTAAGCAGTTTAGATGACATTAAAAACATTCTTCAGCATTCTAATAATAAATTCTTATCTACTTTCACAGGTAAAGTTAACTCTATTATTGATACTGTAAATAAAGCAATATCGGACTTAGAGAGTGACTGTAGCAGTGAAATAGGAGATGTTATTTTACAGTTAAATGATTTAAGTTCAAAAATTAAAAAAAGAAAGTGTAAAAAATCTAAAAATAAAAAATCACAATGTGTCCCAATAAGTACAGCAGATGACATTGTATTAAAAATTAGCAATGTTAGTGATTTATTAAGCCCTGCATCAAATAGCGATGAGGTCCCAGATATATGTTTAAACTCTGATTTCACAAGCTCCGGCTCTACAAGTTCTGATTCTACAAGTTGCTTGGTTAACAATGAACCTGAACAAAACACTGATTCAACCACACAGAATGATGATGTAATAATTGGTTGCGATCAAAATGAAGTACTAAATTTTGAAAATATATTAAATAGCAACAAGCTGACTCTTTCTTCTTCTGCAATGGTAGACACCAAGCTTGACTTGGGTAACATTGAATTCTATAAATATTCTCTTAATATGGGAGATATTTACATTGCAAAAAACACTTCTTCTGTTCCAAGCGAGGTAATGGTTTCACTCGATGAATCAACAAATGTATCTTCTGATATTCATTCCGTGATTTCCTTATCTCCAAAAAGTCAGAAGTATGGATTTAAAGTTTGTGTTGTAGATAGTTCAATGTCATGGAGTTACAACTATAGTTTTAAAGATGAAATAGGGTTTTCAACAAATGTTTATACCGGTGACGGGAAATATTTCTTGCCTTTTAAAGCCGGTGAATCATATGCAGTAACACAGGGTGAGATGGGGACATTTTCACACTTCGGTGATTTTTTATATTCAATTGATTTTGGTATGCCAGAAGGTACTGAAGTAACAGCAATGAGAAATGGAACCGTAGTCTTTATAAAAGAAGGCTCAAATGAAGGTGGACCAGACAAATCTTTTCTTGACAAGGCAAACTTTATATGGGTTTTACATGTAGATGGCTCTATAGGCAGATATGTTCACCTGAAACAAAACGGCGCATTAGTAAATCTTGGAGACAAAGTAAAAGTAGGAGATGTTATTGGTTACTCTGGGAACACAGGTTATACCCAGGGTCCACACTTACACGTTCAAGTTGTTCTTCCAAAAGGATTTAGCGGAGAAGAAAAAATTCCAATTCGATTTAACAGCATCGATGGTGCTTTAGTAGAACATGAATCTTATACTGCTTTGCCAATATGTAAGTAAAATCTGATCTTTATTGACTTCAAAATGTTTTTTGTATAATCTCATCTGGAATAATGACTTGAAAAACCGCATCATACTTTTTCCCTGGGGTTTCTGAATCCTCATGGCTAATAAATGGATTTAACCCTTCTTTCTTAACAAAATCAACTAACTCTTGTAACACTGGAACTTTAGAAGAAGAAATACTAATCTGTCCACTGGTTCTAATATGTTCTTCTATTACGGCACTAGGAATAGGCATAATATCCAAGTACATACTCTTAGTGAGGATTGGATTTTCATTCAGTCTTTTTCTTAATTCTCTTTCTACAATATTTATAAAATCTTTTTTTACTTCACCAACTAATCTGCTGCAATCTTCCCATTCTTTTTTTTCTTGTTCTAATTTTAGTCGATGAAATTGAATTGATATTGGAACGTGTTGTTGAAGTATCTGTGTTACTGTATCTATAGCTCTGACCATCAATCCTCCTTAAGCATTAATAATACTGATTGTACTGTACATTCAGTAAAATCAAAAGAGATTTATGATATTGTTTTTGTAAATATACAGTATGTTCTCTCAAGTCAAACAAAAAATTCTAAATAAAGAAAGAATTGCTTTTGAAGAAGGCGTCACTCTCTATAAATCAAATGACCTTTTAGCAATTGGATCTCTTGGAAGATTGGCAAGAGATTTAAAAACAAAGCAAGGTCAAGAAAAATGGATTTACTGGAACAGGAATATGCATTTAAATCCAACAAATGTCTGTATAGCCAGATGTGAGTTTTGTGCTTTTGCAAAACTTCCAAATGAAAAAGGTGCATGGACTTATACTATAGATGAAGCTTTAGAAAAGGTAAGAAAAGGCGCTGAAGGTGGCGCTAATGAAGTTCACATTGTAGGTGGACTAAATCCAAAAGCTGCTTTGCCATACTATACAGAGCTTTTAAAAGCAATTAAAAACAAATTTCCTGCTCTACACATAAAAGGATTTACAGCAGTTGAAATAGATTTTTTCAGCAAACTAAAAAAAATAAGCCACGAAGAAACCTTAAAACAGTTAATTGATGCTGGCTTAGACAGTATGCCAGGCGGCGGTGCTGAAATATTTTCAAAATCGGTTCGCAATGAAACCTGCCCTGATAAAATACCGGCAAGCAAGTGGCTTGAAATCCATGGAATAGCACATAAAGTAGGTTTAAAAACCAATGCCACCATGTTATGCGGTATTGGTGAAAATGTTGAGGACAGAGTTGATCATATGGTACAGCTTAGAGAACAACAGGATAAAACAAATGGCTTTCAAACTTTTATTCCGCTTAGCTGTCATTATGAAGATACAGAAATTGCAGGAAAAGTAGAACCACTCACTGCTTTTGACCAGCTGAAAAACATTGCAATATCTAGAATCATGCTTGATAACTTTGATCACATAAAAGCTTATTGGATTCAGCTTGGAGTTGGGCTTGCACAAGTCAGTTTAAATTTTGGTGCAGACGATTTGGATGGTACAGTTCAGGAAGAAAATATCACGCATGCAGCTGGTGCAGAAAAAAGGGGACTTGGAAAAGACTTCATACAAACTTTGATTGAAGATGCTGGTTATACGCCTGTAGAGAGAGACACTGTTTATAACGTATTGGCAGTAGCAAAACATTAAACGAAACATGTCATTGCGAGCTGTAGATAAAACAAGGACAATTAAGAGTTATAATTATATTTATAAACTATGGATGATCATATAAAAGTCGATCTTGAAGGTAATTTATATTACCAAGGAGAAAAATTTACTCATGACAAAATCATAGAGTTTTTTAAAAAGCTTGACTTTGAAAGAGTTGATGACAAGACATACCAGCTCAAATGGCAGAACAATAATACTTCTCAAAAGATAAACATTGTTCCAGAAGATACATTATTTGTTGTAAAAGATGTAGTGAAAGATAGCAATGAAATAAAACTTGTTTTAAATGATGAGACAATGGAAAAGCTTGATACAAATACTTTGGATTTTCAAGGTAACATTCCATATGCACTGGTAAAACGCGGAAGAATTAAGGCTAGATTCAATAGACATGCTGCATTTAAGCTTGGTGAAGTGATTTTAGGTTCTTAGTTTGATTGGATTTGTCGGATAAACCGAACAAATACTTTTATTGCCAACGCGGATAACTACCTAACCAGCGATAGAAGCTAAATTCTGAGACTATCTCACTCAGTGCTTTCTTTAATGGCAAATCATCTCTATGTGCTTCAAGATCCACATAAAAAATATACTCACCAAGAGCTTTTCTGGAAGGACGTGATTCTATCCTGGATAAATTTACTTTTTCTTTAGCAAAAGAGTTTAAAACACCTACCAGTGTACCTGGCTTATCATAAGGAACACCAAATGCAATCGTAGTCTTGTCTTTGCCACTTGATGTCATGGTTTCTGTTCCAACTATAACAAATCTCGTAAAGTTTTCTTTCTCATCATTTATGCCCTTTTCATAAATTGGGACGTTATAAATTTTTGATGCCATTTCTGGTCCTATTGCTGCAACAGCTCCATTTGTAGATTCACTTACAATTTTTACCCCTGTTGAATTACTTGTAACCGGTTCAAGTTCAGCCTCAGGTAAAAATCTTTTTATATAAGTTTGACACTGACTAAGTGCTTGGGTATGAGCTATAACTTTTTTGACTTCTGAAAGATTTTTTGTCTTTGTTATTAAGCAGTGTTCTATTGGAATAATAACCTCATGATTAATTGTTATTTTTTGAGATGTCCTAATTAATACATCTAAAGTCTCACCAACTCCACCTTCAATAGAGTTCTCAATTGGAGCAATCCCACTTTTTATCTTTCCTGAATTTACCGAGTCAACTATTTGTGTAATTGTAGTGAAAGAGACGACCTGACTGTTACTATTTATTTTAGCCAAAAAAGCAATCAGTGCCTGATGCGTAAATGAACCTTCAGGACCCAGGTATCCAATCATTGAAGTCTATCCACCTAAGCGGTATCCAAACCCTCTAACTGTTTGTAAAATCTTTGGTCTTGCTGGATCTTCTTCTATTTTTTGTCTTAGCCAGCAAATATGGACATCAACTGTTTTTGTATCTCCATCATAGTCAAGTCCCCAAACACGTTCAATTAAATCGTCCCTTGAGTAAACACGTCTTGGGTTGTTCATAAAAATCTCTAAGAGAGCATATTCCCTTGGTGAAAGTGAAAGCTCTTTATCAGCTAACCATACTCGGTGCGAGGCTGTGTCCATTATGATATCGCCAAAGCGAAGTCTTTTACCCGGTGTTTGAGCTACTTGCTGAGCTCTTCTTAAAACTGAGCTAATTCTTGCAAGTAGTTCTTCCCAGGTAAATGGCTTAGTTACATAGTCATCAGCTCCTGCAGTAAGTCCTTCTACAATATCTTCTTTTGCAGTTCTTCCAGTAAGCATTATTACAGGAGTAAAATCTTGCTCCTGACGGATTTGTTTAAGTATTTCCACACCTTGTACATCTGGAAGCGTCCAGTCCAAAATTACTAGGTCAGGTTGATCTTTTCTAAATGCTTCAAGAGCACTTTTTCCGTCATATGTAGTTATGGTGTCATATCCTTTTTGCTTTAAGTTATAAGCTACTGGATCAATAAGGTTTACTTCATCGTCAACTAATAAAATTTTATTTGGCATTCTTTTCTTTCCTCTCTTTAAAAACTATTTAAGAAAAGTCTTTATAAGATTAACTTACCATAATCTAGGTTAAGATAAACCTACCTTAATCGTATTCCTTAATACCTGCTTAGTCAATCGGCAGGTAGATAATAAAACTAGAGCCATTTCCCTGCTTAGATTTAACCTCAATCCTACCACCATGAAGGTCAACAACATTCTTAACAATGGACAACCCTAAACCTGAACTTCCTTTAGCTCTTGTGCGGTCAACCCTATAAAATCTATCAAAGATTTTTGGCACCTCGCTATCTGAGATTCCTATACCTGTATCATCAACCTGAAAGCTTCCAGGAACTGGGCCGGGTTTTATATTTACGATAGATCCTTCTGGACTATATTTAAGTGCATTCTCAATTAAGTTTTGGATGACATGATCAATCTGTTCACTATCAGCAAAAATTTGATACTGCTCAGGTACTTCATTAACAATTTTTATTTTATTTTTATCTGCAATACCCTGAAGAAGTTTAATGGCTTCATCAACCTTTAATTTTAGACTTATCTTCTTTTTTTCCTGGGATAATTTTCCTGATCTAATCTTACTTAAGTTTATAAGCTCATTAATTAATCTGGTCAATCTATCTACTTCATTATTTACTTGTTCGAGAAATTTGCGTGCAGTCTCTGGATCATTTTTTGCTCCAAGAAGAAGGCTTTCCGTAAGCGTTTTAATGTTTGTAATCGGGCGACGTAATTCATGGCTCATCTCACCAATGGCTTCTTGATGGGCTTCAGAAATAATTAAAATAATGTTTTTATCTTCTGCAAGCACTTTTCTTGCCTTTAAAGGCTTAGATAGTCCGATTAGCTCTTTGTCAAAACTTTTATCACTACTTAACACTTCACTAATTTGACTTTTTAATAGACCTAAATCGTTTTTCTTAAAATCTTCTTCTTTAATCTCTAAAATATTGATGGCATACTTATTCCAAGAAATAATACTTTTTTTAGAATCAAAAAGTACAAGACCAATAGGAAGTTGATCTACATAATTTTTTAGAAGTTCAAATGTTTCTCTGGTCTCTGGCATTTCTTTTCTCTAATCTCGAATTCTTTAGAATAGACGGATCATAATCAAAAAGGTGAACAAATGTATAGATCTTTTATTCCCAATATTAAAGCATTAACCTGCCTGTATATATGTTTCTTGTTTTTCAGCGACTAATTTTCTTAACTCTGGATAATTAACTAGTTCAGGATCTCCTTTTATTATTTGAATCGCTTTCTTTCTCGCTAACTCTAAAACCGGTGCATCGTTAACAAGATCTGCAAGAAGTAAGTCTGGCAGCCCACTTTGTCTTGTGCCTAAGAATTCACCTGGACCCCTGATTTTTAAATCCTCCTGAGAAATAATAAATCCATTATTGGTTTTTGTCATTATTTCTAATCTTTTCAATGCATCTTCTGAATAATTCTGTGGAGCTAATAAACAATATGCTTGCTCTCCTCCTCTACCAACCCTTCCGCGTAATTGGTGTAATTGTGAGAGTCCAAAGCGCTCAGCATTTTCAATCATCATTACAGTAGCATTTTGCACATCAACACCGACTTCTATTACTGTTGTAGTAACCAAAATATTAATCTCTCCACTTACAAATGCTCTCATCACTTCCTCTTTTTCATGAGAGGCTAGTTCACCATGCATAAGACCAAGTTTTAAATCTTTGAAGACAGATTTTGACAATTCCTCATATTCAATAGTTGCTGCTTTTGCAGAAAGCGCCTCTGACTCCTCAATCAATGGAAAGACAATATATACCTGCCTGCCTTTAGCAACTTCTCCTCGAATAAGATCATATGCTTTAGGTCTTTGCCAGGATTGAACTATTGATGTTTTAATCGGGATACGGCCTTTGGGTAATTCATCAATTTCAGACAACTCCAGATCTCCATGAATTGCCAAAGCTAACGTTCGTGGAATTGGCGTTGCAGTCATAAAGAGTCTTTCAACATTTTTTCCTTTATTTAAAAGGGCATCTCTCTGCTTAACACCAAATCTGTGTTGTTCATCTATTATCACAAGACCAAGATTTGAAAATTGTACTTCATCCTGAATTAAAGCATGAGTACCAACCACTATTTTTATTTGCCCATTTGCCAGACCACCATAAATCTCTTTTTTTATTTTATTTGGTGTACTACCTGTTAGCATTGCAACTTGAATATTTAGAGGATTAAGATACTCCTGAAACTTCCTTGCATGCTGCTGAACAAGGATTTCTGTCGGAGCCATGATGGCTGCCTGAAACCCATTTTCAATTGCAAACAAAAGCGTCATTAAAGCTACTATTGTTTTTCCACTTCCAACATCTCCCTGAAGAAGCCTGTGCATTGGCTTATCATTCATTAAGTCTCTTTTAATTTCTTCATAAACTCTTTTTTGTGCACTAGTTAATTCAAAAGGCAATGATTCAATCAGCTTTTTCACCAGTATTTCATTTGTTTCTTTCAAACATAGACCAGATCTGTTTTTTTCAATCATGTGACGCCTATAAGCAAGTTGCAGTTGCATAAGAAAAAATTCTTCGAATACAATTCTTGTTCTTGAAAGATCACATAATTCCTGGCTATCCGGAAAATGAATTTGAAACAAGCTCGTTTTCAAATCTAGCAGTTTTTCTTCTTTCAAAAGAATTTTCGGAAGAGTTTCATGAACCAAATCACCATACACCTTAAATGCATTTGAAATAATCTTTCTTATAAACTCCAATGAAATACCTTCTGTCAGTGGATAGACAGGTACAATTCTTGCTACATTTAACAAGCCATGCTCAGCTTGAGGCTCTTCATCAGAAGAAACCTGATCAATTATTTCAATTGCTGCATTCTGCAGAGAAAATGATCTTGAAAATTTATCATATGAAACAGTACCAGAACACAAAACTTTTGCACCAACTGGATATTGTTTTTTATACTGCTCTTGTATTACTCTGCCAAATTTGCCACCAATAAATTTCGTAACAGAAATTTTTCCTGTATTATCCTGAATAATAATTGTAAAAATAGTAAGCCCTTTTCTTTTAGGAAGGCTATAAGTTCTAATCCCTTTAATCGTTCCAACTACTGTTACTTCTTCATTGATCTTCAGCTCTCTAATTGGTTTTTGATTTTGATAATCAATGTAAGCTCGCGGATAATAACAAATGAGGTTGTACACTGAGAATATTCCCATTTTATTTAATATTTGAGAGATTCTCGGTCCAACACCTTTAACATATTTAACATCAACCTTTCTTAAATCTTTTTCAAATATGTTTTTTATTTTAAAAACCTCTTCATTTGGCTTATCAAAAGCTGATTTTTTATTTTTGTCAGATATATCCTTTAGAATTTGTTGTGCTCTGTGAATAGTATCAATTCTTGCATTTATATCCTGAGAAGGGTATCCATAAAATAAATTAATTAATTGTTTAAGCTGATTTTTATCATTTATTTCATATGAAAGTGATTTTGTGTTTTGAATAATGAAATTTGAAAACGTGGTTTTCTTACCTTTTGCATTCACATAGTGCTGATCAATTTCATAATTAATTGCATCTTGAATTGTTTTAAGTTTTTCATTGATGACTTTACTCATTTTTTTATGAACTCATTTCACCAATCAGATAAACTACTTTCTCACTAAACTTGTTTTTAGATTCATGGACAGTACCAGCTGGCAAATATAGTTTTTTACCTGATTCAAGCTCATACTCTTTATTATCTATAATAAATGACATTTTCCCACTTATTACACAAATGCATTCATCGTGAGCATGGTTATGCGGTGGGTAATAAGCCCCGGGTGAATCAGACCAAGAATAACAACTAAAACCTTCTTCAATTAATTCTCTTTCAAGGTCTTGTTTCGTTTTTCCCTTAGTTGGTACAATCCTCAGTTCTTTCAATATCATTACTGTCTCCTTATTATAGATATTATAAAGGGACTCATGACCTGTGCCCTACTTTCTAATTATGCAAAATCTTGCTAAACTAATACAATCATGGGCACAATAGTAGAAACTAACTTTTTTGGGAATTTTAGCCAGGGAGAAGACCCAAAAGTTTTAATTATTCCAACACCTTACGAATATACAACTTCATACTGTAAAGGTACAAAAAACGGACCACAAGCAATTTTAAACGCAAGTACTCACCTAGAAAAATTTGACGATGAACTCTGGACAGATGTAAATAAAATTGGAATTAATACTTCAAGTTTTATTAACTGTGAATTTGTAAACAACAAGACAACCCAACCATTTAGTGAAGTTGAAGAAACTATCAGGAGTACTGTTATAAATGGCTGCCTGCCTATTGTAATTGGAGGTGAACACTCCATATCATATGGTTCAATAAAGGCAATATATGATCTATATCCAGATGTTTCAATTTTATATTTTGATGCTCATGCTAATTTAAAATCAAGTTTCCAAAATAATAAGTTTAATCATAGCTGTACTCTAAGACAAATTTACGAAACAATGCCAGATCTGAAAATTGTTCAGCTTGGAGCACGATCAATTTCAAAAGAAGAAGTAGCATGGATTGAAAATACCAATCCAAATATTGAATTCTTTTTTGCGCGGGATAAGAACCAATGGAAAATGCCAGATATTATTTCCAATCTTGGAAAGAACGTCTATGTAAGTTTTAACTTTAATGTACTTGATTCAGGCATTATGCCATCCTGTGTAACACCAGAACCCGGTGGCTTGAGCTTTGAGCAAACAATGGATATTATAAAAAATATTTGTGCATTTAAAGAAATTGTAGGGATGGATTTTGTTGAGTTTACCCCAATTCAAGGACTACAAGCACCTGACTTTTTGGCTGCAAAACTAATTTACAAAATAATTGGCTACACATTTGCAAGACAATTAGGTGCATTTGAAGAAAACGAGCCATTAGCAACAGCTAGTATTGATTCATAATTCACCTTTTTAATAACTGGTATTTTCATTAAACACTTAAGTCCTGTAATTTCAGAAATAATATCTGGTGCAGTTTTTATGACAGGATCATTTATTTTCTCATCATATCCAGAAATAACAAATCCCAGGACATTGAGATTTTTCTGCTTAGCAAATTCCATCGTTAAAACAGTGTGGTTAATTGTGCCAAGTGTTGGACGAGCAACTATTACTATCGGATAGTTTAGGTCTTTAATTAGATCAGCCACCAAATATGTGTCATTGCAAGGGCTGACGCTATCCGTTATAGGAACTGCAATTCCTCCAATCCCTTCAACGATTACAACATCAAACTCATTTTCCAGTTTTCTAATGTCAGCAATTATTTTATTTTTTTCAATAATCTCATTTTCAATCTTACTGCTAAGAGATGGTGCAGCTCCAAGAGAAAAGCTATAAGTGTTAAACACTGGAATCTTATTACCGGTAAGAGAAGTTAAAAAGTCTGTATCTTTAGGAGAGCCTGTTTGAACTGGTTTTGAAATTGCTATCTTCTTCCCACCTACCAAATAAAAAAGAGCAAGCATGGCTGTAAAAATACTTTTACCTACACCGGTATCTGTGCCAGTTATAAAAATTGTTTTTTGTTCAAAAATCATAATTTAAAGTATAGCTTTTAGTCATGAAATAGAGGACTAGTTAGCGATGTTTCCCACCTGATAAATCTTAACCTTTCACAGGAAGCTGTCTGATAATGTAAACTTTTTAAAAATTTTTCTTCCTTTAGATGATCAATGTAACCCACGGTTACAGTATCACAATTTGCACTATGATTAAATTAAAATCCTCATGTCAAGTTTAACTGCAGAAGAAAAAATAGAAAAGAAGATCTTTCTCGTAAGAGGAAAGAAAGTAATGTTAGATAAAGATTTAGCTGAACTTTATGGAGTACCAACATACAGACTTAATGAACAAGTAAAAAGAAATTTAGACCGCTTTCCAGAGGACTTTATGTTCCAATTAACACAAGAAGAAGCAATTTCTTTAAGGTTGCAAATTGCGACCTTAAAACGTGGACAACATTAAGAGGTTTGGATTTCAAACTAACTGGTAAGACTAAAGCAAAAGCGGGTTTTAAAACCCGCTTTTACATCTCTCCCCAATCAACCCTGATAGGAAAACCAAGGAAAATTTTATTTTCTGCCTCTTAGGAACTCTGGAATATCCAGAATATCTGAAGCTTTTCTTCTCACCTTATCATCTACTATGATTTTTGGTTTAGAATCAATGACCTTTTCTTCAGCTTTTTCATGAACTGCCCCATTTACAGCTCCAAAGAATTCTTTAGTAAATTCCTTTGATTGAGCTTTTTGTTTTTCCAGAGCTTGTGCTTGCATTGAAAATCCAGTTGCAATAACTGTAATTTGGACTTCGCTTTGGAATTTTGGATCAATGACTGCCCCAATAATTATATTTGCATCATCCTGAGCAAGCTCATAGATTAATCCTGCTGCCTCGTGAACTTCATGCAGTGTCAGATCAGGACCACCAGTAACATTAAATATAATTCCTGAAGCACCGTTAATTGTGGTTTCTAAGAGCGGGCTTTCAATAGCTTTTCTGGCAGCTTCTGTCGATCTGCCTTCACCTGTTGCTCTTCCGATCCCCATAAGCGCTGAACCTGCCAATGACATAATGTTTTTGACATCTGCAAAGTCAACGTTTATTAGTCCAGGAATTGTAATTATGTCTGATATGCCTTGAACACCTTGGAGCAGGACATCATCTGCTTGTTTAAATGCATCATGTACCGATGTTCTTCTTTCTATAACTTGAAGAAGTTTGTCATTTGGAATAGTAATTAAAGCATCAACTTTTTGTTTTAACGATTCAATGCCTTGTTCAGCCTGACTGATTCTTCGGCGCCCTTCAAATGTAAATGGCCTTGTACAAACACCAACTGTTAGTGCACCTAAATCTCTTGCAATCTCAGCAACAATTGAAGCTGCCCCAGTACCGGTTCCGCCACCCATGCCATTGGTGATAAACACCATATCAGCACCTTCAATAGCAGCTGCCATTTCATCACGACTTTCTTCTGCAGCCTTCAAACCTATACTAGGATTGCCACCTGCACCAAGGCCTTTTGTTAGTTTACTTCCGATTTGAATTTTGTTTGGTGCAGAACAAAACTGTAGTGCCTGAGCATCAGTGTTTACAGCCCAGAATTCTACATTAGTAAGGTTGCCTTCAATCATTCTGTTGATTGCATTACATCCTGCTCCTCCAACTCCAAACACTTTTATATTTGCAAATGAAACATTTAGTTTTGAATTCGAATCAAAAATTTGTTCTTCCATAATTCTTTTATTAACCTCTTTTTTCTTTTTAACCTTACTTTTTCTACTTTTTCTTTTAAAAGCAGACCTATCTTTGATATGCTAGGACCACTAGAAAAAAAATGCAAGTATTTATTTAAGGTATATTTTTTAGACGTTGTCTTACATCCAAGCTTAGTTAATCAATTTGGCCTTGAAACCGTGAATTACGGCCGCTTAAAGGATTTTTATAGCTAAAGAATATAATTAAAAATGTTCCTGAAGAGCTTTACGTTTAGTTATTATTTGACAAAGATTAGATTGTAATTACATACCTTGACAATTTTAGTAGATTGGTCTCAAAGCCTTAACTTATTCATAGTTTTCAGTTTCTGTTTCCAATTTTAAAAGTTCTTGCTTTTCCTTTTTTCTGGATTTTGATCTTGTTTCCTGATCAATCTTAGGAATATTTCTTTTCTTTCCTTTCCCCTCGTCCCTACCCCCTGTAGATTTAATTTTAGATTCTTCTTTCGTGCCATAAGCAATCTCAGATTTTAATTCTTCCAGCATATTGATATAGCTTTCAAATCTTGACTCAGGTATTGATTTTAATTTATTCAAATCCTCTAAGACACACCCTGTTTCACCATTGTGAAGACAATTGTTAAAACTACAACTTAACCTGTCCAGTTCTTTAAATGTAGCCAGCAGTTTATTTGGATTTAAGGCTGCAAAGCTAAACTGCGTAAACCCAGGCGTATCCACAAGAAAACCTTGCTCATTATTATATTTAATGGATATTAATTGTACGTTTCTTGTTATGTGTTTTCCTTGTTTAATCGCGCTTAGAGATCCAATTTTTATATCCTCATCAGGTGCAAGTGCTTTTATTAAACTCGATTTTCCTACACCAGATGGTCCTGTTAGAACTGTAGTTTTGTTTACAAGCTCTAATGACAGATCATTCAGTCCTTCTTTTGTCAAAGCTGAAACATAGAAAATCTGAAAGCCGCTGTTTTTATAATTTTCAGTAATATCAAGCTTTTTAAGATCGATCTTATTAATGCAGACTGCTATCTTTTCATCAGGCAGCTCATAAGATACATATGAGAGATAACGATCTAAATTGTAAAAATCAAAATCAGGCTCACAAGTAGAAAATACAACCAGCACCTGATCAATATTTGCTATAGGAGGTTTAATAATTTTATTTTTTCTGTTTAAAAGATCAACTATTACTCCTTGGCTTGGACTTGATATTTCTATCTCTACTTCATCACCTACAAATAAGAGCTTTCCTTCCTTAAGCAGTCTATTTCTAGAAAAGCACTGCCATGTTTTGTTTTCCATATCCTGTACATAATAGAAATTAGCTAAGATTTTTGTAATTTTTCCCTTAAGCTTCATAAATCATCTCTTTTTTCTCGATCATAGTACTTTTTATATCTTGCCTCCCGCTCCAAACGACTAGTAAAGAGTGATGCATCGCGAACTGGGATTTCCTGAGTAATCATTTCTTTTAAAACAAAAGAAAAAATCGGCATAAGCGGCATTAACAGCAAAGCAAAAATTAAATCATAGCCAATCATACTAAAAGATAAATGCCAACTAACACTTAGCCAAGATTGCTTAAAAAATAGCAGATAAAGAATCCCACATAAATGGGTAGCAAGCATTGGTATAAAAACAGCTAATATTTTTTTATTTTTTTCATAAAGGAGTCCACTTATATATGCATTAAGCGGAAGCGAAATTAAGTATCCAAAAGTAGGTTCTTTATAGTAATCAAACCCGCCACCGCCAGCAAAAACTGGTAAACCAATAAACCCCAATAACAAATAAAAGCCCAGCACTATAGCTCCTAACCTAGGACCCAAAATTACACCGGACACCCAAGCAATAACAGTCTGAATATTATAAATCTGGGATTCAAAGTTAAATCTGGGGAAAAAGCTTAACAAAAAAACAAATAATCCCATACTAGCTTCTTTTTTAGGAAAACTAAGGCTTACAAAAGGGAGATTGATTAAAATAAAATTACTAAAATAAATTAAGGCAAGAAAGGCTAACACTAGCATCCACCTAAACTGATATATAACCTTGTATTTCATGTCAAACAAATTATAGAAGCTCAGAGGCTTAAGAAGCAATAATATGTCTGGTTTTTGTCCTTTTAACTTTACAGGAACTATTTCTAAATCACCCTAATCTGTTAACATGTGAATAAAGTATAAATTCTATGCCAGACGAAATCATTGGTTCAACTGTAAGCAAAGCCGATACAAAACTTTCACAAAGAAAGAATGTTATCCCAATTACTTCGATTTCAGATCTAGGAAATGTTGTTGGTGATATTCAAAATCAACTGGCTTTGTTAGTTAATAAATTAGACAGTGATGTAAGTCCAGAATTTAAGGCCCTGATGGAAGGCTATGTAAACAAAGCAAATGAAACAGAAGAATACAAGGTTAATTTAGAAAATATCAAGACTTCTTCTGAAGAGACAAAAATAGAAATTGCCAAAGTGCGCGAGACAAACAGAAGTCTGATTTATGAATTACAAAATGCAAGAGAAGTCTTAAAAAAACTTGAACAAGAGCTAAATAATTACCAGGAATCAGCAAAAAAAGCTGAAGAAGGTTACAAAGATAAAATTAAGAGTCTCACAAAACAAAATCAAGAACAGGAAAATAGAATCAAACTATTAGAAGATGAAAGATTACAAACTCATGATGAGATGGAATCAAATTTTTCTGAATTAGAACAAGACCACCAAAAACTAAGACAAGACCTTTTAGATCAAAACTTTAATTTCCACCAAAAAGAGCAAGAGCTAACTATTGAAAGAGATAATTTAAAAAAACAAGTAGAAGAGTTTGAGGTATTATTAAATGAACAGGCTGAAAAAATAGAATTCAAATCAAAAGAGGTTGAGTATAAAGATGCTTTATTAAACCAACTTATTAAAAAGGCTACTACTGAAAAGTTAAAAACTCAAAATTTCGAAGAAATGCAAGATGCTAAAGAAAAGGAACAAAAAAAGCAAAAATTCTGGTTTTTTAAATAATACTCCATAGTTAGGGTTATCAAATTATTAAGTTTTTCTAAGGTTAAGGGGATTCTTTCATTTGCACTATCAAATTTGTCTTCTTAACCTCTTTTTATAGATCAAATAGACTCAGGATATAGGATTCAGAATCCAGGGTTTAGTGAATCCTATTTTTTAATAACTTAATTTTAAGGAGATATAACATGGCAACATTTAATAAGCAACTAGACTGTCAAGTTTTAAAAATAGATCAAAAGAATAATTCATTTGATATTCAAAACAATGAATTCAGTATTGAGTCCGAAGATCTTCTAGAAGAAGAGACTAAGCTACAAAATACCCCACTAACAGATGATCTGGTAAAAGTTTATCTAAGAGAAATTGGCAAGATGTCTGTGTTAAATCAAAAAAAAGAGCTTGAACTTGCACGAAAAGTTAAACAGGGTGATCCAAAAGCAAGACAAGAGCTCGTCAGGCATAATTTAAGATTAGTAGTTTCAATTGCAAAAAGATATCTAAATAGAGGTATGTCATTCCTTGATCTCATTCAGGAAGGAAATCTCGGGCTTATGAAAGCAGTAGAGAAATTTGATCCTGAGAGGGGTTATAAATTATCTACTTATGCAACCTGGTGGATAAGACAAGCAATAACCAGATCCTTATCGGACAAATCCAGAACAATTAGAATTCCGGTTCACATGGTTGAACTTTTAAGTAAACTAAAAAAAGCCATTAAAAGGCTTAGTGAAAAATCAGGGCATACTCCTACAGAAGCAGACATTGCCCGTGAAATCGACGTCGATGTAAATAAAGTAAAAGAGGTAATTCAAATTATGGAATCACCTGTTTCATTAAACTCTCCTGTAAACTCAGAAGAAGAAGGTGATCTAGAAGACTTTATTAGCGATAACGACAACTTCTCACCAGAGTGTTTAGCAAACGGCATACTTCTTGGCATGAATATTAATAAGGCTTTGAAGTGTTTAACTTTAAAAGAAGCAGCAGTAATCAGATTACGGTTCGGTTTAGACTGCGGGCAGGAAAGAACACTTGAAGAAGTTGGAAAAATTTTAGGTGTTACAAGAGAAAGAGTTCGACAATTAGAATTTCGTGCTCTTAAAAAGCTCCGCCAGCCTGGTGCTTGTGAGAATTTAAAAGATTATTTTGTGGCTTAGATTGAGAATAATAAACCCAGACAGAGACACAATGGTGCGTCTCTGCCGGCATTTCTACATCATTTGATTTAGATAACTAAGCCAAAAAGGGCTGCCTCTAGGGGTTTGACAGCTCTATCCTAAGAGAAAATTAGATATTACTAGGGACAGCTACTAGATGAATCCCGCTTAATTTCACAAATAGTATATAGAGGCATGAGGTTTCATGACTCTATAAATTAAATAAATCCATGACCGTATTGTTGGAAACGGCCATGCAAAGTGGTTTTAAGCAGGATGAATTCAAAGCCTAAGAAATTACTTTTAGTTCAATTTGTTCTGGCAAGCATTTTTTGCTTTGTCTTAAGCATTAACAATGTTTCATTCGCTCAAGGGGAAAATCCTAGTACTAACACTGGGAATACAACCACAGAAAAAAAATTACAAAAAGATTTAGAAAATGTTGACGATAATGGTAATACACCTGAAGAAAGTAATGAGACTGCTGAACCAACAGTAGAGGAGCCTGCAAAAGAAAAATCAAGTACTGCTTATGAGGTTTTAGGCAGAAAACTAACTGAACAAGAAAGAGACTTATATAGTGACTTAGATGCTAAGACTCTTAGAGATCAACTTGTACCTAGAGAGCAAAGGTTGATTGTAGTTAGAGCACTTATAGCAGTTGGAGAAAGTGAAAACATTGAAGAAATATTGGGGATTTTACCACGAACAAAACTTAAAACATTTAAAGAACTGGTCAATTATTTTAAGAGCTTAATTGAAAAATACGGTACAGTTTTAGATGGCTTAAAAGCAGAGATTGTCTATAATACAAAAGACGATGAACAAGCATTCAGGCAAGCCGCCAGTAAAGCATATGAAATAGTTTTTGGAATTAAAAAAGACAAACAAAACATAGAAAGCATCATTAGTTTCTTAAAATCAAACAAGGCTTTAACATACACACAAATGGTTACAGCGCTAACAGAATCTATGACAAATGAAGAGAAAAAAGAAATGTTGTCTCGAACTTTAGATGAAATAGGAAGATCAGATCTAAAGACAAATCAGGCATTTATGGACAAAATACTTGCTCAGAATTTTACTTATGTAAATCTAAAGAAACTACTTCAAGAATTATCCAAAACAAAACCACAAGGAAAAAAATGATAGCTAACCCTAAGCCTACTTCTTAAAGCCAGGGACAGTTCTATTAACATTTAAGTGCTATTTATTTTGCATGGGGTATAGTTATTACCTTGCTTTAATAATTTTAAATTATCATGTAATCATTCATAAGTTACCTAGCCCAAAACCCCGTATCACCCAGCGGGGTTTTTATTTTTTATTACGCAAAGTAATTTTTACAACAAGTGTAAAAATTACTTTGACTTCCGGAGAGCGCCTTGAATGCTGGCAAAGCCAGACATTCAAGGCTTTATTAAATTCCCAAAGATTCACTAACTAATTACATCTTATACAGATTTATCATGCAACAGAGCTAATACTACTGAAGTTAGTTTCAAGAACTTTCTTTGCAGCCTCGTACCCTTTTTTAAACAATTCCAGGTGATCTTTTTCATTTACCAGAAACAAATCCATTTGCGCAATTGAGCTTACATCGGGCTGTATATAAATAATTTCAGCATCTCTATTTTTCTTTTTCTGATTCTCATATAAAAAATCAATTGTAGCTTTTTCAATTTCATGTACAAAACTATCAAATGGATATCTTGATTTTGTTTTTTTCTTAGACTTGAGCTGTACAGAGAATGTAACTCCTTCATCCCATAAATCATCAGGACAAAACCTACCAAAAATCCCATCAATATGTAAACCATTTGAATACATTACAGGTTTAAATAACCCAGGGATACTGGTAGTTGCAGCTAAGATTTTGGAGAGGCTAAACCCTTGACCATTCCAGACTTCTTTTTGCATTTTTAAAATATTAAAAGTTACTATCCAGAGATTTTTTTTTGGTGTACAGTGTGCTGAAATACTGTCTATAAATGAACTATGGTCCAATATTCCAGCTAAGCCTAGTGAAGGTTTCAGAAAAAACTTAGCATAGCCAAATTGTAAAGTAAGGTCCATGAGCTTCCTTGCAGGAAGATTATTTGCACCCCATGCTGCAACAACAGCACCTCCAGATGTTCCTGAATAATTTTTAATTTTTATATTATTATCCTGTAGATATGCAAGCACTCCAACATGTGCTGCAAAACGTACTCCAGAACTTGAAAATGCAATATTATATTCCACGGATTCTGTCTTACCTGAGATGTTATGCTAAATTATTTAGTTCCTGCCTTTTAAATCTTTGTTTAGCATGATAAATAATTAAAAGATTTTTAGCATATAAGCCTTAGTAATGTTCGTATGGAATTTGAAAGATATCCAAGAATATTAGATAGAAAGAAAGAACCTAAATCTTCATTCTGGTTTGGAATCTCTCTTTTTTTAATTGGATTTTTTTTAACGCTTATCTCTTTAAATATTTATAATCCTTCTTTAGTCCCAAACGAATTAAGAGTTGTAAGTTTAAATAAAAAAATAAATATTCTTGTACTAGGCTGCGATGAAATATTTCCTGAAGCTGTAAATGGAAAACTTCTCTGGAAAGGACGCTCAGATACTATTATTCTAATAAGCTGCAATCCATTTAAAAATACATTGAACATTTTAAATATTCCAAGGGATACAAAAATCAGGGTTCCAGGACACGGTGTAGAAAAAATTAATTACTTAAATACTATAGGTGGACCAACATTCACAAAGAAATATTTAGAAAGACTTCTTAGAACACGAATTGATCATTATGTGATTGTAAACGTCCAGGGATTAAATAAAATCATTGATGAGGTTGGAGGAATCATTATAGATGTACCTCAAAGAATGCAATATATCGATCATACAGCAATGTTGTATATAAATCTCTTCCCGGGAAAACAGTTATTAAATGGTGAACAAGCTGTTGGGTTTTTACGTTTCAGACACGATTTGCTTGCCGATATCGGAAGGATTCAAAGACAGCAATTATTTATGAGAGCTGTCTTTAAAAGATTACTTGATCCAATAATTTTTACAAAACTTCCTGATGTTATTTCAATCTATAAAAAAACGATCCTTACGGATCTAAAACCAGTAGAAATTATTAAGATTGCTAATTTTGTTAGAAACGTACCTTCACCAAATCAAAATATTGTTATCTTGCCAGGTGAATTTGGTCAACGAAATCAGGTTAGTTACTGGATTCCAAATCCAAAAGAAATTGATAAGGTGATAAAAAAACTTTTTTACAATGAAAAAGATTTCTTTAGGTTTGTAAGAGCAAATCCAAAGGAAATTAAAATTTCTGTATTTAATGGCTCCCATAAAGACCATTTATTAGCAACCAAACTAACAAATTTATTAAGAGAATATGGCTATACAGTTCTCCTTGCACAAGATTATGAAAGTCATGTAAATATGACTAAAATATATGCTCAAAAGGCAAATCCAGAGATAGCTCTTCAAGTTAAGAACGATATTGGAAATATTGGAGAATTATTGATAGGAAGTTTGGGTGATCCAAAGGCAGATGTTACTATCTTAGCTGGTGATGATTTGGTAAATTTAAAGGTAAGGACTAAAAAGTAATTAATGATTTATGACCGCTTATTTTTAGGAAGCTTAATTGTTGGTGTGTGGGCTTTAATAAAGCTTACCGAGGAAATGCTTCCTGACAAAGCTTTAAACTATCTTCCCAAGCCGCTTGCGCTTTATGCAGTCTTAGTTTTTGTGGTAGCTATGATTATTCATACTATCTGGCTTGCACTGGCTCAAAGAAGAAAAGGTTTTTTTAAAACCAGGTTTGAAAATTCAACAAATCAAATTCCAAAAATCAGCCGCTATCCCAGTGTTGATATTTTTATAGCTGTCCACAATGAAGAAAAGGTTATTGCAGCCACAATAGAAAATCTTTTATGTTTAAATTATCCTGATTATTTGATTTATTTAATAAACGATCGTTCTACTGATTCTACAAAAGAAATTTTAGAAAGATATCATTTACTCTACCCAAATACAATTAAAGTAATACACAGGCTTGATGAAAGCAGCTCAGGAAAAGCCGCAGCACTAAACAATGCTTTTCGCCATTCAAGCGGTGAGTTAATTACCGTATTTGATGCTGACGCCAAAGTTGAGTCGGATTTTCTTTTAACGATGGTTCCTTATTTAGTGGACGATCAAACCAGTGCTGTTCAATCTCAAAAAAGAGTTTCAAATGCAAATGTTAATTACCTGACCAAATTACAGGAAAATGAGTACTGTCTCGATAATTATTTTCAGTGTGGGAAAGACGTTATTGAAGGAAATGTTGAACTAAGAGGTAACGGTCAAATTATCAAGCGTAAAGTCTTAGAAAGTGTTGGTTTGTGGGATGAAGAAACACTAACAGATGATCTTGAATTATCTACCAGGCTTACTGTTTCTGGCTGGCAGATAAGGTTTTGTCCAGAAGCTATAACCCTAGAACAAGCACCAATAAATTTTAGTTCTCTTATCATACAAAGAAGAAGATGGACTGAAGGTAGTCTTAGAAGATTTCTTTCAAACTTTTTAAAAATCTTTGGACCAGGCAAAGAGACAAGATTTTCTCAGCAGTTTGACGCATTTGTTTTCTTAAGTCAGTTTGCAGTACCAATATGGATCTTTTTAGACATTATTTCAGAAATTGTAAGGTACTTAAAAGACCAAGAAACACACTTAACTAGTTTAATGCTCATATCATTTGTAATCTGGCTTATAACCTTAGTAAATCTTATATTTGGAATTAGGATTTATAGAAACTTTTCCTGGAGAACAAGCATAAAGCGTGCATTGGAAACAAACATTTATTTTTTAACTATTTGGCCACTCATCGTACTTCTTACAGTCAGAAAGGTACTCTTTAGCAGAACAAAGGGAAGATGGCATAGAACTGAACACTATAATGATACTGAGCTTAAAAAAGTTTAAACAAGGATAAAAACATATGAAGCTTCTAGAGTTTTTGTATAAAAGACTAAAATCATATGGTGTTGATCATGTATTTGGAATAGCTGGAGAATCAGTACATGTACACTTTCATTATTTAGAAAAAAGTCCGCTGAAATCAGTATTAATGACACATGAACCATGCGTCGGATATGCTGCTGATGCATATTCCAGAATACGTGGACTTGGTGCAGCACTTATTAGCTATGGTGTAGGCACATTAAATATAGTAAACGCTGTAGGACAAGCATATGCAGAGCGATCACCACTTGTTGTTATTAGCGGTGGACCAGGAGTACATGAAAGAAGAAAATATACTCATCTTCATCACAAAGTTAGAACCTATGAAACACATCAAAGAGTTATGAATGAAATTACTGCTGTTAGCATTATCGTAGACAATCCATTGACAGCAGGAAGAGAAATTGATCGTGCTTTAAATATGGCGGTGACTTTTAAATTACCTGTATACATAGAAATCCCGCGTGATATGGGTGAAATTGAAATTCAGGAAGAACCATTTCAGGTACAAAATAAACCAGAAGATCCAGTAGCTTTAGAAGAAGCTTTAGACGAAATAGTTAAAATGTTAAATAGTGCAAAAAATCCGGTAATTATTGCTGATGCAGAACTTGCAAGAATAGGTTTGCAAAAAGAGCTGATTACATTTGCTGAAAGAGTAAACATACCAGTAGCTTCTACAATTCTTGGGAAGTCAATTTTTCCTGAAGAACACCCGCTTGCTATGGGTGTATATTTCGGACAGTTAAGTAATTCAAAAGTAGCAGAGTTTATTCATAATTCAGATTTTCGTTTAATGCTAGGGGTAATTTTAAGCGACATAAATCTTGGAATGTTTACTGCAAAGTTTTCACCTGATGATGCTGTAGTAGCAAACATAGAAGGTTTAAAAATAAAAAAACATTTCTATCCACAGATAGGATTAGATGTTTTCATGAAAGGACTTCTTGCCAGAAAAGATATTAAAGGTCACAATATAAACTTTCCAAGAATTCACATTCCAAACTATCCTACAGGCGAAGATAAAGATAAGATAACTGTTAAAGCTATGCTCACCATTACCAATGACTTTATCGATAAGGGTTACAGGGTTATATGCGACGTAGGAGATTGCTTGTTTGGCGGGCAAGAATTACAAATGCGTGGAGCTTCGACATTTCTTTCACCTGCATATTATTTAAGTATGGGTTTTGCTGTTCCAGGTGCAATTGGTGCACAAATCGCAGATCCTGCAAGGCGTCCTATTGTAATGGTAGGCGATGGTGCATTCCAGATGACTGGAATGGAATTAATTACCATGGCTAAGTTAAAATTAAATCCCATTATTATACTTTTCAATAACACTATCTATGCTACATTGCGCTATTGCGAACCGCCAGCTACAATGCAAAAGCATAAAATTCCTACTATGGATTATGCCAGAATGGCTGAAATTATGGGAGGCAAAGGAATAAAGGTACAAACTGTAAGTGATTTTAAGAACGCACTACAAACAGCAAAAAACGTAAAAGATACTTTTGTTTTGCTGGATGTAATTCTGGACGAATATGACATCTCACCAGCACTCAGAACTTTTGGTGAACAGCTTGGAAGTTTCGTAGAAAAATCAGCAGCAGGTAAGATAAAAGTTTAGAATGTGATTAAAAACCAAGGAGGTAATTATGAAGTCAGAACCAATACATAGATCCAATCCATCTCATAACATAGATACGACTCAATTCTATAATCAAAATCCTTATTGGTATATATGCATGAAAGAACAAGAAATAAATTTTGAGGTTAAATCCCAAGAAGAAAGAACTAACAAGCTACTAGCACTTAACACAGAATTTAAGAATAAAATAAAATTGTATCTAGCTAGTCAAGGTATTTCTGAAAATGCTTATTGGATGCGTCCTAATCCTACTATATTTAATTTCTGTATTATAACTTGTACAAAAGAAACTGCAGAGTTAATTCAGCAAATGCCAGAAGTTGGGCATATCGAAGAAGCACATGGTTTTCAAGCGAATTGATTAAAGTTTAAACTGACCAAGTACAATCCAGCTTACATAAAAGTAAATCGCCCAAATTACAAAGATATAACTATCAACTCTATCTAAAATACCACCATGTGAAAGCAGGGCTTTTCCTGAATCTTTTAAACCTGCATCCCGCTTCAAAAGTGATTCAAACAAATCTCCAAACTGACTAAAAATCCCAGCAAATAATCCAATTATTACACCATGAAAAATATTGTAATTAAAATTTGCTCTTGCAAAATAAACAAGAATTATAGAAATAATCATACTTGAAATAAAACCACTTATAGCTCCTTCAAGTGTTTTCCGAGAGCTTATTTCTGGTTTTAAAGCAGTTCTTCCAAACAATTTTCCGCCATAATAAGCACCAACATCACAAAATGCTGTACTGACAATAGCAATCAATGCATAAGAAAAACCTAACTGTCTTAGAAGAATTAAAAAGCATGGCAATAAACCAGTATAAACAAAACCTAATACAGATGCACCTACATCAGGTATAGTTGCAATTGGATCTTTTTTACTGCCCCGGAAAATCAGCCTGAAAAAGCAACCTATTACTCCAAACACAAAAACAAATACAAATAACTTAAGTGGTAAATTATTTGGCAGTCCAAAAATAGGCAAAGAAGCAGTTATAAAAAAAAGCATACTGACAAATCTAATCCACTTGTTTGAAGGGTTTATACCCTTTGCACGTACAATATTTATAAACTCTGTATTAACCTGCCAAAACACAAAAATTAAAACCGCACTTAAAATCCAACTGCCAAAATACAATGACAAAAAAGCAAGCGAAAATACAAAGAGTCCAATAATTAGTCTTGAAAATTGTTCATTTGTTAAAATTACACTTTCAATTTTTGATTTCATATCTTTATATTTTATCTTTTTTATAGCTTATTAGCTTAGCAACTTTAATAATCAGTTATGCGGTATATTATTAAAGGCATAATTTATGGCAAGTAAAAAAAATATTGAGGTAATTGTAATTGGTGCAGGTCCGGCAGGATTAGCATCAGCTAAAGTACTAGCAGATGCTGGGATAGAAACCATTGTATTGGAAAAAGAAACACAGCCTGATTCTTCAAGCAACTTTTTTAGCACTGTTATTTCACAAGAACCATATGAAAATATTTTTGGTAAATTCATTGAGACTGGTAACCTAAAAATCGAGAGAGCCATATCTGAATACAGAGCTTACCTCTTAAAAGAAGATTCATACGTGTCGCTGAACAATAGAACTGAAAATAAAAATAGTTTTTCTGTATTAACAAAGCCTTTCCATAAAGCTATTTCAAGAATGGTCGAAAAAGCAGGAGCAACTATATCTTATAAAACCGTAGCAAGAGAATTAATTACTAAAGATGGAAAAATAAGTGGTGTTAAATGTGATGAGGGTGAATATCATGCAAATGTAGTCATCGTAGCTGAAGGAGTAAATTCTTTATTAACAAAACAAGCAGGATTAAGGGCTGGTTCACCTACATCAGATCAGGTGTTTTTATTTGCAGAAGAAAATATTGCATTACCTCCTGAAGTAATTGAAGAGAGGCTTAATCTAGAAAATGAAGGTGGTATAGCAGCAAAATTATTTACTCATTCATTTTTTAAAGCACCGAGCATTGCTTACCTGCATACGAACAAAGACTCTATCTCACTTGCTACTGGCGTTATGCTATCTGAATCAATCTCAAAAGGGATAAATATTAATCAGTATCAGGAAAATTTAAAAACCCATCCTATTGTCAAATCACTTATTATGAATGGAGTTACAAACCATTACAGCTCATTTATGTTACCTGTCATTTATAACTCATCACAAAGCAACACCAGAAAACTATATACAGATGGCTGTCTTGTAATAGGTGGTGCAGCTACACTGGTAAATCCTTTTAGCTGGGATTTATCATCACTAGCAATTCTTTCTGGCAAACTCGCAGCAGAAACAATTATCAAAGCAAAAGAATCAGGCGACTATTCAACAAAGGCTCTTTCTTACTATGAAAAAACTCTTAAAGAAACTATAGAATACAAAGAGCTCCAAAAACAAAAACCATCAAAATTAAGATCTGCATTTTCATTCATTAAGGCAGAAAACAATCTTTCACTTCTTCTTGCAAATAAAGACTCAGACATTTCAGATACTTCAGCATTAAATAATTTAAGTAAAGTTGTTTTGAAAGGGAAATAATCATGGGAGAAATAAATAAACAAGCAAAGGATGTTGCAAGGAGCAATATCCTGAGCGTCGAAAGAGCAAAGGAAAAATCTTTCTTGAGTCAAGATTCTTCCAGTACAATAGAAGCAAAGCTTTATATAACAAGGTTCTGTCCGGATACAGAACCACATATAAAAACAAATCCTGATATTTGTATTATGTGCAAAGGAAAAGAATGTACAAAATTCTGTCCTGCAAATGTTTTTAACTGGTCAAAGACAGATGAGAGTTTAATCATTGCTTATGAAAACTGCATGGAATGCGGAGCATGCAGTATTGGCTGTCCTTATGAGTCAATTCAATATACGCATCCTAAAGCCGGCTACGGCATAATCTAAATGATCTTTAAAATCATAAAAAGTTTATACATCATCTCGCTTGAGGTCTTTTCTGTTTTAAGCTACAAAGGTTTAAAAAGGTTTTTCTCCTTTCTACAATTTGGGACACAAATAAGTTTTTATATCTGGCTTGATCATAAAGATTTCAGAAATGACAGTTTTTTATTTTATATTTGTTCAAAGTTTGATCCATTTTTACTGATTTCCAAAGAAGAAAGAGATCAAAAAAGAGCAAAGTGGCTTTTAGAACAAATTCTTTTACATGGAACGACATTTATAAAACTTGGTCAAATACTGGCTACAAGGGCAGACTTCATTCCTCTTGTTTACATGAAAGAGCTTGCTAAACTTCAGGATGAAGTACCACCATTTGATAATAATACTGCTTTTGAAATTATCAGAACTGAGCTTATAAGGCCAATTACAAGTATTTTTTCAGAGATTGATTTTACTCCAATGGCTTCAGCAAGCTTAGGTCAAGTTTATAAAGGGAAAATTCTGGATACAGATAAGGAAGTTATCATCAAGGTTCAAAGACCAGGACTGAAAGAGTTAATAGAAAATGATGTCTTTATTTTAAAAGCAGTTGCAAAAGAAATTACCAAATATCCAAAAATCTCCAGAGGTAATGATTATTATGGACTGCTGGATGAATTTTTAAAAGTAATAAATGAAGAAATAGACTATATAAAAGAAGGTAAGCATTGTGATCTATTTAGGAAAAATTTTAAGAGCTACCATCGTGTTTATGTTCCAAAAGTTTACTGGCAATTTACCACACGAAAAGTTATTACCCTTGAACATATACATGGATGGAAAGTAACAGAAAAAGAAAAAATAATCCAGGCAGGGTTTAACTTAAAAGAAATCACAAAAGAAGGATGTAATGTTTATTTAAAGCAGCTTCTGACAGATGGATTTTTTCATGCAGATCCACATCCAGGTAATTTACGAATTATGGAAGATGGGAGATTAGCATTTTTTGATTTTGGAATGGTGGGATATGTTTCAAAAGATACTCAAATAAAACTTATAAACACAATATTACATTTAATAAACAGAGACTATAAAAATGTAGTAAACGATTTTATTTTAATGGGGTTCCTAGATAAAGATTTTAATAAAAAAGATGAACTGGCTAAAACCTTAAAACCCATATATGATGCACGTTTTGGACATTCTGAAGACATTACAACCAGCTTTAAACAAATCATAGAAGCATTAGCACATATTATCTATGAGTACCCATTTAAGATCCCTGTAGAGTTTGCATTAATTATGCGTGCATTGCTTACTCTTGAAGGTGTCGGACATGCATTAGATCCTGGGTTCAATATTATAAAAGCTTTAATTCCATTTATACAAAAGTATATGTTTACAAAAGAGGGGGACTGGATAAGAAATCATTTAGTAAATCAGATTATGCAAAATGGGTTTACCCTCAGCAATGCAAAACAATTACTAAAAGCAAGCATCAATTAATAAGCTATAATTAGCTTTGTCGAATTCTGATTTAAGTAAAAAATGGGCCTATAGCTCAGTTGGTAGAGCACTTGCATGGCATGCAAGGGGTCACCGGTTCAAGTCCGGTTAGGTCCATAGAATTAAGCTGATTTAGAAAATGTAAATAAGTGTTCTGTCCTGCTGTTGTCTTGCTGGAAGTAAAAGCGAGACATAATGGACACACTTTCTATTGAAGAAGTTGCAGAGGATTTAAAACTATCCAAACGTTCAGTTTTAAGACTGGCAAGGAATGAAAAACTACCTACGCTCACTAAACCGTTTCCTGGTGGATTTAGGTACATAATTCCTTTAGCACTGTATTTGGAATGGAAAAAACAATCTAATGGGAAGAAAAGCCAAAACTCTTCCTTATATGATGCTTCATTTGTAAAAGAACAACAACAAGAATGGCTTGAGTGGTGTAAAAAGGGATTATTAATTGGCAAGCCACTAAGTGAAACAACAATAGAGCTTTATATTTATTGCATGGGATTATATTGGAAGTTTTTACCCAAAAAGAATGGACAACACTCAATTATTTCAAAAGAGAATTTAAGAGAAGTATTTGGAAATCTTGATGCAAAGAGTTTTAGTAAGAAAGACAATATTTATAAAGCAATTAGGTCATTTACAAAGTATTTAATTGCTAAAAACTATGCTGATAATGAACTCCTTAATGAACTATCAACATTAAAACCAAGAAGGTTTTATCCGCCGAAAAGAACACATTTAAGTATTGAAGGCTTTGAGAAATTGCTTGAGTTTGCTGGTAATAAACGTAATGGTCAAAGAGAGTATGACAGGATGTTAACGATTGCAACGATTTCAACGATAGGTTTCACAGGTTTAAGGGCTAGTGAGCTGTGCAATCTTAGGTTGCAAGATTTGGACCTCAACAACAGAAGATTGTTTATATATCTAGGTAAAGGCAGGAAAAATAGATATGTTGGTATTTGTAATAGATTGCATGAATGTTTAACTAAATATCTGCAGGTTAGACCGAAAACTAATTTAGAAAACTTATTTGTTTCAATTGACTACCAGACAAAAACACCCGTTGCCTTTAACAAAAGTACTTTAGGTAAAAAAATAAGAAGGCTAGCAAAAAGGGTTGGGGTTGAAGTATCTGCTCATGGTTTGAGAAGAACTTTTGCAACTGTTGCAGCAAATGCTGGTAAGCCAATTAATATAATTTCACTTGCATTAGGACACTCGGATTTAAAGACAACACAAGGATATTTGATGACCAGTCAGGATGAGGTTATTAAAGAGATGCAGGGGTGGTGATTACTCTTAACCTTAAGATAAAAAAAATATAAAGATTAAAGATATAAGCATAAATGTATACTAAGCTTGACTTCATATTTTAAAACTTTATTTAAGGAGTAATATAAAATGACTACAGCATTTTTAGACAAATACCAAGGAACTGCTTGGAAACACACAGATATATTTGATATGTATGAGACTGCCAGAAGGTTTACAAGACCTGCTCTAAGAAAAACTGCAAGAGAAGCTATCTTGCCAAATATTCAAAAAGGAGGTGTTGTATTAGAACGACCTGTGAAAAATTAGGTTCAAAAGCAGCTTAACCCACTTTGAGAATGTGTGAGCAAGTAAAGCAGCTCTCATCTCAAGTTTAGTAAACATTGATTTGTAACATCTGACATAACGATTAGCCATGTGTTCT
>JACQBQ010000040.1 GCA_016201905.1 Candidatus Melainabacteria bacterium | reverse complement strand
CTTTGGACTTGGGGAAATGTTCTCAAAATCAAAAGTCGAGAGATTTAAGCCTGTTTTAATTATTGTTTTATCTGTTGTTTTAATCTGCTGTCTAGTTAGGTCACATATTAGAACTTTAGATTGGAAAGATAATTACTCTTTCTTAGGTTCCTCTTATAAAATCAGCAAGGATCCCTTACTAAAAGCTGTAAAACTTGGAATGCTGGGAAAAGCCGTCAGTATCTTTGAACCATATCAAAAAGAAAAGTCAACAAATTACTTCCGCGAATCATTATACTCACTGCATAAAGCTAAAACAGAAACAAAAAAACTGAAATTAAAATATCAGGATTCTCTGCCACTTGTAATAAAATCTTACGGGCTTGACTATGACTCTCTCCTGTCAAAAATTGCTTTTGTCGAAGCTTCTCTAAGATGCCTTGAGTTAAAGGAAGAGAATAAAGTAGGACTTACAATATTAAAACCTTATGTAAAAAGGTCAAGATTTGCAGAGCCAAGAATTTTAGATTTATATGCTAACTTGCTAATCTCTGAAAGGAAATATGTGGAAGCTAAAAAAGTCTTACTAAGAGCAAATTCACTATATCCTAATTTGCCATTTACACTTACTTCTCTTGCTGATTTCACATTCAATCATGATAAGGATTTAAGAAAAACTGAGATGTACCTTTTAAAAGCATTTAAATCACATCCATATGACAAGGATATTCTTTTAAAACTATTTGATTTGTACCAAAAAGAAAATAATAGCTCTCAAATCGCAAAGTATGGTTATTTATATGGCTTAAGAACCCATTCAAAGTCTGCTTACCTTCAAGCATTAGTAACCTATTTAAACTTAAGACAATTAAACAGTGCAAAAAAAACTATTTCAAAACTGTTACAAATAGCTCCGAATGATCCTGAAGCCCTTTATTTCATAAGCAAATACTACTTTGAAATTAAAAATTATCAAAAAGCATTGTCATTTTTGCTCAACTCATACTATCAATGCAAAAAATCTGGTGTTGATCCTCTACTAGCATTTGATGTTTCAAATAATTTAGCAAAATTGTATTTATTTTTAGGAAATAAGGATGCAGCAATAAAGCTAGCAAATGAAATTGAAACTTTTGCTGGAAACAATGTAGAAGTTTTACTCAAGCTTGCTAAACTCTATAAATCACTTGGGCTTACAGATGATTTAAACTCTTGCATAAGAAAGATCCAGTCAATTAAAACAGGAAACAGGCATGTCCAATAAAATTGAAACATTAAAAACTTCAAATCAAAAGTCTCAATGGTTTTCAGCTATCATTGATTTAAGCTTTTGCATATTGCTAGTTCTAGCAATATTTCTACCAATTATAAACAGACCATGGCTTTTATATGATGAATCAATTATCCCTGACGGAACCTACTTTCCAACACCAGCTTCATTTCAAGAAATATTTGAAATACTTGAAAAATTTGGATTAAACTTTAATGTTCTTTCTTCAAACTCAATTTACAGCTCAAATTACATAAGAAGAACATGCCCATTTAGTCAGGTTTTCTGGCTTGTTGTAAATTTTATTTTTCAGAAGAAAGATCCTTTTCTATATCACTCATTAAATCTTTTATTACACCTTACAAATACTGGACTAGTATTTTTTATTTTAAATTTTTGTTTCACAAATTGTACAGGATCAAACTTATTACGAAGACTGTTAACTATTGTTTTAACTTCAATCTGGGCAATACACCCCGTAACGATAGAACCAGTTTCACTATCAACAAATTTGGGTGCAAACTTTAGTTATATGTTTTTCTTTGCAATGCTGCTTGATTTCTTAAAAAATAGAGAAAAAAATAACTTTATATCAAGGATATTTATCATTCCAATGTTATTTATGATTCCAATGTTAACCAATGAATACATTGTCACATTACCCTTTGTACTTCTTATAATTTCTTTTTACTTTACTTATCAAAATAATGCCCTAAGAAAAGCCCTGCTAAAATCGCTGCAGGAGACAACACCATACTTCATTGGTTTTCTGGTTTATTTAATTTACTTCTTATTTTTCTCAAATCATCAGGTCAGCCACCAGCTTGTAGCAAATCAATTTCTTGTTCTTCTTGAAAGAGTATTTTGGTTAGCTCCTCAAATCTTTTTTCACTTCATCAAGCTTCTGCTCTATCCAAGAACTCTCTCAATAGATCAAACCCTTTTTGTACATCTAGGAAAAACAATATTTGATCCTTATTCTATTTTTTGCATTATATTTTTCGTATGTTGGCTGCTTATTCCTCTTTATTTATTTCTAGCAAAGAAAAGATCTCCTGCTTTATTTCTACTATCATGGTCTTTTTTCTTTGCACTACTTCCTTACTTACATATACTTATGCCATCTTATACACTTAGTGCTGAGAGATACTTGTATGCTTCATTAGCACTATTAGTCTTCAGCGTAGGGAGTATATTAAAAAACACAAAAAAGTTTCAAAGTTTAACTACTATCACATTACTAATTATTCTAACCTTATGCTTCATGCGCTCTCACTCCAGGATTCTAGACTGGAAGGACAATTATTCATTTATAAATTCTACTTACAGAGACAGCAAAGACCCTTTATTTAAAGCTATTAGAGCAGGCATGTTAGGGAAAGTAATCTCTATATATGAACCTGGTGAAAAATTAAAAGCAGAAAAATATTTTATTAAAACACTAAAGTATTTAGAACTAGCAAAAAATGAAGCGTTGAAAAATAAATCACATTATCAAAACAAACTGCCTGCTGTCATAAAGTCTTATGGTCTTGACTATGATTCATTACTCTTAAAAATAGCATTTCTTGAAACCTCAACAAGATGTCTAGAGCTAAAACAAGATTACAATATAGGACTAAAAATATTAGAGCCTTATATAAGAGCAAAGGATTTGACAGAACCAAGAATACTAGAACTATACACACATTTATTGATCCTTGAAAAAAAATATGATGAGGCAAAAGAACTTTTATTAAAAGCAAATTCGATTTACCCAAATTTGCCATTTATACTTACAAGCCTTTTTGAATTATCATCAAAATATGAAAGGGATAACGTTAGTGCCGAAAAATATCTTCTAACCGCATTAAAATATTATCCATACGATACACCTACCCTTCTTAATACACTAAATTTCTACCAAGAACAAAACAATCCGTCACTAACTGCGAAATATGCTTATTTATATGGCTTAAGAACAGGGTCAAAAGAAGCTTATAAACTAGCATTGTCAATAGATCTAAATTTAGACAATTTAAAAGATGCTAAAAGCCTGGTAGGGAAGCTTTTAAGGCTTGACCCAAATAATCCAGAGACATTATATTTTGCAAGCAAATATTATTACAAAGTAAAAGATTTTCAAAGATCACTAACACTTCTGAAAAATGCATATTCAATAATTAAAAACAATAATGATAGCTCATTAACAGCTTTTGATATAGCATATAGTTTAATTACTCTAAACCTGTCTTTAGGAAATAAAGAAGAAGCTATATCAAAAGCTAAAGAAATACTAAACCTTGCAGGAAATAACCTTGAAAGTTTATCTAAGCTCTCCTACCTTTATCAGGCTCTTGGGCTTACAGACTATTCAAATCTTTGTATAAAAAAATTGCAAAAATTATGAATCAATCTTCAAAAAACAATTTATGGATAATAGATTTATTTATCTGTTTAATGATAGTTTTTGCTATATACTTTCACACATTAAATAGACCATGGATTTTTTATGATGAGAGAGTAATTTATGAGGAGTTATATGCCCCTATAGCAAATAGTTTTAAGGAAATTATTGAAATCCTAAGCTCTTTTGGTTTAGCAAACAATGTAAGTTCAGCTAATTATTTATATACTTCAAACTCTGTAAACAGAGTGAATTTACTAAACGAGACTTATCTTTTAATGTTAGGTTTCTTTTGTAAAAAAAATCCATTTCTATATCATTTATTAAACCTAGTCCTACACATATTTAATTCTTGCATTGTTTATCTAATCATTAAAAAATGCTTTTCAAATTTTAATTTTGCAAGCAGACTATTAATCATATTGTTAACTTTAACCTGGGCAATACATCCCATTCAAATAGAATCAGTTTTGTTATCCACAAATACATGTGCAATTTTAAATTATTCTATTTTTTTCTTACTTTTTTATGATTTTCTAAAGAATAGAGCAAAAAATAACCTGCTGGTAAGAAAGGTGACACTTCCTTTGTGTTTTCTTTTTCCAATGCTAATAAATGAATGCATTATTGCACTGCCAATGATTCTTTTTGCATATTCATTCATTAACAATTACTATTCAAATAATCTTAAGCAAGCAATTAAAAACACATGGGAAGAGAGTCAGCCATATTTAATAGGGCTTTTTATATATTTAATTTATTTTTTATTTTCTGGCTTCAAATTCGTTCACCAGCCAATTTCAAATCCACTTATCCTCACACTTGAAAGGATATTCTGGCTTACACCACAGATTTTTGTTCATAACTTAAAGCTGATTTTCTTTCCAAAGATTCTTTCAATCGATCAAACAGCCCTTATACACCTTGGGAAATCACTTTTTGATAATTACTCCATTTATTGCATATTAGTTTTACTTACATGGTTATTATTACCGTTAACTCTTTTACTGGTTAAAAAGAAAGCTTATATTTCAGGTCTTTTAACTTGCTTGTTCTTCATAAGCCTTTTACCTTTTTCTCAAATAATTTCACCAACCTATTGTCTATCAGCAGAAAGGTATCTCTATACTCCTCTATTTTTCATTGTCTTTGGATTTTCCAAAATCATAAATCAGTACTTTTTAAAATCGAACATACTAAAGTCTTTAATAATAGTTTTTCTAATCATAGTAACTTCTGCACTCTTTACAAGAACATGGATTAGAACCAATGACTGGAAAAATAATTACACTTTACTTACTTCCACTATTAAAACAAGTTCTGATTTTTTATACAAAGGTGCAAGAATTTATTCTTTAGCTGAAACAGTATTGCAATTTGAACCAGAGAAGAAATCTAAAGCTGAAAAATATTTCAAAGAATCCCAGTCTTATTTTTATAGAGCGATAGAACAACTAAAAGAAGAAAAAAGGAAATCTAATCGACCACCAATCATTCTTAAGTTCTATGGGCTAGATTCTGATTCACGAATAATTAAAGCTGCTTATTTCATTGCTATGAGAACATTTTTAAATGCCGATGAAAATCCGGCAAAACCTTTAAATCTTTTTAAGCCATATCTGAAAAATATAGAAGCATTCGATCCAAGGACCTTAGAATTATATGCAAACTTACTAATTAAAAACAACGATATTGATAATGCTAAAAATATATTTCTATTTACTTACAATAAATATCCTGCAAGTTCTTTCATACTATTGTCTTTAATCAGATTTGCAAGGGATATTGAAAATGATCTGCCAAGCGCAAAAAAATATTTATCAGAGGCATTTAGACTTGATCCATATTCAAAAGATATTTTATTTGAAGCACTAAGGTATTATCAAAGAGAGAATAATTTACCAGAATATGCAAAGTATTCATATTTATATGGACTAAGAACACATTCAAAGTTTGCATATAGTGAAGCACTTACAAGCTACTTATTACTGAACAATCTCAATCAAGCAAAAAAAACAATTGACAAGCTTTTATTTATAGATCCATTAGATCCACAAACACTATACATTTCAAGCAATTACTACATTAAGAAAAAAGATTATGAAAAAGCAATATCTTTACTCGAAAAAGCTTATTTAATTAATAAAAACAAGGAAATAAATCAACCGCTATCATTTAATATAGCCAATACGCTGGCTCACTTATATTTAGCATTAGGAAAAACTGAACAGGCAACCGATTATGCTAATCAAGCATTATCATTTGCAAAGAATAATCCATCAAATATTGCAAAGATAAAAAAGTTTATTGATGACAATGGCATAAAGAGATAAGATTTATAGAATGCTTTGCATATTAAAATTAGTATTTTTTCTATTTTGCCCAGTTTCTTTTGGACTTCTCTCCCTAAGTGGATTAACCAAAATTAAATCGCCAGTATTATTAACCCCTCTTTCAATTTCATTTGGAATCTCAGCTTATCTTTTCATCTGTCATGTTTTGTCATTTATTATGGGTCCCAAAATTGCATCAGTTCTTGCTTTGTTTATCTTATTACTTTTTTCTTTAATAGTATTGATTACTAGTCACAAAAATATTTTCAAGTTTAAGAAAGAAATTACTAACCATGAAATGCTTACATTAATATTGCTTGCTGTAACTATACTAACTCTTACACACCTTGCAATTTATAGATTTGGGACATTTGACAAAGAATTTCATCTTCCTTTTGTCCTCACTATGTACCAAAACAATGTTTACCCACCACGAGATTTATTTAGACCAGATTATGTTCTTCTTTATCATTATGGCGGAGATCTTTTAGCAGGAGCAATTTATAATTTTTGTAATATTGATATATCCAGAGCTTATGAATTAGTTGCAACATTTTCTGCCTGCACAATATTTCTAAGCTTTATTGCTTTAGCTTGGACATTGACAAATAATTTCAAGCTTTCTTTAATCGCTGGATTCTGCTCTTATTTTGGCGGTGGACTATTATGGCTAGATGCTATTTGCAGATATCTTTTAAAGATACTCCCCCAAGGTGCTGAAAACTGGAGCTTCCTTCAAACATATTTCAATTTAGGACTTCACGGTGGCATCATAAATGCTCCATCTATTTGTTGTTTTGTATCCACTTTTAATTTAGGTTATCCAATATTAATTTTAGTTTTGATACTGTTTTGGAAAATGTTGGGAGAAGATGATTTAAAAATAAATATTTTTTATCTGACTTTTCTGGTTGTATCTCTATTTATATTATTTCTCAGTGCTGAATGGTTATATATGACATTCTGGGCTGGTGTAATTCCTTTTCTATTTTTCTTATTTTGGAAGAAAAAAAGAAAGCATCTGATCTTTATTTTTGCTTTACTTGCGATTTCTGTGGTTTTAAGTAAAACAATTGGAAATGCATTATTTCTACAGGACCCTATTCAAAGCCTTGGAAGAAGAAACATATTTGACATATCCATAAAAGAAAAGCTTTTCTGGATTACAAGCTGGGGAAGGCTTACTACAAACATTATGCGGTATGAAGCAGTATACTTTTTTTCATGGAATTTTATAGTAGAGTTTGGACTGAGTATTATTTTATTTTTATTTTCCATTATTTATCTTAAGAAAACCCAAAACTTATTTGCACTCCTCTTATTTCTTTGTGCAGTTACTACGATGCCACTACCCCTAATATTGGACTTCAAAATAAACCCTGTTGATCTGAATAGGCTTTTTGCTTTTGGAAACACAATAATTATCTTATTAATAACCTGTGGTTTAAGTGTAGCTTTTAAGTCCTTTCTGAAGAATAAATTATTAATTTTCACCTATATAGTATTTTTTTGTTTATCACCAATATCAGAACTGCTTTCATCTGCAGTTTTTACTCCATACATTACATTTAGCAAAACATTTACTCAGACCACACTTGATAAGCTCAAGACAGTACATTCAATTAACGACTTCAAGCAATATATAACTGAATTCAATGACTCCGTATTAAAGTTAAAAAACCACAATAGAGAATTATTTAAAAATGAAATTGAGTTCTTAAAATCAAACTGTAAGCCGGGAGACGTTGCGATCAGTAACCTTGCAGAATTGCCAGCTTATGGCGGAGTTTATACTTTAATACCAGCTGGAAAATTTTTATACAAAGATCTATTGTATTCTTCCTTTGATAGTATATTTCCAACAACTCTTACCACCTTAGATCCTTACCTGCTTGATGAATTAAATGTTAAGTGGGTAATTATCAGCAATACTTTAAAAAATCAATTACCAAAGGACACACAAGACATCTTGAGCAATACAGAGCTTTTTAACCTTGCATATGTTGGCAAAGAAAAAAATAATGGTTCTAAAGAATGGTTTGAAATATATCATCTGAATAATATTAAAACTTCCTTAGATAAATTTAAGCGCAAGATTGGGTGGCTGCTTGTGGATCAATCTGGGAGACCTATTGAAATTACAATTTTACAAACGAATAAAATCAGTCTTTTCCCACATTCAAAAGATGCATTGCTATATTTAAAGTCCTTATATAGCATAAAACCAAATCTAAAAAAAGAATTGATTACTGCTCAAACCATTGAAACCAACAGTCTGGAACAGCAGATTTCAGCAGATGAAATGCCTATTATGCTGGACAAGAGATTCTAGTATAATGTTCACAGCATAAAAACAGTGATTACCTATTTAAAAAAATTAAAGGAAAAGGTCCATCGCCAGATTGGTTCAGATATCCTTCAGAGGGTTATTCAGCATCAGGGTACCCAAGGATTTGTAAACTTGGTTCATGTTTCTCTTTCAGCTCTTCAAGAAGAACACCCAGGAAGATTAAACTACTTTCCTCCATGTTTGTTTTTAGAAGTTACAAACAAGTGCAATTTAAGCTGCCCCACCTGCCAGCTTGGCACCGATCAGGCATATGTCGGGTATAACAAAGCTGATATTTCATTTGAGCAATTTAAAAAAATTATTGACGAGATTCCATCACTGGTATATGTAACACTACAAGGTGTTGGAGAGCCACTTTTAAATAAAGACATTATGAAGATGATCCAGTATTGTACACAAAAAGGTATCTCAACCTATATAAACACCAATGGCACAATACTTACAGAGAGCAAATCACATGAATTAATTGAAGCTGGCCTTGGTAATTTATCGATCTCGATCAATAGTTTTGACGAAAAAGTTTTTGCAGACACAAGATCTGGCGCATCAATAAACAAAATTACAGAAAATATAAAAAAGTTTGTTGAGATAAAGAAAAAATCACAAAAGAAAAAACCTATTGTTTCTTTCAGAGCAATACTAATGAAAGAAACAGAGCCATATATGGAAGACTTGATTTTCAAGTCAGACGAACTTGGAATTGATGTGCTTTATATACAGCTTTTTATAAGCGTTATAGCTAATAAGAGTCTCTGGAATTCAAATCTGACAAAAGAAGAAATAGAAGTATTTTCCATAAAACTAGAAAGATGGAAAAAACAAGTAAAAATGAACATAGTCACTGAAAGTTTTGGTAAATCTTCTAACAATCTGGGGCAGTGTAAGCTACCGTGGTTCAGCCCAAACATAACTGCAGAAGGATACGTAACTCCTTGTTGTACCATTAGCAATCCAAGCATATTAGAGCTGGGAAATGTTTTTGAAACACCTTTTGAACAAATCTGGAACTCTGACAAGTTCGTAGAATTTCGGGCAGGTTTTTACAAAAAGCAACCAAAAGCTTGTATTGGCTGTCAGAACTATATACACAACTAATTAAATGAACAAATTGTTTTTTCTATTAAAATTACTTATACTTTGCATAATATTTATTTTTATCTCTAAATCAGTCAATGTAAGTGAAATAATTAAAATTCTCAGCAAGATAAATCTAGTTTATTTTTTTCTCTCACTTCTTTTAAACAACATATCAAATATTCTCTTAACGATTAAATGGTATAGGTTGTCAATCCCTTTAAAAATCAAAAGCAGTTTTATAGAGTTATTGCAATTACATTACATTTCAATTTTTTACAGCATGTTTTTACCAGGACAATCTTCAGGAGAGTTAATTAAAGGCTTAAAGCTCTCTAAAAGGGAAGGTGCAGTACAAAAAGTCTGGGTACCATTATTTATTGATAAAATCACAAATCTGTTAATTACAGTTATCATTGGTTTTGCTGCAATTTTATCTGACAGTCACTTCAGGCAAAATATAAGCTTAGTATCAATTACATTTTTACTGACTCTTTTTTTGATATTTGTAACGATTCTTTTATTCAGTGAAAGGACTAAACACTTTACTAATTTTTTGAAAGATTCTTTGATAAGATTTTTGAAATGTTTCAAGCTTGAATTTAAATTTTTAAATGATTTTTCAATTAGCTATTTTGAGGACTATAAAAAGCATGATTTGTTAATGTTTGAAACTATTTTATGGAGTTTAGTTGTCAAGATTCCACACATCTTTGCCACTTTACTTTTAGCTCTAAGTTTAAACATAAATCTAAGTTTAGTACAGTCTACTTGGCTGTTTTCCATTGTTTCAATTGTCAGCTTATTGCCGATTAGCTTTTCAGGACTTGGTGTTAGGGAAGGTACAGTGCTGGTCCTACTATCACAAATTGGTGTGCCTAATTCAGCCAGCTTAAGTTTATCCATGTTGATCTTTACAGTCGGAATAATTATAGGATTAATCGGTGGAGTACTGGAACTATTTTCAGGATTTAAAGTAGAATCAAAAAGTCACCAGAAAACATGACAACAATTAAATCCAAAACAGGTTTTTTAAAAGATTATTATTTTGTTATTGTCCCTATTTTTATAACTATTTTGCTTTATTTGGTTTCGCTATCATATGGACTCAGGAATTTTGATGAAGATCTTATAATAAAAGATTTTTTCGTTAAGAAGACTTTTAGTGAGTATCTTGAAAAATATCTTCTTGTTGACTGGAGCGGTATAACTAAAGCTCAGGGGTTCTCCTTTTCCAGTATTAAAAATGTCCATTTTTGCATTCTGGAAAGACCTGTCTTTTACTTAATTAACTTTCTTTTTCAGTCAAAACCATTTTTATTTCATTTATTGGGGCTTTTATTGCATTGCATTGCTGCTTACTTTTTTATAATGTTTACTTTTGAACTTAGCCAAAATAAGCTTATTTCCTTATTTTCAGGATTATTGTGGTCGATACACCCTACTAATGTTGAGTCAATAATTTGGGCTACAAATTGGCCTGCACTTCTTGGTGCTGTTTTTTATTTCTATACACTAAAAAAAGTGGCAACACTTACAAATAAAGGGCTGATTAACAAAACTTCCATATTTTTTATTTTGTTATTAACAACCATTCAAATCCTATTTATAGAACACACAATAACCATACCCCTAGCAATATTTTTAACTGTTTTTTTTCAAATGAAGCATCTTAGCCCGGGTAAAAAAACTAATGGCATTACCACAGCATTTAAAACAAGTATCCCGTCTTTTTTAGTCGTTATTGGATACTTGATGTGCAGAAGTTTCTTTATAGAAAAAAACACAATTAATGCAAACCACAATCCCCTTTTGGAATTACTTCATCGGTTATTTTTCTTAACACCTCAGGCATTTGTACATCAGTTAAAACTTGTACTATTCCCTTATACATTAACCATTGATCAAATTGATCTTCTCTGCTTAGATAAAACTTTTTTAGGAAGTTATCATATTCTTTGCATCATTGTATTTATAAGCCTTCTGGTTTTAGCTATTTATTTTAAGGATCGTTTTCCATATTTGTCGCTTGGGCTTTTGCTTTATATTATAGGCATTTCACCATTTTTACAAATAATACCTCTGTATTCTCTAGTAGCAGAAAGATATAACTATTTTGGTTCAGCTTTTTTCATATTTGGAATTGTTTCAACTTGTTTTATATTTTTAAAGACTAAAAATAAATCGTTAGTGTTTTTCTTGATTATTTTATGTACGATTCTGACTCTAAGATCCTATTTTCGAATAATTGAATGGAAAGATAGTTCAACACTATTTCTTAGTACTATAAATACAAGCAAAACTTTTTTAAAAAAAGGGATTTGGGCTTATAATCTTGCAATAAGTCAGGATAATGAGAGTAAAAAAAATGAACTTGTTAATCTTTCAATAAACTGTTTAAAGTTATTTATCCAAAATCCTCCAAAAACTTCGAAGCTGTCTATTCTTAAATCTTATGAATTAGATGATAAATCACTACTTGCCAAAGCAGCATATAGAATAGCTACAGACTATGAACTATTAAAGCAAGAAAAACTGCGATTAGAATATCTTTTAAAAGCATTAAATTTTTCAAGAAAAAATTCCCAGATTCAAAGCCTGATCTTTAAAGATTTAGGCACTTACTATTTTCAGCAGGATGCTCTGGAAAAAGCAATTAAATATTATGAAAAAAGTAATTTTATTTCTCCAAATCCAACAATTGATTATGCAATTTCAATAACTTACTTAAAACTAAAAGATCTTATTAACTATGAGAAATATTTAAAGAAATCTGTTTCAGTTATATCTGCATACAATGTTGCTCCGTTTAAAACCTACGGACAATTTTTAGAACTTTATAAAAACGATCTTCATGGTGCTATTAAATATTATAAAATTGCAAGTCTGCTAGAAGATAAGCCTGAGCCTTATATCCTTTTAGCAACAGACTATTTAAAACTAAACCAAATTGATAATGCATTTGGCTACATACAAAAAGGACTTAATAGTTTTCCACATAATCCAACCCTCTTATACCTGCATGGCACAATCCTTATAAATAAAGGGGGAAAGGAGAATGGTATAAGTGATTTAATAAAAGTTGCAAATGAGAATGACTCTCCAAGTGACATACAAATAGAAGCTTGTCATATACTTGTAAACATATTTTTAAAAGATAAAAACCTAACAGATGCAAGAAAATACAATGAGCTTGTCTTAATGATAAATCCAAATGACAAAGAAGCATTAGAAAACAAAAACACTCTAATGGTAAGATGAAAAAGAAGAATTAATGATAATCACAAAAGAAAATTTGGAAACCAAAGCAACAATAGCCAAGGCAAGAGTAAGTGCTATTAGACAAAATAGTAAAGTTAATTTATCTTTGTTTAACTATTGTTTTCTTGTTTACTATTACCTTATAAATGAAATTAAAAAAAATGCATCTTATGCAAAAGGCATTGCCATTGATATAGGAAGTGGCTCTTCTCCATTTCAATCCTACTTTTCTCCTTATGTAGAAAAGTATTTAAGACATGAACATCCCGATGCAGCAAACAGCAACATTACTTATGACTACTTATCAGAGCTTCCTAAAATAAATCTGCCTGATAGCTCAGTTGACACCGTGCTTTCTTTTTCTGTACTTGAACATGTCAGTGAACCATTTGAAACAATAAAAGAGTTTAAAAGGATTTTAAAAAACAATGGGGTTTTTATAATTTCAGTTCCACAGTACTGGCATCTACACGATGAACCACATGACTATTACAGATTTACGAAGCATATCCTTAAAGAAAAAATTACCAAAGCAGGGTTTGAAATTATATATTTGAAAGAACTAGGAAAGTCATTTGCAACCGTTGGGCAGGTATTTTGTAATGCACTAGTCTTACTTTTTGATTTAGAACATGTAAAAAATATTTATAGCTTTGTATTAGGAAAAAGTTCTAAAGAAAGCCCAACAAACATTGGAAAAAGTTTAGTTTATGCTATTTACAAATTTCCCTTAATCTTGCTATCAATAATACTAATTCCAATTATCAATATACTGTTTTTAATATTAGATCAAATGCTTGGCAGTCCCAGAGACACAATTGGCTATTTTGTTATAGCTAAAAAGATAAATAATTAATGCTATAGTATATTTACCATGAAAGCAGTTATATTAAGCGGCGGTTCAGGTCAAAGGTTGGCACCGCTTACAAACACAATAACCAAGCAACTTTTACCTGTGGCAAATAAGCCAACATTATTTCATATACTGGATTTAATTAAAGAAGAAACACAGATAAAATCAATTTGCATTGTAGTAAGTGAAGAATATGGACACAAGGTAAAAGAAAGCATAATAAATTCTGAATACAAAAAACATTTTGAATTTGATTTTGTTTTCCAGGATAAGCCTTTAGGACTAGCACATGCAGTTCAAATAACAAATATGCACATGGGTAATGATCCCTTTTTAATGTTCTTGGGTGACATTCTAATTGATAAAGGTGAACTAAAAAAAGCATATGAGCAATTTATAAAAAATAAGCCGGAGAGTCTTGTAGTTTTAAAAGAAATTGAAGACCCAAGGCCTTATGGCATTGCAGAAGTAAGTAATGGTAAAGTCTTAAAACTTGTTGAAAAGCCACAGGAACCAAAATCTAATTTATGCCTGTCCGGAATTTATTTTTTCCAGCCATCAATTTTTTATGCAATTGCAAACATAAAACCCAGCTACAGGGGAGAGCTTGAAATAACTGATGCTGTTGATTTTCAGATTCAGGAGAAAAAATCAGTTGAGTATTATATTATTAAAAGCTGGTGGTTTGACATTGGCACTCCAGAAAATATGATTAAAAGCAATGAGGCTTTATTAAACAAATTAGCAAAAAATAATATTAACTCAAAGTTTAATCAGTCAGTAAAAATACAAGGTGTGGTTTGCATTGACCAGAATGTAACTATTGAAGATTCTGAAATAATAGGACCAGCAATAATAGCTAAAAATAGTTATCTTAAAGGTTGCAAAATAGGTCCTTTTGTTAGTCTTGGGGAAAATGTTTATTTAAAAAATATAAAACTGGAGAACTCAATAATCAGAGAAAATACAAAAATTACAAATGTTATGGGCATTATTTCAAACAGCGTTTTCGGTAAAAATGTAGAGTTAAGTTTATCTGACAACTTAAAAGATCTAACTAAAACAAACAAAACCAAATATATAGTAGGAGACGATACAAAATGCACATCGTTGTAACAGGTGGACTTGGCTTCATTGGCTCAAATTTCATCAGACATTTAATAACTGAAGATCAAGATATTTTTATAACAAATATTGATGCCCAGACTTATGCAGGAAAATTAGACAATTTAAAAGATATTGAAAGTAAAAAAAATTATCAGTACTTCAAGGGATTTATTCAGGATTATGAGTTTATTGAAAATATAATTAAAACTTATAAACCAGATGTAATCATAAACTTTGCCGCTGAGACTCATGTGGATAGAAGTATTAAAGCTGCTCAGCCTTTCATTGAAACAAATATTGTCGGTACACAAGTTCTTCTTGATATAGCATTAAAACAAAAAATAAAAAGATATATTCAGATCAGCACTGATGAAGTTTACGGCTCCATAGAGCCTCCAGGCAAGTTCACTGAAAACAGTTTAATTAAGCCAAACAGTCCATACTCTGCAAGTAAAGCAGCAGCAGATCACCTGGTTAGAGCTTATAACAAAACATATGGCTTAAATACAGTTATAATCAGATGTTCAAATAATTTTGGTCCTTATCAATATCCCGAAAAAGTAATCCCTTACTTTATTTCATTAGCTCTTCAAGACAAAAAAGTACCAGTCTATGGAGATGGTTTAAATGTTAGAGACTGGATTTATGTACTGGATTTTTGCTCAGCAATTTCACTAGTGCTTAAAAAAGGAGAAATAGGCCAAGTATATAACGTAGGTGGTGACTGTGAACTTACAAATCTTGAACTAACTAAAACACTTTTAAAAAGACTTGGAAAGCCAGAAAGCTTACTAAGCTACGTAGAAGATAGACTGGGGCATGATCGCAGATATGCTATGGACTGTACTAAAATTAAAAATGAACTTGGCTGGAAAAGGAAATATGATTTTGCAGAAGCATTGGACATTACCATTGAATGGTATAAAAACAATAGAGAATGGATTGAAAGAAGAACCAAGCAATTAACAAAAAATTAAAAGTCTTAATGGTAAATTACGAGTTCCCTCCTATTGGCGGTGGCGGTGGAACTACTACAAGATATCTGGCAAAATATTTAGTTAAGCTAGGTGTTGAAGTAAATGTTTATACAGCAAAACCAATGGACAAAGATGTTCATGACCACCCAGAAGGTTTCAGACTACACTACGTAGGACCTGTTAAAAAAAAATTAACAACTACTCATCTTCCTGAACTAGCAAGATTTGCACTTACTATAATGTATTATGCAAAGCCAGTTATAAAAGAAGTTCAGCCTAATCTTATACATTGTTTTTTTACAATACCATCAGGATGTTTTGGTTTATACGCAAAAAAAATCTTTAAAATACCATATATTACATCTGCCCTGGGTGCTGATGTACCAGGATTTAATATTGGAGATTGGAGATTAGATGTTTACCATACATTTACACATAGCCTGACAAAATCTATCTGGAACAACTCTTCTCATCTTGTAGCAAATAGTACATCTTTAATGGAACTATGCAAACAATTTTCACCTAAACAGAGTGTTGAAGTAATTACAAATGGCGTAGACACAGAGGTATTTTACCCGGGAAGTAAAAAAAATAACTCGCAAAATAATGAAGTTCAGTTGCTTTATATAAGCAGACTAACCTGGCAAAAAGGAATTGAAACACTTATACATGCTCTTGGGATTTTAAAGGCAAGAGGAATTACCAACTACAAACTTACAGTTGCTGGTGATGGGCACCTAAAAGAACCAATGTTCTCACTCATTGATAAATATCAGATTAGAGATAAAGTTAACTATTTGGGTTGGAAAAACTTAGAAGAGCTTCCTGACATTTACAGGACTGCAGATATATTTATTCTTCCTTCCGTTATGGAAGGTATGCCAAGTGTTGTTCTTCAAGCTATGGCTACTGGTCTTCCCATCATTGCTTCCAGGGTTAAAGGATTTGAAGAAATTTTAGAAGAAAATATAAACGGATTAACTGCTGAATATAACAATCCGAGGGAGTTTGCAGATGCAATTGAAAAGCTAATAAAAGTTACAGAACTTAGAGAAAAAATGTCTAGAAGTAGTTTTGAAAAAGCAAGAAAGTTTTCCTGGGAAAGCATTGCTGAGCAATATCTAGAACTTTATACAAAGACTGTTTATGGAACTGTAAAAAATAAAGAAAAAAGTCTATTAAGCAATTTTTCTTAGTGTAAGTACAATAGGAGTATACATTTCAAAAATATTTAAAATATTTGCGGCTAACGATGCTAGTTTTAATTTCTGGACAAACTCTACTATTTGTCTTATTTTTCTTAATGATGCCCAATCACTATAATTACCTGTTGCCAAGCGCATTTTAAATATATCTTTCCCCCAACCTAATATTTCAATCTTATTTTTTACATCTGCACTTCTCAATATTTTTTTTAGGAAAAAAGGACTTATTAGCTGGAGAGTATCAATGTAATTCGGATTTTGTCGAATCAATTTAGCATAAAGCTTTGCTAAAGTTTTATTTGTTATACAAGGCCAAAAAATACCATAATGTCCTTCCCAAAATGAAAAGTAACTTGGAATTACAAACTGTAAAAAACCACCAACCTTAAGAACCCTGATAGATTCTCTTAAAACTTTTTGTGGATCCTGTACATGCTCTAAAACATTTGTTGAATAGATCAAATCAAAACTTTCATCAGGAAATGGGAGATTTTCTGCAGCTCCATTTATCACAATATTTTTAGGTAGATTGTACTCTTCAAGTAGAGCATTTGATATTTCATTAAAAGGTGAAAACTCATCTTTAGATGGCTCTATACCAATGGCTTCAATACCATAATCTTTTCTGGCAGTAATTAGAAAAGTACCTACACCAGCACCAATCTCTAATAACTTTTTCCCAGTAAAATCAATGTTACAAGTTTTACTTATTTCTGATTTAAATAATTCAATTTGTTCAATTGCTCTATCTCTTGCTAAAAACTCTGATGCAATTGCTTCAAAATCACGGTTTAAAAGGTCTCCAGTTGACTTATCCAAAGCTTTTGCCAGCTTATTAACTATTGAAGTGTCTTTTGAGATTAGGGTAACCATTGGCTTATATAAATATGATTTCATGTGTTATTGTAGCGGATCTCTTAGTGTTCATATGTAATTACAAGGCTAGAATTGCTATTTAATACAAAAGCTTTTATTATAAGAAAATATGAGAGAAAAAATAATTAAATACCTCTGTTGTCCTGAATGTTACATGGACCTGATGCTTCAAAAACATAATCCATCAGACTCTACCGGTCATATAATAACCGGTGAATTAAACTGCAAAGGCTGTGGAAACACTTACCCAATAGTAGATGGTGTGCCTTTTTTTAATTTGAACCTTACAGATTCACATATAGACCTAAACAGAAAAAACTTTGCAGATGAATGGAATTACTTTACTTCAAACATGGACGAAAGAAACGAAACTTTAGCAAAAGAAGAACTGGAGAGTTGTTTTAATCCGTTTGCTAATTACAAAGACTTAGAAAATAAATTTGTTCTGGATGCTGGCTGTGGTGGTGGCAGGTTTATATACGTAATTTCAAAAGAGACAAATGCAAAAGAGATTTTTGGCTTGGATTTATCTAATGCTGTTATTACTGCTTTTAAGAACACAAAGCATTTTGATAACGTTACTATAATTCAAGGCGATATCACTAAACCACCGTTTAAAAAAGAGAGGTTATTTGATTTCATATACTCTATAGGGGTTCTACATCATATACAAGACCCACGCCAAGGTTTCAATTCATTAGTAAATAACCTGAAACAAGACGGAAAGATTTTAGCTTGGGTCTATGGTAAAGAAGGTAATGCTCTCTACATTAGATTTGCAGATCCTATTAGAAAAGCTATAACTTCAAAACTTCCATTTAAAGTCAATCTATCCCTATCATTCATTATCTCTTTAATTTTATGGCTCATCATTTTAACTTTTTACCGTCCACTTAATCTTATTCTTGGAGAAGAAACTGTAAGCAAATTCTTACCATTTAATGAATACTTTAATTTTTTCAGAAAGCGCGGATTTAAAGATTTCTGGAGGACCGTTTTTGACAAAATGGTTCCAACTATTTCTTATTACATATCAAGTGAAGAATTTAAAACCTGGTTTGAATCAAACAACCTTGAATATAAAATCTATTTTAGAAATGGACATAGCTGGTTAGGAATAGGACAGCCAAATAAAACATTGAACAATGGCAAAATAAAACTAGAATCGCTACAACAAACAGCTAGAACCAAGTAACAGAAAGCTGTTCACTTAAAATAACGTATAAATAAAAGGGGCCAAAGCAGAGCCTTCAGTTAATACAATCAGTATTCCTAGTAAAAGTAAAAAAAGAATTATAGGTGTTAGCCACCATTTTTTCCTGACTTTCAGGAAATCCCAGAACTCATTTAGAATAGAAAGCTTATTCATAGTTTGTCTTTCATAATATCATTAATGAGATAATCATAAATCCTCTTTGCAATTTTTTCTGACATTTCACCAGAGTAATGATCAATATCAACGTAAAGCGGCTGCTTAAGATTTTTCTGCATATCTGCTAGCCATAAAAAGTTGTTTCCTAAAGAAACTTTTTTAATGTATTCTGCCATACGAGGGTATCCATATTTTGAGTAAGTAAACTTTCCAAAACCACATCTTGCAGGTTTATGATATTTCAAATCATATTTATAAGTAGGCACTGGCTGCCAAATAAATAATGTTTTAACAGCAAAATGTGACGACACAGCTTCTATAAGCTTTTTATTTAACAAATACCTATTTATAACTTTTGTGATGATAACTTGATCATTATAATTTTCATTCTTGAAAACAGATTTTGATCCATTAGTAAAAATCATTTTAAAACTTTTTACAGCTTTTACAAACGGTATCTTGTTTAATAAATTTCCACCATTGTCTACAAAATCTCTGATCTTTTCAGTATATTGTGGTTCATCATTAATATAATAAAAATCATTTAGTCCATCAATAAATATAGCCAGATTAGGTGAAAGACCTGCTGTCAATAGTTTTTCAAAAAGAATTCGTTCTTGTGTGGAATAATAATTTCCTCTGCCAAAATTATAAATAAAGACTTTTTTATTTAATTTCGCATCAGAAAAGTATCTCTGCAAGTATTCAGCAGTAGTTTGGTCATCAGAAAGCCCATAATTAAATGTAGTAGAACCTCCAAAAAGAAATATATTATAGTTATCTAAAACAGGCGGCCATGGACCCTGGTCTTTTACAGGCCTAAAGCCATGCTCATTAACATTGACATACTTACCTTTATATGGGCGTTCTTTAAACTGAGTAAACGGTTCATAGACATAAGGTCTAGACCAGGTTTCACGCAACAGGTCATCGACCTGTTTTCTGTTTAAATTAGAATATAAGCTAGTAAATGGCTCTGAATATATCGAAAAAATTTGATTCTTATAAACAATAATATCTTTTATTATAGAAATTGAATAAACAAAAACATTAGCAAAAATAAATAATAACAACATACTTAAAACTGTTATTGCTGAAACCTTATAATATTTCGTGATTTTTTCAAAGGTTAACAGATCAGATTTAATAAGTAGAATTATTATTCCAAGCACTATAAAAATAAAATCAATTAGCAAAATAGGGATTCTTCGATCAAGTCCCATTATTGCGTAAGTAGAAAAGTAGTTTCTTAGATTTGATTCGTTAAATACCAAACCAAATAAAATAAAAATTATTCCAATAATATACTTTAACTTACTCATTTTGATTTTTTAAAACTGCTTCTCATAATCTTCCTTTACAAAGGGACTTAGACTTCTGTAATTCCAATAACTATTTCTATTTTTATCAACTTTTGAATCTAAAAATTGTTTACCTAACAGTCTTGAGATTAAAGCAACAGGGCTAAGTATAAGATAAAACAAAATAAATAAAATAACTCTTGTCATAACAAAGCCCAGTATTAGAGCTATTGTCATCCAGATTTTTTGTATAGGTTTTAATAAAACAGGAAAAAGCAAACCTGAAGACAAAAGTAATATTGATAAAACAAAAAAATAATAATAGCAGCTCTTTCCCCGCCAGAACAATAAACCAGCTAATACTGCAAATGCAAGACTTAAAGTAAACTCAAATTCTCTCAATTCTTTTTTACTGCTTTTAATATTTTTTATTTCATTTATAATCATTTTTTTAGTCCAATTCAAATTCTCTAAGCCAATCAATATCCTTATCCAACGGTTTTTGCTCTTTCTTCTCAATTAAAAAGTTACCTAAAAGAAGATAATCCATATTAGTTCGCATAAAACACAAGTAAGCATCTTCAGGCGTACAAACTATTGGTTCACCCCTAACATTAAACGAAGTATTAATTATTACAGGACACCCGTATTTTTCATCAAATTTAGAAATCATCTTGTGAAATAAAGAGTTGTTTTCTTTATCTACCGTCTGGATTCTAGCTGAATAATCCACATGAGTAACAGCAGGAATAGCAGAACGAACAATATAAAGCTTACTCAATCCTGATAATGTTTCTTCTTCATTGGATATTGCTTTACAAATTTCTTTTTTTACCTGAGCGACTAAAAGCATATAAGGGCTTTCTTTTTCAATCTCAAAATATTGATTTGCCTTCTCTTTAATAACTGATGGCGCAAACGGTCTAAAGCTCTCTCTAAATTTTATTTTTAAATTCATCTCTTCCTGCATTTTTGATGATCTGGCATCACCAATAATCGATCTGGCTCCCAGTGCTCTTGGGCCAAACTCCATACGTCCCTGAAACCAGCCAATCACTTTTTCTTTAGCGATTAAATCAGCTATTCTTTCAGAAATTTCTCCTTCACTAAGTGCAATATAACTAATATTTTTCTCTTTCAAGAAGTTTTCAATATATTTTCCATCAAACTTCGGACCAAAATAAGAGCCCATCTGTAAATCTCGTTTTCCATCTACTGCTCTATTGTTTCCTAAATACTGATACCAGACAAATAGCGCTGCACCCAAAGCACTACCAGCATCTCCACTGGCAGGTTGTATCCAAATGTCCTCAAATGGACCATCTTTTAAGATTCTGCTGTTTCCAACACAGTTTAAAGCGACTCCACCAGCCAAACATAGATATTTCTGTTTCGTTTCTTTGTAAACATGTTTTGCCATACGTAACATGATTTCTTCTGTTACCGCCTGAATTGAACAAGCCAAATCCATATAACGTTGAGTTATTTTTGATTCAGGTTTCCTAACAGGAGTATCAAATAATCTTTCAAACCTTGAATTTATCATAGTAAGACCAGCACAATAATCAAAGTAATTCATATTTAATTTAAAAGAGCCATCTTCTTTCAGATCTACCAATTCAGATAAAATTAAATCTTTAAACTTTGGTTCACCATAAGGAGCAAGTCCCATTAACTTATACTCACCTGAGTTGATTTTAAAGCCTGTATAGTAAGTAAAAGCCGAATAAAGCAATCCCAAAGAATGCGGAAATCTTATACTTCCAAGTAAATCAATCTTATTTCCTCTGCCAGTACCAAAGCTCGTCGTAGTCCATTCTCCTACACCATCCATAGTAAGGATTGCAGCTTCCTGAAATGGGGAAGGGAAAAAAGCTGATGCAGAGTGAGATTCATGATGCTGCAGAAATATAATTTTCCCGTCATAATCAAGTTCATCTTTAATAATTTGTTTTATCCAAAGCTTTTGTTTTACCCATAACGGCATAGCTTTTATAAAAGATTTAACACCAAACGGTGCGTAAGCCAGATAAGTTTCTAAAATACGTTCAAATTTTAAAAATGATTTTTCATAATAAGCAATAAAATCTAGATCGCTTGCTTTAATTTTGCTGTTATTCAAACAATATTTTATTGAATTTATTGGAAAAGATGAGTCATGTTTTTTACGTGTGAAACGTTCTTCCTGAACAGCAGACATTATATTTCCGTCCTGAACCAGACAAGCAGCACTATCGTGATAAAAAGCAGATATTCCAAGGATGTTCATGAAACAAATATCACACCTTTTTATTTAGTTTATAAACCACTAAGTGTGCATCCTGGTTAAGTCCATAAAGCACATATTGCCCATCAATAATCGGAGCACCTTTAGAAATCAACTCCTGATTGTTTTTAAATAACCAGTCACTTGGTCTTAAAAACAAAAAGTCAATAGGAGAAGGCAATATCTTATTAACTTGTAAAAGTTGCTCATTTGTAGCATCTTTAAAAATCCATCTTACTGGATAATCATCAAAAACAGTATGAGTACCATCGTTCATGTAGACAAACTTAGCATCAGTATTTTTTATAACTGATCTTATAAGCTGTGCATTTATCATTGCTCTTTCATGAAAGCCTTTTTCAAATCTTAGAAAATGAATCGTCGATGACAGAAACAGCGGTACATATATAAACACAATAAACATAAATGCTAACACCTTAGTAACATGTGGATGATCACTAATAAAAGGTCTTTTATAAGGAAAAATATTTTTAGCAATAATGCCTAAATAACATAAATATAGTGGCAGTGAATAGACATTATATCTCCAGACATTATAGATATAAGTCATAAACAAGAAATTAAAAATTAAATTAAAGCATATTATGGTTCCTACCACTAATGAAATAAATATTTTTTCAACTGAGGTTAAATTTTTCCATAAAGCAAAAGTTAAAACAAGCATTAACAAAAATACGAAGAAATATATGCCAACAAAAAAATAATAAGATGTCATAGTAAGAATATCAGCTGTATAATTTACATAAGGTCCTGTACGATCATCTATGGAAGTTGGGTAAATTATATAAGGACCTAAAATAGCTTTAAAAAAGAAGTCAATATTTCTTAGAAGATTTACAGAAAAATTATTAAAAAATCCACCTAAAAAGTCAGCGTAAATCTGTGAGTTTTCTTGAGCAGGTGAAAAGTTCATCATTGGCGCTACAGGAAGAAAAACGAATTTCATCAAAACATAATACAGAACTACAAATAATCCATAGCTTAATAATAAAAAAACAGGTAATGGGATTTTTGTTTCTATTTTCTTTCCAATTATTTTTGAATTGTAAGCAAGGCAGATAAAAACAAATGCTCCAAAAAAATATCCTATAAACAAACTTTTATAAAGCCAAAGAATTAAAAAAGAAAAGGAAAATTTTAAAACTGTAAAATAATCAAACTTCCCTTTTACATAATCTCTAAGTATAAAAAACACCATAAGGCAAAGCAAAAGGCACCCTACTTGCTCCATAAGTGCTGTATTGCAGTTTTTTATAATGCCCGGGCTATATAAATAAGACATGGCTACAATAAAAGCTAGCTTATGGCTATTTTCAGAAATCGTAAGAAAAATAAAATAAATCAGAATGCAAACTCCCAGTGCTGCAAACCACGTTGAAAAGTAAGCCACTTTAAGACTGAAACCAAACAATTTGAAAAAGGTTGCAAGATAAATTGAAAAGACAGGAAAGTTAATTAAATTCGTTGGATAGCCATGCTTTAAAAGTCCCATTATCGTATAGGACCTGGAGCTAAAGTCAAAGTCCTTTGCTATTCCTTTTGCTACTGACAAATAAGAGACCTCATCCCAGCCAAGGTTATGTTTAAATAAAACAAGATCCCACAAAACATAAGTAAGAAGCCAGATTACTACTATCAAAGAAACATATAAGTAATTTTTTTTCTTGCTGGCTGCAGAGTCAATATTGTTCTGCTTGTTCTTTAAGTTGCTTTTCATTAGAATTAATCTATTAATTATCAGTATGTCTTCTGCTTAACACACGCTTTTTAAGCAAAAACGCAATCAAACCCATTGAAAAAGTATACAGTGCAATTCCCTGTAGAATCATAAACCCTATAATTCCAAGTGAGCTATTTAAAAGGTTAGAAAAAGCTGGAATAAGCAAAACAATAAAACCTAAAAAACTAATCATTCCAGATATAAGCATAAATATTTTAATTGGATTATATAAAGTTATAGTTTCAACCAGTATTTGAGCTGATCTTAAAATATCTCTAAGATATTTAACCTTTGACTTACCAACCCTTGGTCTATATTCAATCGGATAATAGTAAACAGACAATCCGTCCAGGATAAATATTAGTGTAGTAGACAATGAAAAAGAAAAACCACTAGAGGTGTTTGGGAAATATTTTAAAATTACATCTTTCCTGAATGCCCTTAAGCCAGAATTTACATCCAATATTTTTTCCCCTGCTACAAATTCTGCTAGTTTCTTAAAGAAAAATCTGGATAATTTTTTCAAAAACGGATCAAAGCTTTTTAAATTATCACGCTTGCCAATAACTAAGTCATATCCTTCTTCTAGTTTTTTTACGAGGAGCAAAATTGATTCAATGGGATAAGTACCATCAGCATCAGTAATTGCAACAATATTACCTGTTGCTGCCATAATCCCTTTTTTTATCGAGTAGCCATAGCCTTTGTTATAAGGGTTTCTAACTAAAGTTATATCTTTTCTATTTTTCAGAATCTCATAGGTGCCATCAAAAGATCCATCATCAACTACCACTATGTCCTGTAAAACCTTCCCAAGTAAAAAGTTAACCTCATCTATTGTTTCTTCAATAGCGCTTCTTTCATTAAAACAAGGTATTACTAGAGAAATCTTTTCTTGCATATCCATAAAATTATACAACCCGTACTTGAAGTAAAAAATTTTATTGGGAATTTACCCTTTTACATATTTCATATACCGTGGATAGGCACATATCCTTGATTAGCATGATATGTATATTCAAGCTAACAATGCACTTTACCCGAAAGAAAATTCAAAGCTGAATCACTATTGAATATTTATTAAAAAGTCAAAAAGCTTTTTTTATAAAATTACAACTGTTGCTGAGTCATCGATTTATATCTCTAGGCTTATGGGACGATTTTACCTGCTAAAGGATAGATCCAAGAACTTTTCTAAGAAGTAATATTAAACAAGTTGAGGCTTCTAATAAATAATTTGCTTACCACGCTCTTAAAACTATTAAACATCAAATCCTCCAAACAGTTTAGGAGTATTTTAATAAAATTTAGTCATTTATTGTGGATTTTTATTGATTAATTCTCAAACGAGATGTGAATAATTCACAAAAGGCCACTTTTCAATAAAAAAGCCTGTCAAAAGCTTTGAAAGTGAGCTAGACAGGCATATGATTTTAATTAACGAAAAAGACCTTTTAAGGGTCTTTCACAAGATAGAAGCTTT
>JACQBQ010000039.1 GCA_016201905.1 Candidatus Melainabacteria bacterium | reverse complement strand
CTCCATTGCTTTTCAGAAAGTTCATGACGACGTGGCATATTTTTATCCTCCCACATGTCATGATGTTTTGTTAGAAAAATAGTGGCCTTTCATTACAGAGTTTTGAGATAGCCTCCAGTGGCGGGCGAAGCGGGTCGTCCGCCTAGGCGGACTCCTCGGAATGACGTAAGAAGATAGCCTCTTGCTTCTTTCCTCATATTTCCTATACAATAATTCCATGGCACAGGAATCTTCTTTCGATATAGTTAGCAAAGTTGATCTGCAAAATTTAGATAATGCGATTAACAATGCTATGAAAGAAATAAAAAATCGATATGATTTAAAAAACTCAAGCAGCTCAATAGAGCTTGATAAGGGAAGTCAGGCTATTACACTCATAGCTGATTCAGATTTTCAAATGGATCAGGTAACCCAAGTTTTATATCAAAGAATGGTAAAAGTAGGGATAGACATTAAAGCTATAAAATCAAAAGGTAGGGAAAAGGCCAGTGGAGACAAGGTTCGTGAGGTTTTCACACCAATAAATGGAATTGAACAAGAAATTGCAAAAAAAATCGTAAAAGATATAAAAGATTCAAAACTAAAAGTACAAGCTTCAATTCAAAGTGATCAAATCCGCATCTCAGGCAAAAACAAAGATGACTTACAAAGCGTAATTTCTAATGTTAGGCAAAAAGATTATGGTATTGCTCTGCAGTTTGTAAATTATCGATGACCTTGTCATAACTGCAAGGAGCAAAGAGACGTTGCATACAACGTCTCCACAGCAGTCCCAAAGATTTATACATGAATTCTTGGGATTACTTTACCCTTCACTATTATTCAGGGTTCGAAATAACATAATCCTCGGAGAGTTTTTACACCCTGCAAATTCATAAGATAATACCAGTAGTGATTACCCTATTAACATCTTAGTGCTAGCCTAATTTTATTTATATTCATATTGGTTTTTGCATAATAATGAATAATTTTAGTGCATATAATTTGAAGGAAATGGGACTATAGCTTATAGTTGATTAGAGATAAAAATGGGTAGTTAATATGCGTGTCAAAGACATAATGAATACCAAAATCCCTTATCTCAGGGAAGATAGAGAGATTACACCTTCAGATATTTTAACTTTGGAAAAAGTCAGAAATATTCCTGTAGTTGACAATAATCTTAGACTGGTAGGACTCATTACCTATAGAGAGCTGTTAAAAGCTTTTTCAAAAAAGGGAGATGTTATTCGGGTAAGAGACATTATGCTAGCTGAAGTAAAAACAGTTAGTCCGGAAACCCCATTAAAAGGTGTTATTGAAATAATGATTATAAATAAGTTTGGCTGTTTGCCGGTGGTAGATGGAAATAAAAAACTTATGGGAGCTGTTACAGAAGTTGATCTTTTAAAAACACTTTTAACTATAAGTGTTAAAGATATAATGAATCCTAAATTTATTTATTTTAAAGAAGATGAAGAGATTTCGCTTTTAGATGTTTTAAATTTGGATAAGATTAGAAATGTTCCGGTGGTAGACAGCAATCTCAGATTAGTAGGACTTATTACTTATAATGAATTGCTTAAAGCTTTCTCCGGCAAAGCAGATATTGTTCGGGTAAGAGACATTATGTTAAGTAGTGAAGTAATAACAGTTGCTTTAAATACACCGTTAAATGATGCCATTGAAATAATGATTGTAAATAAATTTGGTTGCTTGCCAGTAGTAGATGAAGATAAAAAACTTAAAGGGGTTATTACAGAAATTGATCTTTTAAGAAATCTTTCTGGCATAGTGCCTATGCCTAGTGACTTTTATGCACTGAGATAGAATCTGAGATTTTGTCATTGCTTATTTTAATAGGTTAATAAACCTATTTCACAAACAGAAATTAGTTTCTTTTATCTCTCGTTTCAAATATATAGATTAGGGTAAATTTTTGACTCTAGTATTACAATACTAGCTAATAGCAATAGTTTATATTTTTATGTTTAATTTAATTCTAAAAAAAACAATCTTAGTTAATGAATATCAAAAGGCTTCTTTCCTTTTTGTTTTAGTTGCCTTAATTTTTCTTTTTCCTGCTTTTCTTGGAAAGGTAGATACTCCTATCGATATTCGTGATATGAAAATGTTTCCCTGGCGTTACTATAATGTAAGTGAAAAAACAATTAAAACTACGCTATGGGAAGGGAGTTTCCAGCAAGGTAAACAAACTATAGATAAAAAGACTCTTAGTCTAAAAATTGCTCCAAATAAATCAATTAAGCTGGAAAATGAGATTAATCTGGATGAGGAGCTGGCAAATAAAACAGGAGGTATAAAAAATTCAAACTACTTTATAAGTTTTGAAGATAGACAAGTTGTAGATGAATCATCAAGTATAACTACTTCATTATTTGTTCTTATTAACAAGAATACCGGTGAAACCTTTTATCCTCCTCATTCATATGTGTATCTTGATGTGGACAAAAAACATTCCTGGGTAAAAAACAAATTTTATTTAAATCCTTTGATTAGTAAACTGAAATCAGTTTCTGACCTGAATCAGTACAGTTTGCAGGTAATTTTTACAAACAAAAGCAACACTGAGCAGGCATTTTTATATCTTAGAGATTTTAAACTTCAATGTAATAATTATTCAAATGTTTCTAAGGTTCATAATTATTATAATTCAGATCTTATTCAGGAATTTACACCATATAGAGAATATTTTTCTGATTCGCTGAAAAGCAGGAAAATACATTTTTGGAACCCGTATATTTTAACTGGTGCTGAATTTCAGGCAGAGCCACAGCTTAATTACCTTTACCCAATTTATTTTTTGAGTTACTTACTATTTGATCACTTTACTGCTGATTTAGTTGTAACTTTTTTGTTTTTTGCCTTGTGTGGAATTGGAGCTTTTGCTCTGGCACGGTATTGGGGCTTAGGTTTTGCAGCTTCACTTTTTACTGGTATTGTTTATATGTTTCATCCTTTTAATGCAACTAGATTTAGCTATGAATATATGCTAATGATTAGTGCTACCCTGCCTTTTTTACTTCTTTTTTATGAAAAAAATCTTAATGAAAATAAGCTTCTAAATAAAAATTTGATAATCTCTTCATTTTTTCTTGGTTTGATTTTTTCATCTGGTCATCTTCAGTATGTTGAATATACAACCCTATTCTTTTTAATGTTTGCATGTTTCCGACTTTTTCTTAGTATTTTTTCTCCTAACCCCAGGATACTTAAAAATGTTGTAAGTATTTGTTTCGTTTCTTTCTTTGCAATTTCAATTGGTTCATCAGTAATAATTCCATTTTTTCAATTATTTTATAATTCAAATAGAGTTCCAATTTCAGATACAATTATAAAGTTTCAATCAATTTCATTTAAGAATTTACTAGGGTTAATTTATCCGTATTATGGTGGGAATCCAACATGGTCCTTTGTAAGCATCCCTGCTGCAGATCCAGCTTATATCTATTACAGACTTAATTTTTATAAACATTATATTTATTTTGGCTTTTTACCATTCCTTTTATCCATTCTTACGCTTAAAGTATTTTTTAAAAACAAGCTTATATCGTTTTTCTATACAACAATTACCCTTTCAATGCTTATTTGTATGGGATCACCCTTATTTTTTCTCATAAAAAATCTTATTCCAGGATTTAATGAAATGCAGCACATTAAGTTTTTAAATGTTTATAGCTATTGTGTGCCGTTTCTAAGTGGAATTGGTTTTCAGATTTTTATAGATTATATTTCAAGATTTAAGAAAAACATGCGAGCTTTTCTAGTTACAACGGTAATTTTAGTTACAACAGTTGATCTGATGTATTTTTCATCGTTCTTTGTAACCTGGTCAGATAGAAGCAGCTATAAGCCAGTACCTAAAGGCGGTAGCTTAGAGTTTATTTTAAATGAACAAAAAAAATCAAAAGAACCATTTAGAGTCCTTTCATATATTCGTCAAGATCCATATGAAAAATTACGTAATATTCAAATGCCTGAACCTAATACATTAATGCCTTATAGAATTGAAACATTGTCAGGCTATAGCTCATTTGTCCAGAATGATATTTTTAATTTACTCTCATATCTTAAAATTAAAGATCTTAACAAAATTTATAGAAGGAACATATTAAATGCTTTTGAAAATTCAAATGAAATGTATCCTATAAATTGTGCTAACAGCAAAATACTTGATTTATTAAATGTGAGGTTTATACTTACACCAAAATATTTAAATCTTAAAACTAATAATTTAAAGAGAGTTTATCATGGAGATTGCTCAATATACGAAAACTTAAATTATTATCCCCGGGCATTTGTGGTTAGCGGATATAAAGTAATTGATTCTCCTAAAGATACGATTGTTGAACTGGATAATAAAGATTTTAACCCAAAACAAGCAGTGATTTTAATGTCTTTGCCTATAGATTATAAGGATTTATCTTCAAATGATATTTTAGAGCAACCCTCTGACATTAATTATAAAGTAGAACTTGTAAAGTATGAACCTGATCAAATCACACTAAAAGTTGATTTAGACAAAAGTGGCTTTTTGGTTCTTGGAAATAACTTAAATAGTAACTGGAAAGTAAAAATCAATAACAGGAAAGGCAATCATTATCAGGCAAACCTTGTTCAGCGAGCAGTGTATTTGCCAGGTGCGGGCAGTTATTTAATTGAATTTTATTATTTCCCTAAATTTTTTATAATAGGCTTTTCAATTACTTCTTTTGCAGTCCTTATTCTTTTACTTCTTTTGTTTTTTTTGAAGTTTAATAAAAGCAAAATTAAAAATAACAAAACTGTTGTTATATCTGATGATTCGTTAATAAAGAAAGAAAATATATTAGTAAGGCACTAACTAAATAATATAGTTAAAATCTTTTTCTACAAGGCTTTTACCTGATCGTTTTAAGAGAGCAGCTGCTCTTACAATTTCTTCAGCTAAAGTAATAGCTTGTTCGCGTATTTCAGGTACTGCAGTAGTTTCCCAGAGTTGACCTTTAAGTGGAGGACCTAAGGTATAAAGTATGTTAGAAGTATTTCCATATTTGTCTTTTAATGCACCGTTACTAGTGGCGTCAAGACCAAGCGCAAGCTTATCTGGAGCAATTAATCCTTGTTCAAATAAATTAATAACAAGCGGATCCTGAATCTGGCAAAAATCTAATTCTGAGCCAGTGCAGTTTATTATTCTTGCAATTTGTAGAATCATTTTTTCACTTGAACCTTTTTTTTGAAAAGTTACGTTTACATGGCTCTCATTCTCTTCATATTCTTTAATTCTTCCAGAATGAATCAAGAGTTGTTTAGATTCAAGCATAGAGTTAATTATGGTAGCTACCTGAGGTGGAATGCGATGACGGTGAACATCCCAGTAAGGACGAACATGTCGAAAGAATCTTTTTCTTTCAACAATTGACATTGAGCTCCATAGGTTCTGTACATGTGGACGAAGTGAATCTATTACTAGACGCCAATCTCCTCCTTTTTCTTTAGTGGATTTAACTTTTTCTCTCAGATTATGCAGTAAGCTTTTAACAGTCAATGGCTGATTAAATTCAAAATCAACCTTCAAGTGTTTAATTTCAGTATTGTGTGGCTGTGGCAGATTACCATGCCGTGAAATCGCATGAATAATACCTCTATGACCACGACATTTTAATTCGACTGCTTTATCTATCATGGTGAGTCCTGTTCCTACAAGTAAAACCGGATCATCAGGCGAAATCATTGTCAATGCATTTGATGACCATGGGTCTCTGACATATCTTTTGCTTTGATAAAAAGAAGATTGAGAGACACTTGGATTTCTTGGAAGATAATTACCTACTGCAAGTACGATACGATTTGCAGGGATTTTTATGCCACTTTCCAGATTTATAATTGCACCTATGTTGTCAGGAAATGGTTCTATTGAAACAGCTTCATCGTTCAATCTTTTAAAACTTGTTTTTGGGGATTTATTTACCTCCGCATCATGCAATACAGCCTCAAGATATTCCCCATAAAGCATTCTTGGAACAAAAGACTGTTCCTGTATGGTTAAATCCCGATTTTGTACCCATCTTAGGAAGTGGTCTGGATCATCTGGAAATGCACTCATTTTGCCTGCCGGAACGTTCAGCAGATGTAATGGACTGTTTGTTGAATATGCAAACCCCCTTGCAAATCTTGGAGCTCTTTCTATAAGCATAATTTGCAGAGGAGTACCGGTATTGTTTTTCATCAGGTGAGTAGCTACAAGTGTTCCACTGAAACCACCTCCAATAATTACAATGGTTTCACGGTTTGATTTTTCCTTCAGAAATATTTGACTTGTTGTTTTCTCTTTATTTTTCAAAGGTGTTTTGAGTTCATTTAGCTGATCGTAAGTTTTATCAGCCATCAAGTAGCGTATAGTTTTTTCAGGTAGCTGCATTTCCTGTAGTTTTATTTTGTTAGCATAACCAAGCGATGTACATAAAAGACTTGCTTCAAGTGGCGGAGAATAAATATGCAATGTTACCAGCTTTTCATTTGAATTATTCATTACTCTGTGTTTTACTCCTGGTGGAATATGTTCTATGTCTCCAGTACGTAATGTACCTGAAACTATAGAACCTTCCGGGTGAAAAGTGGTATAAGACATTTCACCCTCTAAAACAAGCGTAATAGCATCAGACTGTCCATGCTCATGAGCTTCTGCTCCCTGACCTGGTAGCCAGCAGACTAAAAGAATCTCCAAATTATTAGTTTTAAATACAAGATGACGTGCATATTGCTTTTCAAGGAATTGTTTTAAAATACCAATATTTATTATGCTCATATTTTATTTTCTAATGTTCTTAGGTTTTACTTAGATTTATGATACCAGAATTTGTTGAGTGTATTAAGTAAAACGGAGTACGTAATTGCTGACATGATAATCACTGCTTCACAAGCTTATTTTTTATAATCAATCCAAGTCCTATAATCAGAATTAATCCGATTACAATGAGCAAAAATGTTCTTTCAAACTGAGCCCTGAGCTGATCTCCAATAAAGCTTGCAGTATTTGCCACTAAAACATACCTGATACCTCTTACCGGAAAACTAACCAGCGCAAAAAGTATAGGATTAAATTTCATTAAGCCACTGCCAAGCGTTAGCGCTTTATAAGGAATCGGCGTAAAAGCATCAATGACAATTGCCCATACACCAAATTTTTTAAAAAGTATTTCTGCTTTATCTATAAATATAAGGTTTGGGAAAATTTTATCTACGAGTTTTCTTCCACCAAACCTGCCAACACAATAACCAAGGCAACCACCTATAACTGAACCTAAACTACAAATTACTGCAAGTATTGTAGGATTTCCAATTTTTTGTATAACAAGAGTAGATAATAAAAAATCTGGTGGTAATGGTAAACAAAATCCATCAAAAAATGCATTTAAAAATAAACCAGTGCTACCATAGTGTTTAAAGAATTCTTTAATAGTTTCCAGCATAAAAATGCAAACAGCAAAAAAAAACGCTAAAAAGAACCTACGTGCAGTTATTCTTAACATGCATCAGTATACAGCAGGAAAGTCAATTGAAGAAATAGCAGATAAATATAATTTAGACCCTTCAAGGATCTTAAAGCTAAGTAGTAATGAAAATGTTTTAGGTTCTTCATTAAAGGCAAAAATAGCAGCAACTCTTGCCCTTGAAAAAGTAAACATATATCCCGATGTAGTCTCTGATGAATTATCAAAAGAAATAAAAAAAACACACGGATTAAAAAATATTGAAGTTGTTGTTGGAAATGGAATGGATCACATTTTTGAAATGTTAGCCAGGTTATTTTTAAATAATGGTGATGAAACTATTATTTCTATACCAACATTTTCATGTTATGAGCTGGTAACTCTTTGGGCTGGTGCTAAGCCAAGATTAATTCCACTTTTAAAAAACTATCAGATGGACATAGGTAAAATACTAAGTCTTATAAACAAAAAAACCAAAATGATTTTTATCTGCTCACCCAACAATCCTACTGGAAACTTAATGAAAACTGAAGACATAAAGAAAATTCTTGACTCCACAGATAAAATTGTTTTTTTAGATGAAGCCTATGCAGAATTTGCAGGGAAGTCGCTTGTAAAGTGGATTGAAAAATATCCTAATTTAATCATAGGCAGAACATTTTCAAAAATCTATGGACTAGCTGGTTACAGGGTTGGTTATGCATTTATACACAAAAACCTTGCAAATTATTATTTAAATTCAATTACACCATTTGTTGTATCAAGACCAGGTCAAGCTGCAGCACTAGCTGCTTTAGATGATCATGACTTTTTTGAAAAAACCATAAGAATGGTAGAAGAAGGAAAGAATTTTTACTACAAAGAACTTTCAAAGGCAAACATTAAACACCTAAAGTCAGACGCAAATTTTATTACTCTAGATACTTATCCACAAAAGGCAAGTCTTCTTGCAAATGAACTATTAGAAAGAGGAATTATTGTTAGGGAATGTTCTACTTTTGGAAAAGGTGGAGAATATCTTTTAAGGATTTCAATTGGAAAAAGAGAGCACAATGTAAAAGTTTTGGAAGTATTAAGAGAAAGATCTATAAGAGATTAATTCTTTTTAATTATTTATTATTAGCCAAATACCACTAATCCTTAAAAGGATTTAATACATTGTGTTAAAATTCTTTGTGTTTATATCTGAATAACAAAAGATTTACTCGTTAATATGTGGATAGCATAACCGAAAGAAGCGCAGTACAGACATGCTCTGGCATGTCTTTTCAGTTTTGCGCTATTATAAATAAATGCTCACCGAAACCTCAAAAAAAACAGTGATTAAATTAGAAAATGTTAATTGTTTTTATAACAATTTTCTGGCTGTAAAAGATGTCAACCTAACAATTGAAGCCAATAAAATCACTGCATTAATCGGGCCTTCAGGATGCGGAAAGTCCACAGTACTTAGAACACTAAACAGAATGAATGACACTGTAGCTGGAGCTAAAGTAACAGGCACAGTTTTAATTCATAATGAAGACATTTATCGAAATGGTACTAATTTAATTGAGCTTAGAAGAAAAGTTGGAATGGTTTTTCAAAGACCATATCCATTTCCTATGAGCATTTATGACAATATTGCATATGGTCCAAGAATGCACGGCATAAAAGAAAAAAAAGTACTTGATGAAATTATTGAAAAAAGCCTAAAACAATCTGCTCTATGGGATGAAGTAAATGATAAACTCGGAGATCATGCTTATGAACTTTCAGGTGGTCAGCAACAAAGACTTTGCATAGCAAGAGCTCTTGCAGTTGAGCCGGAAATTTTACTGCTAGATGAGCCATGTTCAGCACTTGATCCTATTGCTACATTGAAGATAGAAGACCTTTTAAATGAACTTAAAAAAGAACTGACAATAGTTATTGTCACCCACAATATGCAACAGGCTAGCAGAATTTCTGATAACACTGCATTTTTCTGGACTACAGAAGCAAGAACAGGTTTTCTGGTTGAATACAGTGCAACTGCAGAAATCTTCAGTAGTCCAAAGGACAAAAGAACAGAGGATTATATTACAGGCAGATTCGGATAAATGGCAGAAATCATTCCACCAAACCAGCTTAAACACAAAATAGATTTCCTTAGATCTAAAAATAAAAAACTTGTAGTAGTAGCAACTAATGGCTGCTTTGATATTTTGCATGTAGGTCATATAAGGTCACTTCAAAAAGCAAAAAAATTAGGAGACATTTTAGTGGTCGGAATAAACAGTGACAGCTCAGTTAAAAAGTTAAAAGGTAACAATCGCCCAATAAATTCTCAAAACGAAAGAGCTGAGATCTTAGCAGCACTTGAATGCATTGACTTTGTGACTACATTTGATGAAGAAAGTGCTGAAAAATTTCTAGAACTTTTTAAACCAGAAATATATGTTAAAGGTGGAGATTATGATTTAGATAACCTCCCTGAAGCTGTTCTTGTTCGGAATTACGGTGGCAAAACTGTTCAATTTCCAATTGTGCCAGGATTTTCTACTACAAACACTATAGAAAAGCTTAAAAAAATTTAAGCTTTCTCCTCTATCTTTTCTCAAAGCTAATTTGCTATCATAAAGTTAAGAAACTATTAAGGAACCAAATATAAGAGTTTACAACCTTATTTAAGGAGATTTATATGGATAATCAATCATATGGAAAAGAACAGCCTCACCTGCTTAACTGGCAAATAGCCTATGCTGCAAGGGAGCTAAGGCACAATAAAACGGTCACCCTAAGCTGTCTAAAAAGCGAAGCAGGGCTGGTTCTTGAACAGCTAAGCTCATTTAGCAATGCAAGCCCAATTAAAACGAAAACAGTAAATAAACCAAACTCCAAAGAAGTCTACTTGGAAATAATCGAGACTATTTAAACTTCTTGTTCCTGAAATCCGTCAGAACCATCACATTCATCGTCTAGTTTCTCTTCTAGGTTATCTACAAACTCAAGCATAAGACCTAATTTTCTTAATTTATCTTCTTTAAAAATAATATCTTTGGCTAGCTCTTTTCTCTTCTGATAGAGTTCGCTTAGTTCTTTTGCCAGATATCTAAATTCTTCAGTTACAGTTGCCATAGTAATTTCCTGCTATTAGAACTTCATCATCTAAGCTATGCTTCGGCAGAGAAAATCTAAACAAAAGACAATAGAAGGGGTAACCATTGTAAGATTTCAAATTTCGGTGATCTACCTTAAGTAAACCTAGGGATAGAAATACCATCTCTGGGGATATTGCTAACCAAGCCCAGGTTCTACTCTAGCTGCCTTACCAGAAAACTTCCCTTGAACAAAATTACGAACTGAGTCCCATACAGATTTTGCAGTTTTTACAACATAGTTAACAGGGTTACCGATTTGGACCTTAGGAAGCTGTGGTAACAAATGTTTGATGGATTCTGTTTCTTTCCTAATACTTAATACTTCTTCCTGAAAAGTAGCAATAGGATCCATGCAAAAATCATTTACAAGCGGGTTTACTATTGCAAAAAATCCTAAAAGTTTTCCAATAAATCCTTTATTCCCTAAAAACTTTGATACTAAAGGCATAAATAAATATTGGAAGGAATAAATTTGCCCAAATATTTTTGGTCCGCTTTTAACAAATTTTTCCGATAAATTATTTGTCATCGAAATAACCGCTAAAATTATTTTTGCTACTTGTTGTTCTTTTTGTTGTTCTTTAGTAGAATCAGGGAAATATTTTTTTACCTTTTCTGAAAGCTTCTTGTCAATTATGGTGCCCCCTTCTTGATTTTCCTTGCTAAATTCTTCCAGGCATTTATATAAGTTTCGGACAAAGCTTTCTTTCTTAATTGTTCTTTCAGCAAAATCCTGGTAGTCCTTAAAACCATAAAGCCTTAAAATAATATTCAAAGCTATTGAAGATATGTTGTTTTTTCTACCAAGCAGTCTATCAAAAGCTTCATTTACTTTGTCTACTGCTTTCTTTAATTTATACTGCTCTTTATCCAAGGATGTTAGAACTATTGAATTAACTGGTGAAGAATCCTCTATTTTATTGGGATTATCTTCTTGTGTTTTAGAATAGCCTTTCAGACTTTCTTTTGTCCCTTTAATTTCCTTCTGAAAAACTCCCATTATTGAAGATATAAACTCATCAAGCCATGGATTTACCACAAATAAAGTGTTTAGTAACTTACTAAAAAGACCTTCTTTAAAAAAGAACTTAGACAAAATTGGCACTGTTACATTTTGAATGCAAAAGATCAAAGGAAATATTTTCACAAATGGCTCCGGAAGCTTATTAAAAATATTTATAGTCTTTAAAGCAAGCTTAGCTAGTTTTTGCTGTGGCTCATTTTCTTTAAAAAGCTCTCCCAAAAAAGCATTGGATTTTTCTTTAGATTCATTTTTTGCCATCTTGTAGTATTTTGCAAAACCTTGAACAAAAGAAGGGCTATTAAGTGTTTCCTCAACTTTTTCAAATTCACTAAAACCAAAACGCTTAAAAGTCCATGACAAAACCCACGAGAACAAGCCTGTTCTTCTTCCAAATGCCCTGTGCCAGAAGTCTTTGATATTATTTAAAGCACTAAGCATAGAGTCCTCTTGAGAGGTTAATCCCACCAATTTATCTGTATCTTCAGGAGAATAGTACTCAGAAGAAATATTATTCTGAGATGAAATCAAATTACGTATCTTAATAAACTCTGTAGTTGGAACTTCAAGAAAACTTTTTCCATTTGGATCAGTTACTACTTCATAAGGTCCTTCTTGAAGTTTGGAATTCCCACATAACTCAATACCACTGTTTATTTTTTCTTTGTCTTTTTCAGCAATGGGTAAACCACGAAGAAAAGTTTTAACTTCCTCCACTTTTTGTGGATTGTCCACAATAGCTCTTATTGCTTTAAATACTGGTGACATAAGAATCTAGCTTTTAACTTCCAAATAAGGGCCAAGAGCATTTTCACAATGAAAATTTGTTTTCATAATAAACTTGCTTAAATAATTTTGACTCTTATATTAAACAAAAACCAGACTGTTTTAAAATCTAGCTTTTAAGCCGATTTTATCAACCCTTAACCTCAAAAAGGAACTTTTTCTTAACCTAAAATCATTACAAAAATATTAATTAAAAATAATGCCTTTAGAAACCTCTTATTTTTAACCAAATTAAGAATAAAGCTATAAAAACCTAAACCAAACAGCTTATCTTTTTTAACAATTGTAAGGGTATATTGCTGTTTGGAGAATTAAAAAACAAAAGGAGCAATTATGAGTAATGTTGCAATTATTGGTGGCTGCGGCAGATTAGGACTAAGAATTTCTTTAATATCGGCTAACAAAGGACACAATGTCACAAGCATTGATATTGATGAGGAAAGAATTAATGAAATTAAACAAGGTTGTTTACCATTTATTGAACATGAAGCAGAAATTTATCTAGAACAAGCATTAAAGAAAAAAACACTAACCTTAACTACTAACTATGATCTTGTGGCAAAAGCTGAAGTAGTAATTATTACCATTGGAACACCTGTCGATTCAAACTTAAACCCAAGCCTGGAGCCAGTTGCAGGGGTAATTTTTGACCTGGCAGAGTATTTCAAGGAAAACCAACTAATCGTTTTTAGAAATACTTTAGCACCCGGAATTGTTGGCAGAATTAAAACGCTTATAGAAGACAAAACAGGTTTAAAAGTAGGGAAAAATATTTACCTTGCGTTTGCACCTGAAATTACAGATGAAACTCCAAGTATCCATGACACTTTAAAAACTCCTCAACCAATTGGTGCATATGATGAAAATAGTTTTAATGTTGCAAGTAAATTTTTCAAAACCCTTACAAAGGGTAAATTGAATTGGGTCACACCTGAAGAAGCTCTTCTGGGTAAGCTTATGAAAAACATGTACACTTACATTCAAAATGCCTGTGCAAATGAGTTTTATTTAATTGCAGAAAGTTACGGTGTAAACATACACAAAATTTTGGATGCTCTAAGGAATGAGACAAATCAAGAATTACAAATCCCAAATCCAAATCTTAATGCTGCCGGACCAGGCATGCACAAAGAAGGTTGGTTCTTAGTAGACAGAGTGCCGTTTACTGAGCTGGTTACAACAGCATTTAAAATCAATGAATCAATTCCAGCACAGGTTGTTCAAAAACTTGAAAACTACAAATTAAACAAGGTTGTAATCTTAGGCATGTCAAACAAGCCAAACTCAGATGATCCAAGATCTTCGCTTAGTTATAAATTACGAAAACTACTTTACTACAAAGATTATGTCGTAGGATGCTACGATCCATATCTTCCGGAATATGCTGACTCTTCTGTTTTGAGTAAAGCAGATGCAGTAATTTTAATGACAGGACATAAAGAGTTTGAAGATCTTAAAAAGATTACAGAACTTGTAAATAATTCAAACTGCATTTATGTAGATATAAATGGTTTTTGGGAAGAAACAAGAAGCAAAGCTACAAATGGGATTTTAAAATTGAACGGAAAAGTAAAAAAAGCCTAGCTTGCTAAACAAGTCTTTTTCTACAAACAGCACAAAAAACTTTTAGTCCATCTTTTTTATAAAATCTGAAGTCAGAATAATTTCTGTTTTTAGCAGCATGTAATTTACCATCAGCTAATCCACGCACAAAAATGTGTACTTTGTCTTTGTGGCAAAAAATGAAATCCTGAGGTAATTGAAATTCTTCATGAAGCGATCTGGAAGAATTGTTACCTTTACGGCTTAATATCTTTACCCAGTTCACTATTGCTTTTAGATAATTGAAAATTTTATTGTCTCTTAATATTTAACCTTACATCTTTAATGATAACTCTAGTATGATATTTAAATACCTTGGAATAAAAACGATATGACTGATGAAAAGACAAATAAACAAACAACAAAACTAAAAGGTTCTCAAGCACTTTTAAACTGTCTTGTAAACGAGGGTGTAAAAACTATTTTTGGTTATCCTGGTGGCGCAGTACTTGGCCTTTATGATGACCTTTATAAAAGGGATGACATAAATCATATACTGGTCCGCCATGAACAGTGTGCAGGATTTATGGCAGATGGCTATGCAAGGGTAAGTGGTAAGCCTGGTATTATCCTGGCTACAAGTGGTCCTGGAGCTACAAACATTGTAACCAGCTTATGCAACTCTCACATGGATTCAGTTCCAGTAATTGCTCTTACAGGACAGGTGCCTACTTATGGAATTGGAAAAGATTTTTTTCAGGAAGCAGACATAACCGGAATTACAATGCCTGTTGTTAAACATAGTTACCTTGTTCTTGAACCAACACAAATTCCTAAAACAGTTAGAAAAGCATTTTTAATTTCTTCTACCGGAAGACCAGGGCCTACGCTTATTGACCTGCCAAAAGATGTTTTAGGTACAGTGTTTGATTACTATGAAGGAATGGAAAACAAATTTACACTACCAGGCTATAAACCTACATTGAAAGGTAATGCCCGTCAAATACATGCAGCAGCTAAAGCAATTTTAGAAGCTAAAAAGCCTATCCTCTACATAGGTGGTGGCATTATTTCAAGTGGTGCCTCAGAAGAGCTTTTGAAGCTTGCTGAAACATGTTCACTACCTGTAACTTACACAGTAATGGGCAAAGGTGCATTTCCGGACAATCATTTTTTAAACTACGGTATGCTAGGCATGCATGGCACTGCCTATGCAAATTATGCCATTCATGAGTGTGATTTGTTAGTCGCTGTTGGAGTACGCTTTGACGATCGTGTCACTGGAAAAATTGAAACATTTGCTCCAGATGCAAAGGTAATTCATATAGATATAGACCCAGCCGAAATTGGAAAAAATAGAAATATGAGAGATGTAATTGACATTCCAATTGTTGGGGATGCAAAAACTGTTTTAGTTGAGTTAAACGAAAAAATAAATGCCAGAAAATCCAATACCGAAGAGTGGATAAAACAAATTGAGGACTGGAAAAAGAAATATCCTCTTGATGTACCAAAAGACAAAACTCAAATCTCACCACAACAAATTCTTTTAGCTTTAAATAAATACTGTAAGGATGCTATTTACACAGTAGATGTCGGACAGCATCAGATGTGGGCAGCACAGTATTTAGAAATAAATAAGCCACGTCGCTGGTGCAGCTCCAGTGGTCTAGGTGCAATGGGCTATGGTTTCCCGGCAGCTCTTGGCGCTAAAGCAGCTATAAAAGACATGGGGCTTAACGTCCCAGTAGTAGCCATAACAGGTGACGGTGGATTTCAGATGAACTTTCAGGAGCTTGGCACAATGGTAGCTCACGATCTTCCAGTAATAATTGTTTTATTTAACAATAATAATCTTGGAATGGTTCGTCAGTGGCAGGAACTCTTTTATGATAAGCGTTATAGCTACATTGATTGGGGCTCTGGAAGCCCAGATTATGTAAAACTAGCTGAGGCTTTTGGCATAAAAGGAATAAAAATTGAAAAGCCAGAAGGTGTTGAGCCAGCAATTGAAGAAGCAGTCCGTCTTAAAAAACCAATATTATTAAATTTTGAACTTCACTATGAGGCAAATGTTTGGCCTATAGTACCACCAGGTGGAAGCAGTCATGAAATGATGGGTATAGATGCAAATACTTTGCCATCAAAACCAGTAAATAAAGCCGAACTAGAAAAGAAAATTAAGAGATAGCTTTCTTTCTCCTTACAATACTCTTTCATTTGATTTGCAATAAGTCAATTGATAAACTTCTAAGCAAAATAAGACTTAGAAGCTATTATGGTAGGAATTCAACCGCTACAATTAATTCCATCTCTTCGGATTGGGCATACAAATGGCCACAACATACAAAGTAATGAGTACAAAAAACTATTATCTGACATAAATCAAGATTCACTTGAGAATAATTTAGTTTCTTTTAAAAAATTTGTTGAAGAAGTACAAGCAGTAACATCTCTTAAACAATTTTCAGACTGGGACACTTCAACTTTCATGCCAAAAGATGGAAGCGAAAGCAGAGTATGGATAACTTCTCATTTATCAAAACAAGAACATGATATTTTAACATCTGAAAAAGCAACAGCCTATTTAGAATACTTCGAACAAAACCATATATTTTATAATTTAGACAAAGTTGACCAGGCACTTGTAAAAGAACTAAGGATTTTATATGACAGAACAAAAAATATATCTCCTCACATTCTCGAACAATTTGTTCAAGCAGCAACATATGCAGAAGCAACAGCATATGCAGAAGCAACAGCTATTGAAGCTAATTATCATAATAAAATTGCTCCGGCACTTGAAAAGGTAATCTCAACCAAGCGTCAAATTGTAGAACACATGGGCTATAAAGATTCTCCATATACTGCTTTACTTTCTATACATGAGCCAGAAATGACAGCCAGTGAGCTAGACAAGATTTTTGGGAAGCTTAAAACTGAATTGTTTCCACTTATAAAACTAATCAACAGCTCGTCAAAAAAAATAGATACAAGTTTTCTTAACAAGTACTATAAACCTTCTGAACAGTTAAAATTTTGCAAAAGTCTTCTAAAAAAAATTGGCTTTGACTTTTCAAAGGGACGCTTAGATAGATCTTCTTCTTCTTTTAGCCAGTGCGTTGCATTAAATGACGTACGTTTAAGCATAAACATTTATGAAAACAATATTTATTACACTGTAATTACTGCTCTTCATGAAGGAGGCCATGGACTTTATGAATTAGGCTTAGATCCATCATTAGCCAAGACACCTTTATTTGATGGCGCTTCTCTTGGTATACATGAATCCCAATCCCGCCTATACGAAACAATAATTGGGCAAAGCATGCCTTTTTGGGAATATGCCTTCCCAAAATTACAGAAACAGTTTCCTGAGCAACTTAAAGATATTTCACATGAAGAGTTTTACAAAGCAATAAACAAAGTAGAAGCTGTTCCAGCATTTCACTCTGACGAAATCACTTCCCATATTCATATAATGGTTTTATTTGAAACAGAAAAAGCTTTTACTGAAGGAAAATTAAAAGCTCATGAAATCCCAGACTTTATGAACGATAAGCTAAAAGAATATACAGGGATATCATATGACAACAAATTTGAAGTAGTACTGGAAAGTTCTAATTGGTTTTCTGGTGATATTGGTTATTTTCCGACCTATACATTGGGAAGTCTTTATGCAGCACAGTTTTACAACACTATTAAAAAAGAAATTCCAAATATTGAAAAGCAAATTGCAAGTGGAAAATTTTCACCCCTTAGAGAATGGCTAAGGGAAAAAATTCACAAGTACGGTAGGACAGAAACACCTTCTGAAATTATTAAAAGAGTAACCGGTGAACCCTTAAATCTAGATTATTTTATTAACTATATTAAAGAAAAGTACAGCAAGTTATATGACATTAAGCTATAAGGTTAAGAATTACCTTCTAGGTTAAGAGTTTTTGAATTAAATAAGGATTAAAATATATTAAATATTTTGTTTAAAAAGTTAAATATGTACTTCTAAATGTTTATAATGTAGCCAAGTTATTTAAGAAGCTTATAGACTTTTAAAATAAAAACTTAATAAGGGAAGTATTTCAGTAATGGATGATCTTGCGATCAAAGGACCTAAGTCAACAGGCAGTCAAGCTGCCTCATTTGTCATGTGCCCAACAAAAAGGCATGGAGAAACTCAATTACAGAGACAAACTGAAGGATCTAACATTGCAACAATTGATAAAACAAAAGAGATCTTAAACTGTGTAACCAATGGTGGTGCAGCAGCGCTCAATCTTCTCACTTTTATAAGTGGTAACTTACCTATACTTGGCTCATTAAAAGAAAAGCTTGAGTCAGCTAGTGATTTTATGACAAAAATTGCCGTAGCAACACAAGGAATAATTCTTTCAATTGACACATGGAAAAAAAGAAATTTAGTACCATTTATAGGATATGTACTTGAACTACCAACAGCTTTGCTTAGTAGTGGAGATGAGCTATGGTTTAATAGAGGACTAGCACAAGGATTAGGTCAATTTCAGGGAATTATAGATAGGCTACAAGTTTTAGACAATGGCAAATTAGCTTTTGATCAAAAAGGGGAACCCTTATATATTGGTGGTGATTTCAGCAAGAAAAATAATAAGTGGTGGGAAGGTTGGGTCACAAGCTTAACAACAACTGCAAAAGCTATTCCAAGGTTAACTTCAGAACTAATTAATAACCCATCTTCTTTCTTTAATATGTCGCATAGTCTTTTTGTAGCTTCCAGCGGTCAAATAGTTGGAACATTTTTAGGAATGTTAGGACTTAGAACATTTGGGGCTATAATCAGAGACATTTTTGGTACATTTGTAGACTTCGGATTAATTAGAGACAAAAAAGGCCAGGATAAAAGTAAAAATAATTTATTAAACTTTAATTCACTCTTTGTCTGGGGAGGACTAACTTGGATCCTTGCTGCAGTGGTTGATATTTACAAGCGAATCCCAATTCTTTCAGGAGGTATAAACTGCCTTACAAACTTATCATTGACTTCAGATCGAGGTGCTTCATTACTTTATACATTAGAAAATTTACGAATTAGTAGAAGCAAGGATAATATAAATTAAACATGACTACTTTAGCAGTGGGTGGATCAGACCTAGTTAGTCAGCAAAAGCTTGTTGCTGAGAGCTTTATAAGTGACAAGACCAAAACAAATATTAATCTTACTTTTAATGGAATTGCTGCAACATGTAATTTACTTACAACATTAAATGGCAATCTATCTTTTCTAGACTCAGCTCAAGAATCTATTGAAAAATTAAGTGGCTTCCTTTCAAAATGTGCTACAGCTGTACAAGGACTTCTAAATGGAATGATTGCAATTGAGAAAAAAAATATTATTGCTTTGATTGGTGGTTTTTTAGAACTGCCAATTGCAATTTTTACCACGGGATATAATCTGTTTCTTGCTAGAGGTCTATCAGCGGGATTAAATCACTTTGATAGTATAATTTCAAGAACTAAAAAAATTAAAGAAGGCAAACCAGTTCTAGATGAAAAAGGAAATCCTCAATACTACGATAGTTTTAAAGAGGAAGGCTGGGTAGAAGGTTTCAAGACTACTTTAAAACATATACCAAAATTAGCTAAAGAATTACATGATAAGCCATTTGAAAGAGAGGGCTTATTTCCTCGATCATTTTTCCTTTGTTCAAGCTTGATGATACTAGGCTCATCAGTCTCGTTTGCAGGACTTACAAAATTAGGAGCTACTATTAGACATTTCTTTGGAGGGCTTGCAGGTATAGCTCTTGCAACTGACATGAAGAAAAATACAAATATAAAACAAAAATCTCAAACCAGCAATGAAAAGTCAAAAGGATTCTCTAATTTTGCCATCTCGGGCTTCTTATGGGTTCTTGCTGCAATACCTGATCTATTCAAACATTTTGACTTTTTTTCAAATAGGGTAAAAAATGCTACAGAATTAGCGTTATGCTTAGATCGTCTAGCTGGAGTCTTCTTTATATTTGGCAATCAAAGAATAGGCGAAAAGTAAAAAGCTTGTTAAGATTTTTCTAGAAATTGTCTTTGCAACAAAACAACACAATAATTTTAATCGATGCTCCAAATCTTGCATTTAGAATGTTTTTTGCAATGGAGCGGACAAATATGCGCACATTGAGTGGCATACCGACATGGGCTACATATGGTTTCTTTAAAGCAATTTTTGATCTTCTGGATAAAACCAAACCAAAAGCAATTGCAGCAGCTTATGATTGTAAAGAACCTACTTTTAGACACAAAGCATATGATCTATATAAGGCAAACCGCCCTGAGGAAATGCCAGAAGAGCTCTCTACCCAGTGGCCATATATCAGAGAAGGATTGGAAAGTTTTGAAATTCCTATTTATGAGCTACCCGGCTATGAGGCTGATGATGTAATTGGAACCCTTGCAAAAAAAGCATACAAAGAAGGACAAGATGTTTTAATTCTTACAGGTGATCGTGATGCATTTCAGTTGGTCAATGACAGAATTAAAGTTCTCGTTCCTTCAAAAGGAGAATTAAAAGAATATGGAAGACAAGAGGTCTTTGACTACTGGGGAATATGGCCTGAACAAGTAATTGATTTTAAAAGTCTTTGCGGTGACAGCTCTGACAATATTCCAGGAATAAAAGGAATCGGTGAAAAAACTGCAGCAAAACTTTTAACTGAATATGGAACCTTAGATAATGTTTTTAAAAATATAAAAAAAATTGAAAAGAAAGGACTTCAGGAAAAAATTATTAACGGTGAAAAAAGTGCTTACCTTTCAAAAAAACTAGCTGCAATTCATACTGATGTGCCAATAAACATAAACTTAAAAGATGCCCACTTAAACATGCCAGAAATGGATAAGCTTGTAAGTTTTTTACAAAAGTTTGAATTTAATAGCTTTATAAAAAGATTACCAAATGTTCTTTCTTCATTTAACGAAGGAAAGGCAGTGGATATAAAGGATACAAAAAATCTCATTATAAAAAGATCAGAGCAAATGAAGCTCGATATTGGCAATGTACACAACAATGGTAACATTGGAAATATTTCTAGCGATCCACTGGAAAATTTAAAAACACCAGATTTAGAAGTAACCACTATAAGCACTGAAAGTGAGCTTGAAAAACTAATTAAAGAGTTAAAAGATAAAAAATTTGTGTGTATAGATTTAGAAACTACTTCTACAAACACTATGACCTGTGAAATAGTAGGCATAGGACTTTCATACTTTCAAAACGAAAAATCAAGCTTAGAAAAATCAGAACAAATAAAAGCATGCTACATACCAATAGGTCACAATGAAGGAAAACAACTAAAATCAGAGCATGTTTTAAAAAGTCTAAAACCGATACTTGAAGATTCAAAAAAAGAAAAAATTGCACAAAACTGTAAGTTTGAATATAAGATTTTAAAAAGACATGGAATCAATCTTGGAGAAAATATTTATGACACCATGTTAGCTAGTTATGTCTCAAATCCTGACGAAAAGCATGGTTTAAAAGATCAAGCTGCAAGGATTTTAGGTTTCAGGATGACAAAGATCGACGAGCTAATAGGCTCCGGCAAAAAACAGTTATCTATGGCTGAAGTAAGCATTGAAAAGGTTGCTCCATATTCAGCCAGCGACACTACTTACACCCTTGAACTTGCAAAGCACTATAAAACTAATTTAGAAAAACCACTTGCCAAGATTCTTGAAGAAATTGAAAATCCTTTAGTTCCAGTACTTTCAGATATAGAATTAAACGGCGTAAGAATAGATACTAAAGTCTTAAAAGATTTATCACATGAAATTACCAAGAAAGTTCAAGAATTAGAAGAAAATATTTTTAAAGTTGCAGGTGAACCATTTAACATAAACTCTCCACAGCAGCTAGGAAAAATATTGTTCGATAAACTTGGTCTTGAGAATGAAGGAAAAATTACAAAGTCAGGTCAGTATTCCACCGATGCAAGAACACTTGAAGCACTTGCTCACCATGATAAAAGTGGAATTATAGAAAATATTTTAGAATATCGTCAGCTAAGTAAACTCATTTCTACTTACACAGATTCACTTCCCGAACAAATAAATAAAGAGACCAGAAACATTCACTGTGACTTTAATCAGACTATTACATCTACAGGAAGGCTAAGCTCAAGCAACCCAAATCTACAAAATATTCCAATTAAATCTGAGCTTGGGAGGAAAATCAGAAAAGCATTTACAACAAGCTTTGATAAAGGGTTTTTGTTAAGCGCTGATTATTCACAAATAGAGCTCAGAATACTTGCCCACATGTCAGAAGATCCTGTACTTATTGAAGCCTTCAAGGCTGGTGAAGACATTCATAAAAGAACAGCCATGGAAATATATGGGGTTTCAGAAAAAAAGATTACACCTGAGATGCGATCACACGGGAAAACTTTAAACTTTGCATTAATCTATCAGCAGGGTCCTTTTGCTACAGCCAGACAATTAAACATCAGTCAAAAAGAAGCACAGGATTTTATTAAAAAATACTTTGAATCTTTTAAAAAAGTAAAACCGTTTTTTGAAAATCTTTTGGAAGAAGCCAGAGAAAAAGGTTATGCTGAAACTATTTATGGCAGAAGGAGATATTTTAAAAACCTGAACATTAGAAATAAAGCACTGCAGCGTGAAGATGAAAGAGCAGCATGTAATGCCCCTCTACAGGGTACTGCAGCAGACATTATGAAACTTGCAATGCTAAAGGTATATAAAGAGCTAAAAGAAAAAGAATATAAATCTAAATTAATCCTGCAAGTCCATGACGAACTTGTCTTAGACGTCCACCCAAAAGAAAAAGATAAAATCGAAAAGATGGTAAAAGAATCTATGGAATTAGATCAGCCATTAAAAGTACCCCTTGTCGTGAATCTTTCATGGGGAGAAAATTGGTATGAGTGTGGGTAAATGTAACCAAAAGTTACATACGAATACAGAGAAAACCTTGTAGAAAGTTAAGGTTACTATATGTTATAAAAGTTTTATGATGAAAGACAATGAGTACAGAGCAGAGACCTTTAGGATATTTGGACTTTCAGTTATGGCACCTTTTGGAAAAGTAATTCTTGCTTTATCAGATTTAAAATTTGAAGAAATGGATATTCAACTAGTAATCTATTTTGTAATTAGTTTAATACTTGTACTTTTTGGTATAATCCTTATACAAAGAGGTTATGCAATTCTTGTAGAGTAAGGAGAAAAATATGGACCCCATGATTATAATAATGTTAGTAATGTTTAGTGCTGGTGGTTTAGCCATCTATTACCTATATTTAGCCTTAATGAATGAATTACCTTGGCAAAAGAAAAATAAACCATAACCTGTGCCAACTGAACAAGAAATCTTAAGTGTAATTAGAAAAATTATTACAAACTCAAACAAATACCTCTTTGATGATGCTGCAATTATTGAAAAGAATCTTGTGGCGACTATAGACACACTTGTAGAGAACACTCACTTCACTTTAAAAGATTACATCCCAGAAGAAATTGGTTGGAAAGCCCTTGCATTAAACCTAAGCGATATAGCCAGTATGGGAGCGAAGCCTCTCTATGCACTGATTGCACTTTCACTACCAAAGTCTATAAATTTAAACTGGATTAAAAAATTTTATACTGGCATTAATAGCTGCGCAAAAAAATACAAAACTCAAATAATTGGTGGTAATCTAGCCAGATCTAAAGAAATCAATATTACAATAACCATCTTAGGAAAATTAGTTACAAGAAATATCGGGAAAAGATCAAATGCAAAAGCAGGCGATCTTGTTTTTGCTACAGGTAGTTTTGGAGATAGTGCTTGTGGGTTTTTACTATTAAAAGAAATAGCACATGCGCACATAGGCACATACGCACAAAAACTAATTAACATTCACAAAAAGCCAACACCGCAAATCAACATCGGTCAACAAATTGTTAGTTTAATAAAAAGAGCAGCATTAATGGATGCAAGCGATGGTTTAGCAGATTGTCTTATTCAAATAGCAAAAGAAAGTAAAGTTAAAATTGTTACCTATGAAGATAAAATTCCAGTTTCACAAAATCTAACTAAGACAGCAAAAATACTTAAAAAGCCTCTGCTAAATCTAGTTCTGTATGGCGGTGAAGATTATCAATTAGTCGGTACAGCAAGTAAAACTGATTGTAAAAAACTAAAAAAAATCAATAAAGTCAAAATCATTGGAGAAGTATTAAAAGGCAGTGGGGCTTATTTAAAACAAAGTAATAATAAACTTGTTAAACTGGAGATGAAAAAGGCTTTCAAGCATTTTATTTAATTTTCTATCCTTATGGAACGTATTGCTGCAATAGATATTGGATCAAATTCCTTTCATATTATTGTCGTTGAAATTAATCCTGAGTCACAGTCATTTAAAGTTTTAGATAGACTTAGGGAAACTGTTCGACTTGGCACATTTCATGAACCAAAAGAAAAAAAAGAATTAAGTCCTGAAGATATGAAAAGAGGATTAGAAACCTTAAAAAGGTTTAAAAAACTTGCCGAAGGACATCATGCAACTGAAATATTTGGAAGTGCAACAAGTGCCGTAAGAGAAGCTTCAAATGGCAGAGAATGGCTTAGTCAGGTTAGAAATGAGCTTGGCATTGATGCTCATGTAATCTCCGGTGTAGAAGAAGCAAGATTAATTTATCTTGGAGTTCTCTCAGCCACTAAATTACAGGGAAGAAAAATAGGAATTGTTGATATTGGTGGTGGCAGTACAGAAATAATAATTGGAGATGAACAATTCATTTACCATCTATCTAGTACAAAAGTCGGCGCTGTAAGGCTTACAGAAAAAGATTTACAGGATGAGACTAATCTTGTACAAAAACTTGAATATATGGAAAATCATATAGAGGGATTACTCTCTACGAAGATTCTACAAATACAGGAAATTGGCGGTTTTGATTTTCTTGTGGGCACTTCAGGAACAGTTCAAACAATTGCAAACATTGATTATAGGATGCATAATTTTGTAGACTCTGAAAGAACTCCGAATTTAAATCAATACAAAATTACTTATGAATCAATATGTTCAATTATCGACAAGATGCTTGCCACCAAAAAAGAAAAACGTTCAGAGGCATTTGACATAAGCAAAAACAGGGCAGAAATAATTTTAGCCGGCAGCATAATTTTAAAAGTAGTCATGAGAAACCTTAAAGTAAGCGAAATTGTTTATTGTGACAGAGCTTTAAGGGAAGGACTTGTTATTGACAAGCTTTTACAAAAAGGAATAATCAAAGACAGATTACAATACCAACAGACCATAAGGGAAAGAAGTGTCTTAGAACTTGCAAATAAATATAAGTTTTTAAAAGATCATGCATTCCACGTAAAAAAGCTTAGTTCTGTAATTTTCGATCAAACCAAAGGTCTGCTACATAATTACAGTGAGAAAGAAAAAGAACTTTTAGAAGCTGCTGCAATATTGCATGATATTGGATCACTCGTTACACATAATGATCATCATAAACACTCTTATTACCTAATCAGACATAGCGGACTATTAGGATTTAACGATGAAGAGGTAGAACTGGTAGCAAATATTGCAAGGTATCACAGACAAAGCAATCCAAAAGATAACCATCCAAACTTCCAAAACCTGCCAAGAGAGCATAAAAAGCTGGTTAAAGAGCTAAGTTCAATTTTAAGAATTGCTGAGGGTTTGGATAAAGGACATAAATGTGCTATAAAAGATATTGAAATTAGCCCTAATTCCACAAAAAAAAGGCTAAAATGTAAATTAAAAAGCAGCATTGAAGATTATGACTGTGCACTTGAAAGATGGTCTGCTGTAGGAAAAAGTAAAGAATTTAAGAGAGAATTTGGAGTAGATATTGATTTTATTTTACAGAAAACGGGGAAGTAATAATTATAAGTTAATGATAGATTTAAAAGTTTTAAAAAAATTAAATAGTTAAATGATGACAGATAGAAAATTTAATTCTCTGTCATCAATCTTTATCGCAAAGAATTCTGATTGTGGATCTTTTGCCGAAGTGGTGAAATTGGCAAACACACTACGTTCAGGGCGTAGCGGGCGAAAGTCCTTAAGGGTTCAAATCCCTTCTTCGGCAAGCTTGAATCATAAGTTAGCAGAAATGATTTGGGTTTCCGCCAAAGGCGGACCCGCCTCTGGCGGGCAACTCCCGCCTTCGGCAAGTTTTTTATATAGCTGTAGTATTTTGCTAAAAACCATCTTGCGTTCCGCATTGTTTCCCTCAACCCCTCCTTCCACCTACGGTGGACCCTGTCGGGGCATTCGGGAAATCAATGCTCCACCGTGGTTTTTAGCAAATCGTTAGCAATTACTAGTAAACAAAAAGGAGGATACTTGGTGAGATTTGAAAGATTTGAGAGAAGACCTTATAGAGAGCTTCCAAATATAAATGAAAGGATTCGTGCACGTGAAGTCAGATTAATTTCTGAAACAGGAGAAATGCTAGGTGTAATGCCTACGCTGCAGGCAGTAAAAATCGCAAAAGAAAGAGGTTACGATCTCGTACTAGTTAGCAGCCAGGATCAACAAACCCCCGTAGCAAAAATTATGGATTATGGGAAGTTCAAGTTTGAAGCAGAAAAAAAAGCACGTGAAGCAAGAAAAAAACAACACATTGTTGATGTCAAAGAAATAAAAATGAGTTATAAAATTGAAAAACATGACTATCAGGTAAACGTAAGAAAAGCTGAAAAATTTCTAACTCATGACGGCGATAAAGTTAAAGTTATGGTGGCCCTTCGTGGGAGAGAAATGGAACATAAGAGTCTTGCCATGGAGCTTTTAAACCGCTTTGTAACAGACACTTCCCAATGGGGAGTTCCTGAAAAAGCTCCAAAGATGGAAGGTAAAACAGCTCTGGTAATCTTAGTACCGCAAGCACATACACATAAGAAATAGAGACGCAATCAACAGCGTCTCTACAGGTTTCACACAGATTTAACGTTGTATAATTTAATTTCGTCTGTAAAAAACAATGCCGAAACTACATACAAATCATGCTGCAAAAAAGCGTTTTAAAATAACAGCTAAGGGCAAAGTCTTGGCCAAAGGTGCAGGGAAGCAGCATATAAATGAACACATGTCATCAAAAAAGAAAAGGCATATCAGAACCCCAAAATTTCAAGTACATGAAACATTGGTAGATCATGTATACAAACAATTGCCATATTTAAAATATGCAAAATAAAGGTAAAAGCAAATGAGAGTCAAAAGAGGAAGAGCAACAAGAAAAAGACATAAAAAAGTTTTAAAAGCTGCAAAAGGTTTTGTTGGCTCAAAAAGCAAACTTTATAAATCAGCAAATCAGGCAGTAATGAAAGCCTGGAAATATGCTTACAGACACAGACGCCAAAAGAAAAGAGATTTTAGAGCACTGTGGATTACAAGGATTAATGCAGCTTGCAGAGAGCTTGGTTTAAGCTACAGTAAATTTATCAATGCTTTAAATAAATCAAGTATTAAATTAAACAGAAAGTCATTATCTGATCTGGCTATAAATGACAAAGAAGCTTTCAAGCAATTGGTTTCACAAGTAAAGGCTGCATAAGTATGTAACTCTCGGTTACATTTTTTCTTCATCTTACTTAAAAGATATTTAAAATTATTCTGAATGTAACCCTTGGTTACATGATCTTTAAAATAATTTTTGTACAATGCCTACATGATCACTGAAGAAGATAAATATAGAGCTTATACTTTTAACTTTATTGGATTTGCAGTGATAACACCATTTGGAAGAATAGTTCTTGAAAATGTAAAATCATTTCATGAGCTTGGCCTAGTTTGGTTTCTCATAAATTTATTTGGTTCAATATGCTTACTTATCTGGGGATTGACTTTAGTTGAACAAAGGCGTAGCATTTTAGATAAACCTAGGAGATTTAAAGATGACATCAAATGATATTCCATGTCTTATAAGTATGATTGTTGTATTTTTAGTATTAGTAATTGTAAATTTTACTGTCATAAAACCCTGGGGTAAAACAGAAGAAGAAAAGAAGCATCAATGAAGGCTGCTTAGTTTTAAGATATTGACAACACTGTTAATTTCAAATACTCCTGTATAAAATCATCCAGATCTCCATCTAAAACCCTTTGCACATCACGTGTTTCATATTTTGTGCGAGCATCTTTTACTCGCCCTTCATCCAGAACATAAGATCTAATTGCATTTCCAAAAGTAGCAGAAACAGTTTCTCCTTTTAATTTTTGGAGCTTCGCCTCATGTTCTTCTTCCATTTTTGCAAAAAGTTTACTGCGTAATATTTCCATAGCTCTTTCTTTGTTTTGTAGTTGGCTTCTCTCTTGGTCACAGCGAACTACTATTCCACTTGGAATATGCCTGATTCTTACTGCTGTTTCTACTTTATTTACGTTCTGTCCACCAGCTCCACCAGATCGCATTGTATCTATTTCAAGTTCTTCAGGTTTTAGTTCTATCTTTGAATCAAGCTCTGGAATTACTGGAGTAACTTCAAGCCCTGCAAAACTCGTTTGACGGCTGTCTTTTCCTGCTTTATATGGAGACTTTCTAACCAGTCTGTGTACACCTTTTTCAGCTCTTAAATAACCAAAAGCTAATGGACCTGAAACTTTAAACGTAGCACTTTTTATACCTGCTTGTTCACCATCTGACTTTTCAAGTACTTCAAACTTATACCCATGAAACATTTCAGCCCATCTTTGATACATTCTAAGGAGCATTTCTGCCCAGTCCTGAGCATCGGTACCACCTGCTCCTGCATTAACTGAAACTATTGCATCACAGTTATCATACTCACCAGATAAAAGCTGTTCTGTTTTATATAAGTTAAGTTCTTTATCTAATTTTGAGATTTCGTTTTCTATTTCGCATAAAATATTTTTTTCTTCTTCTTTAGTCACAAGACCAAAGAGATCGTTTAGTTCAGAGACTTTATTTGACCAGATTAAGAACTTTTCTTTTTTGTTCTTTAAATAGCTAAAATCACTGCTTATTTTTCCTGCTTTTTTAGGATCATTCCAAACATCTGGCTTAGACAATTCTTCTTCAAGTCTTTTTATTTCTAAATCAAGCTTATTTAAATCAAAGCAACCCCCTAGTGGATTGCCATGCATCGTTTAAGTTTTTTAATTTGATTTGTAATTCTGTAATGTCCATGAAATAAAATATATCACACTAGCTCTCTAGCTTACTTTCAGCCAGATAAAGAAGTTGTTCTAAAAGGCTTCTTTCCGTTGTTGCTCTATCTCTTGGATTCCATTTTCTGGATCTTAATTCCCTCAAAGCAGGATCTATAATTTGTCTAAAAATTGCTCCATAAGGACTTGTTTTATATAAAATTTCTTTAGTATTAGATTCACTAGACGTTTTCTTTTCTGGGTTTTGTATATTAGTTTCATATGGCCTGCCAAGCTCACCATAATGAACCAGTGAATTATTTTCATCACCAAATATTGGTCTAATTACTTTACCCATACTTAGATAATAATTAAACCACTCAAAATATATATTCAATATTAAAATGGAAAATATTTTTAAAAATTAGAGAAAATTAACTTGTTTAAGAAGTTAAAGTGTCTAAATCTTAACCAAATCAGAGGTTTTACCCTATTACGTTATTCTATTAAATCAAGTAACATAATAAGTAACCACTAAAATTAAATTAAAGGGAGATTTTTATGTCAATAAGAACAACATCTGTTCCTTTTACACCAGCTCACAAATTAAATGCATTACTCAGATCAGCTGCTAATGGTGAAGCAACGGTACAATCACTTTTAGAAAACGAAGAGGCTCTTAGAGCAGTAACAAGACTCAGAGGACTTCCTGTTGATACTGTAGATGATTTTATTGAACTTGCAGCAATTAGAACTGGGATTCCAACTGCTTAAACAGAAGCTAACTCTGAAGTTTTCTTTTGTTTTATCGTTGCAAGTAAAACAGTAATATCAGCAGGCGATACACCACCAATTCTAGATGCTTGTCCTATTGTTATTGGTTTAATTTTGTTTAGTTTTTCTCTGGCTTCATTTGACAGGTGTTTTAGCTCTAAAAAGTCTAATTCTTGCGGTATTTTTATTTTTTCAAATTTATCCTGCTGAGATATTTGAAACAGTTGTCTATTTATATAGCCACCATATTTAACTTCTGTTTCTATTTCAAACTCAGGAATATCAGCAGTAGAGGCTTGGCATGCCAAGCCTCTACGAAGGTCTTTAATACACTCATACGTAACTCCCGGTCTCTTCAAGAGATCATATAAAGATATTGGTTCATCTATAGATTGATTATATTTATTTAAAATTTCATTGTTTTCTTTAGTAGACTGAACTTTTGTTTTTTCAAGTCTTATTTTTTCATTTTTCATCTTCTCTATTTTTTCATTAAACACTTTCCATCTAAAATCATTTACAAGTCCTATTTCACGCCCTAGCGGTGTCAATCTTTGATCTGCATTATCCTGACGTAGAAGCAGCCTGTACTCAGACCTTGAAGTGAGCATTCTATAAGGCTCATCCATTTCTTTGGTTACAATGTCATCAATTAACGTTCCAATATAACTTGAATTACGTTCAAAAATAATTGGCTCCAGATTTTTTATAAATCTTGCTGCATTTATACCTGCTACTATCCCTTGAGCTGCAGCTTCTTCATACCCGCTTGTGCCAAGCACTTGACCAGCAATAAATAAACCATCAACATTTTTAGACATAAGTCCATGATTAAACTGAGTACCTGGGAAATAATCATATTCCACAGCATATGCCGGTCGCATTATCTGAGCATTCTCAAGCCCTGGCAGTGAACGAACAATTTGCCACTGGATTTCAATGGGTAAACTCGTAGAACACCCCTGTAAATAAATTTCTTTTGTACTTCTTCCTTCCGGCTCTAAAAATAAATGATGCGATGATTTATCTTTAAATCTGACTACTTTATCTTCTATTGATGGACAGTATCTGGGACCAACACATTCAATAATGCCTGAATAAATCGGCGACTTATCCAGATTAGCTAATATAATTTCATGCGTTTTACTGTTTGTTCTGGTCAGGTGGCATGGTATTTGTTTTCGTATAGGTCTATCTGGTAAAAAGGAAAAGAAAGAAGGTTTTTCATCTCCCCAATGCTCTTCTAAAATTGAAAAATTTATTGTTCTACCATCAATTCTCGGTGGCGTACCTGTTTTAAGTCTTTTTGATTTGAAGCCCAGAGAAATAAGTGAATCAGTTAAACCATAAGAAGCAAACTCACCGGCACGCCCAGCAGTGTTTGATTTTAAGCCTACGTAAACCTTACCAGCTAAAAATGTACCTGTTGTTATTATCACTGATTTTGCATAGAGGACTTCGCCAAGCGAGGTTTCAACACCTCTTACAAAGCCTTTTTGTGAAGTTTCATCAACAATAAGCTTAGTTACCATAGCTTGATAAATATCAAGATTGGGTATATTTTCTAAGTAATTCTTGACCCATAATGAGTACTCTTTTTTGTCAGATTGAGCTCTAAGGGATCTAACAGCTGGGCCCTTGCTTGCATTTAAAGTTTTTAACTGAAGATAAGTAGCATCAGCTGCAACACCCATAAGGCCACCAAGAGCATCAATTTCTTTGACAAGATGAGACTTTGCTGGTCCACCAACAGCCGGATTACAAGGCATAAGTGCTATAGTGTCAAGGTTCAAAGCAAGGAGTAAAGTTTTTGCACCAAGCATTGCACTGGCATGCGCTGCTTCACAACCAGAGTGCCCTGCACCAACTACAATAATGTCGTAACTTCTTTCCATATTAATGATTTATCTTCTTCAATCTAGAATTATTTTACGCTATATGAAAACAAAATGGAAAAAGATATAGAACAACAAGGAAAAAAAGCTTTAAAAAATCCTAATCACAGTGATTTTGAAGGTATTAACCTGGTTAAAAAAAACGGAAAGACAGATAACAATAAATCTCTTAATCCAAGCATAAAACCAACAAACGTTGAAGGACACTATCCCCGTTTTATGCTTCACGGCGCTGTAAATCTTTTGCAGGAAGATCTTCGTGAGCTAAGCATTATCTTAGAAAGTTTTGTGCCGCATTTAGACAAAATCGGTATTGAAATAAGACAAACAAATCCATTAATCAAAGAAATAATTACTGGTACAGAAATATTCCGAAGGCTAAAAGGGATTAGTCAGGTTGAGCTTTTGCCTTTTGCATTTAAACAGGTTCCATGGTTTACCAGATATACTCACTCCTGTTTAACTTATGCTTTTGGTGACCATGTAATAAATAAGCTCCAGTCAAAACTTAATTTTAACGCTGCTGACCTGGATGCTGCAAAACTATGTTTTTTAATTCATGACTTAGGTCATGGTCCATTTAGTCATTTAACTGAAAGAGCTTTTAAAAAGCCAAGGGGCAGAGGCGGTAAAATCCCAAAAGAATATGATCATGAGTACTGGACAAAAATTTTGTTAAACGAACTTAAAGATCAATTGTTTGACACTAATAACAATCCATATATTCAGAAAAAAACAAGCACTGAAGAAAAATATAGACTGGATGTGTTTTCAAGCGCAGTACAAATAATTTCAAAAGACCACAAAAATATTTTTGTACAATTACTATCCAGCCAGATAGATTTAGATAGACTGTCAAACTATTTAGGCGACAGAATTGTAGTAAATGCAATTCTTGAAGAAGAAGGCGATATAAAAAATGAAAAAATGGTCAAAGCATTAAGTTCAATTAATGAGGTCGTTGACAATATTAAAAGAATACTGAACAGTTTTGTTGTTCTGGACAGAGACGAAAGTGCTAATAAGTGTGAGCCATATTTAGCCATTCATGAAGATGCTGCAAACCCTATTATGCATTATCTTCTGGACAGACATATAATCCGTTATTATCTTTTAAAACATTACAGAAGAGAATCCGCAAATAATGTCCTTGAAAAAATTCTACTTAGAGCTCAGTATTTGGTTAGAAATAACGAGCTTGCTTCACTTGGAAGAACTGATTTATTGATCCAGACATGGCTTTTTGGAAACCATACAGAAGCTGAGTTTGTGGAAATGGATGACCAGCTTGTTTTCAATCAAATCCGAAAATGGGGAAAGCACACAAATGACCCTATACTACATGACTTAACATTGCGATTTACAGCCCACCATTTCTTTTGTTCTTACTCATGCGAAAAAAATAACAAACCAGCTAAGCCAAATCAAGAATTAATTAATTCTATAAAGACTAAAGTAAACAATGAATTAAATACTGATATTACAATGTATCCAAAAGAACTTATAACCGATTACTACTTTACATACGATGAAACGACATCAAAGCCATATCATACAGATAGCGATGAGGTAATGATCTATACTTCCGAAAAGAAAATTAAAAAACTTTCTTCTTATATAAAAGATACAAAAAGCGAACTTGGTTATTTGCTCTTAAATAGTGAGTTTGAGAGATATTTATTTATAGTCCCTCCTGAGGTAGAGTTATAAGTTAAATTCCCATGCCATGAATATAATCATCAATGTTTTGAATGGTGTCTTTTTTTGGTTGTGAACCATTATCATCCAAAGACTTTGGCAGTGTGTATTGATCCAGGATTTTGTCTACTCCTTTTGAGTTAGTTTCCTTTGACAAAACTTTTATTGCTTCTTCTAGTTCTTTTATTTTTGTTACCAAACAGTTAATTGCATCTGCTTCAGGATCAGGTAAAAGATTATGATTTAGTGGATCGCGCTCAGATACTTTTCTGCCCTGGTGCATTACAATCCTTGCTGGAATACCGACTACTGTTGAATTGGCTGGCACATCTTTAATTACAACTGAGTTTGCACCAATCTGGCAGTTATCACCTACAGTTATATTTCCTAGTATTTTTGCTCCACATCCAACAACAATATTATTTCCAAGCGTTGGATGTCTTTTTACTTTCTTAGTACTTGTTCCACCCAATGTAACACCCTGGTAAATAACTACATCATCCCCAACTACTGACGTCTCACCAATAACCACACCCTTACCATGATCTATAAAAACCCTCTTTCCAAATTTTGCACCTGGGTGAATTTCTATTCCTGTAAACCACCTTGAAATATGGGAAACTAATCTGGGCAAAATTGGAATCTGCAGCTTATATAAGAAATGTGCAAAGTTGTGAAATAAAATTGCATGCAAACCTGGATAACACAAAAGAACTTCCAGAAAAGATCCAGCTGCTGGATCTTTCTTTTGAATATTTTTTACTTCATCATATAGCCAAAGTATCATTTGCTTTTTTATTTAGCTGTTGCCATTGCAGGTTCTGCTAAATCAGCAAAAAGTGCCGTTGATAAATATCGCTCACCTGTGCTTGGCAGAATAGCTACTATTAATTTACCCTTATTTTCTGGCCTTTTACCAATTTCTAACGCTGCATAAATAGCTGCCCCTGAGCTTATACCAGCCAAAATACCTTCTTCTTTTGCAAGCTTTCTCCCGAATTCAAGTGCTTTGTCACTTGTCACATGAAAAACCTCATCAATAACAGATCTATCCAAAATATCAGGTATAAATCCAGCACCAATGCCTTGAATCTTATGAGGACCAGGCTGACCACCAGCCAATACCGGAGATTCTTTTGGTTCAATTGCTACAAGCTTCAAAGATGATTTTTTTTGCTTGAGTGCTTGACCACAGCCTGTTATCGTTCCACCTGTTCCAACACCACTGATAATTATGTCTACTTTTCCATCTGTATCATTCCAGATTTCAAGAGCAGTTGTCTGCTTGTGAATTAAAGGATTAGCAGGATTTTTAAACTGCTGGAGCATATATGCATTTGGTGTTTCTTTAACAATCTCCTCTGCTTTTGCTACAGCTCCTTTCATTCCCATAGCTCCTGGCGTTAAGACCAGCTCAGCACCAAAAGCTTTTAGGAGAACTCTTCTTTCCATGCTCATAGTGTCAGGCATAGCAAGAATTAGTCTGTAACCCTTTGCTGCTGCAACAAATGCTAACGCAATTCCTGTATTTCCACTTGTCGGTTCAACAAGTACTGTCTGCCCTGGTTTAATTTTCCCTTCTTTTTCAGCTTCACAAATCATGCTTACACCGATTCTGTCTTTTACAGAGCCTAGTGGATTTTGACTTTCTAATTTACATGCAATTATCACGGAAGGATCAAGTCCATATTGCTTGTTTAATTTGTTTAATCTAACAAGTGGCGTCTTACCAATTAGTTCAGTAATATCATTTGCTATTTTCATTGCTTACTCCTCACTTAATATTTAAATTATAACTCAGGAAGCAGAATCGCGCGACCCTGCCTCCTGAAATTAATTCTTAAACAATTGCTGTAATCTCTTAAACTCCTCTGTACCAGCTTCATAAGCCATTTCAAAAAGAATTGTTTCTACCGAGCTAACTATAGCTCCTGCACTTTTAATTTTTTCAACTGCAATTTCTTTATTATGAGGAACCCTTGTACTTATTGCATCAGTAATTAAATGTACCTGAAAACCGTTTTGCAGCAAGTCTAATGTGGTCTGAAGGACACAAACATGAGCTTCAATTCCACAGACTGCAATTTGTTTTATATTTTTGTTTTTTAATTCATCAATAAAACCTGCTTGACCACAGCAGCTCATTGTCTTCTTTGAAAAGAATTTTGCTCCTTTTAAGTATTCTTTAAAGTCATTTATTGTTACACCAAGCTTCTCAGGCACTTGCTCAGACACAAGAATCGGTACTTTATAAATATTTGCACCAGATAAAAGTAGTTTTATATTTTTAATAGTTTGCTCATTATTATGCAAAACAGGAACAAACTTTTCCTGATAATCTATAAGCAAGATTAGAGAATTATCTCTCGTGAAAAGATTTGGATGTCTTTTATTACCAGCCATCATGACTATCTTCTTTTTTCTTATTTTCTACCTGTTCTTTTAAAAGCTTTAACTGTTTTTCACCAATTTCTTTTTTTATCTTTCCTTTAATAATTAAACTTTGATTTTTTCTTTTCTCTCCTTTTTTAATCAATTCCTTACCCTCAGCTACTAATTTATGTGCTTCTTCTCTACGTTTTTGAATGAGTCTGTCTTGAGAGTCTTGTACAGGTATTTCTTCAATCTGTGCAGATTGTCCGCCTGTATTATGTCCAGCTGGTGGGACTGCATTCATTGTAAAAAAACCTGCAAAAGCAATATTAGGAATAAACAAAAGAAAAACAACTACGCAAATTATTTTTTCCAAGTTCTTCACTTCTTTTATCCTACTACCACTGCTGACACTTTCATATTTGTTTTATTAAATAAATTACACGTTTTTTCAAACTCATAAGCAGCACTTAACAATAGCTCTTCACTTAAAGCTGGTGCAATAATTTGCAAACCAATTGGTAAATTTTTTGAGTCAAAACCACATGGTACAGAAATAGCAGGGAGTCCTGCCAAGCTGGCAGGTATAGTTGCAATATCGGAGAGATACATACTAAGAGGATCTTCCACTTTAGAACCCAGCTCAAAAGCTGTAGTTGGGCAAGTAGGTGTAATCATCAGATCTACTTTTTCAAATGAATTTAAGAAGTCCTGCGTTACCAGCTTTCTTACTTGTTGGGCTTTTTTATAATAAGCCTCATAATAACCAGAGCTTAGCGCATAGGTGCCAAGCATTATTCTTCTTTTAACTTCAGCTCCAAAACCTTCCTGCCTGGTCTTAGTATACATTGGTAAAACTTCTTTAGTACCTTGTGCACGATGTCCATATTTAACCCCATCATACCTCGCCAAATTTGAACTTGCTTCAGCCGTTGCAAGAATATAATATACAGGGACAGAATATTTTACATTCGGCAAAGATATTTCAACAATTTCTGCTCCAAGGTCTTTTAAAATTTTAATTGAGTTTTCTACTGACTTCCTGACTTCACTTTCAATACCATCACCTATAAGTTCTTTAATCAAGCCTATTTTCTTTCCTTTTAAATTTCCAATGTTTAGTTTACTTATATAATCCGGCACATCAACATTTAATGAAGTGCTATCTTTTGGATCATAGCCACTCATATGTTGCAAAATCAAAGCAGTGTCATATACATCTCTTGCAAATGGACCAACTTGATCCAGGCTGCTTGCAAAAGCTATCAAGCCAAACCTTGAGACTCTTCCATAAGTAGGTTTTAAACCAACAACACCACAAAAACTAGCTGGTTGCCTGACAGAACCACCTGTATCGGTTCCAAGACTTACTGGGGCTTCCATCGCTGCAACACTGGCTGCCGAACCACCAGAGCTACCACCAGGAACTGTGTTTAGATTCCAGGGGTTTTTTGTTTTTTTAAATGCCGAGTTCTCTGTGGAGCTTCCCATTGCAAATTCATCCATATTTGACTTTGCAAGACAGATAGCACCAGCACTCCAGAGGTTACTGGTAGCAGTAGATTCATATGGCGCAATAAAATTCTCTAATATCTTAGAACTACATGTTGCATGGTAATTTTTTACACAAAGCACATCTTTAACAATAATAGGTACCCCTGCAATTGGTCCTAACTTATCAGAGCGAGAAACTTTTTGATCTAATTCTTCTGCTTGCTTATAAGCTAAGTCTTTAGTAAGAGAATTTAAGGCTTGGATTTTAGGCTCTACAATTTCAATTTGTTTATAGAATGCATTAACAATTTCTTTTGCTGAGATCTCTTTACTTAAAAAAAGTTTGTTTAATTCTTTTGCTGATTTGTTAACTAAATCTTTCAATTGTCCCTCCAGAAACACTTTGAATGCTACAGTATTTTAATATATTAGTTAAAGTAATACTCAATTTACATTTAAAAACATATGGAAATAATCTTAATAAGACATGGACAAAGTGAAGGAAACAAAACCAGTACAGTTCAAGGACAGACTGATACCGGACTATCTGAGTTAGGCAAAGACCAAGCAAAAGATTTAAGTAAACATTTTAATATTGGTGACTTAAGCGCAGTATATTCAAGTGATCTTGACCGGGCAGTACAGACAGCAAAACCCACAGCAGACAAATTAAATCTCAAAATAAAAACAGATAAAGACTTACGTGAAGCACATTTTGGTATTTGGGAAGGACTTACTTATGACAAGGTAAAAGAAAAATATCCTAAAGAATACAATGCCTGGCATGCAAATTATTATGTTCGGCCACATTGGTTTGAGAGCTTTGAGTCTCACTTCAAGAGAACTAAAAGAGCCATTGATAAAATTTTATTGAGCCACAGTTTAAACGATAGAATCGCAGTATTTACTCATGGAGGAAGTATAAAAACACAGGTTGGTTATTTTAAGAAGTTAAGTGGTGAAGAACTAACACTATTTACAACTGCTAACTGCAGTTTAACTCTTATAAAATTTAATCCGACAACAAAACACGAACATGGAAAATTAATTTATTATAATAAAGAAGTACTAAAATTAGCAGTTCAAAGAGAGCTTTAAAATGAACGAATTAAATCTTGATGCAGAAAGCATAACTAGGAATAAAACATATGATGCAAAGGATCATCTTCATCACTTGCTAAAAGTAGGTTGGTTATCTGACAGCCCTTTAATTAAAAAGTTTTTAATTGAAAACCATTTAACAAATAGTGATCTATTAAATGCTATTGCCCACTTAAACGAATCAAATAGCAAGGAATGTTGCACAGAAAGAGATAAGCATTAGCTATTCGTATTCCATATCTCAAATGGAATACGGTATACGAGATACAGACTTCTTTTGAAATTCATCCATATTTTTTATATAATAAGGAGACTTAGATATAAGGACTGAAATAATGGCAAAAAAGAAAGATCGCATAGTAATAACACTTGAATGCACTGAAGCAAAAAAAGAAGGAAAACCACCTTCTAGGTATACTACTTCAAAAAATAAAAGAAAACAAACTGAAAGACTGGAATTAAAAAAGTACAACCCCTATTTAAAAAGATACACACTCCATAAAGAAATTAAATAAATACTAGGAGTAAGCAGCTGTGGCAATCAAAGAGTGGGTTTATTCCATAAAAAAGATTTTAAGAATAGTAATTGATATCTCCTTATTTTCTCTTTCTCTAATAGTTTCATACAAACTAAGACTAGAACATCACTTATCACCTGGGGTTCAAAGCTGGTTTTGGAAATCACAGTTACCAACTGTTTTACCTTTTGTTGTTGCATTAAGAACCATTTTTTTATTTGTTTTTCAAATATACAGCAAGATGTGGCGCTACACAGAAATTAACGAGATTTTAGAACTTACAAAACCAATCGTCTTTTCTTCTTTACTTTTAGCCATACCAAGAGCAATTGGTTTCACTTCAGAAAATTATATTTTTGCAATTCCTTTTGGTGTAATCATAATGGATTCATCTCTAAGTCTTATTTTTCTATCCTTTGCAAGGCTTACAAGAAAGTGGCAGATAGCAAACAGAGCAATTAAAAAAAGACAACAGTCTAAAATACAAAGAACAAAAACACGAACACTCTTAATAGGTGCAGGACAAGCAGCTCAGGAGCTAGTAAGAAAAATTGCCCAGCATCCTGAACTAGACATTGAAGTTATTTGTGCCTTAGACGATGATTTAAGGAAACAAAACATTAAGCTATCGAACAGTGTAAGAGTAACTGGACAAATTAATTCTTTAGACAAAATAGTTAAAGAACAAAATATTGAACAAATTATAATTGCAATACCTTCAATGCCACCAAAACAGTTGAGAGAAATAGTTGAACTATGTCAGAAAACAAATCTGGAAACAAAAATAATTCCCGGGGTAGACCAACTAGCTGGTGGTCAAGTAACAATTGAACAAATCAGAAAAGTAAGCTTAGAAGATTTACTTGGCAGAGAACCTGTTGATATGTCTATTCCAGAAGTTGCAAATTTTATAAACAATAAAACGATTTTAATTACAGGAGCTGGCGGCTCAATTGGAAGCGAGCTAACCAAACAATTAGTTAAAAACTTTTCACCTAAGCACATTTATATTTTAGGAAGAGGTGAAAATAGCATTTTTCAACTCTCACAAGATCTTAGTGCATTAACATCAAACTTTACTCCGATAATTTGTGACATCAGGAATTACAAACAGCTTCACTATCACATCCACAAAGCTGCTCCAGAAGTCATTTTCCATGCCGCAGCTCATAAACATGTACCACTTATGGAAGACCACCCTAAAGAAGCATTTGAAAATAATGCTATTGGAACAAAAAATATTGCAGAGATTGCAGGATTATTAAATACTGAAACATTTGTAAATATTTCAACAGATAAAGCAGTAAATCCAGTAAATGTTTTAGGATTCACAAAAAGACTTGCTGAACTTATTGTTAATGCATGCGCTAAAGAATATCCTAAGACCAAATACATTTCAGTCAGATTCGGAAACGTAATAGGAAGTCGTGGCAGTGTAATTCCTATATGGGAAAGACAACTCAAAAACAACTTGCAAATTACTATTACAGACAAGAACGCATATAGATTTTTTATGACATTGCTAGAAGCCGCACAACTTGTAATTAAAGCAAGCGCTGCCGGGAAATCATCTGAAATAATGGTTTTAGATATGGGTAATGAAATCAGCATTTATCAATTAGCAAAAGACTTTATTAAACTGTCTGGTTACGATTTCGATCAAATCAAAGTAAAAGTTACAGGTTTAAGACCCGGCGAAAAACTCAAAGAAGAACTTGTGGGATATTATGAAGGCACAGACATCACAAAACACAAAAAAATACTAGTGATTAAGTCCAAAGATACTCCAGGCAATCTTGTGAAAGCCAGTATTGATGAACTATATAACCTGCTACCGACTTGCGATATTCAAACATTTAAAAACAAACTTTCAACTGAAACACATAAGCTAAACAAATTAGAAAGCAAAGTTCCTGCAGGTGTTTAATCAAGGACCAACAGCAAGAATACTTTTAATATTTTCTACTATATATTCTTGAATGTCTTTTGTGATTTCCGGGTATATTGGCAAAGATAAAATCTCATTGCATATCTTTTCAGTCACTGGTAATGAGCCTTTTTGGCGACCTAAATAACTAAACACACTTTGTAAATGTATGGGTACTGGATAATAAATTATTGTTTCAATGTTTTTTTCTCTAAGTTTTTCACATAAGAAGTCTCTTTGATTTAATCTGATTGTATATTGGTGGAAAACGTGCTGGGAATTAGATTTAACAATTGGAGTAGTCACTTGCTTTACATCTTTAAAAAGTTCATCATAATATTTAGCTGCTTTATAGCGTTCATGATTCCATTTATCCAAGTAAGGCAATTTAATTCTTAATATGGCAGCTTGCAACTCATCAAGCCTACTATTCATGCCAATATAATCATGCACATAGCGCTTGGATGAGCCATGAATCCTAAGCTGTTTTATTTTTGTTGCAAGTTTATAATCATTAGTAATTACAGCTCCTCCATCACCACAGGCTCCTAGGTTTTTTGTCGGGAAAAAACTCAAAGTACTAATATCACCAAAAGTACCCACGTTTTTCCCATTAAACTTAGCTCCTATAGATTGAGCACAGTCTTCAATCACATATAATCCATACTTCTTTGCAATCTCAATCACAGAGCTGATTTCACATGGCTGGCCATATAAATGGACAGGTATAATTGCTTTTGTTTTTTTTGTAATTAAAGCTTCGATTTTTTCAGGATCAATATTAAAATCATCTTCTCTTATATCTGCAAAAACAGGAATTCCGCCTACTAAAGCAATAGCCTCACTTGTAGCAAAAAAACTGTGCGATACAGTTATAATTTCATCTCCTGGCTTTATATCCAGGGCCTTTAAAGCCAGAACAATTGCATCTGTTCCATTTGCACAGGAAACGACATTCTTACATCCTAAGTATTTTGATAGTTCTTCTTCAAATGCTTCTACATTTTTCCCCAGAATATAATGTCCTGATGAGAGCACATCAAAAGTCACTTTCTCGATTTCATTTTGAATAGATCTATAGTGGCAGACAAGATCAATAATTGGGATTTTTTTCTGGTTTTGTTTTAGGTTTATTAGCTTTGTCATTTAATCTTTTCAATTTTATTAAGCATTCTTTTCTTTCTTTTTCTCTTTAAGACTTTCATTGCACGCTTTAAACCTCTTTGCTGCTTCTGTTTCATAATTTCTCCTTAAAACTTATTTTCTGTTATTTACTTCTTTTCTGTACTAGCTACAGAAATCACCGTAGGATTTATATCAACTATAGGACCTTTCACTATTGCAATGTGACCTTTCAGTGGGAAAGCTACTGCTAGCTTTGCTTTACCTACTTTTTTCGGGATCAAGTCAACATCAATACTAAAATCCTTATCTGCCTCAGAACTCAAGAGTATTTCAACCCCAGGTCCACCTTCATGGAGTGAGCTTGAGCTAAAAGCTTTAGCAGATATGCCAGGACCAATAATGGCATATCCAAAAGTTTCATCTAAATCAACCAAGCTTTGATCAAATATTAATGGTATAAAGACTGTCTCTTCTTTTTGTCCAGTTCTTTTCACATCTAGCGTTATCTTATTTTCAGTTATAAAGAGCCTTGGCCTGTTTTTTTCAACCTTTTCAGTGATTTCTAGTTCAGGATTTTCCTTAATGCTGACTGTAACTCCATCACTTAGTACTGCTCCTTTTGAAAGCAAAGCAGGTTCATCAGCAACCTTCAATAAGGAAACTGAGGTTTGTCCATCACCTGTACGTTTTAAAAGAACCTTTAATGACAAAGAAGGAGGAAGTCCATTTTCATCAAACTTAAGTAATCCAATACCAGGACCGACCTTATCTTTTGAGCTTGAAACAACAGCAAGTATATTTTGAGTTGATAGTCCTTCAAGTACAACTTGATCAAAATCCAGAACCATTGTGTCTATTTTAATTGGAATAAAAAGAGTTTGCTGATTTTTGGGAATATCATTAATTGATATTTGAAGGGAATATCCTTCAGTAGGATGTATATCAATCTTTGGTTTAGCTGGCTTATCTCCTGCTAAGGCAGAAAGAAAACCTAGATTAGCCAATAGGACTCCTAAAATAATTAACTTTTTCATACGGTTATCTCCTCAACTTTTGTAACCTATTCTAGCAAACACTAACTTATATTATTTATCATTTTTACTGTCAATGTTTAGGAAAATTCAGAAAAAAAAGAGGCACAAGTACTTGTGCCTCTTTTATATTTTGTAAAGCGTACAATAGATAACTAGATACCTATTGCCTTAACGTTATTCAACTAGCTTATTCGAACAGCTACCATGTGCCTTGATCTTCTTAGCTGCTGTACCACCTGCAGTAGAAACATTTACGAAACTACCACTTGGTATACATTCACTAGAATCATAGGTTGCTTTTATGTTTGCTCCCTTAGCTGTGGTTGATGTTGCCGTTCTATCAGTCGGTACTATCTCAATAGTGGCATCCTTTAGTTTTTTGCCAGTAACTATTAAGTTTGTACCTGAACTCTTATTGCTTGCGCTTGCTGAGTTCACTGATGGCTTCTTACCACTGCCTTGGTCAACAGAGATAGTTCCAAGATCTACACTTGTAGTCATTCCTGAAGCTGTAACTGCCAACATTAGAGTAAGGTCACCACTTGATGGAATATTAACAATCGCTACACCAACTGAACTCATATCAAAGAACTCAACCTTACTTCCGTTTAGAGTCGCTGAGAATGAGGACGGTGTACCATCAGCAGTAAATGCTACTGCTACTTTACCTGGACCTGTTACTGAGTCAGGAGCAACTAATCCAAAAGTTCCTACTAATGAAGTTCCTGCACTATTCGTTACAGAGCTTGGATCTACAGTAGCAACTACATTGCTTGTAATATCAGTACCACCAGCTGCTTCTACTTTGCTTACGCTAATCATTGTTGTACCAGCCATTGAGCCTGCTTTCAGCATAGCTGTAAGAACTGCTTTACCGTCAGTAGTGTTGTTATTCCATACTGCCGTTAAAACATTCTTAGTAGTATCAACATCAGTTAGTAACTGAGTCGCACCAGTACCCATAAAGGTAACACCTGTATCAAGTGAAACAACTCCTGCATCACTAAATGCTAGCGTTACATTTAATGCATTCGTAGCATCTACTGGTGCACCATTAATTGTAACTGTAATTGTATCTGTACTTAGCTTTCCAGCACCACCAGAGGTTGAACTACTGGAGGAAGATGATGTGCTAGTACTAGAAGAAGCTACTGAGACTGAGCTAACATCAACCATTGCTGATGCTCCTGCTATTGCAGTTCCGCCAATCATATCTAAAACTTTTCCAACTGATACCATTGACGTTCCAGCAGTTACACCTTTAAATGGTGCTGTAATTGTAAAACTTGCTGGCAAGTCACTACTTGTACTAATCACTCCAACGCCTTCTGACATACTTCCTGTAACCACTAGTGCACCGCTAACACTGCTTGATGCTGATGAATCTAAAGTTACTACTGCTGTATCAACAGTAACTTCAACTGCGAGTCCTTTTGTACCTGTTGGTACACCACTTACAGTTATCGTTGCTTGTGCTGGTGTTGCTACTTGTGCTTTTGCAGCTGGCCAATTAAATCCAAAAAGACCAAACAAAAGCAACATTATTAACACACCCAAAGTTGCTCTATTAACCATTTTATTTTCCTCCACCCTTTCCTAATAAAACCAATAAATCTTTTTTACCGTACCTATCCTATCTTTTTCTTTTTTAATCCTTTTTCATTTTTTAAATGATGTTAATTTAATTTGAAAAGAGGCCCCTGGGTTACAGGGGCCTCAATAATATGGCACTTAGCTATTAGCTAAGTCCGAGCGCAGCCTTAGCAGCTTTAATTACGCCTTGTAGTTTTGCACCACCTGCTGTAACTATTGCTGATAGACCTCCTTGAGCTGAAACGTACGACAGTACTTTTGCTACTGTTGCTTGACCATCTGATCCAGCTATTGCAGCAAATACGCTATCTGCAGTTTCACCAGTTGCACCATTACATAGTGCTGTCTTGGTAACTGACGTTGATTTATTACCACTTAATTGTTCAGTAACAATAAGAGTAAGACTAGTGTTAGGAGGTGAACAATCGCCTCTTAACATTGCAGTAAATGAACCATCAGTTGATGCAATTACTGTGGTTGACCCGTATACTGTCGATGCATTAGGTCCTGAAGTAATAACTACTTCAGCACCACCATCTACAGCACCAGCAACACCAGTAACTGTAACAATGTTTTCTGTTGCTAGAGCAGAGCTGCCTGAACTGCTTGTTGCAGTAGGAGCCACTGCACTAACTGTGATTTTTGAAGAATCTGCATTTGCTTGAGTTGCAATAACTTTCGCAAATGGATTCAGTTGAGGTGCACCTTCAGTTGTAAGCCTGGATGTTATCAAGCTATTTGCTAACGAACCAGCTCCTAACTGAACTGCAGAAGTAGTTGCAACATTAAGCTGTGTTGAAGCTTTTGTTGAACCTGGTGCAAATGGAGTAAATAGTGTCGGAGTTGACGAACTATTTCCTGCCGCAACACCTGGTGTGTTAACTACTACACCTGCATCTTGTGAATAGAACTCAACTGAAGCAACTAGATCAGTTGTACTGCTTGTAGCTGCTGCTAACTTGAGGTTCTTAACTGTAACGGTTGTTTTCGTCGTTGCTGGATCGGTTGCACCTGAAGCTGTATTCTTCTTGATACCAATAAGAATTGTACCTAATGGTGCATTTGCATCCTGAGTAGCACTAGCTACAAGTACTGGTGCTCCATCAACAACTAATGAGTTGTCTGAGAATGAGACATCAGCCGTTGCTGGTGCAGCACTAAATGCAGCTCCTGATGCAGGAATAATCCAAATTTGTCCTTTGGTTATAACTGTACCAGTTGTTGTGTTATCAGGATCTAAGTTTCGTTTAGAAACCCTGCCACCGATTGGGAAGGATCTGTTATCCAATTCAACAATCTTAAACGGATGTGAATTTGTTACGCCACCACCAGTACCTGTAAACCTTGGTGTTGGACCAAGATTAGTATTGGTAGAAACTTCACCTTTTACTGAAGTAGCTACATCATCAGCAAATGCAAAGCTTAATGCTTGTGTTGCTGTACCAAACATGGCTGTACCAAGATTTGATGTAAGTGTTGGACCAGATACTTTGTTTTGTGCAAGGATTTTTCCTGAAAGGTCACCAGTTACTGTAGTTGGACAGAATAAATCTTGTGAATCAATCCTGAACAAGATACTATCTGTTACTGCAGCATCAGCTGCTGAACCATTTCCTGCACTAATTCTAAAGTATGCTCTAGCTGGTGTTGTACCTGATGCTGATGCTACAACATTCACATTTGTGAGTGCTGCATCACCTGATCCACCGGCTGCTACTGATGCTGTAATACCACCAGTTTGAGTTACGGAGAACCTTGTAACATCGTTACCACCTGTACTTGCTGAATTTGATACTGCTGTATTGTTATCGTCTCTATCATCAATAACATCACAACCTGTAGGTAATTGAACTTCAAATACAGTACCAGTAGCACCACCACCAACTTGATTTAACAATTGGTTGAATCCAGTTACACTGCTTTCAGTGACTAGAATACCTCTTGCTTCACCTTGTACAACTGGTGCACCATCAATAACTGTAGTTCCAGAAACTGAATTAGGAGCTCCGCCAGTAAAGAAGGTAGATGGAGGTGCAATTACACCACCTGTACAAGCAGCAGTTGCAGCTGTAGTAACTGAACCAGTGGCTACACCACTTAGAACTACACTTGACTGACCTCCGCTTGAACAATCAATACCTAAACTACTGTTTTCTGATACTGCTACACCTTGTGCTGAAGCTAAGCTAGAGTTTCCGCCAGTAGCTGGTACACCAACTAATGTTGCCAGTGTTAATGAAGTAGTACCTGATAAGTTATTACCAGAAACGTTTGCAATGACATTTACATCCTGTGAGAATGTACTGCTAACATTTGTAACTTGCAGTTTTGGAGTAATTGCAATAACATCTCTAGCTGCGTCAAAACCATTTTGAATTGGGTATATAGTCAAGGCATTGTTTGCACAAGATGCATATAACAGTGCATTACTACCGTTAACTGTATCAAGTCCAACTGCTACTATCTTTTCTCCAACTATAAATTGTCTTGTTGCATCAGCTGTAAGTGACGATGATGCTTGTGTCCCAGAAATGTTTGTCAATGTTTGGAAGAATAAGGTTGCATTTGGTCCTGCAAACTTTTGTCCAGCTTGTGATCTCTTAATTAACTGTTTAGTACCACCTGCTGTAGTTCCAATAGTATTTGCTGCAACTCCGCTGTTCAAGATAGCAAACCAACCTGCTACTGGGTTTGTGCTTGCTGAACAGAAAAGTCTTAAGTCTACAAATGAAGGCTGGAAAGGTTCAAGAGTAGTAGCGCCAGTTCCATTAGCAGTAGAAGTAGCTAAACCTGGTGCACCAGTAGTCGGGTTTGTTGACTCTTGATTTGCTATACTGCCTGTAGGTCCGCCTATAATTGACGCAACACCCCAGGCTGTACCAGATACGGTATTTGCCAAACTGGTAGCGTTACCACCTTCGTGAAGTGCTGCTCTTAATGCTCCCAAGAAACCAAATCTAGAAGTTTGAGCACCACTAAATCCAGCAATCGTTGGTAATCCAGTTCCACCTGCTGCAGTTGTGTTAGTAATAACAATATCAACTGCTTGTAAGGTAGTAACTGCTAAAGAGTTGTCATCTTCAAAGTTAATTGTAATTGGAGCTGATCCTGCTGCACCTGAGTTATTTGCAAACAAGGATGATGTTATATCTAACCCTGTAGCTGATGGAAACTCAGCATCAGTATCAATATCACTAGTTAAGGCTCCAGTTGCAATAGCTTGGTCTGTAGCTGTAACACCTGTTGTTCCAGTACCAATACCTTTAATAATAATGGCCTCTGTATCAACTAAGGTAGAACTGCTTACACCTGCTGCTACTGTATTTGTATCAAATATTGCAATCGTTGTATTGCTTCCTATTTGACCTAAAGCAACCAGGTTTTGGCTGGTAGTACCAGATTTATCATATAACTCTGATGAGTCATTATCAATATCTAGCACTGCTTCAATCTTACCGGCTGGTGAGGTTACTGTACATAAGTTAATTGTTTGGGATAAACCTGAAATAGCACTTGCTACTGCAGGAGTACCACTACCACCAGATGCTCCAGTACCAGAAGGAACTGTAGAATCAAGTGTTGCTGTTAATGTACCACTTAGTGCTGTATCTCCAGATGGAGGAATTGCAATACCTAAGCCATTAACAGTAATTGTTACGGTGTTGCTTCCAGTACCAGATTTTGGATATGTTTCTGAACCAAAGTTAGAAGTAGCTGAACCTGCATCTGCGTCTCTTGCAATTGCTACTACTGCTCTGCCAAGTCCTACTGTACCAGCTGTTACTACACCTACATCTATATCAAGCGTACTATCTACTGCTGCGTTTGTAGAGTCAGTAGATAATGCATTTGATATTTGTGCATTTGCATTTAAAAGTATGTTTGTACGGCTAGCAGTAGTGTCTTGGAAGCCAGGCACTATTACAAAGTTTGTACCTGTTGGAGGAGTTATTGTAAAAATATTTCCAATGATGTCACTAGCTGTATCAATGTGACCTGCTGTAACAGCGTTAGAAACAGCAGCTGTTGTTGCTGCAGTTGTGCCTGCTGCGTCAACACCAGGTGAAATTTCTGATGCTGTCAATGAAAGCTGAATTGTACCAATATTATAAACCGTGACTAGAGCACCGTTTGCAACTGTACCATTGTGTTGAAAACATGTACCAGTTGATGGGGCTGTAACTGATACCGCAGCTTGAGCACTTGGCCCAAAAAGCGATAAAAGGTTTGAAAGCATAAATGCGAGAACAAAGAAGAGCGCAACATTACGCTTAGTCTTTTTCGATGAAATCAATTTCATTAATTTCTACTCCTTCTTAATTATTATTGTTAACATCCTTTAACTTACACAATAACTTTTTTGTTTTAGACCAAGCTATTTTGAAATTTTAATTAAAAAACTTCAAAATAATTTTGTCTAACACGCCAAAGTCAAGAATACACCAGTTTGTTTGAACTTCAACTCAATCATAAAGTTCCTGTTAACACTATCTAAGTTTATATTAAAGGGTAATACGAGTTATTCTTTTTATCTTTCTAGCTGTTAATGTAGTTATTCTAACCTTTAGTAAATTTCTCCTGACCTTGAATTATGTATTATTTGGAGAAACTTTAGGAGAAATCCTAACGGAAATAAAAGACATATACTAATAATAATTTGTCAAATTTATAAAAACCTAATATTTTAAAACGAGTATAAAAAACCGTGTATATTCAAAAGTACAATTTCTATAAATGGCAAAAGTAAGATTTAAAAAACCAAATACCTTCAAAAAAAATAACAAAGAGACTTTATTACAGGCACTAATTAAAAAATTTACAAATATAAACTCACTATACCTTTTAGGCACAATGCTACTTGTCCTTATCATTTATTCTTTTTCACTATTTAGGCCCTGGCAACCTTTCGATGAAAAAATTATTTATGCTGAAACACTTCTACCAATACCAACAAGGCTTGATGAAATCTTTGAAGATATACACACATTTGTAGTTAATTGCCATACTGAGTCAATGAACAGCACATTTTCAAACCATATGACAATTCGCTCAGTACCATTAGCCTGGTCAATTTTTGTTTTTATTTCTTACTTTTTTAAAACAAGCCCTTTCCTTTATCACTCATTCCTACTTGTAATTCATCTTATTAATACTGTTCTTGTATGGTTTATCTTAAAAAAAATCTCACAGGTATTTAAATATCTGCATAATAATGAACAAAATCACCTTGTTTATACAGTCATTTCTTTATTTACGCTTCTCTGGGCATTACACAGCGCAAATACTGAAGCTGTACTGCTTGCAACAAATTGGAATGGAATTCTCACTTTTACATTTTGCTTTGCATTTTTGCTCTATGAAATATCCAGAATTTTAGAGAACAACTTTAAAAACTCAAAATTAAGGATATTTATAATCTCCTGCTTATTTTTACTCCAAATGTCTTTTGCAGAGCATGGCTATTCATTCCCATTAATTATCTTATTTGTTATTTTTGCATTTATGCTCAGGCAATCCAACAAGTTTAAATATTCACTTCTTACTTCACTTAAACTATCTTCCCCTTATTTTATAGGCTTGATTTTATTTTTATTAACCTCATTTTTACAAGCAGACTCTCCCATGGCTTCTCTGTTTAGTAACAAAGAAACTTTAGACAACCATATAAAGGAATCTTCCTTTTATATTTTTCTTGAAAGAAATCTGTGGCTTACACCTCAAATCTTTTTTCATTTTATAAAACTACTGGTTTTCCCTAAGACACTTTCAGCATATCAATCAAATCATGTACATCTAGCTAATTCAATTTTTGAGCCTTATTCAATATTTTGTACACTATTTTATTTGATTTTTATTCTTTTGCCATTGACCTTATTCATCTTAGTAAAAAATCAAAATGTTAAATTTATTTGTATATTATTTTATGCTTTTCTCTTCTCACTCATCCCTTACCTGCAAATAATTACACCTACATATTGCTTAATCGCAGACAGGTACTGTTACTTCCCATCATTTTTACTTTTATTCCTTATATATATAAGTCTGTGCACCTTTTCAAATTGGAAAAGACCTAGTGCGGTTATTTCTATCCTATTATGCTTACTTTTCCTTATGACAGTCAGAACACTAGTAAGAATTCAGGACTGGAGCAATGCCTACACATTTTATGATTCAGCCATAAAAATTGAAAAAGACCCCCTTTACAAAGGCAAAAAACTCACCGTATTAGGTGACGTTTTTGGGTCTCAAAAAATGATGGGCAAGATGGAAGAATATTATCAAGAAGCTATAAAAGAACTACAAAAAGCAATTAAGCAGTTAAGAATATTGAGAAAAAGGAATCCAGTACAGCCAGTAACTTTAAAATTGTACGGTTTAGATTATGATACTCAGCTTTTAAAAGCTGCTTTTGGAATTGCAATAATTAGAAGCGATAACTATCAGGTACCACCTAAAGATATACTTGCTTTTTTTGAAAAGTATATAAAGAACGATCTTGATTTACTCTCATGTAATCAGCTTCTTTATTATGCAAAACTTCTATTAAGTGATGGGCAAATTGAAAAAGCTAAAAGTGTGCTGGAGTATGGATTTAAAAAATTTCCATATTACATGGACTTAATGCATGCACTGGCAGATTTTTATTTGGATTACGAAAAAAATCAGGAGAAAGCTTTTGAACTTTTACAATATTCTTACAAGTATTTCCCTAACAAGGGCATTACATTGTATAAACTACTTAGATACTATGAAATAAAAAATGACCTCATAAATCAAGCCAAGTTTTCCTATCTGCTTGGTTTAAGAGATCACTACGCAAAGGGGTATCAAAAGGCAGCTCAAATATATCTTGATTTAAATAATTTACCTGAAGCTCATAAAACACTAAAGAAGCTTGTTAGATTAAATGCAAACGATCCTCTTTCATTACTACTTATGAGCAGATACTTAGATGTAAGTGGGAAAAGAAGTAAGATACTTGAAATACTAAATGCTGCTTATCTTGCTGACAAGGCACTTGGTACCAATAAAGATATACGAGTCACTAAAGGAATACTTACAAGCTTAATTAATGTGAATACTCACTTAAAAGATTTTTCAAGTGTAAGAAAATACTTAAATGAACTTGAAGGAATAAAGGATTTAACACAAATAGAAAAGAAACAAATCCTAAATATTAAACAACAGTTACTTCAAGCAGGAATATAACTTATGGAAAGAAGTAAAAACAAACTTTTCTTTCTTTTTGGAACTTTACTTTTAGTTCTTTTAATATATATACCTTCTTTAAATAGAGATTGGCTCTTTTTTGATGAACGCATACTAAAAGATGAATCACTATTTCCAACACCTTCCTCCATAAGTGAAATTTTTGAAATTATTAAATATTTTGTACTTAACTGTCATCTGGAATCAATGAACACTTTTTTCTCAAGCCAGCTATCTGTTCGTAGTGAGCCCATTTTAACTTCAATATCTGTAGTCTTAATGTCATATTTTTTCAAGAAAAACCCTTTCCCCTATCACACACTTCAACTACTAATTCATCTGATAAATACAGCGCTCATTTGGGTTATTTTCTATAAAATTACAAAATTGTTTTCAAATAAAATCTCTCTTCCTAATCTATTTCTTATTTCTCTGTTTACTGCTATATGGGCATTACATAGTGCAAACACTGAAGCTGTACTGCTTGCAACAAATTGGAATATGATTTTTACTTATACTTTTTGTTTTGGCTTTATACTTTATGAGACTTTTAAAATCATCGATAATGATTTCAAGGTTACATCTCTAGAGTTCTTTCTTATTCCAGCATTGGTCTTACTTTCCATGTTCTTTGCAGAGCATGCCTACACATTTCCATTAGTTATATTCTTTTTTATCTTTGCTTATACATATAAAAAAATCGGATCAATAAGAGAAGCTGGTGTTACTTCATTCAAACTTTCATCACCATATTTCATTGGTATAGCAATTTTTGTTTTATATTCATTCATAAGAAACAATCCCGCTACAAAAAGTTTCTTGGGCTCTAACACAACTTATCTGTTTATAGAAAGGAATCTATGGCTTGTACCACAAATATTCCTCTCTTTTTTAAAGCTTTTACTTTTCCCCAAAACATTGTCAACTTACCAATCAAATCTTATACACCTATCAAGTACGCTTTTTGATTTGCATTCGGTACTTTGTACCCTCTTATACTTGTTTTTTATTCTTTCTCCAGTTATTTTACTATTCTCAAGAAAAAATCAGGACATTAGACTAATCTGTCTATTAATTTATGCTTTTTATTTTGCACTTTTTCCTTTTTTACATGTTCTTTCACCAAACTATTGTTTAATAGCTGACAGATATTGTTATTTCCCTTCATTCATACTCCTTGTGATTTTGTTTAGTGTTTTTCATTCACTAATCGATCAAAAAAAACTGAAGTCTGCACTTATACTACTTTCATCCCTACTTCTTCTCCTCTCAGGCAGAACAATAATCAGGATTCAAGACTGGTCCAATGGAGATAAGCTTTTAGAATCAGCAATAAAAATAGAAAACAATCCACTGTATAAAGCACAAAAGCTGATTACTTATACGACCCAGCTACAAATCAAAGGCAAAAAAGCTTCTGCAAAAAAATCTTTAGAGGGAAGTCTGCCATTTTTAAAAATGGCATTAAAACAATTTAAAATCTTAAGAAAGAAATATCCAAGCCAGCCAGCTATACTTCAATCTTATGGGCTTGATTATGATTCATTAATTATAAAAACTGCATACTTAATCACCACTGTAAAAGAAGACTATTACCACGAAGATGCAAAAAAAATATTAGCTTTCTACGAGCCATATATAAAAAATAAACTTCATTTAGCTTTTATAAATGAAATTGCCATGTATGCAAATATTCTTGTGAAAGCAGGACAAACCGACAAAGCCGTACAAGTCTTAGAAAATGCACACAACAGGTTTCTATATTGTTCGTCAATACTGCATTCTCTTTCTAATTACTACTTAATAAGTAATAAAACTCTTGAAAAAGCATTTGATATATTACAGTATGCTTATAAATATTATCCAGGGGATTTACAAACTCTTATACAATTTTTTAGATATTACACCTTAAAAAATGATCTTGAAAATCAAGCCAAGTTTGCATATTTGATTGGACTAAGGAGTCACAGTACAAAAGCTTATCAAAAAGCAGCTCAGATACATCTTGATTTAAAGGGGCAAAAGATTTAAAAATTATCTATGGAAAAAGAGATTAAAAAATTATTTTTTTTATTTACTACAATTATTATTGTTTTATTGGTTTACCTACCTTCACTAAATCGGGAATGGCAGTTCTTTGATGAAAGGCTTATATCTAATGAATCTCTTTTCCCTATACCATTAAATATTACTGAGTTATTCGAAATAATTCGTACTTATGCATTTAATTACCACACTGATTCTCAAAATGCATTCTTCTCAAACATAATCAATGCGAGATATTCAAATGCATTGGGAGCTATTTTCAACATCCTTATATTCTATCTATTTAAAAAAAATGCTTTCTACTATCACTTATTTGGGGTTTTAATGCACCTGATAAACACAGCTTTTACCTGGCTAATTTTTTATCAATTATTGTCATTTTTAAAGCTTGCAACAAACAGAATTTGGATTATTTCAACTTTGCTTACATTACTGTGGGCATTACACCCGACAAACATAGAAGCAGTACAACTGGCTACAAACTGGACAATGTTATTTAACTATACTTTTTCATTTGCATTTATCTTATACATTACAAAAAAGATTTATAAAAACAATTTTGAGAACACAAGCTTAGAAATTATTTCGCTGACACTGTTATATTTTCTGTCACTTTTAATAAACGAGCACAACTATACTTTACCTCTGATTTTGTATTTTATTTCATTTTCATTTGCATATAATTTTTCCAGGTCAGTTTTAAAAGCATTTATAGATTCATTTAAAATTTGCATTCCATTTTTTTTAGGACTTATATCTTTTGTTTTATATTACTCACTTATACTTTTGCCTCATTCATTGTATTCAGAACAGCTCACAAGCCCGCTCCTTGAAAGAGTTTTGCTTATAACACCACACATATTTTTTCATTTCTTAAAATTGTTTATTTATCCAGTAAACCTATCGATCAATCAATCTAATTTAGTAAACTTATCGGATTCCATTTTTAATCCTCTTGCACTATTTAAACTAATTATTTTTTTAGAATTTCTTTTAATACCTGCTATTCTCTTCTTTCTCAATAAAACCAGTAAGATAAAATTTACCTTTCCATTGATTTATAGTTTTTTGTTTTCTGTTTTTCCATTTTTGCATATTATTTCTCCGACATATTGTTTAATAGCAGAAAGGTATTGTTACTTTCCACTATTTGTTGGCATATTTACTTCAGTAATTTTAATTCACTCAATAAGAATTACTTTTGAACAATCACCACTATTGAATAAAAAGCTTCTTTATTCGATTTTAGTTATAATCCCTATTTTACTCGGTATAAAAACAGTTACCGGACTTAAAGCATGGGAAAATACTTACACTCTTTACAGCTCAGCTCTTCAATGCAAAAAGGATAACTTATACAAAGGGCAAATACACTCAATACTTGGTTATTACTTTGACAGCATCGGTGAAAGAAATAAAATGAGGATGTTTTTAGATAAAAGTATAAAAGAATTAGTAGGGGCAGCTACAGAACTAAATGAAAAACAACACAGACATATTCAAATTCCTCAGACGCTAAGAGTTTATGGCTTAGACCCAACTTCTTTATTAATAAGTTCATCATACACAATTTCAAATATAAGGCTTAATCACTTTAATGAAAACCCTGATAATATCCTGCGATTTTACGAACCTATTATAGAACCAAACATAAAATACGCTGGCTGTGCAGAACTTGATCTGTATGCAAAATTACTAAATGCAACCAAGCAAGTAGATAAATCCCAGAAAATACTTGAATATGCATGGGACAAGTATCCATTTTCCCCAACTATAATTTATACACTCAGCAATTTATATTTAAACAAAAATGAATTGATCAAAGCATCCAGAATTATTGAATTCGGGTACAATTTTTATCCCACTTATAAGCGTATGCTAAAAAGGATGATTAAACTTTATGAATTAAAAAAAGATACTGAAAACTTAGCTAAATACGAGTATTTGCTGGGCTTAAGAATACATTCAATACAGGGTTACCAAAAATCCTTACAACTATATCTATCACTAAATGAGTTAAACAAAGCTCACAAACCTCTGATTAAATTACTAATGCTTGACAGGCAAAATCCAATAACACTTTTACTGCTTAGCAAATATTATTATCTTTCAAATGAAAAAGAAAAAGTTATTCCAACCTTAACTGAAGCATATTTAGCAGCAAAAAATCTATACAATTATAATCCGTTAAATGCTGACATATATAAAAGTATTCTTATTGGTTTAATAAAATTCAACTTAAATTCAAATGATGTGGTTGAAGCAAAAAAGTATACAAAAGAGTTAGAACAATTAATAATGTTAATGCCTGAAAATAAAAAATGAAAAAAAACACTAACTGGATAATGATATTTTGCCTGGCTACTCTACTTGTGGTTTTTATATTTTATCTCCCTACGACCTTTTTTCAATTAAAAGCTTTTGACGAACTTATGCCGTTTCATGAGAGCTTCCTCCCTGTTTGTTTTTCTTTTTCTGAAATGTACGAATTAATTTCTTTATTAGGATTAAATCATTATTTTGAAGCAACTAACACTCTTTATTCAGACATTGTCTCCCTAAGAAGTAATCCTGCTGGCACTTTTCTTGTACTTTTAGTACAGTTAATTTTTCAAAAGAATTCTGTTGCTTATCATATGTGCAGTTTAGTATTGCACTTAATCAATGCTGCTCTTATTTTTCTTATGATGAATAAAGCTACTTTATATTTAAACAAATCTGAATCTATAACTTCAGCACAAGATGAACAGAACAATAAAACCAGGTTATCTATTATTTCACTGCTAACGTTATTATGGGCACTACATCCTATAAACATTGAATCAGTTCTATTGCTTTCAAATACCAACACCCTTATAGGACATACTCTTTGTTTTCTAACAGTCTATATTTATATAAAGCAATTACCTTTTGATTTTAAACCAATAAAACAAACTCTCTCAAGATTTTTAATTTTATTTTTGCCATTTATGATTGCACTATTTACTGCAGAATACAACTTTATGCTGCCTTTTATTCTTTTTATATACACGATTGCCATGAAGTTATATTTCAACTATAAATCTACTTCATTCTCAAAATCTTTTCCAATCTGTCTTAGAGAAACTTTAAGCGAAACATTACCATTGTTTATAGCTGCTTTTTTATTTGTAATAGCATTCATATTTTCACCCTCCAGAATTAACATTGGCTCTCATTCATTAATACTAATTTTGGAGAGGATCTTTTGGCTTTCTCCCCAAATACTATTTCACTTTTTTAAACTTGTTTTTTTCCCAATTAAGCTTTCAATAGATCAAACATTTTTATTGCGATTAGGAAAATCGTTATTTGACCCTTATGCTGTTTTTTGCTTTAGCTTCATATTCATTATCATATGCCTGTCATTTTTATCTTTAATTAAAGCAACAAGTAAGCTTCCTTTTTTCTTTATAACTTTTTTATCATTTCTTCTTTCACTTGTACCTTATTCGCAGATCCTGGCACCGTCTTATAACCTTGTAAGCGAAAGATATTTATATCTACCGTTGTTTCTTTTAATATTTGGGTTCTCACACCTTTTATTTAACAACTTCCAAATCAATACAAGCATTAATAAAATGCCTACGAAGATATTACTTTTTATTTTATTTTCTCTAATGTGCACTTATACTACAAGGGACTATTTTAGAACTTTAGACTGGAAAGACAACATTACATTTTATAAATCAGCCATTAAAGCTACTAATAATCCTCTATACAAAGCATTTAGATATATGGAGCTTACTTCACAAGATAAGCTTTTAATAGAATACCCGGAAGAAGCAGTTGAGCCAAAATATAAAAAACTTGCTATTAAAAACTTAAAGAAAGCTATTGAACTTTTAAAAATTGAAAAAGATAAATTTCAATTGAGCACACCACTCATAATTAAAAATTACGGGTTGGATCCAAGAACACTACTTGCAAAAGCAGAATATCTGCTTGCGAAAGTTGATTTCAGTTTAAACAATGATATTCAAAAAGCACTTAGCATAATGCAAAATAATATAGAAGACCCGGACTTATTAAGTACTGACGCACTTGCTTTTTATTCTTCACTTTTTTACTTTAGCGATAAGCCGGATAAAGCTGAGGAACTACTAAGGTTGGGATATAAAAAAGATCCTTACTCTCTACGAATTGTTTTTTCACTTTGTGATTTCATTTTAATCAAATACGGAAACTTAGCAGAGATAGAAAAATATGCCTTAAAAGCTTTTAAGTACTATCCATACGATACAAAAACATTATTATTACTAACAAAATTATATAAAGTGAAGGGAGAGCGTGAAAAATATGCTTACTTTTCATATGTTTATGGACTTAGAACACATTCATTAGAAGACTTAAAGATTGCACATAACTTATACTTGCTCCTAAATAACAAAGACAGACTCCTTAAAGCAGAAAACAGGATTGTATCTTTAGAGAAAATTTTAAGTGGCAGGGATTAAGAATGAAACAAAAGTCAAAGAAGATCAATCTGACTGCTTTAACATGCATTATTAGCTGCCTAATTGTATTTATTTTTTTCTCTCATACAATTTTTTATCAGATAAAAGCTTATGATGAAATAGTACCTCTACAAGAAAGCTACCTTCCTATATGTAGTTCATTCTCTGAAATGTTTGAACTGATATCTTTACTGGGACTAAATAACTGCTTTGAAGCGACCAACACTCTTTACTCAAATATAATTTCGTTTCGTTGTAACCCTATATTCAATAACCTATTTATGCTGCTGATTCTATTCTTTCTTAAGAAGAATCCTGTCTCATATCATCTTTACAGCCTAAGTCTACATCTAATAAATACAATCCTTATATTCCTGATACTAAATACAGTATCCAAGCTCTTCCTAAAAGATGAAGTTAATAAATCAATTAAACTGATTCTGATTTCTACACTTACATTACTGTGGGCTCTTCACCCGGTAAACATGGAATCAGTTTTACTACTGTCAAATGGAAACATTGTTTTAAGTCACACTCTTTGCTTTCTAACAGCTTTTATTTATTTAAAATTACAACCTCAGGATTTTAAACTAGTTAGATTTACATTCTCCAGATTTATTTTTTTATTTGTACCTTTTGTAATCGCACTCTTTACCGCAGAGTTTAATTTTATGCTTCCACTTATTCTTATGGCATACACACTGGTAATGAAAATACACTTCAATCATAAATCTATTTCATTCTCAAAATCATTTCCAATATGTTTTAAGGAAACTATTCTTGAGGCATTACCATTATTAACTGCTTCTCTTATATTTGTAATATCCTTTTTGTTTTCAAGAACAAGAATCAATATTGGCACATTTTCGCCCATTCTAATTACAGAAAGAATCTTATGGCTTTCTCCTCAAATTATTTTCCATTTCATAAAGCTCATTTTTTTTCCGATTAATCTTTCAATAGACCAGACTTTTTTTGTAAAAATTGCAAAAACTCTTTTTGACCCATCTGCAATTTTTTGCATTGGTTTTATTTTTATTTCTATACTTCTCTCTCTTATTTCTTTAGTAAGAGCAAACAAAAAATTCCCTAGTTTCTTTGTAATAACTATTCCGCTTCTTCTTTCTTTAATACCTTATTCACAGGTATTAGCTCAATCATATAATTTAGCCAGTGAACGATATTTATATTTTTCCTCATTTATTTTAATTTTTGGATTTGCACATCTTATATTTCTAAGGATTTCAGAATATGAGAATAAAAAAGCTTTCACAAACTTAATGATTTCAATATTAATAATACTTTTAGCAATATCTTCAGGGAGAGCATATGTAAGAACGCTGGACTGGAAAAATAATGACACACTGTATAAATCAGTAATCAAAACTACTGACAATCCTCTTTACAAAGCATTTAAATATAAAGAATTAATACCACAGGATAAAATCTTAAGTGATAGTCCACTTGATGAAGTTAAACCAGAATACAAAAAGCTTGCTATTAAATATGCCAAACAAGCAATTACTGAACTTCAAAAACAAACAGACATGTATGAAGTAGTAACACCAATTATTCTTAAAACCTATGGCTTAGATCCAGAAACACTTCTTTCAAAGGCAGCATATGTATACGCACAAACTAGTTTTAGATTAAATAAAGATCCAAAAATAGCTTTAAAAATCATGCAGGAACATATAAAAGATCTTTCTATCCTACCTGTTGATGCACTCGTTTTTTATTCAACATTATTTTATCAAAACAACATGTTACCTGAATCTGAAGAGATTTTAAAAATTCTACATGAAAGGGATCCTTACTCTTTACGAATAATTTTTATCACAGCTGATTTAACAAAAATAGATAAAGCTTACCTGAAAGAAATAGAAAAGTTTGCATTGCAAGCATTTAAGTACTTCCCGTACGATATAAGAACACTTACTTTACTGAAAAAAATATATCAGGCAAAGGGAGATTATGAAAAATTTGCTGACTTTTCATATATTTATGGACTTAGAGCACACTCAGCAGAAGATTTAAAGGTTGCACAAAATATTTATTTCTTATTAAATAAAAAAGACAAAGCTCTAAGAGCAGAAAATAGAATTTCATCTCTAGAGAAGACAAGAACTAAGGGGTTTTAAACTTGAAAGCAAATCCAAACAAACAAAACTATTTGACTCTGTTTATTTGCCTTATAACAGGCTCAGTTGTTTTTTTATTTTACTTACACACTATAAATTATTCTTGGAAGTTCTTTGATGAAGATATTATTTTCAATGAAACAGTAATGCCTGCTCCAGCCTCATTTTCAGAAATATTTGAAATGATAAAGCTGTTTGGACTTAACAATCATTTCATAGCCAGCAATCCTCTATACTCAAACATTTCAAATATAAGGTGTGACAAAATCAATAACCTCATTTTACTTTTTGTATTTTTTTTGTTTCAAAAGAATGTCTCTCTTTATCACCTGACATCAATTCTTCTCCACACTATAAACACCTGCTTGCTTTTTTTAATTTTGAACAGTGTTGCCAAGAATTATAGCCTTACTTCTTTAATTTCTAATTTGACAAGGCTTTCCCTGATTTCTCTATTAACTCTTTTATGGTCACTGCACCCGGCAATAGTGGAACCGGTTTTATTTGCATGCAATTGGCCAACTCTTCTTTCCTATACTTTAGCTTTTACAACAGTATTTTGTTTCTTTAATTCAAAGACTGAAGATCATTTTTCATTTTTTATTCTTACATTTATTCTATTCATTTCATCACTATTTATTTGCGAACATTCGGTGACGCTTCCTTTGATTTTATTTTTCTACATCTATGCTAATCATCAGAATAATCATTCCGATTATTTTACCTTTCAAACTATACTATACTCTCTTAAAAAGTTACTGCCTCTACTTCTGGTACTTGCAATTTTTATTTTTCATTTCTTTTCTTCTCTGACAAAAGAAAACTTAAACATGATAGCCAAGACTCCTCTTGAGGTTACATTAGAACGAATATTTTGGCTAGCACCACAGATATTTTTACATTTTCTGAAATTAATTTTCTTCCCGATAACCTTATCAATCGATCAAACAGCACAAGTCAAGTTTTCCCATTACCTTTTTCACCCTTATGCAATTTTATGTTTTCTAATTATGTTTGGCTTACTTTTTCTCTCTTTAATTTCATTTTTTTATGTAAGGAGGAGAGGGTTCTTTTATCTTTTTATTTTGTTTATTCCGTTTTTCTTCTCACTATTCCCTTTCTTACATATACTGTCGCCCATTTATAACCTTGCAAGTGAAAGATACCTTTACTCTCCACTTTTTTTTCTTATAATTGGATTTTCTTATATTTTATTTTCATTAATTTCAGATTTTTCACAAAAGAAGTTCATACCCCACCTTTCAGTAATAATTTTGCTTTTAATCCTATGCACATTAAGTACAAGAACTTATTTCCGTACCCTGGACTGGAGCGATAGTTACACTTTACTTACATCTGCTATTAAAACTTCTCCCAACAATCTTTATAAAGGGCTTAGATTAGAAATGGTTGCTTCTTCATTAAAAACTTTCCAGAAAGACATCTCTCAAAATACCATCAATAAATATAACGAAGCTTCCAGAAGAACCTTAAAGAAAGCACTCATTTACTTTAAGAATAAAAAAATAAAATATCAGGATAAAACACCTCAAGTCATTAAGTTTTATGGGTTAGATCCAAAAACACTTGAGGCAAAAGTAGCCTTTTTACTAGCTTTCACTGAATACTCTAATAATAGTGATCCTTATAAGGCTTATAAAATATTTGAACCATATGCAAAGAATCTAGGATTTTTAGATACAATCATTCTGGATTTCTACTATCAGATTTTATTTAATACAAAAAATATTGATGCAGCTGAAAATATCTTACATAAGGCACTAAACCAAAGAAGATTTAGTCCAGTATTATTTGTAGCTTTGTCAGACTTATGCGAGTTCAAATATAACGATCTGACACTTACTGAAAAATATTTAAATCAATCTTTTAAATATTTTCCATATGATCCTTCTACTTTATTTGGCTTAAAAAGGCTTTACAAGAAACTAAACAATGCGAAAGAATTTGCATTTTATTCATACCTTTACGGGCTTAGAACCCACGATCCCGAAAGTTTAAAGGAAGCAGCTCATGTATATCTTGCTTTAAACAACAAAGAGATGTCAAAAAATATCCTGCAAAAACTTTTAAGAGAATATATTAATGATCCACAAGTAATCCAGACTAAAATTATATATGAGCAGATTTTTGGGAGATTATAAAAGATGGCAACTTTATTTTGTTTTTTAACACTAACAATTGTTTCTATTTTTTTTGCACATACCTTAAACTATCCGTGGAAACATTTTGACGAACAGATTATATTTAACGAAACAATATTGCCAATACCTGCTTCTTTCACACAACTTCTTGAATACATTAAATACTTTGGATTAAATAATCACTTTGAAGCCAGTAATCCTTTTTATTCAACTATTTCAAACCTTCGCTGTGATCCAATCAACACTTTAGTTACATTATTTGTATATTGTTTATTCAAAAAAAATGCTTTTTCTTATCACTTTTTATCATTTTCATTGCATCTACTAAACACACTCCTTCTTTATATGACTTTAAACAAAGTCTCTGAAACCCAATGCAGTTCTTCTCTAAAGAAGAGCAAAATAAGATATCTGTTAGTTTCTTTTCTCACACTGTTATGGGCACTACACCCAGTAAATATAGAATCAATTTTATTTACAGCTAACTGGGCAGCAATTTTGACTTATACTCTCTGCTTAATTTTAGTATTTTATTTTGTTAATTGGATAGATTCTGATTCAAAAGAAAATCCCTGGAGTCGTATACTTGTTTTCATTTTTTTCTTATTCCCCCTTTTTAATTCTGAGTATTCTATAACAGTTCCGCTCATTTTATTTTTCTATATCTATGCGATTCATTCTTTTCACAATCCACATGATACAGTTCTACAATCTCTAAATACCGCTTTTAAGAAAGCACTCCCTCTGTTAATAGCGCTAGTGGTTTATGTAGGCTATTTCTTATCTTCTGTTATCAGGGGAAACATTTTCACTCCAGAGATTACTCCAATTTCAATCACACTTGAGCGAATTTTTTGGCTATCACCTCAAATCTTCTTTCATTTTATAAAATTAATCGTTTCTCCTCTACGCCTATCTATCGATCAAACAATGATAATAGATTTTTCAAAAACATTATTTTCATTCCATTCAATTTGTTCATTTATTTTCATGTATTCATTTATCTTACTCTTATGCCTATCATTCTTTTTTATAAGAAAAAGGTTTTGCTTTTATTTCTTTACTGCATTTGCTCCTTTTTTTATTGCTCTTTTACCTTTCCTGCATATTTTTTCTCCGACATACTGCCTAATAAGTGAACGATATCTGTATTTTTCCTTACTAATGCTCATATTCGGGCTTTCTCATTTTTTATTTTCAAATATAACTACTGACAAAGATAGATTTTGGAACCATTCCAAAATATTTATTATGTTCCTAGTCCTTCTTACTTTAAGCATCAGAGCTTATATTCGAACATTGGACTGGAAAGACAGTTCAACACTATTTGTATCAGCTCTAAGGGAAGCTCCAAACGATTTGTTTAAATCGCTAAGACTCCAAATGTTGGGAAGTCTTTTACTTTCTTCAAACAGCGAGAAGTATAAGGATAAAGGTAATGAATACCTTATCAGCGGAATAGAAATTCTCGAAAATTCACTTTTAAAGCTTGAAGAGGAAAAACAAAAATATCAAAACAAAATCCCAAAAGTAATTAAGGCTTATGGGCTTGATCCAAAAGCCATGCAGGCTAAAACTGCATATCTGCTTGCACTTACAAAAATTGGGCTTGAAGGAAATAAAGAAATGGCTTTTGAAATTTTAAAGCCATACATGCAGGATTTATCCATTATCGATACACAGGTACTTGATCTTTATCTTGGACTTTTATTTGCAAAAAATGATTTGGACGAAGCTGAAAAAACATTAAATTACAGCGTAAAAAGAAAATTAACTCCTGTCATATTAATACCTTTAGCAATTTTACACAAAAGTAAATATAATGACTTCCAAAAAGCTGAGAACTATTTGAAAAAATCATTTAAATATTTCCCATATGATACACAAACACTATTTAACTTAAAACAGTTTTACAAGGAAATAAATCACTCGAATCAATTTGCATTGTTTTCATATTTGTATGGCATTAGAACACATTCAAAAGAAAGCCTGGAAGATGCCTATAATGTTTTTATACAATTAAACAATCAAGTCATGGCTAAAAAATCAAAAGATAACATTAAGCTGGTTCCTGAGAGCTAAGTGAATTGACAAATCAGTAGTATTACAAATGAATTATACTTAAAAACAAAATATGCCAAAAACAATTGAAAAAGATATAACTAAAAAGGAGAAGAAGCAGAAAGTCATAAATTTAAAGGAAATTGTCTTCAACTCTAGTAATCTTGCTCTGACTCTATGCCTAGTAATAGTTTGTTTATTATTTATCCCTACCTTAAATCGGCAATGGTTAATTTATGACGACAGGATAATTTATGAAAATTTATATTTCTCTACACCTAAAACATTTGGAGAAATCTTTGAGATTTTAGACAGTTTTGGATTTAAGTTTAACCTGATCTCTTCCAATGTAATTTACAGTTCAAACTTTGTAGTAAGAACCTGTCCACTTGCAAATGTTTTTTGGTTAACTATAAATTTCATTTTTCAAAATAAGGATCCGGTCTTATACCATTCAGTAAATTTAATTCTGCATCTAATAAATACCTGTATTGTATTCCACATATTAAAATTTGTTTTAGGCAATAAAACAAATCAGATACTTATCCCAATTCTTACTCTGCTCTGGGCAACTCATCCTGTAATCATGGAATCAGTACTTCTCACTAGCAATAGTGGGGCTACTTTTACTTATATGTTTTTCTTTGCTTTTCTATTAGACTTTTTAAAAAACAAAGACAGAAACACATCAACACTTAGAAAAACACTTATCCCTATCCTATATCTAACTGCAATGCTTACCAATGAGTATATTATTACGCTGCCTTTTGTCTTATTTGCTATTTCATTTTATAAAAATTATAAGACAAACCCATTAAAAATGGCTATTACAATCTCTCTTAAAGAAACACTGCCTTACTTTACTGGCTTTGTTATTTATTTAATTTATTTCTTCTTTTTCTCAAGCTACCGTTCAAACAATTTTTCAGCCGGGAGTCAACTTATTGTTTTTACAGAAAGGGTCTTCTGGCTTGCACCTCAAATATTCTTCCACTTCCTAACTCTTATCCTCTACCCTAAAATCCTCTCTATAGATCAAACTCTCTTTGTTAAACTTGGTAAAACATTGTTTGACCCCTATTCGGTTTTTTGTATCTTATTCTTCTTT
>JACQBQ010000041.1 GCA_016201905.1 Candidatus Melainabacteria bacterium | reverse complement strand
CAAGAACACATGGCTAATCGTTATGTCAGATGTTACAAATCAATGTTTACTAAACTTGAGATGAGAGCTGCTTTACTTGCTCACACATTCTCAAAGTGGGTTAAGCTGCTTTTGAACCTAATTTTTCACAGGTCGTTATACAGGAAGATTTTTTCCTACTAACAGAGATGATGCATATAGTGGCACACGAAATTTAAATGATATTGTAAGTACACTAAGTAGTGTTTTTACAATCAGGGCGCATGAGTGGAATGAGCCTTGGGTATATCATACGATTGCTCTGGCTCCTGAACAAGCTCCCATTGCAACCAAAAGCTTTGATTATTTCTCATATGTATTTGTCAGCTCAGTAATTGGTGAGTGGAAGTTTACAAAGCCCAATATTCTGGTAATTTGGGCAGTATTATTAATACATCTAATTGCTTATATTTTAGCTCTTAGCAAAACGCCACAAAGTAATATATCTAGGCTTGCAGGTGGGATGATTTTTCTTAGTTTTATTTCCCATCTTTCTATCTTTGCATATGCAAGGCTTCCGATTTGGGGCTGTACATTAGATTATAGATATATTTGCTGGAACTTAATTGCCTGGGCTGTACTTAGGGCATTGGCTGCATAAATTATTTGTAATTGGAATTATTCTCCATGTTTATATATTAATGACTGTAGAGGGTGTATATGGATCAGCAACTTTTCCTGACTGGCAAAAGTAACAGTCAAGGGATAAGTTAAGAAAGACTAGCCAGATAGAAAGATTTTTAGTAATGATAGATCCGACTCACAAGTTCCTTCCATATCAAGTCACTTTACTATGTAAATTAAAAAGACTTTTTTATTCTTATAATTGTCATTGTTATTAAACTTTATACTAAGTAATCTTTATGTTGCTCAAGTAGGATTGTAAACGTCAAAAACCAAGGAGGAATAATAAAATGCACTTTATCTTTGCCTTAATCTTAGCTCTTTTAATTGGTTTCATATTTTGGTTTATTGGCCATATCGTCAGTAAAGAGCTAAAAATAACTGAAGAAAATTTGCTTCTTTCACAATTAATCAATATAGGCTTAGGAGCTTCAGGCTCTTTAATCATAATTAATTTAATTGCAACAATATCAAAAAGTTTTATTATTGGTTTAATTGCTTTTTCACTAGTTATTATTTCTCTTATATTTTGGCAGCTTAAAGAATTTAAAAAAGTCTGTATTGATCTAAAAGAAATACTTTTAAAAGGTAATTTAATTGGAAACATAAAGCAAAATACAGATAAATATTATTTAGTATTTATTGGAATAATAAATTTTATTTATGCTGTGACTGCTTTTTCTACAACTAAAATTGATAGATTCGGACAAGGCAACACACATGTTTTCAATATCAATCAGTTAATAAGTGACATCTATCCACCTAAGTATGCATTACTTCCAAGCATAGATCTAAGAAGTCATTATGGTGCAGACATTTTTGCTGCTATATTATCAAAATTCACTGGCTGTCAACCAGAAGTCTGTCTTGATATCCTGACAATGATTTTTTTAAACCTGATAATTGCAGTCCTTTATGGACTTACACTGAAGTTTTTAAATTCAAATCCAATAAACAAATATTTAATACCGTTTGGCGTATTTTTTGCATGGGGTCCAATCACATCTTTTTTTACTACTGTACCAGGCGAGTCTATACCACAGAAATTTCTTGAAAAAATTTACTACCTTGCACAAAACAGACTAACAGAGTCAGCAAGCTGGTCAGGGCTTTTTCTCAATTGGTTTTTTGAACCTTCCACAGGCATTGGAGTGTTCTTCTTTTTAATTGCACTATATTTAATATTCAGGTTTTTCTCACAGGGAGAAAGTCTGCAATATTTGATTTTGCTTGGTGTTTTTCTAAGTAGCTTCGTAATCATAGACTTTACAAAATTTGTGATTTTGATGTTTGGTATCATGATCCATCTTCTAATTGAATATAAGCCTACAGGAAACATAAACAATTTCAAAAACGAAGAAGAACTTTTAAAGAAAGTTGGAATACTGTTTTTAACCGCATTAGTTATTGGTTTCATTCATGGAAACTGTCTGAGATTTGACAAGAACTATATTCCATTTGAAGACTTCTACAAATTTGGTCAAACAAACTTAAATGAAAAATTTAATCCTTACAAAAGTAATCTGATGCTTTTACTTGTTTTTGCCTTTGGATTTTTCCAGGCATACAAATCAAAGCTAAATTGGGTGATTTTTATACTTCCATATTTTATAGCAAGCATTATAATCCCACACTTGGTTACAATACCAAATGCAGGCGCTGGGAAAATTTTAATGTCCACTAATCTACTTGGTGCGTTTTCCCTTCCTCTAGCGGTTGCTTATGTAGAAAAAAAATTAAAACTAAAAGAATTAAAATTAATTGCATTTTATTCAATACTTTTTATAATCTTAAGTATGAGTACATTTGTGTATTGGGTTTTTGGAGACAAAGCAAAGCCGATTTTTGCGCTTGAAAACGGAACTATAAAATACACTGGGCTACAAATAATAGCTGCTGATCAAAAAGGTGAAATGAAAAATGGGGATGTAGCTGACTTTATAAACTACTTAAAGTCTAAAAGAGTAAAAAACCAGTCAATAACAACTGACCCAGAATACAATGACATATTTACTGCCAACACTGGATTACAAAGCCTTATACCACCTACAAATGTATATGAAGCTCCTGTAAAAAAAGAGGCTATAGAAAGCTTGTTCAACGACTACAAAAAGTCATTTTTATTTGATAATAAAACCTGGCTAAATAAAAAAATTACTTGGTTGTTTGTTACACAAAAAATGTCCAGGTCATTAATGTTTCCACAGTCAAGAAAGATCTTGTTAAATGCATACTTAAATAAAGGTGTGAGGCTTGCCCTAAGCAATAAAAAAGTTGATGACCCTATAAGCTTAAAAGAACTATACGAAGTAGATCCTCGAATGCTTTCAAATACAGCAAGCGAGAATTTTTCGGACTTACTTGAACAAGCTTTTAATTCAAGCGAGAAAAAAGATGAAATGCCCTATTTTATCCAGCAAATAGCTCTTTGTCCTTATTTTGGAATATTCAATGCAAAATCAAAAGATTTTGACGGAGATAAAATTGCAGATATAGCATTTTTTGACTCGTCAAAAAAAATCTGGCATATAATTTATGGAAAAGACCAGCATGAAGATGAAATTGATTTGACTTCAAACATTTTACAAAACTACAAAGGCACCGACTTATTTATTCCTATACCTTCTGACTATGATGGAGATTCAAAAACTGATATTGCATTGTTTAACAAGACAAACTCAACCTGGCACATACTTGATTCTTCAAATTCACAAGTAGAACCACCAAAAGAATGGTGCCATGAATGGAGTGAAATACCACTTCCAGCCGACATTGATGGTGATAATAAAACTGATGTCAGCTGTTACAACGAAAATGACGGAAGATGGCCAACATCTTTAACAGCTAACAATGAATACTATTCCAACAATTTTGGATTATTTTTATCAGATATCCCTATGTACTCAGATGTTGATGGTGATAATAAAGCTGATTACATAATTTACAAGCCTCAACAAGGTCTTTATGAAGTACATTTGACTTCATGTTTAAGTGAAAAACCTACGGGAGCATCATGTGGTAACAGTCCTAATAAATCAGCTCTTACTGAGATTAAAATTGGGACGACAACATCCAGGGCAGTACCAGAAGATTATGATGGAGATGGAAAAGTTGATCTTGCAACGTGGACACCAGAAACCGGTAAATGGGAAATTGCCTTTGCAAGAAATTTTCTAACTAAAGGCTCAGTTGTCACACAAAAAGTTTTTACCCTAGGCAAAGCAGGAGATATTCCTATGCCTGGAGATTATAATGGTGATGGAAAGGCAGAAATAGCTATTTATCACTTAAATACCTCTAAGCTTGAAATAGTATATGAAAACGGGAAAAACAAGGAAATTGATCTCTCAAAATATAAAAACTACATTCCAGCAAGTTTCATTGGAATTTAAGATGCTCTATCCATAAGATAAAGCAAAGGACACAATGGTTTATCTTAAAGAAGTTGCGTTAAATAATTTGCTGACCTTTTTAAAAAAATATGGACTTATCATTGCTGTAGTTTTAATAGCACCATATTTTGTTTTAACTCCTTTATTTCACTATGAAACCTGGTGTGCTGGACATGATTCAGACGGAACTATATTCAATGCATGGAGCATGGTTAAAACTTTAAGAGAATGGCCTCACCTTCCAATAGTATGGCAGCCAGACAATTGTGGTTACAAGGGTAATCCTTACTGGTCTTTTTATCAACCTCTATCAAATGTAATGATTTATCTTATGTCTCTCATTACATCTATATTTGACAGCAACTATGTATTTTCAGCAATGAAATCTGCTGTATATCTCTCTTTCTTGATTTCTGAAATAGGTATGTTTTTACTTCTTAGAACCATTTTGAAAGATTTGCCACAAAAAAATTTCATAAGTACATACGGAGCCATCATTTATTTACTTGCCCCATATAGATTTATTGATTTGTACTCCAGAAATGCCTACTCTGAACTCTGGGTATTTCCATGGATGCCATTTTACTTATTAGGTTTCTATAAATTGTTTTTCTTAAAGGATAAAAAAGGCTGGATTTTAATAGCACTTGCCACTCCATGCTTGCTTTTGAGCCATCTTATGCCATCATTTTTTTTTATATTGATAGTTCATCTTAGTTTTTTAATATTTCTAACAGTAAAGAGAAATCTCATAGGTTTTATTAAAGAAAACAAAAAAATATTACTCTGGTGGCTTATAGGAAATATAGTTGGTGGGTTAATTTCATCATTTTATGTTTTACCAGCAATGAATGTAATTAAATATCTAAATGGGGATATTATAGGATTTGACAGAGTAAGCTTGGGTAACATTCTAAACCATATCAGTTGGTGCTATGACATGCTAAATCCTGTCAATTTTAAAGGAGCTTGGCAGGTAGGTCAACTTTTTTTACTGTCATTTGCAGTATTAAATATCTTACTGCTTTCAAAAAGAAAAACAACATATACTGATCTTTTAGTCTTCTTAAACATATCCTTAATTCTAACTTTCACATTTCTAATGAGCAGGACTCTTTGGGAGCACTTACCACCAGTTTTATATGGGTTACAATTTTCCTGGAGATTATTTGTGATTTACTCCTTGTTCTGTTCAGTTATTGTAGCTCTACTTATCCATGAGTTAAATATAAAAATTCCTTTACTAGTAATATTTTTACTCTTTCATTACTACACAGGTGAAAGATTTCTTCACTATGGGGGAGGCGACGTTGTAGCCAGGCATTACAATACAGAATCGTGGCTAAATGAGCATTACCGAAAGGATTACACAACGACCAATAATTACAGCCCTCATAGCATTTTGCCAAAAACCACCGATCCTGTACTTTTTAATTTTCAGCATGCAGATGAAGTTGGAACTAATGAAAAGTTTTCAAATACATTTTTTTTAAACCAAAAGCCAGGAATAAATATACTTTCACACAAAAGAGATGGAAATTTGTTTACTTATAAACTGTCACTCGAAAGTCCTGCTTTTCTAGTTTTCAAGCAGTACTTTTACTCCAGCTGGGAATTATTTATAGATAATAAAAAATCAAAGGATTTGTATTTAACTGAACAGGGATATATTGGTTTTGAGGTGCCACAGGGTAAACATTTGGTAGAAATCAGATCAAACTAGCGTAAGAGCACATTGCTGTTTTTCTTTTTTTTCTGTCACTAAGGCTTTTAATTGTTTTGTAAAGTAGCAGCAATTTTTAATTCTCTTTGAAGAGACTGTCTTCTGTTAAAAACATTTACCATTACTTTTGAACCATCGAAGTCAAACTTAAATCTCATTCTTCTTAAGCCACACTTTGACATAGCATTTGTCAAGTTAGCTTGATACTGTTTTGGACAGTAAAATAACATGAAACCGCCACCGCCTGCTCCAAGTATTTTACCTCCCAAAGCCCCATTAGCCATACCAACCTCATAAAGATCATCAATTACTGTATTGGAAATCTTTTTAGAAAGTTTTTTCTTTGTTTTCCAGTGTACATCCATTAACCTGCCAAACTCATCTAAGTTTCCAGCAGTTATTGCATTTAAAGTTTTATAGCCTATTTCTTTTATTAAATGAAGACTATCAACTACCTCTCTATGTGAAGTAGATTTCTTGTCCTGGGTAGCTTTGCTCTGTTCTTTCAAAATTTCACTTGTTGATCTGCTCGTATGAGTATAATAAATCATTAAAGAATTTTCTAGCTCATCAATTATATCTTCAGAAATTGGTGCCCTTTCAACTTTTACATGACCACTTATATCAATATTTAAAATAGTAAAGCCACCAAATGCTGCTGTGTATTGATCTTGTTTACCAACAGGATGCTTAAGAACATTGATTTCAATAAAGCAAGCTTCTTCTGCAAGATCATGCTGTGAAATAGTTGCATTTTTATAACAGTGAAGAGCATTTAAAAGCCCGACCAAGTAACATCCTGAAGAACCGAGTCCGGTTCCAGCTGGGATATCTGCCATTGATTGTATTTCAACAGAATTTCTTATTTCCATAAGCTTTAGCGCTTCACGAGCTAAGTCATGCTGTACTTCATCAGCATCCAACACCTCTTCATACTTAGAATATTTAATTCTAATTAAATCATCGACTATAGGCGTATTCAAATTAATGTACATGTACTTGTCAATAGTTACTGAAAAAACAAATCCACCAAATTCATTATAATAAGAAGGAAGATCTGTTCCACCACCACCAAGAGTTATTCTAAAAGGTGTTCTAGTTATTATCATTAAGATTTCCTTTTTTCTTTCAACTTACTTTCTGTTACAGACAGCGCTTCCTCTGTATCTATTGCAAGTACAAAACTATCCGTCAAATACCCTTTCAATAAAAATCCTTTGTCTAATAATTTTGGGAAAATATCTTTTCCAAAATCAGAAGGCTGCTCTGGTATCATATCAAGAACTTTAGGCTCTATAATATAAACTCCAGCATTTACATACCCACTAGATTGGCTTCCTTTTCCTTCTGTAAAGGAAATTATCCTATTATCTTTATTAATTACAATTACACCACCTGCAATACCAGAATTTAACGACTTATTCTTATCAAACAAGGCAACAGTAGTTATTGACTTATTTGATTTATGAAATCGTAACATCTCGTCTAAATTTATATTTGTATAATTATCCCCATAAATAACAAAGAATGGATTTTTATCTAAAAACCAAAGGACCGCTCTAAGTGCACCACTGGTTCCAAGTAACTTTTCTTCATAGGAATACTTAATGTTGACACTAAACTGAGAGCCATCCCCAAAATAATTTTTTATCACTTCAGCTTTATGATGAATAGTTACACAGATATCTGTAACATTATATTTTTTTAAAAGCAAAATATTATGCTCAAGAATTGGTTTGCCAGCAATTTCATACATCGGCTTCGGAATATCTTTAAGGTTTAGCCTTGACCCTATCCCTGCTGCAAGTATTAGTGCTTTCATAATTTATTTACTAATTTTGATTCTCTTAACACAGACTGTTTTTTCATTATTTGTTCTACCTCTTCATATCGATCTTTAATATCTGGTTGTTCGTATACCCATTTTAAATAATCTTTAAAAATATCTTCAAGTGTATATTGATTTTTCCAGCCAAGTTTTTTTAGTTTTTCGCTCACAGAAACCGTATGTCTGGTATCACCATAGCGATAGTAACCAGCAATAATAGGCTCAATATTCTTGCCTGTTACTTTAATCAATGTATTAGTATAATCAATAAGATTTGTTCCTTTAATTCCCCCTACATTTAAAGCACTGTAATCACAAGATGAATTTTCAAAAGCAGTAACATTGGCAGCTGCTACATCATAGACATGAACATAATCTCTTAGTTGTTTTCCATCTTCATAAATAACTGGAGGCTTGTCATTTATCAGTCTCAATGTAAAAATCCTGCATACTCCAGAATATGCATTAAAAAAGGAGTTACGTGGCCCCTGAACAATTGAATATCTCATTGAAACAGTTGGAATAGAATATCTACTTCCAAGCTTAATTGCTAATTTTTCTAGTGTTTCTTTAGATATTCCATAAGCAGTAAATGGATTTGTAACTGCTTCATCAATTAAAGCTGGCACAAGATATTCTTTACAACCATCTTTTGGACAATGCATTTCCCAATCAGCACGATCAAGCTGTTCTATATTTCTTGAATCAGGATACTGAATACCATGATCTTTACAGGTGTATTTCCCATCTCCATAGACTGACTGGGAAGAAGCCAAAACAATTTTTTTAATGTTTAGCTTTTTTTCAACTATAATTTCAAAAATAAGAGCTGTACTGTAAGCATTAGTTTTTATAAAATTACTAAAGTCTTTCATATAATCCTGATAGGCTGCCAGATGAAAAATGCCCTCAACATCACTCATTGCTTTTATCATTGCTTCTTTATCACAAACATCACCCTGTATAAACTCTATATCTGGGATTACGTATTTTGGTTTTCCGTACGGATGAACTCTTGACTGAAGAAGATCTAACACTTTCACTTCATAGCCTTTGCTAAGCAATAAGTCCACGGTATGTGAACCAATAAAGCCTGCTCCACCTGTAACTAAAACTTTCATAATAAATTATTTATAAAACAATTTTACTGTTTGGAAAATCTCGCCCCACTATTTAAAATTGTTGTTACTTAACAACCCTTCTTTGTTTGAATTTATCACAAATAATCCTGTTAAAGGACTAAATCAAAGTTCCAGATTTAGAAACCTTTTTTATATCAATTAGTCTAGTAAAATTAAACTATCACGTAAAAAAGAATGATCACCAAAGTATACAAAGCTTTAAAGAAAAACATAAAGCAAACAATAATTATTACCTTTTTAGTCTCTCTGCTAAGTATTATTTTTGCTTATATTGTAAGCCACGGAAGTATGGACTTACTTGCTAGAGAAATAATGGGAAATATGTACGTTGGAACACTAGAAAACTTAAAGATTGGACGTTTTGACATCCCAGCTGAATATGCTGAAGGTGAACGTTTTTATCGCGATGGAAAGATTTACATGTATTATGGAGTATTCCCTGCTCTCGTTAGAGGAATAATAGAACTTTTTTTCAGTCGTGGGGGCACTGACTGGTCTCGTATATCAATCACTCTAGCAGCAATTATAATTGTCATCTCATGCATAGGGGCTTATCTTATGCTGGCATCAAGGTTTTCATCAACACTATTTGCAAAATATTATTATGCTGGTTTATTTGCTTTAAGTATTACTTTTGGATCGCCAGTTATTTTCTTACTTTCTTGTGCATATATTTATGATGAAGCAATGATGTGGGGATTAGCATGGACTTGTGTTTTTACCTGGGCATTTATGAGCATTGTATATTCAAAAAACATCAATAATAAAATTCTTTTCATTTTATCTATTAGTAGTGGGTTTGCACTTTTAACCAGAATAACCTTTTTTTTAAGTACTATGCCAGCAATAATGCTTCTCACCTGTGTTTTTATATTAGAGATTCTTCCAATAAGTCGTAATCTCAAATTAGCAAAGTCTTTTCTAGACTGGGTTAGCATGCCTAAATTAAGCACTCCGTTATGGAAAACACTACTAGCTTTATGGCTTCCTTTATTACTTTGTATATCTTTCCAACTAAAAATAAATTATGAAAGATGGGGGCATCCATTAATTTTTAAGAACTTCAAATATTATGAAAATGCACTTCGAGATCCAGGCAGTTTAATCTTATTTGAAAGATCAGGAGGATTTCTTAATTTTTCCAGGATACCGGAGGAATTTTTATATTATTTCATTCCAACAAAAAATCATTTCTCCAAAGAATTTCCCTACATTAAAATAGCTCCTTACGATAATAGTGTTTTTAAAATTAATTGGGTGCATATTTACCCAAACGAAACAGGAAATCCTTTACCTATTAATAGTTTTTATTTCTTTTTCACAGCACTTATTAGTCTCTTCACATTAAGTATTGCTCTTCACAGCTTGGGATTTTTTCTTCTTTTGTCATTTTTAATGTCAGCAATTTTCCATCTTGGAATATACACTGTCTCATTGCGTTACACTGCTGACCTTATCCCATTTTTTATACTCTGCTCAATAGCATCATTTGCTACACTTATCAAATTTGAAAACATAAATAAAAATGTTCGTATTGCAAGCAGAGTTCTTATGTTCGTAGTAACTGTAATTGGAATATTTGCTTCAACTGCAACAATGATTCAAGAAAAAATTGATACTTGGGCAGTCCCTGATGTTTCGCGAGTTCAATTAAAATTGTTTTGCACTACTGTTGATGATCTTCTTAATCGCTACATTTTCAACAAAAACAATACATTGCAAATTATTGAAAGCAAGAATGAACTTTTAAATCCTAAGAAAGGACAATTATGGGTTGCTGATGACAAAACTATTTTTTCATTTAACGGGAGCTATTGGCTTCCTGTTAAAGATGAAGATAAAAAATACAGGTCGCTTCATTCATACGGACCAATTAGAATGAAAATACGTTTCAATATAGTACCTGGCACATCTGAGCCACTTTTAACAACAGGAAAAATAAACGCTGGTGACTTTGTTTATGTAAAGTATTTTACTGAAGGTAAGGCTGTATTTGGATATGATCATTGGGGTTGGACCAGTATAATTAGCAAACCAATAGTTATAGATCCTAAACATCTTTATTCATTGGAGATTAGTACAGGTTCATTAATACCAGATATTTCTCCATATCTAAATCCAATACCAGATGCGCTTTCTCCACAAAGAGCATATCGTGACCAAATTAGCATAAAGCTAGATGGTAAAAGCATTTTAGAGCTACAAAAAACTAACTACTCCTATGATTCAACAGAAGATGAAATATCAATTGGAAAAAATCAAATCGGCGGAACAAGATGTGGACCAATTTTTACTGGCGAGATAAGAGACATAGAACATCTCGCTTTTGAAGATTAGGTGTTATATTGTTTATGAGGAGGAACACATGGTTAAGTACTCTATAGTTGTTCCAGTCTTTAATGAAGAGCTTATACTAAATGAAACTTATAGACAATTAAAAGGAACTATGGACAAAACTGCCGAAGATTATGAAATAATCTTCGTAAATGATGGTAGCCAGGATTCCTCTCCTGATATAATTCGAGCCTTTCACAAAAAAGACACTAAAGTAAAGCTATTAGATTTTTCAAGAAACTTTGGACATCAGATTGCAATAAATGCAGGACTCGATGTTTCGACAGGAGATGCAGTAATAATAGTTCACGCAGATTTACAAGATCCCCCTGAAATCATTCTAGAAATGATAAAAAAATGGAAAGATGGCTATAAAGTAGTTCTTGGAAAAAGAACTGGGAGAGAAGGAGAACCTTTTTTAAAAGAGCTTGCAACTAATATTTATTACAGACTGTTAAAATACCTGGCTAATTATGATATTCCTGTTGATGTTGGAGACTTCAGATTAATTGATAAAGAGGTTTGCAATATACTACGCACCCTGCCAGAAAAAAATCGTTATCTAAGAGGGCTAGTAAGATGGGTAGGATTTAAACAAACTTTTATTGAGTATGTAAGACATGGAAGAATTGGAGGAAAAAGTAAAGTTTCACTTAGTAAACTAATTGGATTTGGATTAAGTGGAATTACTTCTTTTTCATATAAACCATTGATACTTGCTTTTTATCTTGGTTTGCTCCTCTGTATATTAAGCCCTGCAGGCATTTTAACTTTAAGTTATTTAAAACTGCTTCATGACAAAACTATAATTGCTTTTGCACTTCTAATTACTTTAAGTTTATTTTTTAATGGAATTTTGTTTATCAACTTAGGAATTATTGGTGAATATGTAGGCAGAATTTATGAAGAAACAAAGAAAAGGCCTTTGTATATTGTTAAGGATAAGGTCGGTTTTGAAAAATAGTGGTATAGAGGAATAATATGCATAAGTCCTAATCTAAATGAGAGCTATGTAGGGTAGACAAATTAAAAAATTTATTGAAAAAATCTTCCTTCTTTTACAGCTTATGCGGCTTAATCAATGGCATAAAAATGGTTTTATTTTTATTCCATTGTTATTTGCAGGAGATCTTTTTCACCCTAAGATAATTATTAAGTGTATTGTTGCTTTTATTGCTTTTTGCCTTGCTTCAAGCAGCGTTTATATTTTCAATGACTTATCAGATGTTGAATTTGATAAAAAGCACCCGGAAAAGAAAAATAGACCTCTTGCTTCAGGAAAAATAAGTACTGAAATAGCAGTTTTTTTAGTAATAGTTTTGTCTATAATTGCGCTTCTTATTGGTACCTTTTGTTTTTACAAAGTTGCTTGGGTTATAGCCTTCTACATAATATTAAATCTTTTTTACTCACTATACTTAAAGAATATAGTAATATTAGATATTTTTTGTATAGCTCTTGGTTTTATTTTAAGAGTTGTAGCTGGAACATTTATTAGTACGGTTCCACCGTCACATTGGATTGTGATTATGACGCTAGCTTTGGCTTTACTACTTGGAGCAGGTAAACGTAGGAGCGATCTTTTAAACCTAGAACATAGTGTGAAAAGTCATCGCAAGGTACTTAGCTTATATAGTCTTACTACCTTAGATCAAATGATTGTAATATTAGCTGCAATGATTATAATTACATTTAGTTTATATACAGTATCTGACTATGCTATAAAACGGTTTAATACCGATGCATTGGTTTATACTGTACCTTTTGTAATATATGGACTTTTTAGATACATTTATATAATCAATGATAAGGGTGGAACTGCCGATCCTGCAAAAATAATTCTTAGTGATCTTCAAATGTTTATATGCGTGGTTTTTTGGCTTGCAGCATGTGTAATGATCATTTATGGAATTGTCGCAAAAATACTACCAACAGGAAATCCTTATAAAATCTAGCCGACAATATCTTTTAGTTTTACTTTCTTAAATGAATGAAGCTCTCCTCATATAGCTTTAGATTTACTTCATAAAAAGATTTCCAAAGGTTAACAAAGAAAGGTTTTGTCTGATTCATTCAGCAAAATCAGATAATATAATGTTTGCCAATAATCTTAATGTATTATATATTGTTTTATGTATTTGATATGCTTATTTTAATTCTTTGACTACCTTAGAAAGCTAAAATTTGTCCTGCAATATACAATTCAATGACTAATAACTTTTTATCGGATATATTCAAAATTCCACTTTCTGCTCCTTCACTGCTAGTAATAATGTTTGCGTTACTCTTCTATATTTTTATAAAACTAAGCCTGGAATCCTTTAAACAATACAAAACAAAATCGTCTCTTATAAATTCACAGAACAAAAAATACAGTTTGCTATTCACTATTCTTGCCATTTTAGTATTTGTTTCAAGTGTATGTTTTCATTTTTATAAAATAACAGAGTTTCCTGCAGCAGGACACGAGGACGATGCAAAAATTGTAATTACTGCATATATTATAAAAAATACCGGACATGATTCATCAAATAAATTTATTCCTTATTTCCCAGACTTAAAGCTCTTTTACCACAATGAGCTTGTCGATAGAGAGGCACAAAGAGGCATTCCTATCTACATGCAGGTATTTCTTCAATATTTTATGCATCCAGGACATTACTCACTCAGGCTTGAAAGTACCTTGATAACCTTATTTACAACACTGGTTATAATATTTACTCTACTAATCTTAGATATTGATTTTAGAGCTGCAATGATTTTTGGGGCTTTATTTATACTACTGCCCTGGAGCAGAATATTTGCAAGAACAACTCCCGAATGTACTTCTTACTGCTTTGCTTCATCTTGCTATGTATTAAGTTTGTTTTACTTAATAAAAAAGAAGGATGCACTCAGCATTATTTTTTACTTAACAACGCTTTCTATTCTCTATATTTCATACTCACCAGGATTATTACTTGCACCTATAAGTTCCATATTAATCCCGCTTGTATTTAGATTTCACTCGAAAGAATACGAAAAATTAAGTACAGTACTTATTACAACAAGCATTATATTGTTAGGAGTTTTGTATTTTAATTTTAACGAAGATGCTGGATATCAATATGTGATTTCAAGGGCACAAGATAAAATAGGATTAATCGGGATTAAAAATTTCAATATCAGTGAATTAACATCGACATTTGCAAAGAATGCAAATATCTATCTGGCAAACTACTTATCCTATTTTCTCCCACAATTTCTTTTTATTGCTGGAGATGGAAATCTAAGACATCACACGGGTTTTGGAGGTCAGTTATTTATAACTTTATGCATTGCTTTTTATGTGGGGTTATTTTATATAATTGAAAGATTCAAATCCAATCTGTATTTTAAAACACTTCTTGTGTTCACTTTAATCTCCTGTATCCCTGCTGCAATAAGTATAGAAGGTTATATTAATTCTATTATTAAACTACCACTGCATGCTTTAAGAAGTGCTTCCATGCTACCTCCTGTTGGAATAATTTTATTTCTAGGATTCAGACAGATCTTTCATAAAAACAAAATCTTACTTATTATTTATTTACTAGCAATATCACTTAATGTATATTATTTTTATGTTGATTACTTTAATAATTATTCCCGAAAACTTGGGAATAACTGGATTTGTGATTCTGGACTTGTAAAAACCACTCAAAAAGCAATAAAAATATTAAAAAAGCATCCCGAAAAAAAACTATTTTACTTCTGCAGCCCTTACAGCATTCCTTACAATAATCTTTATACTATAGGAGTTAAGCACTTGCTTAAAGGCGATGGGATTTTATCTAATATATTCGAATATCTTGAATTCAAAAATAAGATTCCTCCACAAAAGGGAGATATATTTGTAATTCAGGAATCCTTTGACACCTTTGAAGTCCTAAATTTGAATAAAAAAATAAAATTTATTCTTCGAGTACAAAACCCTAGCTTATCTAACAAATTCGGGTCCAGTTTATTTGAAATAGCTGAGTAAATATTGATGAAAATATCATATAAAAACTATAACGTAATAATCCCTAGACAATGACAAAGTAAGTTTGTAATTATTATATATGCTAATTTGCTGAAAGAATTATAAATTCATGATTGACCCTTTTTTCTTAGAGATATTTAAAAACCCTTTATCTGCACCTTCATTAGTTTTAGTTCATTACATTCTTTTTTTTATAATCATTTTAAAAATTATTTTTGAAGCTGTTAAATCATATAAGCAAAACAATTTATTTATTGTCACGATTTCACTTTTTATTCTTATAGCAAGCTTTTTTCTGAACTTTTATAAAATTACAGAATTCCCACCTTCAGGACATGAAGATGATGCAAAAGTAGCAATAGCAGCATATATAATAAAGAAAACAGGGCATGATTCAGATGGAAGATCCGTTCCTTATTGTCCTGACGTACGTGTTTTTTATCACAATAAGGATTTCTGTGGTGAAGGGCAAAGAGGGATCACTGTTTATACTCAGGCATTTGTCCAATATTTTAGTGAACCAGGATATTATTCTCTCAGGCTTCAAAATGCGTTGGTGATATTTTTTACAACAATTGCTATTATTGCTATTTCTTTTCTTTTAACTCAAAGTCTTGCTGCATCCTTACTTATTGGTGCACTTTTTATCATTTTGCCATGGACTAGAACATTTGCAAGGATGACAAGTGAATCTACATGTATTTGCTTTGCAACTACATGTTATTTGCTTAGCTCACTTTATCTGACAAAAAAAAGAGGATTTATGGAGATATTACTCTACTTAACTTCTCTATGTACAATGTTCTTTGCTTATCCAACAGGGTTTTTATTTGCTCCAATTTGTTCAATTTTAATACCGCTCACTTTCTATTTTCACTCAAAAGATCATAAAAACCTTTGCACAAAATTAATTATATTAGGTGCAATATCATTGTGCTTTTTCTTTTTTAGTTTTAGAAATGATGAGGGATTTCGATTCTCTTTAGCAAGGGCACAAGATGCCCAACAATTAGCAGGAATTGCAAGTTTAAATTTAAATGAATTTACTTCCTCATTTATAAAAAAGGCAACCAGTTATGCTGCTAACTATATTGCATACTTTTTACCACATTATTTATTTTTAGCTGGAGACGGGAACTTAAGACACAATACTCGCTTTGGAGGTGAGTTGTTTGGGATGCTATTTATATCCTTTTACATTGGTTTGATTTATTTAATTGAAAATTTTAAGTCAGATATAAAATTAAAGTTATTACTGGTTTATCTTCTTATTTCACCATTACCTGCTTCACTTTGTGTAGAAGGTGCTTTAGATCTAATGTTAGGACTTCCACTCCATGCACTAAGATCTGCTCTTATGCTTCCAGCAGTAACAATTTTAGTATTATTTGGTTTTTTGCAAATCTTGAAAAAGAGCAGAACTATATTTTTTATTTATTTAATACCACTAGTATTTAACATACAATTATTTTATTCTGACTATTTCAATGAATATCCAAAAAGGCTTACTCATATTTGGACAAGCGATCCTGGTTTTCCAAGTGTTACTAAGAAAGCAATTGAAATTCTTAAAAAGCATCCGAACAAAAGACTTTTTTATCATTCTTCAAACTATTTCATCCCTTATTACAATTTGGACAGAATTGGAATTAAAGATTTATCTACAGGGGGGGGAGTGCTTTCAAATATATACAAGTATGATGATTCTGGAGATATCCACCCAGGAAAAGGTGATCTGTTTATAGCTGAGGAGCCATTTAACTATAATAAATTGAATAAAAAGGTAAAATTTATTTTGAGAGTAAAAAATCCTTACTTAGAAAACAATGCTTATGGCGTAAGCCTTTTTAAAATAATCGAATAGGAATATCAATGAAAAAAAATCATAACATTTTAATTGTAGGCGCAGGCAAAATTGGTTCAAAAAGAGCTGTTGTTGCAAGACAATCATCACCATTGTCAAAGATTTATATTTTTGACATAAACAAAAAAGCTGCAGAAAACCTTGCAAGCTTAGTAAATGGAATCCAGGTTAAATCCTTAAATCAAGGCTTAAAGAATAAAGATATTGATATCACTGTTGTTTCAGCTGTAAATAAAGACACAAAAAATATTTCTTTAGCTGCACTAAAAAACAATAAGCATGTTCTCTGTGAAAAACCTATGGGAATTAATGACAAGGAAGCACTGGAACTGTCAAAAGCAGCAGAAAAATATAAAAAAATCCTCAAATGCGGTTTCAATCATCGTTATCACCCTGCTGTTCAAGAAGCCTATAAATTATGCAAGAAAAATAAAATCGGGAAGATTCTTTTTATAAGAGCCATATACGGACATGGTGGGCGAAAAGGATATGATAAAGAATGGCGTGCAAAAAAAGCTTTAAGTGGGGGAGGTGAACTGTTAGATCAAGGTTCACATTTACTTGATCTTTGTCATTGGTTTCTGGGGTTTGAAAAAATCAAAAAAATATATTCTATTAATAAACCCATGTTCTGGGACATGGAAGTTGAAGACAATGCATTTGCACTATATGAAACCATTTCAGGAAAAGTTGTTCAGATTCATGCTTCATGGACTCAGTGGAAAAATTTATTTAAGCTTGAAATCTATGGAACAAAAGGTTCTTTGGAAATCAATGGTTTAGGGGGATCTTACGGCACTGAAACTTTAAAGATTTCCTTAAAAATTAGGCTTGGAAAACCTCCAGTAACAACAAAAAAATCATTTAAAGCCAAAGATAATTCGTGGAAATATGAATGGATAGATTTTGTAAATGCTTTAGAGACAAAAAGACTACCTCTTTCAAATCACAAAGAATCGCTAGAAGTTATGAAAACAATCAGTGCTGCATATAATCAGAAGTAAACAAACTATGTACGATTTATCAATTGTTATTCCTGCATATAATGAAGAAAAAAAAATATCGAGAGATATAGAAGCAGTTTATGAATATTTCAAGAAAAATTCAATCAAGGGGGAACTAATCATTGTTAATGATGGAAGCAAGGATCAGACTTACAGTGTTGCCAGTAGTCTTGCAAGTAAGTTTACTTCATTAAGAGTACTAACATATAAAAAAAACAGAGGTAAAGGATATGCAATTAAAACCGGCATTATGGAAGCAACAGGAGAATATATTCTTGTAGCAGATTCAGGTTTATGCGTACCATTTAAATGCACAAACTTAGGACTAGAACTTTTAAGAAATGGAAACGATGTTGCTATTGGTTCAAGGAGAACAAGAGACGACAAGTCAAAAATTATAGTGCACCAACCACTATATAGAATTCTAGGTTCAAAATTATTTCATCTTTTGATTAAAATTTCTAATCTCATTCCTGAAGGCATTGAAGACACTCAGTGCGGTTTTAAATTGTTTAAGAAAGATGTGGCCCACAAAATTTTTAAGAAGATTTTTACTGAAAAATTTATGTGGGACATAGAGGTACTAAGAATTGCAAGCAAGGAAAAATACAAGTTATCTGTTTTCCCAGTAGAGTGGTCAAATGACCCTGATACCAGATACAACCCGCTTATTGGTTCTTTTGAAAATTTGTTACAAATAGTAAACATTATTTTGAGAACGTAATATATTTTTGGGTATATCTCTATTAAAGGAGCATTAAAAATATGACAGCTTATATTAAAAATTACCTTGAACAAACATCAAAGATTGCATCAATGCTTAATCAAGCAGAGATTAGAAATGCAGTCAACATTTTAAAAAATATCAGGAAAAATAAAGGTCGCTTATTTATTCTTGGTGTAGGAGGAAGTGCTGGAAATGCATCACATGCTGTAAATGATTTTCGTAAAATTGCAGGAATTGAATCCTATACACCTACCGACAATGTATCTGAACTTACAGCAAGAGTTAACGATGACGGTTGGGATTCAGTATTTAAAAACTGGCTAAGGATAAGTAGTTTAAATTCAAATGATGTTGTCTTGGTGTTTTCTGTAGGAGGAGGAAATCTAGAAAAAAATATAAGTGTAAATCTTATTATGGCAGAAAAATATGCCAAAGAAGCTGGTGCAAAGATTATAGGCATTGTTAGCAGGGATGGCGGGTATACAAAAGAAGTAGCTGATTGCTGTATTTTAATACCTACATTAAGCCCTGAAACTGTTACGCCACATGCTGAAGAATTTCAAGCAATAGTATGGCATCTTTTGGTATCACATCCAGATATCCAGGTAAATGAAATGAAATGGGAAAGTCAAGTGGCTACTCCTGCAAAAACTCATGGATAAAGCTGTATTTTTAGATCGTGATGGTGTATTAAACTATCCGGTATTTAATCCAAATACTAATGAATACGAGGCACCATTTAATGAAAAAGACTTTAAGCTATTTCCAGATGTAATTGAATCATTGAAAGAATTACTTGACATGAATTACAGACTTTTCCTTGTGTCAAATCAGCCAGACTATGCAAAAGGTAAAACGACACTTGAAAATTTATACTCTGTGCACAAAAAATTACATAACATTCTCACAGAAAATAACATTTCATTTAACGAATATTACTATTGTTATCATCATCCATATGGAATAATTCCAGAATACTCAATTATCTGTGAGTGTAGAAAACCAGGAAATTTGTTTTTAAAGCAAGCAAAATTAAAATATAGTTTAGATATGTCCAGATCGTGGATGATAGGTGATAGAGATGTAGATATTTATTGTGGTCAGTCTGTGGGCACAAAGACTATTATGATTAGTCAGAAACATTCTGATGGTAAGTCAGGTCAAAGCAAACCAGAACATAAGGCAAAAAATTTAAAAGAAGCAGTTGATATTATAAAAATTAATTTAGGAGATATAGCATGCCACAATTAAAAGATCTAAAAATAAAAATTTTTGCAGATGGTGCAGATATAAAATCAATGATTGAACAGTACAAGGGAAACATTGTAAAAGGTTTCACTACAAATCCAACGCTTATGCAAAAAAATGGAATTAATGACTATGAAGCTTTTGCAAAAGAAGTATTAAAGAACATAAAAGATAGGCCAATTTCATTTGAAGTCTTTTCAGATGAATTTGATGATATGGAACGTCAGGCAAGAAAAATTGCTACTTGGGGTTCTAATATAAATGTTAAAATCCCAATTACAAATACTAAAGGACAATCCTCCATATCACTTATAAAAAAGCTCTCGGGAGATGGACTGTCACTTAATATAACCGCCATACTAACGCTTGACCAGGTACGAGCAGTAAAAGAAGTGCTGAATCCAAAAGTCTATAGTATAGTTTCAGTTTTTGCAGGAAGGATAGCAGATACTGGTCGGGATCCAATACCATATATGGTTGAGTCAGCAAAAATATTAAAGCCCTTAACAAATACTGATCTCTTATGGGCAAGCTCACGTGAATTGTTAAACATATTTCAAGCTGAAGAAGCAGGTTGTCAGATTATTACTGTAACAAATGATATTTTAAAAAAATTGCAAGGTGTAAGCAAGGATCTAAGTGAACTATCTCTTGACACTGTAAAAATGTTTTATAATGATGCTTGCAAGGCAGGGTTTAAGATTTAATAAATCTGTTAAGGTGTCAGTGCAGGTCCGGTAAGAACAAGTAATATATAAACCTGAATAGTAATTCCAATTACAAATATTCTTTTCAGAACAGAAGCTAATAAAGTTTTATCTGACAATGCACTTGCATATAATACAGCCCATGGAAGCCAGGACCAACATATATAACGGTAATCCAGAGTACACCCCCAGACTGGAGGCTTCATAAAAATAGTAAAAGACAAATGTGTTAATTGTCCAAGTAAAATCAGGCTTAATGCTAATTTCGTAAGATTAGACTTAAAAGATTGTTTAAGTCCGAAAAGGACAATTATAAGGTGAATCAATAATAATGCCCAGAAAAATATTACAGCTGGTTTATCAAAAGAACATTCACCTATAATTGATGTTACAAACGAAAATGAAAAAAAGTCATTTCTTTTTGTAGCTTCATGAGCCTGCTCCAACCCAGAATGTGCCCATGGCTCACTCCATTCCTTAGGAGTAGATTGCAGTATTGGTATTTTTACCACCGTGCTTAATGTGTTTAAGGCTTTGCCAAAGTCAAGTTTTTCATACATCCTCGATTCGAAATTTAACGGGGTGATCTTTTTAAAATGCCTGTAATTATGAAAAACCAGCCAGGGAGAATATAAAAGAAATGCCAAAAATAATATACGAAGTATTCGGAATTGGTTTTCTGTAAGTAGTTTCCCCAAGAAGAAATTTTTGCAACAGAGCAAACATAATGACAGCATGCAAAATACTGCTGTATATTTTGTATAAAAGCAGCCAGCCGCCACAATAAATAACAATATTCCCAGTCTTTGTGACCATTTGAAATAAACATTAAAAACAATTGCCAGAGCAGAAATAGAAAGCAAGCTAAGTAAAGAATCATTGTTATATCTTGAAAAAATAAAAACAAATGCCGGTGTGGTTTCTATAAACAATAGCGTCATCAGCCAGGCTCTTTTATCTGTAGTAACCTTCTCAAGCACCAATAAAATTATCCAGAGTACCAGAGTTCCATAAAAAACTGAAATGCCTCTTACAAAGTTTATATGGTAATCTCTGAAACTTAATATCGAAGGTGTTATTAAATTAGCAATTATGTAATAAAGAGGCGGGTGGTAGCACTGGTAACAATCATTAGAAGTAGGCAATTTATGATTTTTAGCAATAAACTCTGAATATTCCAATTGTCCATATATATCGTGACCACGGTAATCATAAGGTGAGCGAAAACAATAATTAATAGCAATAGATAACCATATTATAGTTACAACAACACCAATTAGATTTCTATGATTAAACATTTATTTTCTTTAGTAATTTTACTCCAACGCTATATTAAAAACTACAGAATACAACAAATATACTACTAAAGAACAATCTCAACACCACTTTAATAAAGATCTAAGTGAACTATAACTTGACACGGTGAATGTTGTACAACAATGCATTCAAAGCAGGGTTTAAGACTTAGTGCTAGAGGGGTTTTGAAGATTTCTTCAACTTATTGTTAATCACTTCTAAAGAAATAAAAATAACCAAATATTTAATCCAATTCTAATACTATTAGATGGTAATTTGTCTTTTAAAAAGCCAGGTTGACTCACTCTAAGAAATTATAAATATGAGGGTATGAGCTTTGAATATTATGAGCAGAATCTCAATCATCAGAGTTATTACAATTGGGAAAGATAATAATAACCTTTGATTTATAGAAAGCATAGGAAATTAAGTAAATGGGTATGTCAACGTTGAGGTCTATATCTTAGAGAACAGGATTCTTGATAAAATACTTTTAAAAACTCTTTTTAATTTTGGCAAAGATGTTTTTCCGTTTTTATCTGAGGAATGTTTTTAACAAAGGATAGTCACTTCAGAGAGAATTAAAATCAGTTTCTATAGCTTAAGGAATAGTGTTTTTATGGTAGAAACAAAAAATTTAAGTTGTCTATGGTTTGAGAATGATAATTCATTAGAATGCCAACAAAACGGAAGTACTGTATTTAAAGATACTCAAGAACATTGGAAAGATGGGTTTTGCAGGTTACTGAAGTTAAGTAATGAAGAAGCAAAACAATGGATTGAAGGTGTTGCTTTAACTTCTCCACAGATTTTTAACAAGTCATTTTCTAAATTAAATAAAAATGATAAAGTACTAGTTTTAAAGAAGTCAATTGAGAGTTTCCCCAAATTTGTAGTAAGCACCTCAAGCCCTGTTTCCAATGCAGAATTATTAAGTTCTATTGGAGTTTGCGGGCACAAGTCAAACACTATATGGGAAAGTGGTATTGGGAAAGACAATGATTTTGTTGTGGTTGGCTGTAAGGAATGTGAATATGGCTGGCTTATTAATGCTAACAATCCAAAAACAAGTCTGAATGATACAACCCTATACAATGAAACCTACTTTGAGGGAAAAGAAAAAGATGTTGGCTATGGAAGTTATTTATCTCAAAAAGACTGGAGGATAGAAAAATCTCACAGATTAACCAGACAAATTCAAGGCATCTGTTCTTATCTCAATATTAATTTATTAGACAAAAAAGTTCTTGACATAGGCTCTAGTTATGGATTTACCAGAAAGGCTTTTGATGAAGCTGGCTTTAAACATGACGGCATTGAACTAAGCAAGTATGCAGCAGAAATATGTGAAAAAGAATTTGGCTTTAAAACTTTTGTTGGTACAGCTAACGATTTTGAAAAGGTTAGTAATGATAAATATACTATTGTAACCATGTTTGATATTCTAGAGCACGTAAGTAATCCATTAGCTTTACTGGGTAGCGTAAAAAATTTTTTAAACCCTGATGGTATTTGTGTAATTAGAACTCCAAATCTTATGGCAATCGAAAGAGAAATTTTCGGTAGATTTTATCACTCGCTTAAATATGAGCACTTACATTATTTTTCACCTAAGGTTCTCATCTCTTTACTGGAAGCATCAGGATTACAAACATTATTTCTAGCTTCCGAGTCACATCTCTTGAAAGGGTTCTTTGAAGGAGATTTAAATTACTTTTCAAGACTGCTTAAAGGTTCTGATTTATTTTTAGTTGCTTGTAATAAAAGCGTAGTGTTGAAAGCTTGATATTGAAAGGACAGTAAGATGAATGGGGTTGATGTTGTAATAATTACAGGAGCTGGAAGAGGTATAGGACGTGCTGTTGCATTGGAGCTGGGTAAACTGGGCAAAGCAATCTTGTCTATCTCTCAGAGTCCAAATTCACAAGCAACATCAAGTGAAATTAAAAGATTGGGTGGTACTGCAGAAAGCTTAGTAATAAACCTCGAAGACTATAAGTATACTGAAAAAACACTACTAAAGTGGAGCGAAAAAAATATTTATAAAAAATATGGGGTGGTCCTTGCAGCAGGAATCTTAGGACCAAATGGTCCTTTTTCTTCTTGTTCACTAGAGGAATGGGATAAATGTCATAAAGTGAACATTCTTGGAAACCTGGCTGTCCTGAAAGGATTAATGCCTAAAATGATTCAAAATAAATTTGGAAGGATTGTAACACTTGCCGGTGGTGGATCAGCATATGCTAATCCTACATTTCCAGCATATTCAGCTACTAAAACAGCAATGGTTAGAATAACTGAAAACATCCATGAGGACTTAAAAGATAAAGGCAATTTTTCAATTGTCTGTCTTGCTCCAGGAGCAGTAGAAACTGATATGTTAAAGAAATTTCGAGCTTCAGGCGGTGAAGTGCGAACAGTGGTTGATATATCTGAACCAGTTACTTTTATTAGGGAATTTATTGAATCTAGTGATGTAACTCTTTCCGGTTCTTTTATTCATGTGAGGGATAGTTGGAAAAATTATTTAAACACAGGTAAGCAGATTGAAGATAAAGCAAAGTGGAAACTAAGAAGGATAGAATGAAAAAGATAGTAACCATAGGAACAGGATTAATAGGAAAAGAACGGCTAAAGGCATTTAAGCTTTTAAAGGATCTTGGACGTCCAATAGAGTTAGCTGGTATTTATGATCCTTATAATAAGGAAATTGAAAATATAGCAAGTGAATATACAACAAAAGCCTTTTCAAATATTGAAGATCTGATAAGTGCTAGTGCGGATTTTTACTTTGTAGCAACACCTCATGATGTAGCTATTGATATTGTAGAAAAACTTTTAGCAAGCGGGAAAAAAGTTCTTTTAGAAAAACCTCTTGGACGTTCAGTATCTGAAGCAAACAAGCTAGTTTCAGCATCCAAATATCCAGGTCAACTTTGGGTAGGGTTTAATTATAGATTTTTTGATGGAATCATGGAAGCGTTGAAAGATTTAAAAAGAGGATACTTTGGATCCCTAATCTCTATTAATTTTATTTTAGGACACGGTGGAGAACCAGAAATGAAAAACAGTTGGAAGCTGGATCCAATACGTGCAGGTGGTGGCTGTTTATTTGACCCAGGAATTCATCTACTGGATATATGTAACTTGATTGCAAAAATGACAAATAATAATCTGGAAGTTAAAGGTTCTGTATCATGGAGTGGTTTCTGGAATACTGGGATTGAAGAAGAGTGCCATTTATTGCTTAAAGCAAATAATTTTGTCATAAATTTACAAGTTTCTATTGTCAAATGGAGAAGCATGTTTACCCTTGAAATAAATGGTACAGATGCTTATGGTATTGTAACCGGGCGAAACAGAAGTTATGGAAATCAAAAATACATTCGTGGGAAAAGGTGGGGATGGTTAAAACACAAGAATCAAAAAGATTCTGAAGAGTTAGTATCAGAAACAGACGGTAATGATGTATTCTCTAAAGAGATGGATGCTTTAGTATTCCAAAACGACCAGCTTTTTATAAAGCCTTGCTCCTCAGAAGAAGCGTTAGAAAATATGAAGCTTTGGGAAAGATGTTTAAAAACCTTAGAGAGAAACTAGATGAAAGCATTTATTACAGGTGGAGCAGGATTTATTGGCTCAACAATTGCTGATAGATTACTTCAACTAACTGAAAATGAAGTTACTGTTCTTGATAATTTTTGCTCGGGACAAATGTCATTTATAGAACATAACCTAAATAATAAAAGATTCAAATTAATGAAAGGGGATTTACTTGATCTCCCATCATTAAAGGAAGCAATAAAAGGACATGATTTTGTTTTTCACTTTGCTGCAAACCCAGATATATCTAAAGCAATGACTGAAACTGATCTAGATTTACGATTGGGTATTCTCACTACTTATAACCTACTAGAATCAATGAGAATAAATGGGATACAAAAAATAGTTTATTCTTCTGGCAGTGGAGTTTATGGTGATATTGGTTTAACTCAAGCACCTGAAACTTTTGGTCCAACACTACCTACTTCAATGTATGGTGCCAGTAAATTAGGTTCAGAGGCAATAATAAGTGCTTTCTGTAACATGTTTGATATGCAGTCATGGATATTCCGCTTTGCAAATGTAGTAGGTGCTAGACAAACTCATGGAGTTGGGTTTGACTTTATCCGCAAGTTAAAAGGAAATCCAAAAAAGCTAGATATTTTGGGGGATGGCAAACAAAGTAAGTCATATGTACATGTCAATGATGTAATTGATGCAATACTTTTTACAGTAAAAAACTGCAATGAAATGCTGAATATTTTTAATGTAGCAACAGATGATTCTATAACAGTAAAAGAAATCGCAGATATTGTTGTAAGTGAAATGAATCTAAAAAACGTGAAGTATGAATTTTCTGGAGGACGAAAGGGATGGAAGGGTGACATTCCTGTCGTAAGATTTAGCTTGACTAAGATTCACAATCTTGGCTGGAGATCGAAACTCTCATCAAAAGAAGCTGTTCTTAAATCAATTAGAGAAATGTTAAAAAAAGAGAGCAAGTCCGTAGCCTAATAAAATTATTTGCTCTTCTCTTCATGATATTCCATTTCAACATTAATTTCCCAAATATTGTCTTTTGTTTTAATACCATTAATAATATTTTCAACAGCAGTCATAGCAGATAACATTGAATGATCCTGATTATTATATCTGTGCATTCCATTTCTGCCTATTAAGAAAAGATTTTCTATCTTATCTGTAAATTGCCTAATTACATTAAACTGATCGTAACTACCAAAATATGCAGGATAAGTATTCCGCAATCTGATTATTGTGCTATCAAGAACATTTTCTTTCTCAATGATGTCAATTTTGCATAATTCATCAATCGCAAATTTTATGAATTCATCATCTTTTTTATTCCACAGCTCATCTCCCACGTTACAAAAATATTCAAGCCCTATCCAGGCAGTATTTGGATCTTTTACCATATATGGGCTCCAGTTATTAAAAATCTGTAGCCTGCCAATTTTTACATCTCGTTCTTGAATATATATCCAATTGTCTGGAACAATATCATTTATCGATGGAAGATTTGTCTTGTTTTTTATTTTTAAATTTTTCAAGAGTAAACCCACTGTTATGAAATCCCTATACATAAGTCCCTGAGCTACTCTATAGACATCAGATGGTACAAGATCACCCATACATTCGATTAATTCTTTTACAGGCATTGTTGAAAAAAAATAATCTCCTTTTTGTGTTTTTATTTTTCCTGTGCTTTCATCTAATAATGTAACTTCAATTACTTTATCTCTTTCAAGCTTAATACCAATAACTCTATGATGCATGCAAATCTGTCCACCTTTATTTTTTATAATTTTTACAGTTTCTTCCCACATTTGACCAGGTCCTAATTTAGGGTATAAGAATTGTTCAATTAAACTTGTTTCAATATTTTTTTGCGCTATAGATTTATCTCTTAAAAGTAGTGATTTAACCGCATGAATAATGGCCTTGGTAATTGATAAACCCTTTATTCTCTGAGCACCCCATTCTGGTTTAATGGTACTACAAGGTACACCCCAAATTTTTTCTGTATAATCCTTAAAAAAAGTAAGATATAACTCTCGCCCAAATCTATTAATAAAAAAATCCTCAAGCGATTTTTCAATTTTTATCGGGAAAAACTTAACTTTAATATAACTTAAGCCTATTCTTATTATTCGAACAATTCCAAGATTTGAAATTGTATTTAAATTCAGCGAAATAGGGTAGTCAAAAAATTGTCTAAGGAAAAAGATTCTTGATAAGCGTCTTCTAATTAACATTACTAGGTCTGTTTTTTCAGGATCTGGTCCATTTTCTGATAAAGTTATTGCTCTGTTTTTATTTTGATAAGAGATATTTAATATTAAGTCATCTTTGGAAGGAGCTCCAGCCAATGGGAGAATGTTTTGCCACCACTGCATAACTCTGTCCGATTTTGAAAAAAACCTATGTCCTCCCATATCAATTCTGTTACCTTTATAATTAACTGTTTTAGCTATCCCTCCGATATCACCACTCATCTCATATATAATTGGCTGTATATCGGTTTTAAGAAGCAATTCATATGCAGCTGTTAATCCTGCCGGTCCAGCTCCAATAATAATAGCTGTAGTTTCGTTATTACTAACCATGACTTGAAATTATAACTCATGGGAAAACTTAATTCTTCAGTAAGAGTATTTAATTTAAAAAATCATATAAAGAACTTTATCTAAACACGTTAGCAGTTTTCTCCATATAAAAATGTTATTATTCACATAGAAAATATGGTTTTGAAGGATGTTGGCGAGTTAACTTTTAGATAAAATAATTGGTGTACAATAACTGAGAACAAATTTCAAAATTTAATTTCCAAAGGAAATATAACTAATCAAATAGTACACAGATAGATAGAACAATTTGTTGACAAATAAAAAAACACTGGTAATAGTAATCTGCACTTGGGTTTTTATTGCAAGCTACTATTTGATTCATACCAAATTGGGGGATATGAACGAGATGTGAATAATTCACAAAAGGCCACTTTTCAATAAAAAAGCCTGTCAAAAGCTTTGAAAGTGAGCTAGACAGGCATATGATTTTAATTAACGAAAAAGACCTTTTAAGGGT
>JACQBQ010000038.1:31153-36693 GCA_016201905.1 Candidatus Melainabacteria bacterium | reverse complement strand
AGAACCACCAGAAGAAGAAGAAGATGAAATACCAGAGGAAGATCCAGAAGAACCACCAGAAGAAGAAGAAGATGAAATACCAGAGGAAGATCCAGAAGAACCACCGGAAGAAGAAGATGAAGAAATACCAGAGGAAGATCCAGAAGAACCACCAGAAGAAGATGATGATGAAATACCAGAGGAAGATCCAGAAGAACCACCAGAAGAAGAAGATGATGATGAAATACCAGAGGAAGATCCTGAAGATCCACTTGAAGAAGATGAAGAAATACCAGAGGAAGATCCTGAAGATCCACCTGAAGAAGAAGATGATGATGAAATACCAGAGGAAGATCCCGAAGAACCACTAGAAGAAGAAGATGATGATGAAATACAGGAAGAAGATCCCGAAGAACCGCCGGAAGAAGAAGAGGATGAACTGCTGGAGGATGCCACACATACTGGAGCAGTAGATGTACAAGTAGTTCCTGAGCAACAAATTAAGTTATTGCCGAAGCAAGCAACTTCGCCTGAACTGCATACAGGTGATAAACCGGGTTGACAACTAAGATTTCCATCTGAACATGAGCAGCATCCACTTGATGATGAATTTACACATACTGGGTTAGTGCCTGTACAGTAGGTTCCTGAACAGCAAATTAAGTTACTGCCGAAGCAGGCAACTTCGCCTGAACTGCATACAGGTGATAAACCGGGTTGACAACTAAGATTTCCATCTGAACATGAGCAACATCCACTGGAAGAAGAGCCAGAGGATGAACTGGAAGAAGAGCCACTAGAAGAAGAACCAGAAGAAGAACTAGAAGAAGAACTGCTAGAAGAAGAACTGCCAGAAGAACTTGAAGATGGTGAGCCACCTGATGATATGCTGAATGAGCAGGTGTTATTTAGGTCATTTGAAGTTGGTGGGGTTAAATTATTTGTGTTTGTAGTGCTGGATAGTGTTGAACAATCTTTTACAGTTTGATTTGTGGCAAAGGCATATACTTTGGCTGAGTTGTTTGTAGCTATACAGTCAGTAGTTAGTATAAATAAGTAATTGTTGTCATTTGTTAGATCTATAGATGTAATTGCAAAATAACTTCCAAATGGTAAGTTGACTTGAGCTATTGGACCATTTCTAAATAGCGGGGATGTTCTTGTGCCGGCTCTGTATCCGATATCATCAATTGCAAATGACTGAATTGTATTTGTTCCAAATTTATCAGCCAGGTAAAGTACATTGTTTTGTGAATTTATTTTAATTAGCCCAGCAACTTTTTGAACAAGACTACCACTACTATTTGCAAAGTCAATTGATGTTGAAACTGCTTGGCCTCTTGCTGTTATCTGTCCACTGGAAATATCAAATGTCCTAATGAAACCTTGTCCGTCTAATATATAAGAAGCGTATAATATTCCTTTTGATATTGCTAAATCAGCAATGGTTATATCTTTTGAAGCATCATTTGCAAAAACACCTCCAAGATCTAATGTTCCGCTTATACCATTTTGGGTAAGCTTGGCTATTGTTCTTTGTCTTGGATTATTTATGTCTGGTGCTTTGTTAAATATAAAGACTACAAAAGAATTGGTTGAAGTATCATCTGTTGCTGGTTTGCTTCTTGGAATGTTTGCAGCTACAGCATAATAGAATGTTGCATCTGGTGGCGCTTGATCAAGCTTAACAACTGTGTAATTTTCATTACTGTTTTCATATGTGTATGGTGTACCAGAATTCTTTAAGCCTTGTATTAAATTGCTCTTATTGATTTGACCATTAAAGAAGTCACTGTAGATTATTGGATTTGCTCTGTCGCTGGTTTGATTGTTACTAACTGCACCAGCAAAATATAATCCATCGGTTGGGAAATTAATGTCACTGTAATAGTTAGGAAGTATAGTATTGCTTAATGGCTGATCAGCTAGAGCAAGATCGTTCTTGGATAATTGTAATAAACTATTTGTTTCTTCTTCTAGTTTTCCTAATGAACTGCTTGAAGGTAGGTTTTGTATAGTAAATGCTTTAACTGCTGGTCTGTCTGAATCACCTGTTGCTGTTATGTTGCTTATAGGTACAAAGTATGTGGTGTCAGAGGCGCCTACTGTAAATGGAACCTTAGCTACTGGTCCTTGTAATACTGCAGTTGTAGATGAACCATTGCTTACTGGAGAAGTATTAATTGGTGTTGAGCCATTTATGTTAATCATTCCTGATGTTGTTTCAGTAAACCCAAAACCAAATAATGTATCTGAACCGTGTATTGCAATTACACCACCACCTTGATTTTGACTTGTAGCTTTTTGAACTCTTATTTCACCAAAGCGACTTTCATTTCTAAAGCCATTTATATTGTTTGTGAAATTAGAGCCGCCTGATATTGTTATAAATCCTGAGCTTTGATTTATTGCTGATGCAAGGCTTGTTGTGGAGCATTGTTTTATATTGCAACAGTCAGTAGGTGCATTTTCTCCTGTCAGTCCTAAACTTACTATGTTTCCTGCAAGTTGAGTTGGGTTAGTTGATGATTGATTTCTTATTTGAGAAGATAATCGTTTTGGTACTGCTGCAACAAGAGTATTGTTTCTGGTTATATCTATATCTGAGATATAAGAATCATAATAATACTGATCACTTTGGACTGATACGTCTAATGGATCCTTTGCTGAATTTAAATTCTTGCTTAGAATATTTAAATTATTCAGGCTAATTGTATCTGCATCGCTTCCTTGTAATTTATTCTTTTGTACTGAGTTAGAGTCAGTGATTAGCCCATCACTATTGATTGCTAGTTTTGAAGCTTTGCTCTTTGCTAGCCCAAAATCAATTCCAAAAGTTCTGACCCTTTTCTTATATAACTTGTCAGCAACTGCTACTGTTGTTCCGCAGGCTGAAATTGCTATAGAACCAGCTAAAGGAGCTCTAATCTTTTGTGATGTTAATCCATATGTTTCCGGACCACATTCATTATCAACATAGTCAACTGGAATATCTTCAAGGAATGTAATAGGATTATTTTCATTTATAAATCTGGTAGAAGGATCCCGATTAACTGCAAAAATTGCAAGGTGTGATTCAAAAATTGCAATGCCAGAGTTAGTTGCTTGTCCTTCAACTACTGGAACTTTTACAGTGCCATCCTGTGGTATGTTACTAAATCCACCGCTTGGTGCCGTATAGAGATTTTGAATATCCGGGCATTGAGGTGGTACACCACTAGAAGAACTGCCAGAGGAAGATCCTGAAGATCCACCTGAAGAAGAGGAGGAACTACCGGAGGAAGATCCTGAAGATCCACCTGAAGAAGAGGAGGAACTACCGGAGGAAGATCCTGAAGATCCACCTGAGGAAGAGGAAGAACCGGAAGAAGATGATGAACTACTAGAGGAAGAGCTAGAGGAAGATCCTGAAGATCGAGGAAGATGAAGGACCGCCGGAAGAAGATGAAGAACCACCGGAAGAAGAAGAAGGACCACCGGAAGAAGATGAAGGACCACCGGAGGAAGAAGAAACACCACCGGAAGAAGATGAAGGACCACCGGAGGAAGAAGAAACACCACCGGAAGAAGATGAAGGACCACCGGAAGAAGATGAAGGACCACCGGAGGAAGAAGAAACACCACCGGAAGAAGATGAAGGACCACCGGAAGAAGATGAAGAACCACCGGAGGAAGATGAAGAACCACCGGAGGAAGAAGATGGACCACCAGAAGAAGAAGATGGACCACCGGAGGAAGATGAAGGACCGCCGGAGGAAGAAGATGGACCACCGGAAGAAGATGAAGGGCCACCGGAAGAAGATGAAGGGCCACCGGAAGAAGATGAAGGGCCACCAGAAGAAGAAGAAACACCACCGGAAGAAGATGAAACACCGCCAGAAGAAGATGAAGGACCACCGGAAGAAGAAGAAGAAACACCACCGGAAGAAGAAGAAACACCACCGGAAGAAGAAGAAACACCACCGGAAGAAGATGAAATGCCACCAGAAGAAGAAGAAATACTACCGGAAGAAGATGAAGATGATGATGCACCGGAGGAAGAAACACCACCAGAAGAAGAAGAAATACCACCGGAAGAAGAGCAGGCACTACTACAATAACCACTGCAACATACTTGTCCAGAACCACAATCAGTGTTGCTAGTACAACCAGAAGAGGAAGCTCCGGAAGAAGAAACACCACCGGAGGAAGAAACACCACCGGAGGAAGAAACACCACCAGAAGAAGAAACACCACCGGAGGAGGAGGAAGAACCACCGGAGGAAGAAACACCACCGGAGGAAGAAACACCACCGGAAGAAGATGAAGGGCCACCAGAAGAAGAAATACCACCGGAGGAAGAAACACCACCCGAAGAAGATGAAGCACCCGAAGAAGACGAAGCACCCGAAGAAGATGAAGCACCCGAAGAAGACGAAGCACCCGAAGAAGATGAAGCACCCGAAGAAGATGAAGCACCAGAAGAAGACGAGGCACCAGAAGAAGATGAAGCACCACCGGAAGAAGATGAAGATGATGAAGCACCGGAAGAAGAAGAAACACCACCGGAAGATGATGATGAAGAAGCACCGGAAGATGTTCCACAGGTGATTGTGTAATTTTGATTACAGGAATTTTGAGCCAGAATAATGTATTGAGAGGAAAAGAGTTCTGATGAACTAAAAAAAGCACCATCTAAAGAGGAAGGGATAATGCCGATGGGAGCTAATTTAGAAGAGCCACTGGAGCTAGAAGAAGAGCTTGATGAAATGATTGAACCGGAAGAAGAAGCACCACCGGAAGAAGAAGCACCACCGGAAGAAGAAGAACTGGATGAAATGATTGAACCGGAAGAGGAAGAAGAGCTTGATGAAATGATTGAACCGGAAGAAGAAGCACCACCGGAAGAAGAAGAGCTTGATGAAATGATTGAACCAGAGGAAGAACCACTGCTAGAGGAACTAGAAGAAGAAGATTTACCAGAAGAACCAGAGGAAGAACCACTACTAGAAGAGCTAGATGAGGATGAAGAAGAACCAGAGGAAGAACCACTACTAGAAGAGCTAGATGAGGATGAAGAAGAACCAGAGGAAGAACCACTACTAGAGGAGCTAGATGAGGATGAAGAAGAACCAGAGGAGCCGCTACTAGAGGAGCTAGATGAGGATGAAGAAGAACCAGAGGAGCCACTGCTAGAGGAGCTAGATGAGGATGAAGAAGAACCAGAGGAGCCACTGCTAGAGGAGCTAGATGAGGATGAAGAAGAACCAGAGGAACCACTACTAGAGGAGGAGGAAGTAGGTCCACAACAATATATTTGTCCACTTAGGCATTGAGGAATATCACTACTGTTACTGCAATGCACAGAACTGCCTGGAGAACATGACAGTTTTCCGGAAGTGCAATCACAGCATCCGCTACTAGATGAAGAACTGGAAGATGAACCAGAAGAAGAACCACCAGAAGAAGAAGAAGAAGAAGTGGAACCAGATGTTGAGCCAGTAGGAGGAGGAGGAGGAGGCGGAGGAGGAGGAGGAGGAGGAGGCGGCGGAGGAGGAGGCGGAGGGGGTGGAGGGGGAGGT
>JACQBQ010000038.1:0-31113 GCA_016201905.1 Candidatus Melainabacteria bacterium | reverse complement strand
GGAGGAGGAGGAGGAGGAGGAGGAGGAGGAGGAGGAGGAGGAGGAGGAGGAGGAGGAGGTGGAGGAGGTGGAGGAGGAGGAGGTGGTGGAGGAGGAGGAGCTTGCTCTTGATATCCACCTTGAGGTGCTGGAGGAGGAGGAGGAGGTGGAGGAGGAGGTGGTGGAGAGCCACTGGTAGAAGAAGAAGAAGACGAAGTAGAAGAAAAGCAAATACTGTTAATGCAACAAATAGTACCAAAGCAACCATTACTGCTTGGGGCACAAACACAAGCAGCGGCAGTAGGAGTAGAGTTAGGAGTAGCAGTAGGAAGAGGAGTAGGAGCAGGTCCAGGTGCGTCGCAAAAACAGTCAGTTACTATGCCGCCAGCATTCACAGACATGCAGGACTGTCCTGCTGGACAATAACCATTACAAAGTGGGATATTTAAGTCATCACATGGAGGAAGTGGAGTTGGAGTTGGAGTTACATAATACAAAGGTAGACAATCACCTGATGAAGTACATTGTCCATTACCACAAGCCGGTGCAGCATTAATACAAGGAATAGGGGTAGGAGTAGGAGTAGGAGTAGGAGTCGAAGTAGGAAGAGGCGTAGGAGTAGGAGTAGATGTTTCGCAGGTGCCGCCTATAGGAAACAAGGGATTTTGAGTACACATACCAGAACAACATTGATCATCTCCAAGGCAAAAATTTCCATTTGTTAGGCAAGCGCAACAGCAATCAAATCCCTGAACCATTAGTGAAATTTGACCAGCTGGACATGTAGCACCCCATACACCAGATGGATATCCTGCATTGATGCATCCTTGATTGCAAGCATTATTAATACATGCTACTATGCCACTAAATTGGTAACGTATCCATTTAGTTTCATTAATGGCTTCATCAGTGCTTATTTCTACATCTTCAAAATCTAATAATTTTATGTCTGCATAATCCCTGCTGTCTTTAGCACGTTTAGGTTTACTTGCTGATTTGTTTTTCTTTGAATATTTTATAGGCTTGCTATCTTTATTTAATTTTATGAGATAGGTGCCATCTTTATTTTTCTTTAAGCCTTTTACATATTTTGGAGGTTTGCCAGCCTGTATACGTTCAATATCTTTTTTAATATCATCTTCTAACTCTGGTGCAAATTCTCTGGCTGCTGTTAATGTGGTAGTAGTGCTAGTAGTAGTGGTTGTAGTGGAGGTGGTGGTAGTAGTGGTAGGACAAACACTTGAACAATCAGGATTATTATTTGCAATACAGTTGCAACAAACACAATCTTCACATATACAAATACCAGTAGCATCACAAGGCTTAGATGGATCATTGGGATCGCAAGGATCACAACAACCACCATTTCCATCGTCTACTTGTGGGGATGTACAAGTGGTGCCACTAATGCCTCCACTAGTACAGTAAAGATAACGTATGGTTGGATTTGTAGTTTCATCGCTACTTACCTCTACATCACCTTCAAGATCAAGTGATTCTATATTTATGAAAGTGCCTTTGCCTTGAGCACGTTTAGGTTTCTTTGTTGATTTATTTTTCTTTGAATATTTTATAGGCTTGTGATTTTTATTTAATTTTATATAGTAAGTACCGTCTTTATTTTTCTTTATGCCTTTTACGTATTTTGGAGGTTTGCCAGCTTGTATAAGTTTAATATCATTTTCAATATCTTTTTTTACATCTGGTGAGAATTTTCTTGCAGCAATAGCACATTGAGCACGAGTGTGTTTTGTAATTGCTTCTTCATCGTAAACTACTGGTACTGCTTGATCGACAGTTAAATTTTTTAATTTACTGAAGTATGCACCGTCTAGGAGAGAATTGAGAATTGAGAGTTGAGAATTAAGAGTTGAGGATTGAGGATTTAATATTTTTTCTTTTAAGTAACATATTGCTGAATTTGGAGCTGTGGTTTGCAGGAAACCTATCCCAGAAGAACCAGATGATGAGCTGGAAGAAGAACTTGATGAGGTGCTTGAACCAGAAGATGAACCTTTTGGTGCAAATATTAAAGTGCCAGAGCTTGTTGTTTGTCTGTAGTATGAAACTAATAAATAATAATCATCAGGGTTTGCAGGGTCAACGATAGTTTTAATACCACTAATATATTCATCGCCATTGAATGGGTTACTTGCTTGACCGGGAGGATTTAAACTAATAAAAGATTTTTTTATAAAATTAGGAGAAGTGCTTGATGATGGATCAGTGCCAAAAAAGTGAAATGCCATGTTAAAAGTGTTAGTAGATTTATCATAGTCAAAGATTGTAAAGCCCATGAATGCATCTGGATCAGTTGTTGAAGTTAGTTCACCGAGCTTTTGGAGATTTTCAGTTCTATCATGAATGAAAGATAAGGCTCCAACTCCTTTGTCTTTAAAATTTTCTTGTGCTTCAGTTCGTTTTGTTTTTGCAGTTATGTCGATAAAGTTGTGGACAATTACCTGATTGTTTGCTCTGGCAGTAATATTAAACAAGCTTGAGCTGCTTAAGTCAGTAGTAAAACCACTACTTGTGTTTTTTACAAACCCAAGGGTTTCAATGTCCTGTGAGTATAAATCTTTTGCTCTAATTAGTGAAATGGCTTTGCCTTGGTCATCGGGTATGGCGCTAAAAGTGATAACATCGTTTAAGCTGTTTAATAACACACTGGAAGTTCCAAGAACAGATACAGTGTTTTGAACTGTGCTGGCTCCACTTACTGCTGTAACGTTTCCTATGGGTGCTTGCTGTAGAATTGCATCTTGCTCCTGGCTTGCTGTGAAGAAATTAAATTTTAAATCAGTGGCATTTAGTTCAATGCTTTGTTTTGGAAGTGAACTTGAATTGATAAGTGCATTTGATCCGAACTGAGTGCCATCACTTAGATTTTGAGCACCAGATAAATCCGGCTTAAATACAGTGAATTGATTTGACCCTCTGAATTTTGCAGTGGCTGCAATTGTATTTGTATCCACTGAACCGATTTCTGTATTATCCAGAGTTATTGCACCACTTCCAGCTTCTACGTCGATAGTATTTTCCAGGTACGATAGTAAACCATCTCTTGTGCTGCTAACACCTAGCTCTGCTTGAGGATTTTTGTCCAGATTTGTGCAAAAGCCTGAGTTTATTATTTCACCGGATGGTCCTAATGCTAAAGCTTTTATATTTTTTTCAATCTTTGGTTTTCCAAGCTTGCTTTTGTCTTTGTTTACAGTTTCATAATCTTTTTCGTTTTGTTTTTTGTTTTTTGCAATTTCAGTAAAGCTGTCTATGCTTGATTCTATTAAAACTTTTAATTCACTGAAGGAGTAAACACCTTGAAAAACAAGTTGGTTTAAAAGTTTTAATTGTTCTTCATCGGGATTTTCACCAAATACAGATTTAAATGCATTTATGCCAGCAGTTAATCTCAAATTATCATTTTTTTCTAAGATTGATTTTAAGTAATTTACTACACTCTCATAGACAACTGATCTTTGCTTTTTCTTTAAGGCTATGCATACCAGATTAACTGTTTTTAAGTCTGGCTCTTTTCCGAAAACATTGTTGTATGAGTAGACGATTGAATACTTCTCAGCAATAGAGCAGCTGATGCCTGTAGAAGTGCTTGATGTTTTTTGTGCTGGTTCTTGTGCCAGGGCTAGTACAGGCCAAAAATAACCCATTAAAATTTCAAAAGAGAAAAGTAGAGCTAGTATTGCTCTTAGTGACTGAGATAAAAATTTCTTTGCTTCTCTTTTCAAAAACTATCCTTCCGAAATATGGCTATCCCTCCTGAAATAACTTTTAATTCGTCAATTCAGGCCGAAATTAATCTGTAAAAAGGCTGTTATAGATTTTCAAGCCCATTTGGAACGTTACCGTCCTTCTTTACTTATGTGCCTGACAGCCCCACTTACAAACCTGTTTTCTATCCATTGTTTGGTGGAAAAACTAGATATTCTTACTGCCGGATAGTTATAGCTTTACTAAGCTAGTTGGTTTAGTATGGTGCCCGTTAGGTTATCTGTCCTAAAAAAATTAAAAGTTTAATTTAAAAATGTCCTATTTGTAGCGAATTCCTGGGAATTAAACCAAAATAAAGATGAGAAAAATTTTATTTTTGTGATGATTGCTAGTGTTATTTGTACTAGTCTTTTATGGTCAAAACATAAAAGCGAAACCCATACCCTTAAGCGGAACGTGTGCATTGTCGCACAAGTGGAGCGAAGGGTATGGGTGAGCCAAAAAAAGTAAGCCCATTTGAAGTTTTGCTAGAAAAATATCAGTTTCTTCTGTAAGACTTTTGAGATAAGTTCCAATGACATATTGTGTTTATGGGAATTGAATCTCTGTAAATGTCTGCCCTACTGGTGTTGAAATAAAGAGTTCTTCCTTTTTGCCTTTATTATTCTGTGGCAACTTTACATTTATCACCAATTCAGAATTTTGTTTTCTGACTAGTGTTTTTAATATGCTAATGTCTTTGTTTCTAAACTCAGGGATAGTTAGATACGATAATCCAGGAGCAGATTTCTTTGGAACTGCAATAATTTTACCGCTATTTGTTTTAGCTCTTTTATTGACAAAGTTTTTCCCGGTGATTATGATTTGATAACTTTGCTTGTCACCAGGAAGTGCATTAATGCTGGATTTCATGACAGCTGGTGCTGTGAAAACTCTATCGTTAAGTGTGCTTAAAGCTAGTGGTCTGACGATTTTAATTTCTGCCTGAGCTAAAATAATTTTCTCATCTTTTGCACTGCTTATAATTATTTTTGCAGTACCTTCAGGTTCTTTTTCATCTATTGAGATTGGCAGTTTAATAATTCCAGTAGGCAGTATTTTTAAAGCTTCAGGTAAAACTATTGATTTGTTTTGACTTGATATCCATGTTGCTTTAAGAAGTGCTGGGCTTGCATTTGATATGTCAGCTGGTGTACTTAGCTCAAGTGATATTCTGGAACCACTTATTACACTTCTTGCTAGTTTAAGCTCAGGTGATTTAATCGTATTTTCTTTTCCATTAACCATGGAAGTTGTAATTTTTTCTTGTATTATTGGTATCATCGGTAACCAAATCATAGAGAGGGTTTCAGTGGGAGCTTTTCCTTTGCCATCTCCTTTTTTATTTTCACCTGGTTTATTTGCAAGAGTTTCAGTGCCAGTAGGTAGAAGTTCTTTGTTTGGATCGATAACAAAAACATCGAATGTAAATGAGCTTGTTTTCCCACATTTGTCCGTTGCTTTTGCAGTAAATGTTTGTTTTCCAGCTGTTTTTGGAGTACCTGTGATTGATGTGAAGTTGTATCCAGGATCTTTTGTTTGTTCCTGAATTTTAAATTCAGGGCTACCCCCAGTTACGCTTACAGAAACTATGTCATTGTCTGGGTCAGTAACTATTATTGGTATGTCAATTGGTAAGTTTATTTCAGTATTTATGGCACCGCCATTTGTAACTTTTAATGAGGAGATAATAGGTGCATTACAACTTGCTGCGACATTGCCTTCTTTGCCTTCTCCTTTGTCTCTTTGTGTGCCGGTTTCATCTTTTTGTATCTTACCTGGAACAAGGGCAATCTTGAACTGAGAAGTTTTTGTCTTTCCTTTCTTGTCTTTCATTGTTGCTTGAATTATAAGCTGACCTATTTGAGGATCACTTGGTAACAGTAGCTCAATGTTTTGTGCAAGTATGTCTTCTGCTGTTTTCTGAATTTTTAGAGGAGCTTGCTTTTCGTTTTCTTTGAAAGTAATGATGTTATATACAGAGCCTGAATCTTCTTTTAGTTTAGCTTCTTTTAAGAGTTGGTTTATGCGTGCAGCTTCTTTGTCATATTTCAGACAACACTCTTCTAATTTATCAGAGCCCTTTTCTTCTTTATAGCATTTTTCAAGTATGCAAGTCTCAGACTTTTTATGTTTTTCACAGTAGCCGCCACTAAAGTCTTCCACGCATGATCTGACACCACTTTCTTCATTAGGATCAAAGCTAGGGCTTGAAAGCTTGTCATAGATTGCTCCACAGCCAGCACAGCAGCCTCTCTTTTCTTCGTAAGATTTAAGATAGTTACAGTAGTCATTTACACATCTAGCTGGTTCAAAACTAAACTGACTGACTCCTGGAAGAGTGGCAATATCTTTATTGCAGTAATCATCTGTGCTTTGTACTAGGGAAACACATTTTGGTTTGTCTGTTGAGGTGTCTCCGCTTGATGAACTGGACAGTGCATTGCAAACTGGATTTCCATCGCCTGAGCATGCTGGCTTTTGTCTTTTTTCACAGTATGGTACATAATATATATTTGAGTTTGTTTTACAGTAAATTAATTTTGTTTGAGGATCGCAAATTGGGCTTGGAGGTTCTGCTTTACCACCGCTGCTGGATGAGCTGGATAATTCACTTACTAATTCCTGTGGTATTAACCCTCTGCAACAATCCTTGGCAAAAGGACTGCCTTTAGTAAATCTCCAGCACTGAAATGCAATGCAATCTTCAACGCTGTCGCCACAGATGGCATCACTGCTCTTTGAACATTTATTTTCAGGGATTACACCGCCTGTATCGCTTGGTTTTACTAACACAAGACTGCCAGAGGTGTTTCCAATGTATCTTGAATCAGGCAAAGTAAAATTAAAGACAGTTCCATTTGCTGCTCTAAAAGTCCCAGTGTCGTTTTGCCTGATTAAGGCTACATGCAGTGGGGGTGGGTTTCTAAAGAAATTTAAGAGATCTGTTGTGGCTACTATATCCATGGGCTTGATTGCTAGTGGCACCAGATTTGCAATATATGGATCATCATTACTGGAACCTGATTTTTCTTTTTCAGTTACTGAAATTGCATAATATGCTATATTCTCTGGTTTTGAATTTTCAGGTCCCTGTACTCTTACAGTAAGAGAAATAGATTCACCTGCATAGTATGCGTGTAAGTCCTGATCTTTTTGTGACACTGCTTGAATGTTAGTGTTTGCCTGAATGTTAATGTTTGGAAGTAGTAATTGAGCTTTTAAATTGTTTTCTCTTGCTTTAAGGTTTGATGAATATATTTCAGGTGTATTTGTAACTAAGATGATTGTATAGCCGCCTGAACTTGAGCTTGAAGAACTGGATGTTCCTCCGCTACTGGAAGATGCATGTCCGCTTGAACCACCACTGGAAGATGCATATCCGCTTGAACCACTGGAGGATGCATGTCCACCAGAGCTGGATGAAGCCTGACCACTGGATCCACTAGATGAAGATGCTTCTCCACCAGAGCTGGATGAAGCCTGACCACTGGATCCACTAGATGAAGATGCCTCTCCACCTGAACTGGATGATGTATTTGATGTTATGTCAACTACTGGGCAACAAAGGCTTCCTTCTGGTCCAAGTGCAATATTAAAATAGTCTGGTGGACATAGTCCAATAGTGGTAATTGATCCGTTACAGTTAAATGGTGTACAACTAGTAATGTCTGAAAGATTTGGCAAAAGATAAGTACAAAATTCTTCTTTGTTACATTCACTGGATTTTGTGCAGGTGTTTTTGCCTGAGTCTTTTGGTTGATCTTTTGTGGTTTTTGTAGGGCAGCAAACTTTTCTGCCAGAAAGATCGACAAGTCCTGAATCAGATAAATCTTTTGGGCAGGGCAGTGAATCGCCGTTTGAATCTATACCTTCTGCTGGCTTTCCACCTGTACAAACAAACTTACATTTGCCTTTTTCAGTTTCTGAGCCTAAACAAAAGAAACCTTCATTATATTTGCAGTCAGTAAAATTTTTACACTTTTCAGAATTCTCTTCTTTTTTATCCTGTACTGAGATTGTTTCACTCTGAGAGAATTTTAAATTTGTACCGAAATATCCACCGTCAAAGGTAGTTACGTCATTGCGAGGAGTCCGCCTAGGCGGACGACATGGCAATCTTATAACGTTATGAGATTGCTTCGCCTTTGGCTCGCAATGATGTGTGGCAGATTCAGGAGGATTGGGGATTAAGAATTGCTCTGTTGCAGTACTCGGGTTTAGCTGCACTTCTTCTGTGAAAAAAAAACTGCTATTATCTTTACTACTGCCATTACTAGAAAGATCTCTCAACTTTGTGTTAAGAGATCTTTCATTGTTCCGGGAATAACTTACCAGGTTTTTTGGATGCCCTCTTGAATTGTAAACTTTATTATTTGTTTTTTCTGTTTGTTCATTATTGTTATTAAGTTCTAAGCTTCGCTGAGATGGCTCTTGTGGAGGAAGTATATTCGGTGACTGTGGTTCTGTAGGTCCATTTATTCTTAAGCCTCCTAGTGGACTTACAGTATTTGACTCAAGATATGCTTTTGTTTTTACACAGAAAAGTTCTGCGCCTTTGCCTTTTTTCCTTCCTTCAATTTTTATTTCTTTGTTAAGACATTGATCTCTTCTGAGCGATCCTTCTCTGCTTATTTTTTCAAATACATTGTTTATGCATTTTCCTTTCCCATTTATTTCAATACAAAACGCTTTGTTAGATCCTGGCAGTGCATTCTTTATACAATCTTTTGATTCAAGACATTCTTCTTGCTTGCCGCCGCTTGAAGAAGATGAGGTGTTGTTTGTAATGTCTTCTTTTTTAGTTGAGCTATCTTTTGGTTTTTGTGTAGTGCTATCTATTGGCTTGTCCTTGTTAATGTTACCTGCTGTTGCTGCTGCATCACCTTCTTTTTGCTGTTCACCTCTTCCTATTTCGCCAAACGGGTTGCTGGCAGCAGAATTAAATACTCCACCAGCGCCAGCAATAAATATCATTGTATCTCTGCCAATATTTGGAATTAAACTTCCTGCTGAATTGTTGCCTGAACCAGAGTTGTCTTTGCTACCTTTGCCACTATTTTCTGTAGTTTGTCCTTTTTGATCCTGTGAAGTACTGAAGGCATAATTTGAATCTTGGATTACTGGAAAAAGTAATAAGCTGTGATTGTAGTTCTTTTCATTTGCCTTTCCGAACACCAGGTAATAATTTTTGCCATAGCCTGGTGTGATAACTAAATCAGTAACATAGCCATCATAAACAGGGGAAATATTTAGCTTGCCTCTTTCTTCTATTTTAACTTTTGAATTGTCGCTGTTTGAAGGGAAAGTAACTTGATAAATTTTTGCAATGTTTGTTCCATGTTGATCTGCAATAACTAGTTCTTTGGTGGTTTTGTCAAAGGTGATTGGACCGGCTATAGCGGCCATTACAGCACTTGTACATTCATCAGCTAGAGTTACTGATGTGTTTATTTCTGTGACAAGATTTAAATTAAATGAATTGTTGTCCTGTGATACTTTAAATAAGGACAATTTGCTGTCACTGTATTTGTACGATACAGATGCGCTTGTAAGTAAATCAAATCCTTTAATGACAAAGTTTCCAAGAGATTCAGTGCATGCTACTTTTTTGAAGAATTTTGTTTCTCCCTTTAACCCTGCTAATCCACCACTTTTTTGCGTTATGATTGGACCAGTGATCCCGCTTGCTTTGGTGTTTAAGAAACCATCAGAAGTATAAATTTCTTTTGCTGGACCTGTGTTAGAAGAGATAAAGACATTGCCAATATTTGTGGTAGGCTGACTTGTATTATTAGTGGTAGTTGTATCACTGCCGCTGCTACTGCTTGTTGCTGAGCTTGATTCGGTGTTGTCTTTAGAGCTTCCTTTTTTATTTATGTCCTGAACATTTCCTTGATCGCCATTATCTTGCAGATCTTGCAGGTCTACACATCTAATTGTAGGGTCATCTGGCAAGCATTTTTGATTTTTGCAACAGGTCAGTTTATTTTTATTACTTCCTGAATTGTTTCCAAGGCTATTTCCTGAATTATTCCCAGAATTATTTCCTGAACAGCGTACTTCGCCATTTAGGCATATAATAGTTTGTTGATCATTAGTGAATTTTAATACACCGTTGTCGCATATTGCACAATCAGTTGATGACGGTCCTGTAAATATTGTGTTGCCTTCTACTCCTCCACTGCTGTTTAAGATGTTGTTTGTTTGAATTGGCATCGACATGTCACTTAATGAGGTGGAGGTAGAGGCTACACCTGTGTTGTTAATAACAATGTCTCCCTCTGGTTCACTATAGATTCTGTTGTTCTTTATGTCATTTAGGCTGCACGAAATACCGTATGAACTTATATCTGAAAAACTATCTTTTGGCAGAGGTGGAATACTAAATTGAAACTCCTGAATATTATATGAATGCTCTTGTCCTCTTCCATCATAGGTAAAATTAATCATTGATAATGGAATACCACAACAAAATTCACAGCCCTCATATTTACAGTAGTCTTTGCACAATAAACAAAGCTGACATGCTAGACCACCGGAAGAGTTGGTAACCGTACTGGTAATAGTTGATGGACAAGCCTTACAAGCTTTATTATTACTTGGAATTGGGCATGAGTTTGTACTTGTGAAACCTTCTAATGTGCCCTGTAAAGCAGGATCAGTAATAATGCCTAGTTTACTAGTGGTTTTATATCCTGTAGCTGCAAGACCATTATCTTCATCAAGTTTATACCATGCAACTAAACCTTTTGGATTAACTGGTTCGAGTCTGTAACGATTGTTGCGTTGTATCTCATCTCTGTTAAGTGAGCGATTATAAATTCTAAATTGTGCAACTGCACCAGGGAATGAAGTTCCATTTGTATAACCACCGCCTATGTAGGAAAACATATCTGGGCTATCTAGATCAGGTTCAAAGAAAATAAGTGGATCTGTATTTGAAGCTGAAGTGTAGCAAACACAATTACTTAAACAGCTACTACTATAACCTGGACATGCCCTACCAGGTGGATCACACTGTTCACCAGACTCTATTACTGAATTACCGCATGTAGGAGATATGCTTGATTCCAGCTTACCATTTACATATAACCTGGTGGAATAGCCATTATATGTTGCAGTTATGTGATGCCATTGATTCAACTCTAGATTTGATTTTCCAAGCACACATACTGCAGAAGCTGTTTTGTCTTTAGCTAAATCAGCTTCACCTAGATCACATAGGTCAGTTATCACCTTCTTATTAGTGTTGTCTACAGTATTAACAAACTGAAACTGGTTCGTTAATCTGGCAACATAGTTTCCTTCATAGTTTTTAAATACTAAGAGATCTTTGTCGTAAGCTGTTTTGAATATTGTTTCAAATCTGTTATCGACTTGAGCATTAATAGAAGAACCTCCAACTCCACCACTAAGTCCTCCAGTACCTCCTGTAATTGTAGTGTTCCTTTTATCGAGAGGATTTACTCTTTTTACGATTGTTTCTACTGTCCATTCATCAAGGGATGATAGCGATGGAAGTTTTATTTTTTGATCTTTTAGTGGATCAAATGTTAATCCTGATTTTATAGAAGGAGTAATATCATTAACTGAAGTATTGTCAGCTGTAAATCCTCCTACATTACAGTTTACTTTGTCTATGCTTTCTGTTGTATTGTCACCGCTTGGTAGCCCATCACCAACATCGCTTACTCTGGCAGTAATAGTGCCTCCGGTTTGATATATTTTTCTGGTGTCTATGTTGAACTTAATGCCAGGTGGGGTTGTATCAATAGCATATATTCCTTCATTACTTAGATTTAGCGGGGCTTCGGTAGAGAAAGTAGATAATTCTGTGTTGTAATTTGAAATAATTTGAATCCTTGTCAAAGGCACAGCATAAATTCTTACTTTTGACACCTCTCCTTCAAAATGATATCTGTCTCTACCTGCAACCCTTTTGTTTCCTATGCGTAATAAGTTTGCAGTAAAGCTTTCAAGGTACTCTTTTATAGAACTTGCTGTTGACACTTTTGTTTTTAAGTCAGAGCCAGTATTGTATTTTAAAGATTGCTTTCTACCATTTATATATAAGATATGCCAGTATCTGTCTTTCAATGGTAGCTTTGAAAGTTCTTGTGTTGTTGTTGACTTATCATAAACAACAAAGGCAAGATGATACCATTTGTTTGTTTGAAACTCATTTTTTGTATAAGCTGCAAGAGTTGTTTTACCATTTGATCTTATTTGAACAGCAAATCTGTTTCCTATAGGATAACCACATAGAATTCCTATATTGTCATCTGTTTTTCCAACTGCTTTTCTATCATTCGTTTTGTCTTTTGACAAAGATAAAACATATGTATATGGTTCCCCGCTATTAAAGTTATTTACTTTTATCCAGGCTTCTATTGTGCCTGAAGCGCTCATAAGTTTAACTGGTTTTGCATTTTCCAGATAGTTATTAACACCATTGAAAGACAGTGCATATGGATCAGTAACGGTTCCTCCGCCTGTCCAGTTGCTGTTTTGATCAAAAGTGAAGTTTAATAATTTAACATCGTTGCTGCTTAATTTTAATGAATCTCCAGCTAAATCAGTCCAGGTATCTGTTTTGCTAGTGCTTGCCTGAATTGCATTTAAATTATCACCGTCAATTTTTTCTGCATCAAAATAAGCTGCTAGATTTTCATCGAATATGCCAGCCTTTATCTTAGCGCTTAATTTCTTATCGCATTTTGAGAAACTTCCTCCGTAATATTTGCTTGATAATGGTGAATAAGCAGTAATGTCGTCATTGTAGTATGTGTAACCTTTAATAGGACTGTCTTTTGCTTCAAATAATTTAAAGAAAAGTTTAGTGTATATTTTAAGCCCATCTGGAATGTCATCTTTTGTATCTCTATCTAAAGCTATCTCATCCAGGTTTTCATTTTGTATAAGAGCTTTATTATACATTTTCAGATTGTATACCAAAATATTGGCGAAGTGTCGCCAGTTTTCATGTTTTGCAATTCTGTAAGTTCCTGCAGGAGAATATTTAAAAGTAGTAGTAGGAAAGACAGCTTCACTATTTGGATAATTGTTTTCTCCTTCTAAATTTCCATCTACGTATATCCTATATTTAGTACCCTCTCTTACACCAGCAATATGATGGAATTGTCCATCTGTAATGTCTGTTGTGCCAATTGCACCATAAGGATAAGGATAAAGATAAGGAGCGTTGTTGTCATGGATAAATGCAGCCATTCCATTTAAGTCAAGTAAAGTGATTCCTGATTGAATATCAGTGTAACCACCAAAAATAGAACCAAAACCACTAGTAGAGCCCATATTACCAGTAGGAATATTAGGGCTAGAAGAGCTACCACTACTGGTGAGTGTAGGTTTATTAGTTAAGATCACTGCACCGCTTCCAATCGGCTTATCAGCATTTCCAAGTGGTATATCAGTTTCATTTAAGATTTTTACTATGGCTGAAACTGACCAGTCTGAATCGTTTATTGTAAGTAAATCACCGAGAGGTGCATCTGGATTATCTGGTTTACCCACATCGACATAGTCACTTTTACCGTTAAAGGCAAGTCCACAATTTTCTGATTTTGAATTTGTAGAAGAGTTTATGTATCTGTTTTGTGCATTCTGGTAATTGTTTGTGATCTCATCATTTGTTAGAGGTGCTTTGTATACTTTTAGGAAAGCAATCTTACCTCTGAAATAATTTGTTCTTTGATCTGCAACTGTGTAAGAGGCTGAATTAAGTAAATTAAACCCAATATCTAATTTAGATGGTATGTAAGCGCCGATTAAACTTTCGTTTTGAGCCTTATCAATATAAGTAAATCCTACTTTCTTTTCCCAGACAGACTTTCCATCTACAAAAAGCTCTCCATTATTATTAGAATCTTTTCGGTAAGCTAGATGGTACCAGCGGTTTGGTTCTAAGCTTACATTAGTATCTTCATTTTCACCTTCTTTTTTAATTTCTAATCCAGTAAAGTTTATAAGTGAGCCAGTAAAATTAGTAATTAGACTACCAAGAATACTGTTGCTGTTTGCTAAATTACTTGCGGTAATAGTATCAGCAATTATAGGCTTTTGTCTGTCAAGTATGACATTTAAGTTCTTTACTCCTATCTTAAGTCCCGGAGCGTTAGAGAAGATTGCTCCAAAGTCAGTTTGATTTGGATCTGTATAAACCAAAGTCTCAATAGTATAAGCATTGTTATCTACCAGTGGCTTTGTTAAATCATCTCCAATTCTTATATAGTCATTTAAACCATCAAGGGATATTGCATAAGGTTTTTCAAGGCTGCCATCTCCTGTCCAGTTACTGGCTAAGTTAAAGTTAAATGAGTTTAGTACTGCAAAATCATCACCTGCTAAGTTTCTCCATTTATCTGTCTTTTCATTTACTGCATCTTTTGCCGTTTTTCCAGAGCCATCAACATTAGCAGCATCAAAATTTAAAACCAATTTTTCGCTTAAAGATAAGTTAGTGACATCTGGGCAGCAGACATCGCAAATGCCCTTCATTTTACAGGGCTCGTCACATACGCTACATTTAATACAATTATCAAATTGTGCAATTTTATTAAGACATTCTTGACATAGATCTGGACTGAATAAATAATTTACGGGACCAGAACCGGTACCAAAGCCAGGACTTATGGGGTTTGTAGGAGCTGTTTGTTCTCTTATTACTCTTTCTCCTATTGGTCCCTTGATAAATATACAGGTACCACTTATACATGTTAAGCCAGTATTGCAATACGGTGTGGTGGATCTGCAAACACCATTAAGTGTACCGGGCGTAGGAGTAGGTGTCGGAGTAGGTGTCGGAGTAGGAGTAGGTGTTGGTGTTGGTGTTGGTGTCGGTGTGGCTCCTGTGGTAGTAGTAGGAGTAGAAGTGGAAGTAGGAGTAGAAGTGGAAGTAGGAGTAGAAGCGGAAGTAGGAGTAGAAGCGGAAGTAGGAGTAGAAGCGGAAGTAGGAGTAGAAGCGGAAGTAGGAGTAGAAGTGGAAGTAGTAGTAGTTCCTCCCATAAATTTTCCTCCTCCTGTTGTGACACTTGTTGGATTAGGTGTAGGTGCTTTAGGTGCTGTGGGTGTTTTAGGTGCTGGAGGTGCTGCTCCTATTCCAGTAGCACACTTGCAGCCTGTTACACAACTAAAACCAGATTGACACTGACCTTGTAACCCGGGTGGATCACACTCTTCACCAGTTTCTATTACCCCATTACCACAAACTGAGTTTTGAGATAGAAGACCTCCACCAGGTCCACTAGGTGAAAGTAGTCCGCTGCCTGGAGGTTGTCCACTTCCGCCAGGTCTGCTAGGTCCACTAGGTGCAAGTGATCCGCCAGATGGAGGTTGCCCACTAGGTGGAGACTGTCCGCCACTTGGAGGTTGTCCACCTCCGCCAGGTCTGCTAGGTCCACTAGGTGCAAGTGATCCGCCAGATGGAGGTTGTCCGCCTCCGCCAGGTGGAAACTGTCCACCACCAGGAAATCCGCTTTGATCAGGAGGTCCGCCACCAGGTCCGCCAGTAAAGGTGCCCTTTCCAACATTATCGTTGCTGCTAGTGTCTATGTGGAAGACACAACCTGTAGGAGAGATGCCCATTCCCATGCCTGGTCCGTTAGGGGCTGGAGGTTCTCCACCCTGAGGTGAACTACAATTATTCTTAATGCAAACTAGCCCATGCATACAGTCAGAGTCTATGCAACAATCTCCAGTAGTTAAAAATGAACATTGATTGTTGCAGCAATATTGTCCGGATGGGCAATACTCTGACTTTGTACAGGTCTTACCACCTGAACTACTACTGGTACTGCTAGTACTACTGGTAGTACTGCTGCTGGTGCTGCTGGTAGTACTACTGGTACTGCTAGTACTAGATGAACCAGGAGGAGTAGGTGTTGGAGTAGGTGTTGGAGTAGGAGTAGGTGTAGGAGTAGGAGTTGGTGTTGGAGTAGGAGTAGGTGTAGGAGTAGGTGTTGGAGTAGGAGTAGGTGTAGGAGTAGGTGTTGGAGTAGGCGTAGGTGTTGGGGTTGGAGTAGGTGTTGGAGTAGGAGTAGGTGTAGGAGTAGGAGTAGGAGTTGGTGTTGGAGTAGGAGTAGGTGTTGGAGTAGGCGTAGGTGTTGGGGTTGGAGTAGGCGTTGGCGTCTCCTCAAGCGACCCTGATGTTGTTAAAATGTCTAGTAAACTAAATCCTAAATAACTGCTGCCTTGAAATGAAGCTCCATCGAGAAAAATCGGTCCCTCAGAGTTCCCTCGCCTTAGATCTGTTTTGTAAACATGTGGCTCAAGAAGAGCAAGTTGGTTTAAATAATTAAAACCACTGTCACCCATAAGACCACTAGCAGGTTTTACAGTTAATTTAAATGTAGCTGGATCTGATGTGCCTGAGAAATGCCCGTCTGAAGCAGTTATGGATACAGTAAATGTTTTTGATAATCCAGAAGTTGTTATATTTTTTGGTGTTCCTGAGATGGCTCCACTGCCAGGATCAAATATAAGGCCATTGGGAACAGTAGGTGAATTATTAAAGGTAGCATTGTAAGTTAAATCCTCTCCCTCTGGATCATCAAATAAAATTTCTATTGGAGGGTCAATAGCTTTGCCTTCAAGTACACTTTGGTCACCGGGGTTTGAAGTGATAACTGGTTTTTTATTGTAGTCTGCTACTGTAAGATTAAATGTAAAACTGTTAGAGTCCCCGTTTTGATGTCCATCTGAAGCAGTTACAGTTATATCAAAATTGCTTGCAGAGTTTCTTAGTGTGTCACTTACATTTGCTGGAGTTCCATAAATTGTACAAAGATCAGGATCGAGATTAAATCCGTCAGGAAGAAGCTGACCAGGAGGGAGAGCAGAGACAAACTTACCACCGAATCCGGATTGACCTAATTCACCGGATTCAAAAGAAACTGGTGGGGGATTGGTATAGTTTATTTTACTTACTTTACAAGTGACATCATCACCATCATCAGGATCATTTGCAATAATCTTAATAGGAGTGATTGTCTCTCCATCTACTACAGATATTTTTGTTATCCCATTTACAGTTTGTGCTGTGTTGTCATCAGTGCTGACTCCACTTATAACAGGTGCTCTGTTGCCATCAATAACTGAAAGATTTAATGTAATGTTATTTAATAAATCTTTTGTGGATGGTGGTGGTGATGAACCAGAATTAGGAGGAGGAGTAGCTTTTCCTCCAATTAATATTGGTCCTGATGAAGTGGATGAATTAATAGTAATTTTTCCATCTGTAACATAAATTTTTATTTTATATGTGTTCACTGACTGTTTAAGAATTTCACTAATCATATCTGGAGTGCCAGAAAAAACACCTGTTTTATTGTCAAGTTTTATTCCGGGTCCAATTTTTATACTCTGAGGGGTTAAATCCGAAAAATTGACTATAGGTACTGTGGTATAACCTGGTCCTGACAGTATTTCAGCAAAGTATGTAATTTCATCGCCGTTTGCATCATAGGCAGGAATGTTAAATGAAAATGGCTTATTGTCCCTTATCTCCTTATCACAGGTTTGATCATTGCAAACATTTTTAATTGATGGGAGTTGATTTGCTTCACTGCTTGTAGTAGTACTGCTACAGGTGGCAAGTTCAACAGCATCAATTTCTTCCCAGCCTGCTTTTTTCATTAGTATAGATACTGTATCAATTGGATCTGTAACACTGGAGAGATCTACCTTCAGGATATTATAAGAATTTGGATTGCAAGTTGTAGTATCTGTAACTGAAATTGCTTTGAGTATATTATTATCTGCATCAAGTGCATCTACCTCATATATACCTCCTGTAATATTTGTTTCATATATTCTTAATTCTTTTGGGACAACTTGGGTTGGAAACTTTAGTGTTAGATATTCTGCAATGTCAGTGTTAGTAGCTCCAGCCCATGCACATGGGTTATCAGAGCATAATTTGCCTATAGTACAGTCAGGTGCACCGAGTGTCATCTGAGGTGTCCAGCCACTATAGTTTGAACTCTCACCAACTACACTACTAGCATACTGTGAGCATGATGAACTAGATCCACCAGCTGTTCCAGCTTTTTGTTTTACTACAAGTGATATTGTTACTGGATCTGAACTTGCATAGTTGTCTTTAGCAATAAAAGTAACATTGTAAGTTCCTTCTGTATCTGGAACCCAGGTAAATGTACCGAGATTTTTGTCAGGGTTGAAATCAAATGTTGCACCCTCAGGTAAAAGCCCTTTAGATTTAATTGTAATAGGATCATTGTTAGGGTCAGTTGCGCTTACAGGAAAAACAATTTTTTGTCCTGTAAAGTATGAGCTATTTAGTATTATGTCCTGAAGCACTGGAGGACTATTTGCAAGATTTTCAACTGAACCAGAATCTCCGCCTTCTCCACAGACTTGAAATTGCAGCCCTTGAAGAGTTGCTTTTATGTTATTGTCCTGAATAACCTTTCCATCTTTATCCAGTTTTGATCCGTAAATTGGACTCTTAGTTGCTTTATTAAATTTCCACCAGGCTAGTAATGATGGCTGAGCTGAAATTGGAATATTACTTATATTGGAATACTCCTGTGAAATCTCATCATCAGAAAGATCTTTATTGTAGAATTTAAGATTGCTTATTGCTAAATTTCCAAAATTTAGTGAAGGTGGAGGAGATGAAGGAAGAGTTTTATAAAAATGTTTTCCTGTATAGAAAGCCCCGGGGTTAATATAATCAAAAGGAGAAGTTTCAAAAGCACCAGCTAACCTGAAATTGTTTGCTTGTCCGTTTAACATGCCATCGACATAAATTTTGTATTCAGTACCAACTCTTTTAGCAACTATCTGGTGATATTTGCCATCAATAATATTTGTGCTTCCTATTGTTCCGAGGGTTGAGCCTTGAGCCTCACGTATTAGTGCAGGTTTTCCACCTATAGTAAGCACTGTAAATGATTCATCGCTGTCATTTAAACGCTGTGTGAGAATTACTGCTGAAGAAACCATTTGTGTGTTTGCAGGCTGTCCGGATGGAGGAGGTGGTGGTGGTATAACTACGCCTTGAGCACTAATTGTTGATTGTGGTGGATCGGTATCTAAAAGCAGTGTGCCTTCGGAATTGATTCTTACATAGGTGCTGATTGAAAAGTCAGATGTGCTAAATGGAGGGATATTATTTAATATAAGCTTTTCCCCTGATTTTGTATTGAGCTGGATTCCACATTTTAAGTTTTCGCCTTGTGTTGCTGTAGTTATAGCTTGACTGGAGGCAACATCTGTATATGTAAACAACTCTGTATTATAATTTTTTGCAATTTCATCAACATTTAATGCTTCGCTGTAAACCCTGATAGAAGAAATTTTACCCTTGAATAAATCTTTATTACTGTTTTCACCAGAGCCGATTAAAACTGATTGTGATCTGTCAATAACGTTTGATTTTTTTAGAGACCAAGTAAGTACTCCATCCAGATATAACCTTGTAATGTTGTCTGCAGCTTTAGTAAGTATAAGGTCATGCCATTGGTTAGTTGTTACTTTAATGTTTGTGTTTGTTATGTCTCCATCATAAGCAGCAATGTTAATAGATTTATTTGCGTCAATAAATATTCTTTGATCTGTGCCTCTTGAAAATATTCCAGCATTGCCTGAATATGTCGGATCCAGATTAAATACTGCTTCTATCGTGTAACTATTTGTTGTGCGTATAGCATCAAAAGCACCAGCAGAAATAGATATATAACCTGTGCCATCAAACTTTAATGCATAAGGATTTGAATATGAACCATCACCAATCCAGGCATTTTTTGGATCGAGCTTGTTTAATACTCCTTTATATCCTGACTTGTTTGAATCAGTCCAATCTTTTAAATTGGTACTTGCTGCTTTATCTGCAGAAGTTCCTCGTCCATCTATATCTTCTGCGTTTAGGTATAGAAGTAAATTGTTTGTGGTAATGCCTGGTGGAGCTATTCCACCACCACCTATTACTATTAGTCCGCCACTTCCACTTAAGCCTTTTGTACCTTTGCCTTTCTGACCACCTGAAGAGTTTAAACTACCGCTTGTAGCACCTGGAACACTTTGAGTTACTACCTGTGTAGTTGTTTGTGTATCATATGAAGAAACTGCCAGATATAAATCATTTGATTTTGGATCTTGAAATAAAGTTGCACCTGCTATAAATCTTTGAATATTGTCTGAGGGTGATTTTAATTGATCTGGCAGGTTGTCTAGATAAAAATTCGTGTAAGTTCTTGCACCTGTCTGAGATTTATTGTTTAACACTGATTCGTTTGAGACTGTAAATAATGTAAGACCCTGAAATACTTTCAGGAAAGTAGGTAAGTTATTGCTGGAATCAGTTGCGAATGTTGGAATTGAAGTTAAAATATCGCTCAGGTAATATTTAATAGCCATTGATTTTAAATTATGTGCATAATAGGCAAGTCCTATGTATTCATCAGGGTTGTTTTCATTTACTGCTTCAGAGACTTGGAATCTATTATTTTTAAATTTAATATTAAAAGGTACACCAAATACACCTGGGATTTTAATGCTTTGTTCATTAATTCTCCCAAGTGCATTTTTTACAACTACCGGGGCTTGATCTGCATTGTCGGATGAATAAATTAAACTGTTTGCTGATGAATCTAAACCATCTGGTGGTGAATTTAAAATAACAAAAACATTGGATTTTGGTACTGTATCTATAGCAGTAGGACTTAAGCTGTCAATCCCCAGATCAAATGGAGAGATGCTTGAGCTTGTTACATTTCCAAATAAAAGATTGTTGTTGATTAATACAGTAGCTATTTTTTTACCTCTGGACAGTAATGTGGTTGCTCTTCCTACTGTACTAAGTCCATCTCTACCTACATAATTTGATAAATCTCTAAATTGGATTGTATCTTTTTTTACTAGTGGGTAATATGCGTCACCAGGGTCTGAAGGATTTAGCATGATGCTGCTTATGAAGTTTGCAGTTGAAACACCTGCAGTTAATATAATGTCGTTTGCTGAACTAACATCACTATTTGTTACATCAAGAGCAAGATAGTGGTATCCTCTGTCAAACGATGACTGGTTAAATTTAGTTGGGTCTGCAGTTATGTCTATAGATACAGTTGGTGTTATTGGTCCATCTTCGATTCCTTGGAATCTAAGAAATTTTTCTAATGTCCCATTTTTCTCTTCAGCAGTTTGCTCTTTTATGTTCTTTCCTTTTTCTTCAGAGTCTTTTGTTAGCTTATTCTTACAGTCTTGTGAGCTGGTAAGTTTTGAACAATCATTTGCAGAGTTTGATAAATAAACCGAAGCCAGGAGCCCGTTTATATGAATCTTATTAACATCACTTCCATTGCTTTCTAAATATGGCAGTGAAACAAATAAAAGTTTTGAATTTGGATCTACTGCAATGTCAGATATTGATGTTGAAAATGTAAAATCATTGCCGAGAGGCTTGTACTTTGAATCGGAGAGGACCTTATCTATTTTTATATCATCTAATTTTATTACGTATGGAATATTAGCAGGTGTAATTTTGAGTATGCTGCTTGGATCAAATTTAAATGCTCTTATTATGTTTGCATATGTTTTATCTGCAATAAAAACATTATCTCCTGAAACTTCAATTGGTCCGCTTACCCCATAAGATTGTCCACTGCAGCTTGGACTGTCAAATACTGTTGAGATATCAGTAATCTTTTGAAGTTTTATATTGTTATTTTCAAAAGTCAATCCGAATACTGCAAGCCTTGAATCATACAAGCCATCTTCATACTTAAATGTACTGGGTGGTAAACTAGAATTTGAATCAACCCATTTTTTGCCTTGCTGAATGTATTTAGGATAGTTTTCTTCGTAGAACTTTTTAAAATCTATTCCGCTGTTTATAAAATATGAAATATAAAGTTTATTGTTTTTGATTTTATACCCGGCAACATTTGCTTTCGTAAACCCTAGAAGGGTTTCAAAATCTTTCCCCCAAAAATCAAGCTTAGAAAGAATTTTAATATTGTTTTGTGTCGCTTGATTTTGATCAACTGCAAAAATTGTTAATCCGCTTTGATTACTTGGGCTTGTGTTTTTTTGTAATAATGATAAAAGGTCTGTGTATTTGTATGTGTCCGGCAGTACATAGCCAACAACTGCATATGTTTCATTGGACTTATTTATTGTACTGTCATCAATTTCAAAATAGTTTGTATAATTTTTTGTAAATTCTCTAAGCTGTGAAATATTCTTAATAGATAATGGTGATTTATTGTGTGTTTTCCAGGCTCCTGTCAAGTGCCCATCTTCTACACCAAGCAGTAAATAACCATTGGGTGTTATATCTAATCCTTGTGAAAACCCTGGATAGTGATTGCTAAAAGTTTCCTTTGCTCTTTTAGTGTTGCCATGATCATCTAATACGTCAAACCCATATAAGTATGGCTTTCTTTCTTTTCCTTTTGGATCTGCACCTACGGTGTAATATTCATCTCCAAGAGTATTGAATTTAGCGTGAGGTAAAAATCCACCTAAAACCAGTTCATTGTTTATCTTAACTACATCTGATGCAGCACCGATTAAATTGTTTATTGCATTTGGAGTTGTAGTTATGTTTATAAATTTTCCATCAGCGTTATATGTAAGTCCAAAAGATGTAGGGTAACCAAGCAAACTCCATGCCAGCTTTTGGTTTAGTAAACTGTGATCCAGTTCTGAAAGCTTTGTTTGATTTGCGCTGAAAGATGACCATGCGACAGAAGTAAAAGGATCTTTTAACTTTGCATTTATTTGAGGAGATGCCATATAAAAATCGACGAGGTCTAGATTTATGACATTGCACTTTGGAATGCTTGAATCATCGAAATTTTCTGCACCTTCAAGTTTTATATCTGCTTGTGCTAAAAATCGTGAGTTGCCTTTTGAATGCTCAACGTTTAGTGCTTTATATATACCATCGTAAGAATTGTTATTTGCAAGCAGTGTATTAGTTAAGGTAAGAGCAGTACCTCTAGGCAGATCTTCTCTAAATTTTTCTTTATATGCTTTTTCTATTAATTCAGATTTTAAACTTATACTATTTTTTACTTTTTCCTCTAAATATCTTTTTGCTGAATAGATGTTTATTTCTTTTCCTTTTGAATTAATTGTATTTGCAATGTCCAGTATTTCATTATCTTCGGGGGCATCTTTGTCTAGAACAGTTTTATATGCATATGAGATTTTTGAAAGATCGCTATATGTTAAATCACTTGGAAATGATTTGTGATTTGGTGTGACTGTAAATGCTGGCAGAAATGAATTAGCCAGAAATGCTAAGGCTAAGCAAAACGAATAACAAGAACGCAATAACTGCCTCATTACTAATTTTTGCTTAGGTAAATTATTCATTTGATAAATTATTTTCTTAAGCTTGGCCGAGTATTTTTAATTTATGATAATAAATAAAAAATAACGCAGCAAAACCAAGCAAGAACCAGTTTAAAGACTGGTTCTTTAAGATTTTGTACCCTTTTAAATCCGGGTTTTTTTAGGGTGTGAAGTACTAATGTTAGGTATCCCTAATTAATCCTGATAACTAGTACCAGTACTTGTGGTAACCCCTGCAAAATTGTGATAATTTTATTAAAGACAAGATTATAAAGGAAACAATGCTTAACAACTTGCAAGAAACAGATTTAAAAAATAATTTGCAAAAGCCAATTTTAATAGCACACAGTCCTGATGCTGATGATGCTTTTATGTTTTATGCGCTTAGTAATAATTTGGTTAAAAGTGATTTTTTGGAATTTAAGCATGAATTGAAAGATATACAAACACTGAACAAAGAGGCTGTTAACTTAAAGTATGACGTTCAGGCAATTTCTTTCTTTGCATATCCTGATGTAGAAGATAAATATCAGCTTTTATCCTGTGGTGGTTCTTTGGGTTATGGATATGGGCCTTTGGTTATAACTAAGAACAAACTTTTAGAAAACAAACTGGAAAGTCTGAAAAATCAGACAATTGCTGTACCCGGTGAAAAAACGACTGCTTTTTTGCTTTTAAAACTTTTAGTTAAAGATTTTAAACCTGTTTTTGTTCCGTTTGATAAAATCCTTGAGTCTGTTACAAGAGGAGATTATCCATATGGATTGATCATTCACGAAGGCCAACTTTCTTACTTAAAGTATGGCTTAAGTAAAGTTGTTGATCTTGGTGAATGGTGGCTTGGAAAAACAAACCTACCTGTACCGCTTGGTGGAAACGTTGTAAAAAGGACATTTAGTGATATTGAAAAAAAAGAAACAAATTTATCTATAAAAAGAAGTATTGCTTATGCTTTAAGTATGAAAGAAAAAATTGTTGCAGGTGTTTCTAAATATGCAAGGGAAATAGAGGATGATAAAAACCTTGTATATAAATTTGTCAGTATGTATGTGAATGATTTTACTCTTGATTATGGTATTTCAGGAAAACTTGCAATAAAAAAACTTTATCAAATGGCTTTTAATGAGGGATTGATTAAAAAAATACCAATACTTGATTTTGTTGAAGGTGATATGTCATTGCGAGGAGCATAAGCGACCCTTTGGCTCGCAAGAACTCATCTCAAAAGTCCTACTATAGGTTTTACTTATTTTTCTAGCAAAACTTCAAATGGGCTTACTTTTTTTTGCTCACCCATACCCTTCGCTCCACTTGTGCGACAATGCACACGTTCCGCTTAAGGGTATGGGTTTCGCTTTTATGTAAGCCCATTTTGTCAGAAAAATAGTGGCTGTTCATTCACAGAGTTTTGAGATAACCCCCAATGACATACTAACCATGTTTTGTTAACGTACTTACCTTCTGGTATTATTTTCTAAGTGATAAGCTTAAAAAAATATCTTAAAGACTTTAAAGCAGCTTTTTTAGAAGAGTTTTCTTCTGTTAAGCTGGCAATCACTTTATTTATTTTTCTTGCAATTACCACCTTAATAGGTACAGTTCTTCCAGAAGAGCCTATGGTAGGACAAGCTGAGCTTATTAAAAAATATGGCTTGCAAAAATACCACTTATTAAAAGATTTAGGACTGACAGATGTTTTTCATTCATGGTGGTACTTGGCTTTGTTAACTACTCTTGGGCTAAATCTTATTGTAGCTAGTTTTAGAAGAGTGTTTCCTAAGTGTTATTTGGCGTTTGCATGGCCTGTAGATTTGAAAGAAGAAGGTATAAAAAAACTTCCAATAAACTGCGAGCTTGAATTAAATGAAAGTTTTAATCTTAAAGCAGTAGAACAAAAATTGAAAAATAAAAACTTTCGTACAAAAACAGAAAACGGAAAATTATTAGCTGTTAAAGGTGGCTGGCACAGGCTTGGAGCTTCAGTTACACATATTGGGATTTTAACTTTGCTTTTTGGAACAGCTATTACTACACTTACAGGTTTTAATGGCATGGCCCAGGTCTCTGAAAATGAAGGTTTTTACCTAGCTGATCTTGGACAAAATACAAACCAAGTCAAATCAGTTGAGCCTGAAAACTGGCTTGCTCCTATAAGTAAAATGCCTGTTTGGTTTGGGAGAGTACCTCCATATCTTGTAAAAGTAAATAAGACGTGGAGAGTAGACTATGAAAGTGGTCAGCCAAAGCAATGGTACAGTGATCTGTCTGTTTTTGATAAAAAAAAGACAGAGGTCACAAGAAAAACCATACATGTAAATGAACCACTTGAGTTTATGGGCTTAGATATATATCAGAGTAATTGGGGAAAGTTTGCACTTTTAAGTTTTAATAATGAACCGGCTACTGTACCTCTTGAAAATTTTCATGGTGAAGAAGTTATCTTCTTGCCGATTAGTGATGATGTTGGTTTAAAGTTAAAGATTGTTCAACCCAAAAGTGATGTATTGGAGCTTTACTCAATATCACGAATTAATGAGAAACAAAAATATTTGGGCAGCATAAAAAAGAATAATAAATTACAGCTGGGTCCTATAAATATAGGTTACGCGGGTACACAAACCTTGACTGGGTTACAGTTTAAATCAAACCCTGGAGGGATTTTGATTTATCCAGGATTATTTTTAATTGTTAGTGGTGTATTTATAGCTTTTGGATCCAGAAAACAAATCTGGGCAGCAATAAATACAACTAGTAATAAAATAATAATGGGTGGCAATTCAGATCGTGCAAAAGGAAAATTTTTTGAAGAGTTTGAAAATATAATTTCTGAGCTTTCATTAAAAAGATAATTTATGGAATTAATTAAAAATATAAACCAGGAAGTGCTTTTTTTTAACATTTCCGGTATTGTAGTGTTTATTTCAGTTTGGTTGTATTCTGCATCCTGGCTAAACAGTAAATTAAAAATTCTTAAACAATTAGGATCTGCTTGTCTATTTGTTTCTCTCATTTCTTTGACAATAGCCCTTGTTTATAGAGGGATAGCTTTAAAATTTTTTCCACTTACAAATTTATACGAATCACTTGTAATATTTGCCTGGGCAATAATTGCTGCGTACTTGATATTAGAATGGAAGTTTAATATTGACTCATTTGGGTGGATTGTCTCTGGGTTTTTACTTATTGTTTTTCTGTATGCCAGTTGGCTTCCGCCAAGTCAGAAGCAAATAGCACCACTTGTGCCAGCTCTACAGAGTTACTGGCGTGTAATTCATGTGCCACCTTTGCTTATGTCATATGCATTGTTTCTAATTGGAGCTTTTTCAAGTGTGGCTTATTTAATTGAAACCATGTTATTTAACAGGTCAAAAGAAAATACTGAAAAAAAAGAAGTTAAAATGTCAAAGTTGATAACAGCTGGTGTAAAAATAAATTCATATGTCAGAGATGTAAGTGAAAGGGCTCATTTTTTTGATGAGACAACTTATCGCTGTGTAACTTTTGGATTTCCGCTTTTGACTATTGGCATAATAAATGGTGCTTTATGGGCAAACCACGCATGGGGAGCTCTTTGGCAGTGGGATCCTAAAGAAACAATGGCTCTTGTAACGTGGTTTATCTATGCTACTTATTTGCACTTTAGATTAAATACAAAAGTTTCAGGCAAAGTTTTAGCAACCATTTCTTTGGTTGGAATTGCTATGGTTTACCTTACTTATCTAGGAGTTAATCAATTCAACTTTGGTGGACTGCATACTTATGGAAAGATAAAATAATCTGTCACTGCGAGGAACGAAGTGACAAAGCAGTCCCAAGCTGTCAATGGAATGAAAATGGTAACCAGATAAATCTTGTTTTGTTAAGTTCGGGATTGCTTCACTCGTTAAACTCGCTCGCAATGACAAAACACAACTTCAGTGGTATTGCTCCAAATTAAAAATTCCTTTACCGGTTAACTCTGGAAATTGACAAAGGAGTTGTAACCCATACCATCTGGGATCTGCTAGTAGCTGTGGGTATAATTCTAGAGCTTTTTTTATTTTTTCTTTGGCTTTGTCTTTTTCATATGCCAGTAAGTACCAGTAGCAAAATCTCAAATTTGCAAGCCCAAGAGATTTCCTTTTAGTTTCAGCATTGATTTTTTTTAGTTGGAATGAATCTTCTAGAATCAAAGTAGTGACTTCTTCGATTTTTTTTGCCGTGGCTACTTTTACAGACTGCTCAGGATGGATTCTGTATCTAGCAAGTGCTTCGGGTAAAAAATAAAATTTACCTAAAAGTGAATACCTGAGCCAGAAACCCCAGTCCTCGTATGGAACATGTTTTGTTTCAAATCCCAAAGTATTTTCATAAAGCTTTCTTCTTATAATCGGTGTAGGGGAAGCAATAAAATTACGCAAAAGTAATTTTTCAAACACTTCTCCCGAATATCCTTCAAGCTGACGTTTCGCTGTTTTAATTTTTTCTCCATGTTTATTTATTCTTGAACATTGGCAATAGGCAAGAATAATGTCTTTCTTGTTATCCAATATTTCTACTTGCTTTTCTAGTTTATCTTTTTCCCAGGTGTCATCCGAATCTAAAAATGCTATGTATTCTCCAGTGGAATTTTTTACTCCATTATTTCTTGCAATTGCCCGTTCGGAATTTTTCTGAAAAATTGATTTAATCCTATTCCCAAATTTTTCAAGTTTCTCTCTGGTGTTGTCTGTAGAGCCGTCGTCAACTACAACAACTTCAAAGTCTTTGTATGTCTGCTCAAGAACACTTTGAATGGTCTCAGAAATAAAGTGCTCGCGGTTATATGTAGGAATTACTATGCTTACTTTTGGCATGTTTGTTTTTTATGCTCAAGACAAGCTTGAGCTTCCTTCGGTCAGCTCCTTTCACATGATTTACCAGACTATTTTACAATATTGATTCTACTATTCTTTGTATTTCACTTTTCATAAGCTTTAAGCTTTTTTCAGAAGTAGCTTCAAAGTAAACTCTAGCCATTGGTTCTGTCCCACTGGCTCTGGCTAAAAACCAGCTACCGTCCTTTAATAAATACTTAGCACCTTCTATTTTGTTAATTGATTCAATTTGTAAGTCACCAAACTTTTGAATATTTGCAGACTGTAGTCTAGAAATTAAAATTTCTTTTTGTTTTTCATCCATATGCAGATCAAATTTGTCATTAATGCAGTTCCAGTTAGCATCGTTTAATGTGTCTTTGTAAATCTCTCCCAGTGTCTTATTTTCAAAAGCCAACATCTCTGTAAGTAACATGCCGGCTAAAATAGCATCTTTGTCTGGAATGTGATTTATTATGCTAATTCCCCCAGATTCTTCTGCACCAATTAAAACACTTTCTTTCAGCATCTTTTCACAGATCCACTTAAACCCAACCTGAGTTTCAATTAACTCCAGGTTATATTTTTTTGCCAGATGATCCATTAAATGAGTGGTGGATAAGGTTCTAACAACTTTCCCTTTTAACTTTTTGTTTTTCACCAAGTGCCTGAGCAGCATTGAAGCAATTTTATTTGGTGAGTAAAACATTCCATCTCTATCTACAGCAGAAATTCTGTCAGCATCTCCATCAGTTGCAAGCCCCATATTTGCTTTGTTCTCTGTTACACATTTTTTTAATTCATTTAAAAACTCTTCTTTTGGTTCAGGTAATAATCCGCCAAAAAGAGGATCTTTTTTATTGTGAATAGTTACAGTCTCACAGCCTGCTTCTTTTAAAATGTAATCCAGATAATTATTACCTGCGCCAAACATTGGATCGTAGACGATCTTTAAATTTGCATTTTTTATTTTACTGAAGTCAATTAATTTTTTTAGATGCGTAACATATCCTTCTTTGGGAGCAAATGTAGGGATAGAAGTATTGTTTTCCTCACCTTTCATATCCAAGTTCTCAGCTCTAATATACTTTGTGATTTCATTTGTTATTTCAACGGGTGCTGGCCCACCATAGCTTGTAATGTATTTTAATCCACAGTATTCAGGTGGATTGTGACTTGCAGTAAATTGAATTGCACCATTTGTTTTTTTAGGTGATTTTGCTGCCCAGAATGCAATAACAGGTGTTGGGACTACATTAGAAACTACTTCTACATTAAGTCCCAAGCTGATTAATTCATTTGCACAACTTCGTGCAAACTTATCAGCAAGAAAGCGAGGATCAAAACCTATTAATATAGGGAGGTCCCTATTACAGTTATTCAGAACATATTTGCCAATAGCATGAGAGGCAATTCTTACGTTATTAAATGTAAAACCATCTGCAATTATTGCTCGCCAGCCATCTGTGCCGAATTTTATGCTTTTTGTATTGTTAGTCATTCTTGATACCCGGACAAAAATTGATTATATCCCTAAGGGCTATCCATAAAAAAGATTTTGAAGTTAAACTGTCTTATTTAAATACAGGCTAAACTTAATTGCTTTAAATATCATTATTAATCGTTCAATATATACCTTTTTATAGGATATGATATCCCGGGATGTAAAAATGAATTGTGAAAAAATCTAATCTTTGAGGTAAGTAACCCTTGAAGCCTTAAACTTCAGTAAACCAAAATGTACATAATATTAAATTTACTTAAGCTTTTAAGAGGCTAGTCTGAATAAAGATTAAAAAAAATTAATAATTGATTTAGCAATCCGGAAAAATGCCAGCAAAAGCAAACACTAAAAAAGATGATTTTCAAATCTCCGATATAGTTGGTAGACCGCTAAAAATTTTAATTGTAGAGGATGAAAATCAAGTTGCAAGATTGATTGAACTTGAACTTAGCTATGAAGGATACCAGGTAGAAATTGCTAAAAATGGAAAAGAGGCTCTTGATAAAGTAGAAGAGTTTAAACCTGATTTAATTGTTTTGGATTGGATACTGCCTGAAATAGATGGATTAGAAGTAACAAGAAGAATTAGATCTGATGGTAATGATGTTCCAGTTATTGTTTTGACTGGAAAAGATGGTTTATCAGATAAAGTCATCAGCCTGGATAGCGGAGCAGATGATTACCTGACAAAACCATTTGCTACAGAGGAACTGCTTGCTAGAATCAGGGCAATTATTCGACGCAAGCCACAGGCACTGGAAGGGGTTCTTGAATATAAGGATCTCTGGCTGGATCAATTTGCAAGGATTGCAAAAAAAGGAACCACGGTTCTTGATTTGAGAGCAAAAGAGTTTGCTTTGTTGCGGCTTTTTATGCTTTATCCTGAGCAAGCCTTAACAAGAGAATTTATTTTTGACAAAGTCTGGGGCTACAATTTTTTAGGTGAGTCAAATGTTATTGAAGTTTATGTCAGGTATTTAAGAACAAAGCTTGAAGAACTTGCCCCTGGAAGGTTGATTCACACGGTACGCGGAGTAGGATACATCTTAAAAGCTGATCATAAAGGTGGCAGTGCTGATGATGAGCTTTTGGATTAGGTGTTTATATTTAAAACAAAGTGTTTCATTTGCTTTAAAAACCGAGGAAATTTTGTTTCTAAGTGATTTGCATATTTTAAGAAGTAATTATCTTTTGATTTAGTTGTATTGATTTCTTTAAAAAGAGTCTTTCTCCAGAAACCAGGTGCTTCCCAGCTTGTGGCATAGATTTTAGTTAATCCTAGTTCTTTAGCTAGTGTGGGTATTTTATTTGCAGTTATTTTACCAATGCCTTTTCCTTGAAAATCTTTTTTAATTGCATAAGACTTTAAAATACCTGTTTTATTTTCAAAGTCTATTGAAAAGCAGCATATAATTAATTTACTTTTTGGTTCTTTAATAACATAAAATGTTTTGTATGTTTCATTTCCCAAAAAAGATGTTAGTAACTCAGCTTCTTCTAGAAGTTGTAATATAGATTCCCAATCAGCACTAGTAGCCTTTTCAATTTTTATTATGAAGGAGCGTAATACTCCGTGGCTTGCCACGAGAGATATAAGCGACGAATAACAAACCGACTTTTCCGACGACTGGTGACGAAGTCATTAACTTCGCGAAATACCCTGCGGGCTTGCCCCAGGGATAGCGA
>JACQBQ010000037.1 GCA_016201905.1 Candidatus Melainabacteria bacterium | reverse complement strand
TACATAAAGCTTCTATTTTGTGAAAGACCCGTAAAAGGTCTTTTTCGTTAATTAAAATCATATGCCTGTCGTTACCTCCAAGTACTTGACAGGCTTTTTTATTAAAAAGTGGCCTTTCGTGAATTATTCACATCTCGTTAAAGTCTCAACACAGAGCAATAGTTTCTACTGCTTATGAAATAGATAATCAAGCTGGTGGCCCTAGTGATTTAAATAATTCCATAGAAAGATTAAAAAGAATCACTGATATTTTATTTGATCACCTTGAAAAAGAAGACAGACAACTTTATCCAACGCTAATTAATAATAAGGATACCTCAAGCCTTGCAAAAAAATACTCCTATGATATGGAACGTCTTTCATGCATAGCTATAGATTTTTTTAAGAGATATTGTGTAAACAAAGAGGGATTAAAATTTTTTGTTGAGGATTTTATTAATGGTTATTCGCTTTTTAAAGGACTCCTAAAGGTTAGAATTAAAAGAGAAGAAGTAGAACTTTATCCAGCTTTTATTTTAATACAGACAGGCGTAATGTACTCCGAAGTTTTACATTATGTCCAGGAACAAGAAGCTAATGCAAGTAAAAGCCAAAAAACAATAATGTTGTTTGATCAATCGGAGTCCTCTAAAACAGTATTGTCACTGGCTTTGGAGATGACTGGCTATAAAGTAGCTGCTACACATTCTATTGATCAAGTTCCTTCTATCAGTAAAACATTACAACCAGACTTAATCCTAATCGATGTAACAAATGCTAGAAAAAATTTGCATGATTTAATAATGGAAATACGAGAGCAAGTTAAACCCGGGATACAGTTAGTTGGATATTCAAATAAAGAAACTGAAATGCCTGAAGAAAAGCTAAGCAATAAGCTTGACGATTTTATTTCTAAACCAGCAGTTAATGTAGAAGAATTTTCCAAGAGAATAAGTACGCTGTTAAGTAAAGAACCTTAACAAGGTCCTTGTCACACTGGAGTACTTATTTTTTGTCTTTGTTATTTTTAAAAACACTAATCGCACTTTTAACCTTTTCTAAAGTTTCATCATATTTTTGTCCAAACCATACTGGTATAGGAGCCATAACTTTTTCACCGATTAGCATTTCATCAGTAAGCTTTGCAAATCTAAAAAATGATTTCCCATCTACAACTTTTCTGGTTTGATTTAGTTTAGTTGCTGATCTAAATTGTTCAAAGAAGTAAATGCAGCCTTTGAAAGTTATGCCATTAAAACTTGAAAAGCTATATGCACGGCAAGTAAAAGGTCTGCCTTCATAGGCATTGCATTTGTTATCCCCAAGGCAAGGACAATCAAATTTAAGATCTAAAGGATATTCTTTCTTAAAGTCAACTTTTTCACCCACCATAAAAGGAGGATCTTTCTTATATTTTTCCCTGTACATAGCTACAATTTTATTTGACCCTTCATAGATTTGTTTTTTTAATTCTTCTGTTTGATTGTCTAACCAGTTTTTCATATAAAGAAATTCAGTATAAGTAATTTGAGGAAAGGTTTTTGTACAACAATCCTGGCAGCCTGTTTCCATACATGTCATTGTATTTAATCCGTACTCAAGATCAAACTGCCGAGTCAAATCTTTTGTCTGCTCATAAGCACCCTTAACATGTTTTAAAACCTGCTCGGCACTATCTGGTGATTTATCCGGAAGATTTAAACTTATTGACTGGCAAAAAAAAGCAATGTCCTTATCTGGAATCTCGGTCTTTCTGTATTTTATTAATTCTTGTTCTGCCAGATCATCTTTTCCTTCAAGTCTATAAATCCAAGCATTTAATCTGTGAACATCAGAATCAGTACAGTCTTGCAAAATTTCCTTTGCAGTATCAAGTAAATTTAATTTGATATATACTTCAGCTAAGTAAAGTTGCAAATATGGCAAAATCAAATAATAACTTAATTTCTGAAATTGCTTTCCTATAAAAGAAGCTGTTTCTTTCTGCCCACTTTGCAAAAGCTGATCAATTATTTTTGAGGTCTCTCTGGCAACGTTTTTGTGATTCGGAAACTCACTTTTATTCATTTCAATATTTGATGCTGCAGAAAAAATAAAATAAAGAGCAATAAACTCTGGGTCTGACTCAGGAAGAATCCTGGTGCTTGTTGAAATAAAATCTTTCATGTTATTGGTCATTAAGTAATTTAATGCCAGATAAAATAACGCCTTTGAATTCATAGGATCAATTTTTAATGCACTCTGTAAATGCCTAATAGAGGTTTCATGATCAGAAAAATGATAATAAGTCATGCCTATGTAGAGGTTTAGATTTAAATAATCATCTGCTAGTTTGTTTTTTATATACTCAAGAAACTTATTTAAAGCTTCTTTATTGTTAGCTAAGACAAGTGATTTATAAACAATGTAGTAATTTTTTATATTTCCCGGGAAAAGATCTAACAATTTAAAAGAATAATCAACAAGTTCTTTAATCTCAGCCTGAAAATAAAGCTTTTCCAATATCCAATATTTATCTACAGATTTATTTCTCCAAAATTCATTATTTGAACTATCATATACTTTTTCATTGATTTTATTTAAAATCAAATCGAGCAATTTGTCTGCCTTACTAGAAATGTCTTTGTCACTTTGAGGACACAGCCATTTAACAGTTTCCAAAGCACCTTTTGCAATTAACCACGCCTGATAATCAACAGCAATTTCAGCTAATAATAAATAGCACTCTGGAGCAACAGGAGCTGATAAGCGAGCTGAATGAATTAAATCAAATGAGTACTTCAAATCTTTTTCCTTTAACAACTCTGCTAAAAGGAGTTTTGCTTTTATAAAGCCATGAGGTTTTCCTTTGAGGATTTTTTTTAAATAATTTTCTGTTTCAAGAGGATTGTTTAATTTAGTAGCCTCAATAAAAACTTCATCTTCATTTCTTCTTTCTGAAGTAATAGTATTGGTTCTTTCAAGGCCTGAAGAATTAATCCCTAATAATCTAAAAGATTCCAGCATGTAAAATTTTTGATTTCTCCAGCTGTATTATTCCCTGGTAACTTATTTTCTAATGGTTGTTATTTTAACAAGCAGTATGCTTGCTATCTAAGAAAGCCCAAACTTACATATCAAAAAGCTAAATATTATTGTTATGTCCTGAACCAGTACTATTTATTGTTTGGCAATAATCGCTAGAATCAATAAATTCATCATTTCCACTTGTTCTGTCCAATTGGAATTTGCTTAATAATTTTCTTTTTTGTTCTTCATCGCCATCAGCAATAGTTTCTATAAGCATTTTAACAACACCATTGAAATTCGATAAGGCATCACCTGGCAATGAAATTTGTCCGGACTTTTGCATATCACCTATCATGTCAAGTAAAGTCAACATTTCCTTTGCTAAATCCTTAAGCATAGATTTAGAAAAACCAAATAATAAACAAGCTAGCGTAAGTAGACTTGGAATAAGTTCAATTATTCTCATTGCTGCAAGGCTTCTCACTTTAGGATTCCTATGTGATAAGTAAGGACGCAACTCCCTTATCATGGACTTACAAGAAAAATAGTCACAAGGAGCACCAGAAGAGTTACTTAAAAAAGAAATCAACCCTTCATCTTCTCTTTTCACTTTATTTTCATAATAGTCTTTTTGAGCTACAATCCAACTATGCAGATCCCTGATTAGTAATTCAAACTCATAAAATAAAACATTCATAATCCCTACCCTAATATAGATATAAAGCGTTTGTGGGGCTTTTTTTGATAGCTCCAAAATATAAAAATGTTTTTAACCTGCTCTTAAATTAGCTTCAAACAACTCACCTAACAGTTATTTAGTTAAAAAGCTAAATGAGTTTTTAATACTATCTGCCTGATTAATGCTAAGAGGTGTAATTGTAATATAGCCTTTTGAAAAAGCATTAGCATCTGTCTTAGGATCATTATCAATGATTAGTTTAAACTCATTTGACCTGTAAATCTTAGTAAGAGATAAATCTTTTTCCAAATGATACATATCTTTTTTAGGATTTAAGCTAAGTTTTGTGATCTTTACCCCTTTCATATTTTCAGAAATACCTGCTGGCGCATTATAGCCATCATCATTAGAAAGAAGAATAGTGATTTTTGGATTTGATCTTGTATCTTGAGCACCAGATACACAAATAGTAACTAAAATTAGACTAGAAATCAAAAACAAAGCTATGAATTTAGATTTCATTTCTATTAATTATATTCTAACTTTTTCATTAAACAAATCTTACGTGTCAAAGCCATCACAATATTTTTATTTAGCTGTTAAAATATAAAGCATCGTTTAAAAATTATGACCTTTGCAGTAAATCAACTTGTACAAATACTGTTACACAGCATACCTTACAAACCATGCTCTGTACGTAAGTTAGCAGTCAAACTTCAAAACTACATACATAAACCAGTAAAAATCGCTTACTTCTCTCGAGTAAAAAATGAAAAAGATGAAATTGTTGATTTGCTTGAAGCCTTTGAAATTAAGAAAGGATATGATTTTAATAAAAAACACACCCATAACTTAGTAGTATTGTACTTAAGAGAAAGAGGAATAATGTTTTTTGTGGATGGTAATAGAATTAATTCAAACCTTGTGGCATCAAATACTGGATTTATACACAGTATTAGACTTACAACGAACTAGGTTAAGGCAAAGGATATTTTTTTATTAAACCTCTTTAACCTAGAATAGATAATCTTTAGCTAAGTCTTTAACAAGATTAAAAAAAATTAATTTAATTTCCAAACCCTTTAAAGAGCATGCTATTGACTTCAATATCTTAACTATGAGAGTATATGGTTAAGTAACATATTTTTAAAAGATTTCAGGAGGTAGCATGCTTGCCACTCGTGCAGTAACTCTTCAACCCATAAAAAACCCAGAGCCACCAAAATTATTAGAAAACCAAAAGGAATTACAACCTCATGAGATCTTTGAAAGATTAATAAGAGCAAATGATTTTTTTATACATCTAAGGTCTGATATTTATAGCAGATGTGCTAAAGAAGGCAGCTCACTTATAAGTGCCAGGAGCTGGCTTACTAACCCAAAGGATACAATTAGAATAATTGGTGAGTCAATTGATAAAAGAAGTAAAGAAGCAGGTGAATTTGGATTATCAGAGGAAGATTTTTCTAATTTCAAGATTGGAGGTGTAAATGCATTTTTTCGCTCAGCAGCAGCAGCAACTTTATTTTCTGAACTGATAACTAACTATGAAAGAGTATTCCGTGAAGAAGAAACAAAAGATGGGATTTCTAGTTCTTACCACAATCCAAATTTTTCAGTGGCACATATTATTAATGATGGTCTTAAAGCAGTTTACAAAAGATATGAGAATGTACATGCAGAAGATTTTAGATTATTGAAAGAACTTGCAGATAAGGTTACAGGAATTAATTAGTTATTGGGTTTCCCGCCCAGGCGGGCTTTGGCGGATAGATTTGAAGGAATAGTTTTTAAATCTGTAAGTTGCAAAACAATATTCTTATACGTATCTTAGTGCTTCAAAATATTGTTCTCTTGTAATCCCAGCAGCTTTAATATTATTTGTTATATGCTCAACAGGTACATTTTGTTTTGCTTGAATTACAACTGGTCTTTTCATACCAGGCTTACTCATCAAAAAATGATCGCCTGATGTTCTAACAACAGTTAATCCATAGTACTCAAATACTTTTATTAAAACCTTATAATGTATTGGAAAAAATCTTTGTCCCATTAAACTAATTGCAGATTTGCCTCTTCTTGATAATTAGCAATGTAATGCTTTTGCCATACTTGAGTATTATTAGTAATAGTCATTTTGTAACCACATTCCTTTAACATATCTTCAAGTTGCCTATTTTCACTCGCCCAGTCTAGTGCCATATTAACTGCTTTAACAGTATTTGATTCCGCTTCTTCTTTTGTATCGCCAATGCCTGTATAATCTAATTCTTCACAAACCCCAACATACTGTGATGTTTCATCATCGTGAATAATAGAGACTGTATATTTTATTTTTATATTATTCATATTTTTACCAGAGAAATTACCTATCCATCATTTGTTATACACATATAATATAAATCATTAACTAATGAATAGTTAAATCATCAATTTGTTTCAATAAATATAGTATAAAAAGTAAGAAATTCTAATTGTTAAGAATAGATTAATAGACACTATTATTTTGACTAATTAATCACCACCCATGCATTTCTTTTATAACTTCATCCTGACTAGTCATTAAATAACCCTGCGTTGTTTTTAAATCACTATGTCCTAAAGCTAATAAGAACTATTTATTTTTCTACCAAACTAATTCCGCCAACAATACCATTAGACCAAACTCTTACTTTTACTCCATCTTCAGCAGCAAAATGAATTGAGCTGTTTAGTTTATCTTCAAGTCTAGTAACAACTGGCGTAAGTGTAATTGGTGTTTTCTGAAGCCACCTGTAATGTCCATGTTCAAGGAGTTGATATTGATAAGGTAAATAAACCTCCATATTTTTTGGTTGAATATTTAAACTAGTTGAACCTCTTTGATTTTTGCCAGATGCACTATAAGCAAATGCAACAGCATTTTTATCAGAGCTATGATTAATGCCATCTTCTTCTAAATATGCCAAATAGGTTTCAATTCCTTCTTTTGGAGTTATACCAAATGCATTAAATCGCATTGTCCCATTAAAATCCCAATCAACGTCATCTCTCTTGTAATTAGCTCTATCAACAAATGGTCTAAATAATCTAGCTTGATAAAAAATAAGTTGTTTTGTAACCTTATCAATTCCATACTCCATTTGAAATGAGTAGCCCTGAGGTATTAATCCACTGTCCGCAACTTTTCTATATAGTTCAATTACTTTACTAGCTTCATCTTGTTCAATTGATTGATATGATTTAAAATCAAGACCCTCATCAAAACTAAACACATTAAGTGCTCTTCCGTTAACATCACATATTTCTTCGTCAACATTATATCTAGCTTGTGCTAATTTAGATGATTCAAAAGCAATAGTTGGAGTAACCTTTCCAACTCTGTAAATGCCTTTCATATGAGGATGTTCAATTATTGAACCTCTTTCTTCACCATAATAGTCTTGAATTAATATTCCAATCTCCCCATTAAAAGCTTCTCCTGACTCATATTCTACAAATGATTTTACTTCAGGATTTCTTGCTTGTTCCTGGAGTTTTTTAATTGCATATACAACAGCAGTCCTATCTTGCAAACCTTTTACAGTATCAATTACATCTACCATTCCAAAAAAATCAAGTGGATGACATCCTCTTACAATTTTTTGTGTTGAAAACGAAAAGTTAACCGAGTCCAGGAATCTTTTAACATCTCCACCAGGAGGTAAATATTTTGTACCTGTTGGTAAATATTTTCTTAAGTGCGGCTGGGTATCATTTAAATACTCATAAGACGCAGATTTACTACCGCCATATTGAAGGATGTATTCTCTTGCTAAAGGTTCTTGCCAATGGAGTTGTGATATTTGCATAACCAAAATTATATTCTATCTATAGATGCACTTATATTAATTTTATTTAATCTTCTGCTTTAGGCAGGAATCTAAAGAAAATATAATATGAGCTATTTTACCAATTTTTTCATCTCTTTTACCACCTCATTTTCAGAGGTCATCAAATACCCCTGAGTAGTTTTCAAATCTGAATGCTCTAATTACTTATTAGATTTTGGATTTAAGGAAAACATTGATAATTATGTTCTTAACCTTAAAATTAAAAAATTATGAATATAAATTACATCAAAATAAAGGAACTGTACGATTAGACTAGCTTTAAACTCTTAAGGAAAAATATTTATGTCAATTGCTCGTATTATGCAATCAGTTATTAAGACAACTCTCTTGCCTAGCTATAGCTTTTTTTCATTAGATATTAAAAGATTTTCACTAAAAGCTGGAGAAGAGCTTGGCATTAGAATTGGAAAAGAAGTTTTTATTCTTTCAAAAGATGAACAAAGAAAAATTGATTTATTCAAAGGACTACGAAAAAAACCTTTACCAAGAAATGATGAAAACCATTTTATCATCGAAGATAAAACAAAAAATTATCTTTTATGGGTTTTTCCCACAGAAGAAGGGGTTCAAATAGGAGGAGGCAATGCAAATGGTGGAGTTACTATATTTAGCAAAGACGTTATTGGAGACATTAGAAGATCTAAAAATAAGATTAGAGAAGATGACTTCACTCCATCTAATCACTATAGAATTGGAGCTTTATATAATCCCTCTTCTGGTCATGTAATTGATGGTGCTGTTTATTTTCTTGACTCAAGTAATGGTATAAAAGGGCCTTTTCTTAGTGTTGATTTTGAACAAGATGTAGAACTAAGAAAAGCATATAAAAATATAAAAGAAAAGATAGTTTTAGATGAACTTACAAAAGAGGAGGAGATTTTAAAAACAGTTTATGATTATTTGAAAAGAATAAAATACTTGGAAGATTCACCTAAAACAGAAAAGCTTAAAGAAATAAAGAGACTTCTTAGAATAGGTCCACTAGTCTTTAGATTAGGTGGGATTTGCTGTTATCAAGCATTTACTGTATGCGCAATTCTTGAAAAATTAATACTTGAAAGACTTTTAGAAGGTAAAATTTTTTATGCAAATGGAAAAGGACATGGCTGGCCATTGTATTTATCAAGTAATGAAGAGCTTTTTATAGTAGACACTACCCAAAGTAACTTTTTTAATCTGACAAAAGAAAAGGATAGAACTTTTTATGGTTTTGAGGAAAAAGATGGCAAAGAAATTGATGGGCGATTTAAATATTTAGATTTTTTAACTTTACAAACAATTTTTTCTTCAAGCTAAAAATCAATAGCCTAATACAATCGGGGCGACACGATTTGCCGCTCAGCGAAGCTGAGCGAGCCTCTGTGTGGGCAAATGCCTTCGGCATTTTCTTCGAAGTTTATAATACCATTAGCTTGCATAGACCTCTTAAAATTTGCCCACACTTTTTATAAACCTGTTTGCATGCTTACGCACGCAAACAGAACTGGGAGCAGAGGGTCTTGTATGCCTCACTCACATTATATGGTTATTATTCGTAATCGATCCTGTAAAATCGGGGCGACACGATTTGAACGTGCGACCCTCTGCTCCCAAAGCAGATGCTCTACCAAGCTGAGCCACGCCCCGAAAAGGGGTTGATTAAAAAAAATCCTATTCAACAATCAGAATCCAATTCTATTAACAATAGCTAGAATATTATATACCCACTTATAAGATATATACTCATTCTATAAACAATAAATTATATTTAAAATAACAAATATAAGAAACATGAAAAGATAAGCGAAGAATGTTGTGGTGAACAATATTCTGAGCACCGAAAGAAAGAGCAAAAATTTAAGCTTAAATTTTTGCAAGTAAAAATGACAAAACACAAAATTGAAGACTTAAGAAAAAAACTTCATAAGTGGAACCATGCATACTATGTTTTAGATAATCCTGAAGTAGATGATGCTGTTTATGACGCAGCAATGCGGGAACTAATTGAACTTGAAAAAAAACATCCTGAGCTAATTACACCAGATAGCCCCAGTCAAAGAGTAGGAACAGAACCTGTTTCAGATTTTAAAAAAGTAACTCATAAAACTCCACTTTATAGCCTGGATAATGCTCTTGATTTTAGTGAACTTGAGGAATGGGAAGAAAAAATATTTCGTGTTCTTGGAATAGCTGATGTGAAAGCAGGGTCGCACGACCCTGCTTTCGAGTATGTCTGTGAAATGAAAATTGATGGGCTTGCAATGGCACTTACATATAAGGATAGTGTTTTAACCCTTGGAGCAACACGTGGCGATGGTGATATTGGTGAAGATATAACAACTAATATTAAAACTATTAGACCTGTTCCGCTTGTCTTAAACGAATCACTGCAAGGACTCCTTGAAGTTCGCGGTGAAGTTTTTATGCCTATTCAAAGCTTTGAGAAGTTAAACAAAGAACAAAAAGAAAAAGGTGAAAAAATATTTGCAAATCCACGCAATGCAGCATCAGGCTCAGTAAGGCAATATAATTCCAAAATTACAGCAAGTAGGGATCTCGATATGTTTACTTATGCTGGGATATGGGGTGATTGTGTCATTGCGAGGAGCAAAGCGACGAAGCAATCTGCTAACAATTCACGTAATGAGATTGCCACGTCAGCTCTTTTCCGCCAAAGGCGGACCCGCCTCCGGCAGGCAGAGCCTCCTTGCAATGACGTGTTACCAAAGACTCACTGGGAAAGCTTACAAATGCTTAAAGAGTTTGGCTTTAAGATAAACAAAACTTCTAAACTTTGCCATGGATTAAAAGAGGTGAAAGATTTTTGTAATAGCTGGTATGAAAAAAAACATGAACTTCCATATGCAATCGATGGTGTAGTAGTAAAAGTTAATGACCTTGCTTTACATCAGGAACTAGGCTTTACTGCTAAGAGTCCTCGCTGGGCAATAGCTTATAAATATCCCCCTGAAGAATCTAAAACAAAAGTTCTATCGATTACCTGTGATGTGGGAAGAACAGGCACTTTAACACCAGTTGCAAACCTAGAGCCAGTGCTACTTGCAGGTACTGTTGTAAAAAGAGCAAGCTTACACAATCAGGACATAATTGACAAGCTTGATGTAAGAGTAGGAGATATTGTTACTGTAAGAAAAGCTGGTGAAATTATCCCGGAAGTTACAAATGTCGATAAAGAAAAAAGAAATCATAAAAATCCACACTATAAACTTCCCACTAAATGTCCCACCTGTAATTCAAAAGTCGAAAGAGAAGAGGAAGAATCTGCTGTACGCTGTACAAACTATAACTGCCCGGCACAGATTCAACGAAGAATTGAGCATTGGTGTTCTCGCGATGCCATGGATATTGATGGCGTGGGTGAGTCACTTATTGAACAGCTTTTAAAAAATAATCTAATAAAAGATCCTGTTGATTTATATTTTCTAAAAAAAGAAGAGTTCGAAAATCTAGAACGGATGGCAGAAAAATCTGCAAACAATGCAATTACTTCTATTCAAAACAGTAAAAGCAGAAGCCTGGATCGCTTAATTTATGCTTTTGGAATAAGGCACATAGGAAAAACTATTGCAGAGCTTTTAACAACTAGGTTTCACACTTTAGAAGAGCTTTCACAAGCAGCTACAGATGACCTTATAAGCATTGATGGCATCGGTCCAAAAATTGCTGAATCAATCGTTGACTTTTTTAAAACCGATTACTCAAAGGAAATGATTGAAAAAATTAAAAAAGCAGAGATTATATCTAAAGCAAAAAAGATAAAAGTAAAAGACAGTAAATTACTTGGAAAAACATTAGTAATTACTGGCACTTTAGAAAGTATGACAAGAGATAAAGCTGAAGAGTTAATTAAGAGCCTTGGTGGCAGGGCAGCTAATAGTGTTAGTAAAAATACAGATTTTTTAGTGTATGGGGTAGAACCCGGGTCAAAATTAAAAAAAGCTAAAGAACTTGGTATTCCAGTCTTAACTGAAAGTGATTTTATAAAGCTGGTAAAATAATGGCATGAAAATGTATAAGTTAAATTCTTTAACCACGTTTTTATTTGCAATCCTTATCATTGCATTTGTGGTTTTTCTACCCATCGTTTTAATTGAAGCACTTTGGAACAGTACCATTGCAAAGACATATGCTGATATTTCCATTGATTTTTGGCAGGCATTAATTCTCTGGCTAATTGTTCTAGTTACTTTAAACATTTTAGGGATATTTAAGTTTGAGTTTGCAATTGAAACACAAGAAAGTTTTGACAAAGAGCTTCTTAAAAAGAAAATCCAAAATCTACAAAAGAAAACTAAAGAAAAACCTGAAATTGAAAATAAACTAAAGAAAGACAAAGAAGAATAGTTAAGAGATTCCAGGTTAAGAAGAAACATTAGAAAAAATTAATCTTAAAGTTAATTTGCATGATTAAGAAAATCTTTCAATTAATTCTTAACTTATGCTATGGTTGAATAAATGAGATTAAGCAAACAAAAAACAACATTATTCTCCATAGCAATTTGTGCTGTGTTTTCTTTTCTTCCAGCAAAGAGCTCTTCAGAAGGATATGACAAAATCTTAGAAAGATTAGAAAAAGTACAAACACAAGAAAACACCAAAGAAGAAGAACCAAAAACCTGGAGCCTGACATTTGAACATGACAAGCTGCCTAAATTAGATGGAACATGGATACTAACCAAAACTACCACAAAAAGAGTAGTAAATCCTCTGCTTACTAAACCAACTACATTTGTACACTGTAATTCAAGGCTTCCATTTGAAAAAAGAGACTTCGAAGAAAAAGAAGTTGTAGTTAGTTCAAGAGGTCCTGACTATTTTCTTATAAATTCCAAATATCCAACTACAAAAGATGTTTATCACGATCCAAATCTAAATGAAGATATTGAATATCACAATTTTAGTTTTAAGGCTGTTATAGATCCCGAGGACATTACCTATGCTTATACCCTTAGACTTAATAACCACAAAGAAAATCCAGCACTGGCAAGGGAGCTATGGTTAAACGGCAAATTAAAATTTGAATACATCTCAAGAAATAAGATCCTTGCAAAAGGATATGAAATTGAATACACACCTGAATGTCAAGGTTTCATCAGGGATGAAATAAAATTCCAGCTTGTAAAAACCAATGCTGTAGAGGAATATCATGAGAATGGCTTAGACAAGCTTTCCTTATTAGAACAACCTGCTTATGCAGAAGATAATTCAACTGGCTTAGACACAGCAAAAGACAGATCCGGATTTAAACCATCAGCATTTTATAAAAAGATTGATTCAACACTAACTCCAAATAAAAAAGCAGTAAAAGTGCCTGGAATGTGGTAACTATTTTTTTGTCACCATCTTCAATGCTTCTTCGAGAGTATAAATCTTGGCCTCAAGTTGTTTAACTTTATCAGACTCTAATTCGTGTTTTAATTTTTGATTTTCAATTTGTTTTTTTAAATTGTTTTTATCCAATGCTACAGAACTACTAGCTGAGATATTAAAAAGAACCATTGCAAAGCTAGTTAGTACTGAACACATTAAAATCAGAAAACCTACATTTACTTTAAGACTTAAAAAAACTGTTTCTATCGTTATGGCATTTGAAATATTGCTTATGGCAATAAGAAAAATAAACAATAAAATTGAAAATGAGATAAAATTCATGAATGTTTTCATATTGATTATTATTTTACAATCAATTTACTAAAGCTTTACAAAAAGCCTAGACTGAAGCACTATCTAAGGGATATATTTATCTATAAGTATAAATCAATGAAAGTAAATTGCTTAAATTCCCTTAGGGAAAATTTAAATAATATTGTATTACTTGCAAAAGAATACAAGGAAGAAATTCCACAACATATTGAGGAAGAAATAAAATCTCTAGAATCAGTAGTTAAAAGTGGGCATAAGATCAATGAATATGATAGACAATTCTTTAATGCAACTCAAGAACATAGGAGAAAAATATTTGACCAGATAATTCATTGGGCTGAAAGAGCTTTTATAGACCTTGCAAAAATAGACTCAAAAGGAAAATTTATCTGGGGATCAAATAAAGAATTTATTCTTGATATAGATAAATTTAATCTAATGATGAAAACACTAACAAAAAGTGAAGCAGACTTGCTTGAATCTGCCGGCAATCTAATATTTCACTATCAATTTGAACCAGGAGAATTTGAGTTAATAATAGAACATTTGTTAGAATGTGCAAACGGTACTTCTTCTTCAGCCACACCTGACAGCTATAGATCAAGAAAAACACAAAAGAGCGCTTAGTTTATCAGCCAAGTTAAGAAAAAATAGACCTTAAAGACTCTATACAAATAAAAGCTCTATTTAATGATTTATAATAGCTTTTAATCAGTTAATCAAGCAAAATTCATCTTTAGTGTTGGAGCAGAATATGAGATTAGATTTAATCCCACAGAACATGACAGTAAATAAAGAGCTAATTAAACGTAATTTACATAATGTCAGATCGCTTGCAAGTGAATACAGAGACAAGATTACTTATGATGACAGTAAAGATGCTGCATTTTTAGAAAAGACAAGACGGAAAGGCAGTGAACTAAATCCTCATCAAGAAAAATTTTTAAGAACTGTACAAGAAACTCAACTCCCAATCTTAAAACAGATGATTTTCTTTGCAAAGGGAATATTACATGAACTTGCAAGGACTGGTTCACCTGAAGAAGATGAGATTGATGCAGACTCAAAAAAAATAAGAATGTTAGGACAATTTTTAACTGATGAAGATAAAGATGTTTTACGAAACCTCTATGACATAATGATCGACCAACACTATGTAAAAGCTAATACCAGTGATGAGCATAGATTAAGTGAAATTAAAAAGCTGTATACATTCATAAGATTAGCTTCATATGATCACGAGACAGAAACTGTGTAAATCGTTCTGGCATCTCAGTTTCAAGCTTAATCTCTTTTTTGGTTTTTGGATGAATAAAAATAAGCTTATAGGCATGTAACATCATCTTTTCTACAGTGTCATTCTTTTTACCATATGTTTTATCACCAATTATTGGATGTCTAAGGCTTGCCATGTGTACTCTTATCTGATGTGTACGGCCAGTTTCTAAGCTACACTCAAGTAGTGTAAACTTTTCTGATTTTTTTAAAACTTTCCAATGTGTAATTGCTTTTCTGCCACCCAAAACAATAGCCATTTTATGTCTATGTATCTTATTTCTACCTATTGGTTTGTTTACAGTACCAAGATCATGCTGAACCTTGCCATGAACTATTGCCAGATAATGCCTTTTCACTTTTCGCTCTTCTATTTGCTTTGCAATTTCATTATGCGATTTATCATTCTTACAGACAATAATTAACCCTGAAGTTTCTTTATCCAGCCTGTGTACAATTCCTGGTCTTAAAACACCATTTATTCCTGAAAGAGAACTCTTACAGTGATAAAGCAAAGCATTTACCAGTGTCCCACTGTGCACATTGTCAGCTGGATGCGTTACCATACCCTGTGGTTTATTTATAACAATTAAATCCTTATCCTCAAAAACTATGTCAAGAGGAATTTTCTCACTCTCAATTTCTGCTTCTTTTAAATCTGGAATTGAAATTGAAACTTTGTCATTCGCTCTAATCTTATAGCCAGCCTTTATAGATTTTTCATTTACTAAAATCAGGTTTTCATCTATTAATCTTTGAACCAAAGTACGACTTAAGTCACCAAGAGACTTACAAATGAAGCGATCCAGCCTTTCACCTGCATACTCATAACTAACATTTAATGTTTTTTGTTTGTGAAAAACCATCCAAGTAAGATTAATACCACGCCAAGATCAATAAACACATCAGACAGATTAAAAACAGCAAAATTAAATAACTGCAAGTCTAAAAAATCAATTACACCACCATAAATAAAGCGATCAATTAAATTGCCAATTGTCCCTCCCAAAATGCAAGCACAGCCAAACTTTGTAAGGATATTAAAAGCCACAGTTGGGCAAAAAGTTAAATACGAAAAAATAAGAACATTAACAACTCCAATAATTTTAAAACAAATTGGATGTTGCTTTAAAATACTAAAAGCACCGCCTGTATTCTGAACAATCGTAAAATTAAATAAACCTGGGATAAACTCTTTCGTGTGATTTAATCCGACTTCATTAAACAAAAATCTTTTTGAGATTTGATCAAGTAAAACTATAGAAACAACAATGATTAAATTAGTCAATAATATCTTTTTAAAATTTTCAGAGTATGTCATTAATTCATTCTAATGTAGAACTATCTGAGTCATTTGTTTCTGAATCAATTCCAACAACGCCTCTTTTAGATGTTTTGTAAAAATTAACCAATTTCTTAATTTCATCAAACTGAACAAGTTCTTTTTCTATCTTTTCAAGAGCATTTGAAGTGCCAATTCCTGAAAGGTAAATAATTTTATAAGCTTTAGATAGCTCTTCTCTAACATCAGCTTTTACTCCTCTTCTACGCAATCCAACTTTATTTACCCCTCTAATTTTTGCTGGTCTTCCATCTGCAACAAAATAAGGGGGTAAGTCAAGCCTTGTCGGTGTCATACCACCAACCATTGCAGATTCACCTACCCTACAGTGCTGGTGAATAGGACAAAATGCACTGATAAAAACAAAATCTTCAACAGTTACATAACCACCAAGTGTTGCACCATTTGCCATAATTACATGATTTCCAACCCTAGCATTGTGTCCGACATGAGCATAATTCATTAGGTAACAATTATTTCCAACTACTGTAAAACCTTCTTTTGCTGCTCTGTGAATGGTTGCATATTCTCTAATAACTGTACTTTCTCCAATTTTTACACCTGTTTTTTCTTCTTTATAACTGACATCTTGTGGAGGTAGCCCAATGCTGCAAGCCGCAACCAATTTACAATTCGGACCAATTTCTGTATTACCTTGAATAATTACATGAGGACCTATGTAGGTATTTTCTTTTATTTCAACATCTGGACCAATGCAGGAATAGGGACCAATAGTTACACCATCACCAATCTTAGCTTCTGGTGATATTATTGCTGTTGGGTGTATATTTGTTTTAGCAGCTTCTGAAACAGGCATAAAAACAGTTTATCATGAATGGTTATTGTCACCGCCTTCCTCGCTCATTCTTCGCTTGTCAGGCTTTGCACAGTGCACTTGATCAATTCCTTAATTCATGTTATCCAGATTTTACCGAATAAATCGGATAAAATCTTATTGTATAAATAGTCTGCTCTGATACATTACCTAAATAATAATCATGAATGATTTAACCCTTGAAAACACTAAAGAATTTGAGCTTGTAGATAAGGTACTGTCAGATTCAATAGATAAAGATGTTTTAAAAGATCTTGATCATTATTTGAATATTGTTAAAGGAAAAAGTCGTGCTCTATCTTCAAGTTTAAAAAGATGTTTTGACAATGCAAGAAAAAGTATGAGATTTGTACTGGTTTATAACCTTGGCAAAGAAGATAAAAAAAACAAAAGGGATATAAAAGAAGAAGAACTGGAAACTTATCTCACTAATTATTTAAAAGATTATTTTGAAAAAAACGACTTTATGCATTATAGAGAGTTTGTAAGACTTTTGCGTGCATGCACTATAGATGTAGGTGGTGAAGTAAGCTCACATATTAAAGAAATGTATAATAATTTCTTTTTAGGTAAACGTTTGGTTAAAGCATACATGCTTGGAAAAGATGACTTTAAACGTCATTGCGAGGAGCAACCTCGCAATGACGCGATAGCATTTTAATTTTTAACCACACAATAACCTTTCTTAATATTTTTAGCTGTCAATTTTTTCCAAAACGGCCTTTTTATTATTAGAGTCATTTTATGACTTTTTATAAGCTCATATTATTTAAGGAAAAATAATAAATGTCATTAATATCAGGATTAACATCAGCTACATCTAGAACAGGTTGTTTATCATTTCTTTCAGGAAGAACAACTGGAGCAAAGGTACTTGCTGGCTCAGCTTTAGTAACTACTGCATCAAATCTATTTTTAGGAGGAAATAGTCAAGAGACTGGTTTCTGGGGTGGCCTATTAAAATTTGTAGATAATGTAGCTAGCATCTTAGGCATAGTTTCTATATTCTGCCCAGTATTAACACTTCCAATAGCAGCATATTTTGGAGTTAGAGGTATTATGGAAATTGCCTCCGGTAATCTTCTTAATGGTGGCTTACAGCTTTTAGGTGCTTTGCCTATTTTTGGTGTTTTAAAAGCAAAAAATTTCTTAAGATTTAAAGGCATGACTAAAGTCCCTCTTGATGAAGCAGCTATGAAGCTTTTTAAAATTGATAGTCTATCTACAAAAACTTTAGAAACAATTGGACGAAATACTCAAAGATTACAAAGCGAAGCAGGCACTGCTATAAAAACACTAGAGCAAGCAGTAGAGAAAGTACAAGGAGCTGAAAAAGGAGTAAAAACAGCAATTGATGAACTTGCTAAAAAAGGGTTTGCACCTAAAGGGCTTACTGGTGAGCTGTTAGCAGACTCCAGAACTGTAAGTGGAAATCTTAGAACTGCGGTAAAAAGCTCTAGCGAAGAAGTAGCCAAGTTACAAAAAATTGTTGACAATGCAGCTAGTAAAACCAAAGAAGCCAAAGAAGCATTACAAGAAGCTCTAAAAAATGCTACTAGCGAAGTTGAAAAGAAAACTTTACAGGCAGCTCATAAAGCCAGTGAGGAAGCTCAAAAGAAACTTTTAAATTTAGATCAAGTCCGAAAAGATCTAACAGCTGCTAAAAAGGAACTTGCAGAACTCCAAAAAGATCGAAAGTCATTAATAGGAAACTTTAGAACACTGAGAGATGTAAGAACTGAGGCTAATTATGCTAATAAGAGATTAGAAGCTTGCAATGAACTTCTAACTAATGCACAAAATATACAAGTTCGAGCAGAACGTTTTATAAAAGGTAATCCAGTTACACTACCTGGTAACATAATAGATTCTGAAAGACAAATATTACTGTCCTATAATAATCATGCTCTGCAAACAATTAGAACTGACCTTGTAAAAGCAGCACAGGCAGCCATAGGACGTTCATATGGACCTATAGCAGAATCACAGTTTGAATGGGTTGCACAATTTATTCGAACTACAAGAAATCAAGGTTCTCGTGTAGCTACAAGAAATACTGTTAGAAGTGTCCGTACCTGGTGGAGAGATGTTCTGACCACTTCAGCTCCATTACCAGCTCCAAGTCCCGTAGTACCCGCTCCAACAAGCCATCTAGCAGCTGCATAAAAGTTTTAGTTTTAAGGAAAGAGTTAAGTTTATGTTAAATAAAAAAAATCTATCAATTTTTTTAGTGGGCATGCTTTGTATATGATGTAAGCACAACTTAATTATTCTGTTATTTAAGGAGTTTATAAATGGATATTACCAAGTTCACATTAAAAACAGCAGCTGATACAGCTATACGCCTGGGAGCAGGAGCAAGTGGCCCAGCATTTATATTTTCGCTTGCTATAGCGGCAGCTAAGAATGCCACACAATTTGTTTCTAGTGGCAACCCAGATGGAAAATCTGTAGCTGAAGCTTAAAACACTTATTTTTTTTGTGGCATACTATAAAGTATGAAAATACTTTATATATTTTTTTTGTTTTTTTCAATTGGTTTATTTTCTAATTTACTATTTGCAAAATCTGACTTACCCGGAAAAGATCTTTTTTACAATTCAAAGGGGAAATACGGCAGCTGTAATCACTGTCATGTTGGTGGTAGCTCAGCAGGAAGATGGAATTTTGAAACTATGAGTATTGATCCAGATGAAGGAAGGAAAATACCCATACTAAAAGGCATTGGGAAAAGAAAAAATCAAGAGCAAATAGAAAGATCAATACAACTTATGAAAAAACTATTTGACTTCAAACTTACTGATGAACAAATATCACAATTAGCTGAATACCTGGGAAGTCTTTAATTTAGCTCCAGACAAGCTGGAGCTTCCTTCGGTCAATTCTTTTTATTAGATCGGATTTGCCGGGTAAACCGGACAAATCCTTCAAACTATGGAACGATAACTATTATCAGTCGTCCGATTTTTATGTCCGGATGAAAAACAAGTTTCTATTATTACTGTTATTTCTTTTTACAGCAAACATTTCCTTTGCTAAAGAACCAAGAATTATTAACTATGATGGAAAAAACAAAACCATAAAAGTAGAAATTGACGGGAAAGAATACACGCTTGATGTACCTATAGAAACACCAAGCGATATTAGTAAACAAGATGAGCAAGATTCTACCCTTTCAGGAAGCGCAGTTAAAAAAAAGAAACAATATGCAAAAGGCCCTGCAAGCACTACCGTAGGTTCAAGACTTTTTACAGTTCCTACAGATACGCTTTTACCTAAAAAAGGATTTGGTTTTGATTTTACACACAGGTTTTCAGAACCCATTAAATCCAGCACAAACTATGATGTATATGGTCTGGACGGCTTTGCATACACAGGCATCGGTCTTTATTATGGAATTACAAATAATCTTGAAGCTCACGTATTTAGAACAAGTCTTACGGATGCATCTGAATTTGGATTAAAATTTCAGGTTTTTAAAGAAGCTAGGAAGTTTGGTACTGGCGCACCATTTGGACTTACCCTGTCCAGCGGCTTTCAGAACGATGATATTCAAAACTCTATCGATCCTTATGTACAGGCTATTGTTTCAAAGGTAATAATTCCAAGCTGGCTAAAAGTTTATGTAGTGCCCACTTATGCGTGGAGAACTCCAACCATTGGAAGCATTGGCTCTAAGTCAGCAGTACTATTTTCATTTAATGATCCAAAACATAGAGGCTTTATAAGAAATGAAGGGACATTTGGTTTACCTATCGGTGCAGCACTACAAATTATTCCAAACAAACTTTCTTTATTTGGAGAATATACACCTGTACTTTCTGGCTTTAGAGAATCAAAAAATGCCTGGGCTTTTGGATTGCAAATTTTATCCAGGCTTGAGACTCATGTGTGGACAATTGGAGTATCAAATACCCCGTATTCCACCTTTGGACAGTTTATAGTCGGTGCACCATCTAATAATTTGCATTTTGGGTTTAATATTACTGCAAGAATTAAATGACACTTTGTGTCATTGCGAGCCCGCTAGGCGGAGCGGGTCGTTTACACTCCTCACAGTGACATGATTTATATATTTCCTATTAACTTATCAATTACTTTTACATTTTTCTTTGTGTGCGGATCCCAGACTGTTGAGCTTAATTTTTCAAGCCCATCTGTATAACCCAGATCAATAAGCGCTTTTGAATAGTGCGGGTTAAAAAAGAAGTAACTTAAAAGATCGCCGCGCAGGTGACCTTTTAAATTCCCTAATTTAAAAAGCCAGTCAAGTGTGCGAAAACTTGCTCTTACCTCCGGGTATTTATCCCATATTTCTTCTGCAATATCACTTATTGGTTTACTTGGAGAAATAAATAAATCCGGAATAACTTTCCATGGTCTTTTACCTCTTCTTACTCTTGTATCATTAATTTTATGCAGCAAGGAAGGATCATCAATAGACTCAAGTATTTCATTGACCATATTTAATCTCTGAGTGTCAAACCTTACGTGATCCAAAAAAAGTGCATTTAAAAGTTTACCGACGTTTTGCAGTAATCCTGGTTTTTCAGAATCAGGGCTAAATCTTTCCTCCGTGAAGTGAAGACCAATTATAACAAGAGCATCAGCACCTAAAGTAAGAGCAGGTGAAAGAGGAGTGTTTTGTCTTAAGCCACCATCACAAAACCAATCACCATGTTCTTCATTATGATCTCTAAACTTAAGGTATTCAGGTCTAAAAAATATTGGTATTGAAGTTGATGCAAGAGCATGTGTAGCAGTGATTTTATCCGGTACAAACCTAGTATGTGATTCTGTCGGTATAACACTTATACAGTTTGGGTTATGTGATTCATAAAAGACCATAGAGCGGCCACTTGTAACAGAAGTAGCTGTAACTGTCATTGCATAAATAAGTTCATCCTGAACATTTTTTCTAATCTGTTCCCAATTTATTTCATTATCTAAGATCCTTTTCAATGGAGTGTTATCAAGCAGTCCCTGAAAATCAGGCTGCCCTAATCTAAGCGAACCTAAGAATGATCTAAGTCCTGCATGAGCCCAGTTCTCTATAAAAACATGTTCTCTTTTTAAGGTTAACCAGTAATGTTCAAGCCCCTCAACTAATTTTTCTATAGGAAGGTGCATCAGTGATGCTAAGAAACAAGCATTTACTGAGCCAACACTTGTTCCACAAATTATTTTAAAGCCACCAATTTTTTGAATCTCAGGAAGAAGTGCTTTTAAAACACCAATTTCATAAGCGCCTCTAGCTGCACCACCTGATAAAACCAATGCAATTTTTTTTGAAGAAGTCATGATTCTATTTAATTTTTACCCAAAAACAATTTATACCGTACATTTCTCATTATAAGCAAGACACAATTCTTTTACAGAAGATCAAAATTACATAAAATGCTTACAATATAGGTATAATAAGGGTTGCAGATAATAATAAAATAAAAGAGAAGCAAGAAAATGGCAAGATCTGTATTTGAGAAAATTTGGGACTCACATATTGTAGAAGAACTTCCAGGCAGTAATTATTTGATTTTTATGGATCAAATTGTTGCTCATGAAATTACTACGCCACAAGGAGCCACTGAAATTGATGAGAATTTTGGTGGAAAGCTTTATTCACCAGAAAAAATAATAGCGATTAATGACCACGTCTCACCAGCTAAGGACACTGCCACAGCAATTCAGGCTAAAGTTCTGCGTGACTGGACAAAAAAACATAAGATAAAAATATTTGACATAGGAGATAACGGTATTTGCCATGTAGTAGCATCAGAACGTGGTTATGTTCAGCCAGGAATTACGCTTTGCTGCGGAGACAGTCACACTGGAACAAATGGAGCTTTTGGTTCATTTGCTCTTGGCATTGGAACTACAGCACAAGCTGGAGCAATGCTTGCTCAATGTTTGATTTTAAATAAACCAAAAACATTTAAAGTGCAAATTGATGGCAAGCTTCCAAATTTTGTCTATGCAAAAGATGTTATCCTAGCAATCATAGGAAAAATTACTTTTCGTGGTGCTACAGGATATGTACTTGAATATGCCGGCTCTACAGTAGATTCAATGTCTATGGAAGAAAGAATGACAATGTGTAATATGTCCATTGAAGCTGGCGCCACAAGTGGAATGATAAGTCCTGACCATGTGACTATTGATTATTTGTGGGGAAAAGAAAATATTACAAAAGATAAAAAAGAGTTTGATGCTTTAAAAAATAAGTGGCTAAGTTCTGCAAGTGATAAAGACACAAAATACGATAAAGAAATTTCTCTTGATGCAAGTTCATTAAAACCAAAAGTTACATGGGGTACAAATCCAGGAGAAGTTATTGACATTGATAGCACTATTCCAAATGATGCAGATGAAAAGTCCCTTGAATACATGGGCTTAAAAAAAGGACAGAGGTTACTTGGTCTTCAAATGGATCAAGCTTTTATTGGATCCTGTACAAACTCAAGAATCTCAGATCTTCGTGAAGCAGCAAAAATCTTAAAAGGAAAAAAAGTTAAAATACCCACCATAATCACCCCAGGTTCACAGGCAATAAAAAGAGAAGCTGAGCGTGAAGGGCTGCACGATATTTTTCAGGATGCAGGAGCTCTTTGGACACACTCATCATGTGGACCATGCCTAGGTATGTCAATGGGTGTGGTTGCGCCAGAATCACGCTGCATATCATCTACAAATAGAAACTTCCCGGGGCGCATGGGAACCGGCTCTCGTCCACACTTAGCAAGCCCTGCAGTAGTTGCAGCTAGTGCTATAGCTGGAGAAATAATTCACCCTAAGGATATTTAATGATTATAAAAGGAAAAATTTTACCTCTAGATCGCTCAAACATTGACACTGATCAAATAATACCTGCCCGTCATCTTACTGGAATTACAAAATCTGGTTACGGAGTTCATTTACTTGAAGATGTTCCCCATACTACGATTAACGATTTAAAATACAAAGATGCTGTGGTTCTTTTAACAAGAGAAAATTTTGGGTGTGGCTCATCACGCGAACATGCTGTCTGGGCAATTATGGATAGAGGCTTTAAAGCAGTAATTGCAGTAAGCTTTGCAAGAATCTTTGAAGAGAATTGTTATAACAATGGTTTAGTGCCAGTAAAACTACAAGCAAATGAAATAGAAAAATTGTTTAAGCAATCAGAGTGCGAGATAGACGTTGTAAATCAAGTTGTAAAAACAGTCGATGGAGAATTGTTTAAATTTGATCTTGATCCTCTAAAAAAAGAGTTTATTTTAAAGGGTGGGTTTTTGAAATATATGGAAAGTAAGATAAACAAAGTTAGAACCTGGGAAAAACAACATAATTAATTTTTTTTATTTTTTCTTACCCATTCTAAGGCCAGTTTTTCTAATTCTTTCAAACCTTCTTCAGCTATTCTTACGTTTCTTCTGTGTTCTCGATTCCGAAGAGCCTTTTCATATGCTCTAGCTAATGATTTGTTACTTAAATCATAACTACAATTTAGTCCTGATACTTTATTTGCCATAAAGAAAAACCTCCTTGTAAATGTTTGATGATTAATTAAAAATTATAGCACTAACGTAATGGCTCTCCAGCAGGTATATCCACAATAATAGGATCATGATCTGAAATTTCTCCAAAACTTCTATTTAATTCTTGCAGGGTTTTTCCATAGTATGGAGCATATGCATAAGAGCTATTTTTATCATTTGGAGTTTTTAAATTTAATGGTTTTATAAAAAACCAGTCTAATTTATACCTAGCGATACCAAAGTACCTTTCTAATTCAAAAGTTGATTTAAAACCCTTAACATCTCTTTCATTTGAATTACTTAAAAGTCCATCATGCCCTCTGTATGTTTTTCCAGATGTTCCTCTTAAATCAAATGCTCCACCATCATTAAATCTAAATTCTTTTAAAAGATCAAAAAGTTCTCTTTCTTTATTTGGAAATAGTATAGGAATATGCTTTGTTGTTGGATCTTTATATTGCTTTAAAAAATTTGTAGTATTTAAAACCACATTTTGTGCAAGTGTTAGCGGTGTTATTGTAAAAATTATGTTGTTAAGGACAAAATCAGGGTCTTTTGCTAATTTCAGGATTTCTTTTTTTACACTAACTGGGCTTGTATCAGTACCTGTTGTATTGAAATCACCAGCAAGAATTAATGGGTTTTTAATGTTTCTCAGCCTGCTTAAGAGAAACTCAAATTGCTTACAGCGGCATTTTGGTACACATCTATTTTCTAAATGAGTTGCCACAACTGTTATTATCTGATTATTTGGCAAAAGCAGGTCAGCAACTATTGCCATCCTGTTCCCGTGTCTCAATTCTGTTAATATTTTTTCACTGAAGATTTGCTGAGCAGTTTTCCTCCTGACAAACTCAAGTGCTGAAAGCTTGTCCGACTCAGCTCTATACCATTCATAGCAAACCGGCAGTCGTATAATTTTTGCATTCAATATAGGGTATTTTGAAAGAATAGCTGTTCCATGTAGGCCTCGATATTTATTTTTATCAATATTATCAAGTTCTTTCAGAGCTTTATCCTCTAAAAATAATTTCTCTTCTTTTGAAAACTTGTTTACCCCTAATTGATAAGGATCAACTTCAATAAACTCAGTACCAAAAATATATCCCATCTTAAAAACACGAGCTATCTCTTCTGCTATATTTTTGTAGGCTGTTCTTGGCATACCAAGATCAACCTCATTTAAAATAATTATGCTTGCCTTAGAAAAAACCTCTAATTCTTCTTTTAGTTTTTCACTGGTCTTAGAATCAAATGAATATTCTGGTATCTGAATGATTCTATCTACATTAAACCCACGTTCTATATTCCACGAAGCAACTCTAAAATAATCACCCAGAGTATCATCATGTAAGAAGCTTACTAGTAGTTGCAGGGGTTGGTAAATTATCGGCAAGTTTAATTGCTGCTCTAACTTTTGAAGCAATTCTCCTTGAGGGTTTGAGGTTTTACTTAACTGGACTAAATCAAAATAATTCAAATATGTTTTCTGGCTTTGCTTTAAATTCTGTTCATATTCTGTAATCGCACTTACAGTGTTAATGCAAAAAAGGAGTAAAATGATAAAAACAATAATTCTAATCACAATTAATGATCGTAACCTGATTTAGTTCTTTAGAGGGAGATAAGCAATGCCAAAAGATATGATTAATGTAGTTTATACGATAAAAAATGATGGCCGGGACATAAAAAAATTAGCTCATAATATTGCTGTCGGACAAACAATAGGCATATGGAATGAGCTTTCAGGAAATGTAAGACTCCAGATTTCAAAACACCTGGCTGAAGTCGTTTCAATTGAAGAATCAAGTTTTACTTCTACAGTTAAAATTGCATTTCCTATAGAAAACTTTGGAAGTGATCTTGGCGCATTATTAACTGCAGTATATGGAAAAATAAGTTTAGTCCCAAAAATCAAGCTTGAAGATATAGAGTTTTCACAAAATTATTTAAATCTTTTTAAAGGACCAAGGTTTGGAATAAGCGGGATAAGAGATCAATTAGGAAAGAAAGAAAAGCCTTTGCTAATGAGCATCTTTAAACCCTGCCTTGGACTTTCTCACGGTGAATTAGGAAATATGTTTTACGAGCAAGCAGAAGCTGGAATAGACATAGTTAAAGACGATGAAATATTATATGACAAGGATTTTAATCAGACTTTAAAAAGACTTGAAGCATGTTTAGGTGCAAAAGAAAAAGCCAAAGCAAAAACAATCTATGCCATTAACTTAACTGGACAAGCAAATGAAATTTTAGATCGTGCAGTTCAGCTTGAAAAAAATGGAGCTCTTTGTATTTTATTTAATTATGTTTCATACGGTTTACCTTTGCTAACCTCTCTCAGGCAAACGGTTTCAATACCGATAATGGCTCATCCAGCCTTTGCTGGTGCTATATGCATGGGCAGTACGTCTGGTTTAAGTGAACAGCTTCTTCTAGCTAAACTGCCAAGAATAGCAGGTGCAGATTTTGTTTTATTTCCAAGTCAATATGGATCATTGTCATGGGAAAAAAATATTGTTCTTAGTATTAATAAAGAGCTTACTAAACCACTTATTCATATAAAACCCTCATGGCCTGTTCCATCAGCGGGAATTAAAGCAAATATGGTAAAAGAAATTATCCTTGACTTCGGTGAAGATATAGTTATTAATGCTGGAACAGCTGTCTGGGAGCACAAAGATGGTGGCTTAGCTGGAGCTAAAGAGTTTATAAAAGAAGTTGAAAGTTTAAACTTAGTAAGTCCAAGATCAAGCTAAAACTAAGGTGGGTTCCTACTTACTTTTGAAGATTTTTTATATCTTTATTTTGAACATTCTTTTTTAATTCTATTGATGGCTTCACTTCTCTTGGTTTTTTCCCAACATGCATGTCCAATTTCGCCATGCCAACATACAGTAAGGCACCAGCTCCAAATGCTATTGCTCCAAGTCCTGCTTTAGTCACTATTGGTTTAATCATAAAATTCTACTTTTATCTAGGCAAGTAAAATTTCTTCTCACCTTCATTAATTCCATCGATTTTGTCAAAAGCAAAAATATACATTTTATTTTCTGCCTCAATTACTAGCGGCATGTTCCGTAGAGGAACCACTGCATGTAATTTTCTATTCTTTCCTCCTTTTTCTTGTACTTCAAAATACAATCCTAAGTTTATTGATTTTTTTTCAGTTGGAATAGACTCGTCTAAATAGTCGCTCAGGTGCACTGAATCTGGCAGAAATTTAAAATTATCTCCTAGTGTTATTGCAACTGGTAAAATTCTTCTACCTTTAGAATCACTGCTTACTGGAAGGATTAAGTAATTTTTTTCTTTTAAAACATCATTTGGAAGTGCATTCATAAATGGATTAACAAAAGGAGAGTTATGAGAATGTATGTCCGGAATCATCACTCCATGCTTTTTTAGAGAGTCATTATCATTTAAATCAGGAATGTCATTATTTCTTACTGGACTAGGTAAATTATTAATTATTATTTCTTTATTCTCGAATGTTTTTGATTTTCTATTAAATTGTGCTTGCCATAAAGCAAATTCAATTCTATCCTGTTCATCTAATCCAAGATTTTTTAGATCATTTTGCACATTTTGTTTACCTCGACTCCACTCTAAGAAAAGTTTTTTAGATTCTGGAGCTCTTTTAAACTGGACAACTTCACTTAAATGAGTAACTTTAGGTAATTCATTTCTTACTTCAACCGGTTTTATATCAGCTGGATTGTCATTATTACAGACGCTACAACCACTAGCAAATGGAATAACACTTGCTAAAATTGCTGTTCTTAGTTTAATTGACATAGACATGATGATTTCTCCTTAATATAATTTGTTTAACCGGAAACCATTAATTCTTTTTTGAATTGTTTATTACAAAGTGTGCGGTATCACCTTTTGTGATTACCAAGTGAAAATCACGAGGTAAAACAATGGTTCCCTCTTGAACATCTTCTACTACTTTACGTGTCTTCTCATCAAGTTTTGGCCAAACCCTTTTCATATTAAAACTAAGAACATCTTTTCCCTTATATTTTCTTATTGCAAGTGAGTCTATATCTACAAAATTTGTTGGTGCTTCTAGACAAATTATTCCTTGTGGTGGCTGTTTAAATGGCTGTGATACTACAAGACAACTATGTGCTTTAGATTCTGCAAGACTTGGGCGTAAAATTTTTCTATCATTAGGAATAATTTCATTAGTTTTATCTTTTAGTGTTAAAACGACATGCTTTAAATATGAAGTAAAAATAGGATATACTTTAACTTCATTTTCACATTCTCCAATAGCATCTTTAAAGCCTTCTAATTTGTTTTTTTCGAAATATGCCTTAATTTCATTTTCAGGAGCAATAGTAAGTAAAACTTTACTTGTTTTTTCATCGTAGGTAAATCTTAAAAAGTCACTTGGTGAATTGACGGTTGAAGTTTTTTCTAATTTTACTTCTTGAACTTTTCCAACAGGGCATTTTTGATTTCCATAAGGAGCAAGAAATGGAATTACCCCGCTAAGAAGTGCTGTTCCTAATTTAACTGGCATGGACATAATAATTTCTCCTTTTAAAATCGTACTTAATTATAATTAGTAGATAATATAACATGTGCAAATGGTTCATACAGAAGGAATTAGTGTCAATTCATGATTAAAAATAAAAAGCTAGCAATATTCTCAGACTTCGACGGCACTATCACTGAGCGCGATGTAATAGTAATGATTATGGAAAGGTTTGCTCCGCCAGAATGGGAAGAAATAAAAAACAAAATACTCTATGAAAGGGTAATTACATTAAAAGATGGTGTTGAAAAACTTTTTAGCCTGATAGACAGCAGTAAACAAAATGAAATTATAGGCTTTGCAAAGAAAGAGGCTAAACTCAGAAAAGGTTTTGTTGATTTTCTGGATTTCTGTAAAAAAGAAAATATTGAGTTTAATGTACTTAGCGGTGGATTAGATTTTTTCGTGGAAGCAGTGCTTGAGAATTATAAAAACAAATTAAAAATATTCTGCAATTCGGGAAACTTCAAATCTGAGAAAATAAAAATTGATTATAAATATTTGCCTAAGAATTGTACTTTATGTGGGGATTGTGGCTGCTGTAAGATTGAAATTATTGAAAATTATCCAAAAGATAAGTTTACAAGGGTTTTAATCGGGGATTCTTTAACAGATCTGGCAGCTTCAAAGATTGCAGATGTAGTATTTGCAAGAGGAGATTTGATTAAGTACTTAAATGAAGAAAAAATAAATCATATTCGATTTGAAACATTTGACGACATTAAAGAGCAGCTAACACAAGCAGTGTAATTATCGCTTAACTACTCCAAGATTACCGTTGCTAACATTTACTTTATCTAAACCAATCAAATACATTTCTTTGCCTGTATCTATAGCTAATGGAAGACTAGTTAATGGAACTATTACTTCAACTTTTCTCACTTTTCCTTTAGCAATAAAATAAATTCCTTCTTTTGCTTCAAGTTCTTTATCATTAGAAGAGCCATAACGAGGTATATTCAGATAGTGCTTACGAGTAATAGACTCAGGAATGAAATACTGTGACGGTATTGATATTGAAAGAGGTATATTTCTATTGTATGCAGCATATGCAGTATACAAATATGAAAAATCTTTACCATCAGCTCGTACAACTGGGATATTAGAGCTAAGTTCCTCTCCTTTTGTAGGATTTGTAAATGGATATACGTCGTAAAAATACGTGGGATTTAATACATCAAATTTTTTCAGGGTTTGGGTATCTTTAGGATTAAACTTAGTGGTATTAAGAACACTAGGAGGAGTTAAATCACTAACTTTTATTTCTCTTTGTTCTAGCTTTTCTGCTCTTTTATTAAATTCATTAGTCCATGACTTCAACATGTCAATTTCCTGCCAAAGTAATTTAAGGTTATGGACCGCGTAACTTAGTCTTCTATGATCTTTTTCTGCTTCTTCAATAAAAATCTTTCCGGTCTTTTCATCTCTTTTAAAACAAAATATTTCTGAAACATGTTTTATATCAGAGTATGGTTCATTTGAAACAATATTAGCTTTATCAGCGTTCTTGTCAGTACATCCTACTGTTGCCAATGGAATGCTTGCTAAAACTGCTGCACCTAGTTTTATAATTGGTCTCATGAGGTTTGCTTCTCCTTTAATTAACGAATACTAACTTCTAAATTCCCTTTTTGAACATCTACCTTATCTAGTCCAATTAAATACATTTTGTTTTCAGTCGTTATTATAAGTGGAAGATTTTCTAAGGGGGCAGTTAAATTAAGTGTTAGGTTAGTTGCTTTATTTTCTACTTTAAAGCTAATACCAGTTCCTACTTGATCGTACCCACCTAAGTTATTATGTGAATCATATGAATAGAATTTAGGAGCTAACGAATTAGGCATAAATTCAAAACTCTTCTCTAGAGTTAATGCGAGAGGTCTCCTACTACCATCCTTAAAACTAGCTACTGGAAAGACCACTAGGTTTACTTCTTCTTTCATGTTAAGACAAACACTTTTACTAATTAGTGCATCAAGTGTAGAAAGATCATAAAAATTATTCGGAAAAATAATATTTTGTTCTCCGTGTTTTGGCAATGAAGAAAGAATATTAGCAGCATTGATTTCTATTTGCTCTAATTTATTAGCATTTTGATTAAACAATTTTTGCCATTTATCTAGATTTTCTAAATCATATGGATAGAATGGATGTTCCTGATTAGTTTTGATTATTAAAAATTTTTTTTCTTCTTTACCAACAAATACCTTTCCAGTATTTTCATCTCTCTTAAATGGAAAAATTTCAGAAAAGTGTTTAACTTTCTGTACTTGCGCTGTTTCTTGCATCTCTTGTTTGCCTTTACATCCTGCAGCCCCAAATGGAATAACCCCTGCTAAAACTGCAGTTCCCAATTTAACAGCCAAACTTCCCATATATTTTTCTCCTTATTTTCTTATTGTCCTTTAAATTCATCCTCTATTTAAACTAAATACAATATAACAAGTCAAAAACCAAATTACGTTAAGAATCTTTGATAAAATAACTAACAATGACAAGTCAAATAAATACAACAAGAAAAATAAATAAAGACGTAAAGCTTGATCAGACAAAAAGTGAATTAATTAAAGTCAGTACAAGTTTTTATCAGCGAGGCTGGATGCTTGGTACATCAGGAAATCTTTCAATTTTAATTGAAGAAAATCCTCTTCAATTTTTAATTACAGTTAGTGGAAAAGATAAAGGTGAATTAACAGAAGATGATTTTATTTTAGTGAATGAAAGTGGTGTCATTGCGAGGAGCAATAGCGACGAAGCAATCTCGATTGGGATTGCTTCGCCTTCGGCTCGCAATGACACATCAAGCGTAAAACCTTCTGCTGAAACACTTTTACACAGTGCTATCTATAAACACGTTGGTGCAAAAGCAGTTTTTCATGTTCACACTACAAACAGTACTCTTTTATCCATGAAATCAGGAGACAAAATTATTTTTTCAGATTTAGAAATGCTAAAAGGACTTGGCCTTAAAACTCACGATGTAAAAATAACTATCCCTATTATTGAAAACAGCCAGGACATGAAATATTTAGCAACCATTGCACCAAATTATATAAACGAAGACGTACCAGGATTACTTTTAAAAGGCCATGGTATTTATGCTTGGGGAAAATCACCACAAGAAGCAAAGAGGCATGTAGAAATTTTTGAGTTTTTGTTTGAGTATAGGATGAAGGAACTTGCATTAGAAAAAATGTAACTGCTCAGGAGTAATTTCATCTTTCTATGTCATTGCGAAGAGTCCGCCTAAGCGGACAACAAAGCAATCTCACAAACGTTAGGAGATTGCCACGCTCGCCTCGCTCTGCTGGCGGAGCGGGTCGGCTCTTTTAGAGCCTCCTCGCAATGACGCGAGTAGTTACACGAAAAACTTAGCTGATTATATGCTCTTTAGGCATTTCATAAACAGCTTCCCACTTAGGGTTTTCTTTAAAGATCCTTATGCAACAAATATTTTTTTTATCTGTTAAATTAAACCAGTGTCTTGTATTAGCCGGCACTACAAGCAAATCTCCTGGCTGAACATAGACCTCAAATAATGGATCGGTTAATGGATTTACTCCAAATATCCCTTCGCCTTCCACAGTAAATCTAACTTCATCATCTGTGTGATGATGCTCTTTTACAAAAGCATTTAACATCTTATCTAAGTTTGCTGTTTCATGACTCATTGCACAAACATCTGCTGATGAATAACCAAACTTCTTTTTTAATTTTTCAATTTGATTTTTATATCTGATAAGCGGCTCAGAAGTAGACTTATCAGTAGTTTCTGGCTGCCAGAACTCAGCATAGAGACCATATTTTTCTAAAAAAACTTTGATCTCTTGCTTATCGGTAATGGTTTTATCTTTTGCTTTGATTTTCATTTATAAATATTATACATGAATATTTCTTTTTAAACGAGATAAATTATTAAATAAATTTCCACCAAAGCAAGTAGTCACAAGCTGAATTGCCCAGTCAACAGTCTGACCTCTTAAATCTTTTCTTTCTAATTTTGGAGCTACTTCCATAATTTCAAAGCCTGCTAACCTGTTAGCCAATCTTATTTTTTTATTTATTTCTCTTGCGATTACAAGCCCTTCCCTTAAAGTAAGCTGGCTATCACCGCTTGTACCTGTACCTGTTACATTCATAGAATCTATATCCCATGCAATATAAACATGTTTAACTCTTTTTAAAAGATAGTTTAATGCTTCATCAATTACTTTTTTAATTCCAACATTGTCAATGTACTCCATTGAATACCATTTCGTATTTGGCTTAATATGGCTTTTTTCACCAATTGCAATTTGAACAAAGTTTTCTGGTTTTACTTTTGGCAATCTGTTACTTTTCCCGATTGACAATAAGTTCTGGAAATCAGGATGGAGATCATAATTTTTATTTGCTGCAAGGACTGCAACAGGCATGCCATGAGCCCTCCAAGATGGAGTATTTTTAGGCGAGTGTGCATCAAAGTGCCTGTCTATCCACAAGACCCCAATATTTCCAAGTGCATCACTTGTTCCAGTTATCGTGCCAATTGCTAAGCTGTGATCCCCGCCAATAGTTAGCGGAATAGAATCATTTTTAATTTCACTTGCAATAGTAGTTGATAACCAATTATTTATTTTTACAATTGAATCAATATTTTTGATAGTGCTTATGTGCTTATGTGTCAATGTGTTTATGTGCTTATGTGCTAAAGTGCCGAGGTTTTTAGGTGGTCTTATAATTTTTACATTAAAACCTAACTCTTTCAAATCATCATCAACATTATTACTCATCAAAGCTTGAGGACCATCTTTGGCAGCGTTATTTGGACCGCCAATTGAAAAAGGTGCAAGGATTATTGAAATGTTTTTTTTCATTGTTTTTTCACAAAGGACCATTCTAACTTCCGCAGAAAATATTTCCATTTAGGTTCGATATGAGCAGTTAATGCTCTCACTAAAATAGTTTTAAATCCATATCTTTGTCCAAGCCAGATATCTGTCAAAGGCCTATCTCCAATAATTGCAATATTGTCATTGGGTAAATTTAAAATTTCAAGCGCTTCTTTAATTCCAACTGACCAGGGTTTTTTTGCAAAACCAATTACAGGTAATTCTAAAACTTGCCGTACTGCTTCCAGGTAAAATGCTTTTTTATTGTTTGTTAAAACTACTATTTTAAAATTTTGCTTCATAACTTCCAGCCAATATTTTACCGGTAGGTCAAGTCTGGCTGTCTTTGGAGCCATAATTGTATTATCCAGATCTAATATTAAACCATTTATATTGAGTTTTTTAAGTTCATCAATATGAACTTTAGTCACATCATCGTTATATATTAGTGTTGGTTTTAGAAATGGAAACATTCGTATCAATTTATATTCTAACTTTAATGAACGACAAACTTAATTAATTATAATCTATTAAAGGTGTGTTACAAAAAGAGAATAAAACTATGTGCGTCATTGCGAGGAGCGATAGTGACGAAGCAATGACATAACCGTAAGTCAAATGTCAAATCGTAAATTATTTAAAATCGTTGGTTTTGTAGGAATAATTACTATTATCAGTAAGATTTTTGGACTACTTAGAGACTTAGTAATTGCAAAAGTTTTTGGCACTACAATTACTGCTGATGCTTATAATTTTGCTTATCTTTTAACTGGAAACGCTCTTGTTTTACTTGGCGGACTTGGTGGTCCTTTTCATTCAGCCACAATAAGTACGCTTACAAAAATTAAAGACAATGCAAAAGAGTCAGGCAGTTTTTTAATAAGGACATGCACTTATACTTTTGTTGTACTTGTTTTAATTACACTTTTTGTAATTTGCCTAAAAGATCAGATTGTCCACTTGCTTGTGCCGGCAACAGGTTTAAGCCCTGAATATCAAAACAAACTGTGGCACTTAACCTCACTTCAGCTACAGATTATGTCTCCATTAATTATAATTTCTGGTCTACTTGGAATTTTATGTGGGGTATCAAATGTCTATGGTAGTTATTTTTGGCCTTCATTCAGTCCTGTTTTACCAAGCATTGCAATTATAATTTTTGTTTTTGCATATGGCGATCCTATGCTTGGATTAGCGCTTGGCATAGGGACTTTAATAGGCGCAATCTTACAGCTTATAGTACAGCTACCTGATCTTATTAAGGCTGGTCTATATGAAAACTTAAAATTTTCTTTCACCCAAAATCAAAAAGCAGTAGAGGAATTTTTTCATTTCCTTGGTCCTGCTCTTTTAAGCACAACAATTGGGCAAATAACTGTCTACATAGACAGCTTTTTTTGTTCTGGACTACAGGAAGGAAGCTGGACAGCAACAGTACTTGCAAATAGATTAATTCAACTGCCTCTTGGGGTTTTACTTACATCTTTCTTAGTACCGTTTTTTCCACGCTTTTCAGAGCTAGCACACGCTAAAAACTTTGATGGTTTAAAACAAACTTGTATTCTAGTAATCAGATCTCTTTGGTTTTTAACATTACCTATAGCAGTATATTTATATTTATTTTCAAAACCAATTGTTGAAATCGTTTTCCAGAGGGGAGCTTTTAATGAAAGATCTACCCTGCTTACAAGCAGTATATTAGTAGCACTTTTACTTTCAATGATAGCCTATGTAGCCAGAGACACATTGACAAGAGTTTTTTATTCGCTGGGTGACTCAAAGCTTCCTCTTCTTGTAGCTGTATTTTCAATACTTCTTAAAATCTTTTTAAATAGTGTATTAGTAGAAAAATTCAAGGCTCCTGGAATAGCTTTTAGTACTTCAATTGTTACTGGGTTTAATTTCTTATTGCTTTTATTTTTACTTAGAAAAAAAATCGGTTGTCTTGGATGGATAAAGCATTTAAGGCCTCTTTTAAAACTTAGCACTGCAACTCTTGTAATGTACTTATTTGGTTTATTGTTCTTAGAACTTTTCCCTGTATATCTTAAGAACTATGACTTCTTTTCTAAAGCCATCCTCATATTTTGCAGTAGCTCAGCTTGCCTACTTGTTTATTTTGGCATGGCATTAACATTAAGGGTAGAAGAGGCTGAAAAGATAGTTAAGGAATTTAAGCAAAGGCTTTTTACTTGAAATTAGAGCCTAAATTAAGCCTTTTTATCATATCTGTTTATTAAAATTTTTTAATAAAAGGCACTGATCATAACTGACAACCCTTTGGTATGATTAACTACAATTAGTAATTCATACAGAAAGAGCTTATGTCTCTATCTACACATAAAGTTAACTGTCATTTCAGTAGCCCTGGTATCACTGCCAGGTCTGCAGATACTGAAGTTGTTGAAGTGACGTCAGTACCTGGCAATCAAATCATCTTTAAAAAATATTGCCCTGCAGAGATACCTAAAAAATACTTTGTTAAACTAGCAGGACCTCAAACACCAGAAGTTTATAATCCTTTTAAAGACTTAATATTAGAAGAAATAAAAAACATGAAAAATTTAGAACTTAAAAATCAATTAAGTGAAATTCTAAATTTAGACAATGGAATAAAGCTTGATAAACCACTTTCATCCTGGCTTGTTTATATAGTAGAATTTTTTGACTGTCACTATAGTAATTTAGGTATTATTTCTAGCAGTCAAAGAGATACCGCAATTGAAATAATTTCAAAATATCTCCCTGAAGATGAAAAGCAAAAAGTCGATTTTCTTAACTCTTATAATACAACTCACCCAATAGAGCTTTGGGAATCAAATAAATCCAAAATAAAAAAGCTACTGTCTAATGAACCGATTGAAGAAAGCGCCTACTTAATCCCTTCAGAAGTTCGACAGTTAAAAGAAGGAATAAAATTAATGAAAGGTGGGGCACAATTAAGATACAACTATCTTGTTGATATTTATTTTGATACTGCCCATAAAAGACAATGGTTTAATACCTGGATAACAAATGCTGAACAGAATTTAACAAAAGAACAAAAATTAAGTGATAAGCAACTAGAAGAACTAAATTATTTATTAATCAATATAAAACACACTGATTGGACAACTGCGGAGATAAATGAAAGACTACTTAAATTAACTAAATCACTTGGTTACAATGTTAAAGTACCAGCAAAGAGAATCACTATCCATACTCTCCCAGATTTACGTATGATGAAAGAAATTGATACTGCTTCAACAAAATTTGTGTATGCTTAGGCTATCTCTTTCACTCCACCCAAATAACCCTGTAAAATTTTTGGCACTAAAACTGTCCCTTTTTCTGTCTGATAATTTTCTAAGATTGCTGCCAGTGTCCTGCCAATTGCAAGGCCTGAGCCATTTATAGTGTGAACAAACTGAGGTTTATCTTTCGGTGTAGGTTTATATTTTATATTTATTCTTCGTGCTTGAAATGTACCAAAATTAGAGCAACTGCTTATTTCACGATATGTGTTCTGAGCAGGAAACCAGACCTCAAGGTCATAACACTTCATTGCAGAAAAGCCTAAATCACCAGTACATAAAAGAATTTTTCTATAAGGTAGTTCAAGTTTTTGAAGAATTTCCTCTGCATCCTTAGTAAGTTTTTCATGTTCTTCAGAACTTTTATCACTGGTTGTAATTTTTACAAGTTCTACTTTATTAAACTGATGTTGCCTTATAATTCCACGGGTATCTTTACTAGCTGCACCAGCTTCTCTTCTGAAACACGGTGTGTAAGCACAGTACTTAAGTGGCAATTGATCTAAAGAAATGGTTTCATCTCTGTGCAGACTGGTCAATGGAACTTCTGCTGTAGGTACAAGATACAAAAATTCATTTTCACATTTATAAAAATCTCCTTCGAATTTTGGGAGCTGTCCTGTTCCAATCATTGATTCTTTATTCACTAAAATTGGCGGGAAAATTTCTTTATATCCTTTTTCTGCCGCATGATCAAGCATAAAGTTCATAAGAGCACGTTCTAGTTTTGCCCCATATCCACTTGAAACTGTAAATCTTGACTGAGCAATTTTTACACCACGCTCAAAATCAAAAATGTTTAATTGTGTCCCGATTTCCCAGTGTTGTTTTATCCATTTTTCGACTCTTGGATTTCCCCACTTTGAGATTTCTTTATTTTTTGTTTCATTTTCACCTTCTGGCACATCATCGGCAGGAATATTCGGCAGCCACATGGCTTTTTCTGTCAATTTAAAATTTAAATTAATTTCTTCTTTTTCAATCTCAGCAAGAGAGTTATTAACATTGCTTCCTTCTTTTTTTAGGGTTTCAACCTTTGCTGAATCACCTTTTGAACGTCCTATTTCATCTGCAATTTCATTTTTTCTTTTGCGCAGCTCATCTGCTTTTGTTTGAATTTCTCTTTTCTTTTGATCTACAGTTAGTATTTCATCTACAATAGCAACAAGAGTTTTATCTCTCTTTGAAAGCATTTGTTTGTAATAGTCAACTTTTGTTCTTAATTCTTTTAAATCATGCATGGGTTTATTTTATACCATGTCATTGCGATATAATAATAATTACTTCATGAAAAGAATTTTTATATATTTATCTCTTTTGATTTTAATTATTTCAGGTTGCTGCCTTGTAGATCCTCTTACAAGGGCACAAAGTCTATCCCAAAAAGGTCAGTTCGAAGAAGCAATTAAAATGTTAGAGAAAGAATTTAAAGCACAGCCTGACTCAATACCAGTTAAATCACTTTTAGCTCAAGCATATTCTGATTATGGCTTAGCACTCTGCCAGGATCAAAACAAGCTACCTAAAGTAAAGTATCCAATGGCTAAAGAACAGTTTGCAATGGCATTAGCTTTAAACCCATATTTGAAAGATGCCAAAGATATGTATGAAATGATTGAAAAAATACAGGCTTCACTTTCAGCAAATAAACTTGATTAGTCTTTAAGCTTATGTCAGTGCTTCTTAAAAATAAAATTGCATTATTTTCATTCATATTTATTTTGTTGCTGTTAGTTCTTATTTTACTTTCATACATGGGATACAGCTTTGATAAGTATTCATTCGATGCTCAGGATCAGGATTTAATACTAAGTTCTCCATCACTAGAACACCCGCTAGGTACTGATCAGTTAGGAAGAGATTTACTAGCTAGATTGATTTATGGAGCAAGGTTATCTATTTTAGTTGCTGTGGTTACTGCACTTATTGCTTTTTTCATTGGACTTCTAGTTGGCACAATCGCTGCTATGTGTGAAGGAAAGATAGATTTTTTTATAACCAGATTAATAGATATAGTTTATTCTCTGCCAGATCTTTTAATACTAAGTATTGTTGGACTGTTGTTTAGCAGATCCACAAGCGGTATTTTATTTGCAATAGGACTTATAAGCTGGATGGATGTAGCCAGATTAACAAGAGCAGAGATTTTAAAACTTAAACAACATGAATATATTTTATCTGCAAGAGCAATAGGATTAACCGATACCAGGATATTTTTTAAGCACTTATTGCCAAACATTTTAAGTGTTTTACTAGTAACCATAACTTTTACAATGCCAAGAGCAATTATTGCTGAGTCAACTCTAAGCTTTCTTGGGCTTGGTCTTTCTCCACCAAACTGCAGCTGGGGTACATTAGCCAGTGACGGATGGCAATTTTTAAATACACATACAAATCTTATTCTTTATCCGAGTTTAATGATCATGCTTACAGTTTTAAGTTTAAACATTATTGGAGATTTTCTTACTGAACTAAACCAACCAAGGAAAAGTTACATATAATAGATATCTGAATGTCATTCCAAACAAAGCGAAGGATATTCTGATAAAGAATATTCTGAGCGTCGGGAAGGAAAAGGAAAAATCGTGTTTGATCCGCGATTTTTCCGGTATAAAAAATGAAAATCGCACTAGCACAAATAAATCCTATAATTGGTGATTTTGATTACAATGTAAAAAAAATCCTGAATAATGTTGAAGCTGCTTCAAAACAAGGTGCAGATTTAGTTATTTTTTCAGAACTTGTTTTATGTGGTTACCCGCCAAAAGATCTTCTCTTAAAAAAACAATTCATTGAAGATAATAAAAAAAACTTAGAGCAATTAGCAAAAAACATTAAATCAGATATTTCTATTATTGTTGGGTTTGCAGAAGAAAACCATGGTGAAGGAAAACCTTTATTTGACTCACTTGCACTAATTCAAGGAAATAAAATAATCTGCACAAGACAAAAGGTTTTATTACCAACGTATGATGTATTTGATGAAGATAGATATTTTGAGCAGGGGGAAATCATTAAATCTGTTGAGATTCATGATAAACAATTTGGATTTTCAATTTGCGAAGATATTTGGCATGATGATTTAACATGGACAAAACCCAGGTACCATGTCGATCCTATAGGTGAGCTGGTAAAACAAAAAATTGATTTTTTAATAAACTCATCTGCTTCACCATATTTCATTGGTAAGCCAAAAATCAGAGAAAATGTTTTAAGAAATGCAGCAAAGAAATACAAAGTACCCATCATTTATGTAAACCAGACTGGTGGAAATGACGAGCTAATTTTTGATGGTAATTCATGTGTAATTGATAAAGATGGAAATGTTTGTTTAAAGTTAAAAAGCTTTCAGGAGGATCTGCAGGTTTTTGAATATAATAAAAATAAACAAATAACTGCTGGCAGAAGCGTTCCAACAGAACTTCCATTTAATGATATGCAAGAATTACTACAAGCAATCACTTGTGGACTACATGACTACGTTACAAAATGTGGATTTAAAAAAGTAATTATTGGTTTATCCGGAGGAATTGATTCAGCTTTAGTTGCTACACTTGCAACTTTTGCATTGGGTAAGGAAAATGTTCAAGGAGTTTTCATGCCTTCCAGGTACACTTCAAATGCCAGTTATACAGATGCTAAAGAACTGGCTTCAAATTTAGGGATTGACATTAAAACAATTCCAATAGAAGAATCTTTTAAAACTTTCTTAAATCTGCTTTCACCCATATGGGGTAGTGTTGATAGCTCTCTTACTCAGGAAAATATTCAGCCCAGAATTAGGGGACTAATTTTAATGGCTATTTCAAATCAAAGTGGAGCACTAGTGCTTTCTACAGGAAATAAAAGCGAGCTTGCAACAGGATACTGTACGTTATATGGAGATATGTGCGGTGGTCTTTCTGTGATTTCAGATCTCCCAAAAACTACAGTGTATAAACTAGCAAAATATATAAATCAAAAAGAAGGTAAGAACTTAATACCAAACAATACTATTATAAGACCACCTACAGCTGAGCTAAAACCAAATCAAACAGATCAGGATACACTTCCACCATATGATTTATTGGATCAAATTTTAAATGCTTATGTAGAGGAACACTTACCACTAAAAGAAATTATAAAGAATGGTATAACAAAAGAGACAGCACAAAAAGTCTGTAATATGATAGATAAAAGTGAATACAAGAGAGAACAAGCAGCACCTGGTTTGAAATTAACCAGCAGATCTTTTGGTTATGGGTGGAGGATGCCTATTGCACAGCGATATAAAGAAACAATTTAATGTAGAGGCACACTACAATACACCTCTAAGGCTGGGTCAAGTTGACTTTATAAACTGCCTCCCGATAAATTTTCCTATTGAACTTGGTGAAGTAAAAATAAATACAAAATTAATAAATGATGTTCCAAGAAAGTTAAATGAACTGATTTTAAAATGTGATATTGATATTGCTCCAATCTCGTCACTTACCTATATTGAAAACAAAGACAAGCTTGTACCTATTGGTGATCTTTGTATATCATCAAATGGACCAGCTGACAGTGTTTTATTATTTTCTCATTTTCCAATTGAAGAATTACACGGTGCAAAGATAGCGCTGTCGCCAGCATCAGCAACTTCTAATAAATTATTAGAAATTTTACTTAAAGAATTCTTAAAAATTGATGCCTCATATAAAATAGAAGCATTTCATGAAACACTTTTAGAATCAAAAGATTATTCTGCTTGTCTTTTTATAGGCGATCATGCATTGCTTGAGTTTTCAAAAAAACCAAGAGATTTATTTATCTACGATCTTGGCTCACTCTGGAAAAAACATACTGGGTTACCAATGACATTTGGTGTATGGGTAGTAAGAAAAGAGGCTTTAACAAATTTTCCAAAAGAAGTGGAAACAATTATCGCTAAACTAAAAGAGTCTAAAGAAATTGGCTTAGGAAAACTATTTGATAAAGTTATAAAGAAAGCTCAAGAGAAAGTACTTATTTCAACTGAGTTTTACAACACTTATTTTCACCATTTAAGTTATGAATTTACTAATGAATGTAAAAAAGGACTAAGCATTTTTGAAAATTATTGTAATAATTTAAATCCAAATCTGCTTAAGACCAATAGATAAGGCTTTTCTTATTAAGAATTCAGTTGAATGAATTTTTCAATTTCATTTTTCGTAAACCTATACGGTAGCCATTCTTTTAATTGCTTTGCACCAATTTGTTTATAAAAATCTATAGCTAGTTTATTCCAGTCCAAAACTTGCCATTCCATACGTCCACAACCTTCTTTCAATGCTATCTTTGCACAGTGCTTAAATAATTCTTTTCCTATGCCAAGTGATCTATACTCAGGTAAAACAAAAATGTCTTCTAGATATAAATTTGGCAATGCAAGAAAGCTTGAGTAAGTAAATAAAGTAATTGCATAAGCAACAGCTTTTCCATCTAGTTCAGAAAGCCATGCACTGATTTTTGGTAATGCCCCAAATAAATCATTTCTCAGTCTTTCTCTAGCTTTAAGATCTGGTCTTTGAAGCTTTTCATAATCAGCTAAAGCATCGATTAAACTAAAAAGTGATTCGATATCATCTTCTTGTGCTTTGCGAATTTTAATTTTTTTTATATCTTTTGTAACTTTAGAAGACTGCATGGCAATTATTGTATATTAAAAATTAACAAAAATTTTATCTTCATGTGACCAAAGGTTACATGTTTTTGAGATTGCATTTGCTAGAATCTTTCTTATGATTAGCAAACAAACTGAACAAAGAGCCGAGATATTAAAGATAGCTGGCCTTGCATTTTGTTCACCTTTAGGAAGAATATTCATTGAACCTATTGTTGTGATTAAAGAATTTGGATTCGTTGGTTTTCTTGGTTATTGTATTTTCAGCATTCTTGTTGGAACATTTGGTGTAAACTGTATTCTAAGAAGTCATGAAGTGCTAGAAGAAAAGAGAATAAAGTAAATGGAACATTTAATAGCAATGATAGGATGGAGTATAAGTGCTATATTTTTTCTGATCTCTGGAATAATTATTTATAAAAAATGTGGATATATTGAAGGTGAAGAAAGCAATAAGAAAACTAGTTAAATTTACTCACAACAAAACAGCTTCATAAAAAGCTCCATAAGGTTTTTCAGGATGTCTAATCTGAATCTCTAAAATCCAGTAACCTGGTTCAGGAGGATAAGGATAAGTATGTAGCCCTTCTTTCCATCCCTTATGAGGAAAGGAGCCTATAAGATGTCCAGCTGGGTTCAGGTTAAATATAAAACCTGCTTCTTCTGTCAGTTTATAAATACATTTATAGAGCTCAATACCAGTCGGGTTATTTTTTCTCCAAAAATCTACTCCTAAGTTAAAAATTCTGCTACTTTGCAATTTAAGTTCATTGAACAAAGAATTATTTCCAAACACCAGTGTATGCCCTGCATCTCCTTCTACCCCATCTATAATCGGTCCTATGTCAATATATGCAATGTCTTTTTCCTGCAAAGTTTTTTCTTCCTTTGGTTTATCCATAAAAGTAAGAATGGTATTTGTACCAAAATATATGTAAGGCTTGTGCCAGGATTTTTTTATTCCATGTTTTTCATAAATTTCTTGTGCTTTAATCCTAGCTTGTGTTTCAGTAATTCCAGGTTTAATTATTTTTGAAATTTCATGAAGTAGCTTAAATGCAACATTTGAAGCTTGCTTGGTTTTTTCAATGATTTGTTGCTGAGTATACTCAGTTACTGAAGGAGATTGCATTTAAATTCCAAATATATGATGAAAAACAACGTAATGATTATACCTTAATACAAATTAAATATACTATAACGACCTGTGAAAAATTAGGTTCAAAAGCAGCTTAACCCACTTTGAGAATGTGTGAGCAAGTAAAGCAGCTCTCATCTCAAGTTTAGTAAACATTGATTTGTAACATCTGACATAACGATTAGCCATGTGTTCTTG
>JACQBQ010000004.1 GCA_016201905.1 Candidatus Melainabacteria bacterium | reverse complement strand
GAAGTTAATGATTTAGTCACCAGTCGTCGGAAAAGTCGGTTTGTTATTCGTCGCTTATATCTCTCGTGGCAAGCCACGGAGTATTACGCTACTTCATAATAAAAAAGCTCTCTGTGTTTTTACAAAGAGCTTTTTTTCTTAAGCTATGTTGTAATTCCTCTATTAACCGGAAGGTGGCGGTGGAGGAGGTTGGAACCCACCATCTGGAGGTGGTTGAAATCCGCCTGGTGGTGGTTGAAATCCGCCTGGTGGTGGTTGAAATCCGCCTGAGCTGAAGTTACCAAATTGTCCGCCTGGTGGTGGTTGAAATCCGCCTGAGCCACCTGTTGGTGGAAATTGTCCGCCTGTTGGTGGAAATTGTCCGCCTGTTGGTGGAAATTGTCCACCTGTTGGTGGAAATTGTCCGCCTGTTGGTGGAAATTGTCCGCCTGTTGGTGGTTGACCAAATCCACCTGAACCATTGAAGTTAGGAAATCCACCTGGTTTACAATTTGGATCAGCTGGATCACATTGTGGTCCAGGTCCTTGTCCTGGTTTGCAATTTGGATCAGCTGGATCACATTGTGGTCCAAGTCCAGGTTTACCACCTGGTGGTCTTCCTGGTCCACCTTGAGGTCCACGTGGTCCTCTTGGGCCTTGTTGCTGTTTACATTGATTGATTATTGCTGCTGTATCAATATCAGGTTTAACAGTTGCAAATTCTGAGTCTTCAGTAAAGTTACTTGGATTACATACTGCTTGTCTTACACAACCCGGATTAACTTGTTGTTGGCCCGATGTTCCTTGATCTGTAGGTGGTCCACCAAAGTCGCCACCAGAAGATGGTCCACCAAAATCGCCACCAGAAGGCAGTCCAAGTTGTCCGCCAAAATCACCACCAGGAGGTACTGACTGATATACAATTCTAAATTGAGGCCCTCCACCTGGTCCTGATCCACCAAAACCACCTGGTCCTGGTCCGCCAAAACCGCCTGGTCCTGGTCCGCCAAAACCGCCTGGTCCCGGTCCACCTGGACCACCACCACAACACAATCTATAAAAATGCGTTGGAATAGTTATAGAACCATCTGATGCTACCTGAATATTACAATCAGGTTGTGGTGGTTTAAAACATTGTCTCCTTTGATCTGGAGGATGAGGAAATTCTTCACATGTAAATGGATTTTTAGGTGGTCCATCTAATAAGCAAACTTTTTGTGGATTACCATCAAAATCAGTTAGAGAAACACATGCGACTTTCGGCAAAGAACATTTTGCATTTGGATCTTGTTCCTTTGGTCCATGGCAATCATCATTTGTTGTACATGGTGCACAGAAGTTTGGAGGCTCTGGTGGTTTAAATGATATACATCCTTGGTCTCCTTGATTTCCACCTTGGCTTCCAGGCTGAGTACCAGTAACCTGCGCATGTGTAGTAGTTGTTGGTCCAGTTGGAAATCCACTTGTTGGTCCACCTGGAAATCCACTTGTTGGTCCACCTGGAAATCCGCTTAGTCCACCTGGAAATCCACTTGTTGGTCCACCTGGAAATCCGCCAGGTCCACCTGGAAATCCACCAGGTCCACCTGGAAATCCGCCAGGTCCACCTGGAAATCCACCAGGTCCACCTGGAAATCCACCAGGTCCACCTGGAGGTCCATTTAAACCACAAGCTCTAGGACCTTCTTGACATTTATTTTCTGGAACTAAAGTTAAAAGATCAGGACAACCTTGCTTTAGTAAATCCCTCATTTCCTGTGGGAAGCAAGGTGGTGGTGGACAAAAGCTTCCTTTACAGTCTTTTAAAGCTCTAAGCCCATCACCTAAGTGTGCACATATTTCTTTTGGATCAGGTCCATTATTATTATTTGCCATTTCATTTATATGAAAAATAAATCTTTTTGCAAAAGCTATTAACCCTACATCACCTTGCTTTTGAACTTCAGTTATAATTTTTCCAACAAATGGTGGAACACACTTTGCCAGGTCACCATTTTGTAGTGCATCCACTAGCTTTTTCCCTAAAGCTAGTAATTGGTCATTGCTTGAATCCTGTGTTATATCACCTATAGCAGCCAGTAACTTTCCTGGGCAGCTTGGATCAAAATTGAATTGGTCTTCAGGTCCTCCATTTGCAATGTTTTCTATATCACTTTCTGCACTTGATATAGCCTGTGGATTTACCGAGCCTTTTAAAGCATCTTTTAATTGATTTTCATCAACATTTCCATTTTCATCTTCAAGCAATTGCTTAGCTGCATTTACTGCTTCTGTTGTATTTGTGTCTATATCATATTGAACTTTTCCATTTTCATTAGGATTTAGTTCAACTGGAGCTGCAAGTACTTCACCATCACCAGTTACTGCTTCAGATATTGCTATATCAGGTTCTTGTGAGTTTGCATTACCAGATCCTGCATCCGCTGTTGTCGTAGTATCAGATGCTGTAGCATCACCTACCATAGTATCTGTAGTTTGATTTAAAAGTTTTTTTGTTTTTGTTTTTTTTGAAGTGGCTTTCCTTGCTTGAACTTCATTGAAGTAAGAACAATTTGACAATGCTACTACTCTGCTTACAGATTGTCCAGCCAAGCTATTTACTTGCTGCGTACCACCAGAGCATGTTCCATTACTACCAGTTACATTACCAACCACTACAGTAGGAGGAGCGTATACAATGTTTCCTTTTGCTGTAACATCACCTGCAGTAATCGATAGCTCATAAGTTCCTGAAGGAAGAGCACCTGCAGTATATGTAGAACCTGCAACGTCTGTTAATGAAGAAAGTATATTTATAACTAAAACTTTCCCAAAAAGGTCAACACTGTCAGAAGTGTTTAAAGTATAAATATTGCTTGTATCACCTTCATTTTCAGCAATTTTTGTAAGTGTAATTGAAACATTGTCTAGTCCAGTTTTTCTAATAGCTGCTAAAAGTTTAGAGGTAAGCTTGGCCCTTACTTCATTTTCTTTTGAATTCAAAACACTTCCATAAACAGTATTTGAATTATCACGGGATTTCAGAGTTATGCTGTTACCTGATCCACCCGATGGCTTCTTTTTCTTCCCTGCATAAGCAGCATCATATTGAAATGACATGCTTAATGTAAAAGCAACAACACATATTAAAGATAAAAATTTTCTCACTGTTTTCCTCCTTTGAAAAAAAACCAGCACCCCTTATCTAATAACAACGTACTAAAACAAACCTACCCATCACTGTGAAAAACATCACAATGGATAGACCTAAAAAATTTAATCAAGGGCTATTCCTAAATTTCAAAATACTTAAAAGATGATTTTTTTAATTAATTTGATGGCTAAAATATTTTCATTCACGATTTATTATTTTATTTTTTATTGTAAGAAAATTTAATCTGATTAAGGGTATATCAAAGGTTAGACTTTTCAGGGGCATCCTTCTTAACTTAAAAAAAATAGTGTTATCTCTTATTTGAAAGAAAAAGTATTTGTTCTTAAAAAATTTAAATGCTTAATTAGGTAAATCAGTTAAAAATTTAATTGAATGTGAGTTTAGGTTATAATAAATTCCGAAGTTCCTCAAGCAGTTGCGTTTTATATTTAAGATGCCAAGCAATTGGTGAGAAATATCAAATGAGGAAAGTCCGGGCACCATAGGGCTGGTTGCTTCGTAATGCGAAGTGCATGTGAATGTGAGGAAAGTGCCACAGAAAAGTAGACCGCCCACCCATTATGGGCGAGGTAAGGGTGCAACGGTGAGGTAAGAGCTCACCAGGTTTACAGGTGACTGTAAATCTAGGTAAACCCCACTGAAGGTGCAAGGCTAAAGCATAGGATTGAATAACAGTGGCCCGCTGCTCAATTCTGCTCACGCCGCTTGAGGGTATTGGAGACAATACTCCCAGATAGATAGCTGCATAAACAGAACCCGGCTTATGAGGAACTTCCGTAGGTGCGTTGAATTCAACGCACCTACATTTTTTAAATGATTAGCAAACCAGAAAAAGTAATCAAGCGAATAATAAAAGCTGTTGGGGAAAGGCAGGCTGTTTTTGTAATTGGAGACTGGCAGGAAGAATTTATAAAAGGAATAAAAGGAATAAAAGAAAAGCAAAACAGCATAACTCAAAGCTCAGGCTTATCATTTGAGGATAATTCATTTACAAGAATCATTGCAGATTACAGTCTAAAAGTATTTGATGATGAGCACCAATTCTTTAATGAGGTAAGAAGATTACTTTTGCCTACAGGCATGCTTATAATTTCTGCAAATTGTGAAGATAGTATTTTAGATGAGTTTCTAAATCTATTTAGAAAAGACTATATAAAGGAATGTGCTACTAAAAAGATAAAGCCAAAGCTACTTCAAGACCAAATCCATGATCATGGCTTTTTAATCGATGGTTACTATGGCTATCCCGGTGGACACCTTTTAATGATGGCACAGATACAAAACAAAGAAGTAACCACACTTTTTAGAGCTGAAAGACAGGAGACAATTACAAATAAATCATGAAGAGTTTAAAAGTCGCTGCCATCCAAATGACAAGCAGCCAAAACAAAGAAAAAAATTTAAAACAAGCTGAAAGACTAATAAAAATAGCGTGTAAAGGTAATGCAACTTTTATTGTTCTTCCCGAAGTATTTAACTTCAGAGGAAACCTAAACAAAGCAGCACTATTTGCTGAACCAATTCCAGGATACTCTACAAAATGTATCTCACTGCTTGCAAAAAAATATAAAGTATGGATTTTAATTGGAAGTTTATTAGAAAATGTAGAGGCAGGTCGTGACCTATCCCAAAAGCCTTTCAACACTTCAGTTCTAATAAATTCAAATGGAAAAATTATTGCAAAGTACAGAAAGCTACACTTGTTTGATATTAATTTAAAAGGAAAAGAAATATTAGAATCAAACAGAAACCGGGCTGGCAAAAGTCCAAAGTTGGTCTCTATAAAAAACATAAAAGTTGGTTTGAGTATTTGTTACGATTTGCGTTTTCCAGAACTCTATCGTTTTTATTCAAAAAAAGGTGCTCAAATCATTTGCATACCATCATCTTTTACAAAGCCTACTGGTGAAGCACACTGGCATACACTTATAAAAGCAAGAGCAATTGAAAACCTTTCATATGTCATTGCACCAAATCAAGCCGGGATAGGATCTGGCAGTATAAAAACCTATGGACACAGCTTAGTTGTAGATCCATGGGGGAAAATTTTAGCTGAAGGTCCAGCCAATGGTGAAGCAGTTATATACGCAAATATTGATTTGGAGTATTTAAAAAAGATTAGAAGAAATTTACCAGTATTAGAGCATAGGAAATTGTAAGGTTTGTGCTTATGTGCCTGTGTGCGTATGTATCTGTGGCGTATGTGTAAAAAATTATTTTGATTTGATATATCTTATAAAAGCCTTGATGTAATTCGAACACTTTTTTGCTTGATTAGAAATCTCGAGGAAATCCTTATCTGATATGTAGCCAATATCTAATGCAGCATAAAGATGAGAGCTGACTTCAGAAGCTGAACGTATAGAAAATCCTAAAAAACGAATGAACTCAGCATCAGAATATGTTTCAAAACCTTCTGCAACATTTGCCATAACTGAAATTGAAGATCTCCGAATTTGATCTTTCAATCCAAAGTCTTTAGTAAATGAACCAGAAGAACTAATTGAGTAAACCATTCTTACAAGAGAACGAGCTTCTTTCCAGCATTCTAACTCTTCAAAGTTTTTGATCTGACTAGTAACCATATTTTGATTTTATATAACTATTCACAAAAAATCTGTAACCGTTGGTTACATGAATAAAAAAAATTCCTGATCGGTACATAAACACATACGTACATAAGTACATAAGCACATCCGTACATACGCACAATTTTTGTAATATAATAGTCCTTGTGCCTAAAAAACGTTTACTTTCAGGAATAAGACCAACTGGTTCACTTCACATTGGACACTATCTGGGTGTTCTTAATAACTGGGCAAAGCTGCAAAACGAACATGAGTGTTTTTATTTTATTGCTGACTGGCACACACTAACCACAAAATACAAAGACACAAGTGAACTTCAAGAAGATATTTTAGAAGTAGCAAAAGATCTTATTTCAAGTGGAATTGATCCAAACAAAGCTACATTATATGTTCAGTCTGCCATACCTGAAGTAGCTGAATTACATTTGCTTCTTAGCATGGTCACATATCAAAACTGGGTTGAAAGAGATCCGACTTTAAAAGACATGGTAAGGCTTCTTGCTGAAGATGCTGAAAAAGCAAAAGAAGAAGTTACTTATGGTTTGCTTGGTTATCCAGTTTTAATGACATCTGATATTTTAAGTGTGCTTGGCGAGCTCGTTCCTGTCGGTAGAGATCAAGTGGCACATTTAGAATTGACTCGCGACATAGCAAGAAGATTTAATTACATTTACAAAACAAATTTATTCCCCGAGCCAAAACCACTGCTTACTGAAACGCCTTCTGTGCCTGGAATTGATGGAAGAAAAATGAGCAAATCACTAAACAATGACATAAAAATTATTGATAGTGAAAAAGTTACAAAAGAAAAAGTTTTAAAAATGATAACCGATCCAAAAAAAATAAAAAGAAGTGATGCTGGCAATCCTGACGACTGTCAGGTAGCATATAAACATTATGAAATCTTTGCAGATAAAAAAACACTTGAACTTGTAAGAGAAGAGTGTAAAGGTGCAAAAATTGGCTGTGTAGACTGTAAGACAAGGCTTAGTGAACTTATAAACAATTCATTTACAAACATTAGAAAAAAAAGAGAGACTTTAAAAAATGACAAAGAAATATTAGAGATTTTAGACATTGGAAACAAAAAAGCAAGACAAGTAACCAAACATACATTGGAAAAAGTCAGAGAAGCTATGAAGTTAAAAAGTTGGTAAAATATCTTCATGCCTTTACCAGAAGAAAAGCTAATTGAGCTAAAAGAGATTTGTAAAGATTTACGTAGAAATATTTTAAAGATGACTCATGCAGCAGCTTCAGGCCATCCAGGAGGCTCTCTTTCAGCAACAGAAATTTTATCTGTTCTTTATTTTTCAATACTGAAATATGATCCAACAAATCCAAACTGGCATGAGCGGGATCGCATGGTTATAAGCAAAGGACATGCAACTCCACTTGTTTATTCCATCCTTGCAAAAGCTGGCTACTACAAAGGTGATGATCTTTTAACTTTTAGAAGGTTAGGTTCTCCTTATCAAGGACACATTGATAGACTTAAAGCACCTGGTATTGAAACATCTACAGGCTCACTTGGGCACGGCACATCAAACGCTGTTGGCATGGCACTTGGATGCAGACTGGATAAATTAAATAATAGAATCTATTTACTTCAAAGCGATGGCGAACTTCAGGAAGGCTCAACTTGGGAAGCTATTATGTCAGCAGCTCATTACAAGCTGGGCAATTTAACTGCAATCCTGGACAGAAACAGAATACAGCTTGATGGCTGGACTGAAGAAACGATGACGCTCGAACCTATCAATAAAAAATATGAAGCATTTGGCTGGCATGTAATAGAAATTGATGGACATGATTTAAATCAAATTTACGATGCGATTTTAAAAACAAAAGAAATCGGACCAAAAGAAAATAAACCATGTGTCATTATTGCTCACACTGTGAAAGGTAAAGGAGTCTCATTCATGGAAGATGAGGTCAAATGGCATGGTGTAGCACCTAACGACGATGAGTTAGAGAAAGCGCTTCAAGAGATCGAAAGAGGATCGTAAGGACTTGCCATGGCAAGTCCCAACAGATATGGGAGCAACAATGACACAATCTAAAGAAATGATAGCTACAAGAGTAGCCTACGGAAAAGAATTACTAGAGCTTGGAAGAAGAAATCCAAGCATTGTTGTACTTGATGCAGATCTTAGTGGTTCAACCCAGACAAAATTTTTTGCTAAAGAATTTCCAGAAAGATTTTTTAATATGGGAATTGCAGAGCAAAACATGATTGGTACTGCAGCTGGACTTGCAAGCACAGGTAAAATCCCTTTTGTAAGCAGCTTTGCAATGTTTGCCTGTGGCAGGGCTTGGGAGTTTGTCAGAAACTCTGTCTGTCATAATCAGTTCAATGTAAAAATCTGTGCCACACATGCTGGACTTACTGTAGGAGAAGATGGCGGTTCACATCAGATTATAGAAGACCTGGCAATTATGCGTACAATTCCACACATGACAGTTATCGTTCCAGCAGATGCTACCGAAGCAAAGGCTGCAACCCATGCTATTAGTGAATTCTTTGGTCCAGTTTACATGAGGCTTGGCAGATCAAATGTGCCTGTGCTTTTTGATGAAAAGAATTTTGAGTTTAAAATCGGCAAGGCTCAGATAGTAAAACCAGGAATTGATGTTTCAATTTTTGCCTGCGGGGTAATGGTAAGTCGTGCTCTGTGGGCACAGGAAATTTTACAAAACGAAGGAATAAGTGCTGAAGTTATAAATGTTTCTACAATTAAACCACTTGACAAAGAAACCATTATAAATAGCATACAAAAAACAGGCTGTGCAATTACATGTGAAGAGCATAATATTCATGGTGGTTTAGGCGATGCGATCGCTAGTGTTTTATCAGAACATTACCCAGTACCTATGAAAAAAATCGGAGTGTTGGATCAATTCGGACAAAGCGGTAAAGCTGATGAGCTTTTAATTCATTATGGACTAACTAAAGAAAAGGTTGCAGATGCTGCTAGAGAAGTTATTAAAAGAAAATAAAGCTCATTAAATTAATGGAAAAACTTCTCGAAAAACAAATTCAAACTTTTAAACTTACTGAAGAACAAGAGCTTCTTAGAAAAACAGTTCGTGAAATTGCAGGAGATAATTTTAAAGAAAAAGCAAGAGAAATAGATAAGTCACATAGGTTTCCACGTGAAAACTTTGACCTTTTAGCAAAATTAGAAATGGTAGGGCTTACACTTCCTGAAGCATATGGTGGTGGTGGAATGAATTATGTCTCTTATGCCATTGTCATTGAAGAGATAGCAAGAGTATGTGCCACGACCAGTGTAATTTTGGCAGCACATCTTTCATTATGTTCAGTACCTGTTTCTATATTTGGATCCAATGTTTTAAAAGAAAAGTATTTAAAGAAATTAGCAAAAGGAGAATATCTGGGAGCGTTTTGTCTCTCTGAACCAGGAAATGGTTCTGATGCTGCAGCTATGCTGACCAGAGCTTATGATAAATGCGATCATTTTATTTTAAATGGAACCAAAGCCTGGATTACAAATGGATCACAGGCAGATGTTTATCTCGTGCTTGCACAAACAAATCCAGAATTAAAGCATAAAGGTGTTTCAGCTTTTATAGTAGAAAAAAATATGCCTGGTGTTTCATTTGGAAAATTAGAAGACAAGCTAGGCATTCGCGCAAGTGCTACATGTCAAGTAAGACTTGACAATGTAAAAGTACCAAAAGAAAATCTCCTGGGAAATATTGGAGATGGCTTTAAGATAGCAATGATTACACTTGATGGTGGAAGAATTGGAATTGCAGCACAAGCTATTGGAATAGCTCAAGCTAGTTACGATCTGGCTAGCTCATATGCAAAAACCAGAGAGGCTTTTGGAAAAAAAATTATAAGCTTTCAGGCAATTCAATTCATGCTTGTTGAAATAGCTACAGAAATCGAAGCAGGAAGACTGCTTATTTACCAGGCAGCAAACATGCACGATCAGGGATTAAAATTTACCAGGCAATCAGCAGAAGCAAAACTGTTTTGTAGCGAACTGGCTTCAAAAGCTAGTAATAAAGCAGTGCAAATTCTTGGCGGTTATGGATACACGACAGAATATGATGCTGAGCGTTATCTAAGAGATGCTAAAATTACTGAGATTTACGAAGGCACATCAGAGATACAGAGAATTGTTATTGCTGACAATATTATTAAGGAGTTAGGTGCTAAGAATTGATGTCATTCCCGCTTTCGCAGAAGAGCTCATCTTAAAAGTACCTCTATGAGAATGCAACATTTTTCTAACAAAATGGGCTTACATAAAAGCGAAACCCATACCCTTAAGCGGAACGTGTGCATTGTTCGCACAAGTGGAGCGAAGGGTATGGGTGAGATAAAAAAAGTAAGCCCATTTGAAGTTTTGCTAGAAAAACATCAGTTCCTTCTATAAGACTTTTGAGATGAGTTCAAGCAGGAATGACATTACAACTATGACACACAACTTAAAATCAGACTTCCAAACCGCATCTGAAATGCCTTATGCAAATAACGATCAAATAAAAAACAAGGCAGAAATTTTATTTAAAGGACTTTCTGAACATTTAAAAACAATACAAAAGGACAAGTCATTATTTTTTAAAAACGGTGAAACTGTTTATATTCCAGATATTCATGGGGACTTTGTTCATTTGATGATAACCTTACACAGGCATGGATTGCTTGAGAGTGAGGTTGCACAACCTCACTCTCTTAATTTGAAAAAAGACTTTCAATATGTTTTTCTGGGGGATTTTTACGACAGAGCGCCTGACTCTGATGTAATAGATTACTGGCTAAATAACCAGATAAGAAATAAATTAAAAATTTACAGACTTATCGGAAATCACGAAATGGCATTTTTTGAGAGAGATCCAAATGGTTATCCTATGATTTTCCCTTCACAGGATTCCATAAAAGATATTTCAAATGATTTTCAGATTACAGAAAACCTCCTAAGAAATATTGCTTCAGGGAATATCATTGCTGCATACGTCACTGCAAGGAGCATAAGCGACCCGCTCCGCCTCGTCGGAGACAAGGCGAGCGAAGCAGTCCCGATCGAGATTGCTTCGGCTTTGCCTCGCAATGACATTAATCAACATTACATACTCTATGTGCACAGCTATGTAATCAATGAAGATTTTACAGAGCTTGAATTAGATATAAATTCAGATATTTATAGTTTTGCACAAGCATTAAATGAAAGATTAAAAACTCATGGACAGTACGCTTATGACTTATTTCTAGAACATAAAAAAGATGGGAAATATGACTGGAAAGCAATAATGAAATCATTTAACGATGATCCTTTATTTAACATGTATAAGAAAAAAAACGATATAAGCACTTCTTTTATATGGCGAAGAACGGGGCTTTCCAGGTTAAATATTTTCCCATGCGAGTTAGACATTGAAATCCCAAACGATGTTTATCAGATAGTCGGACACACACCTGTTTTTTCATTTGATCTTCCAAAAAGTCAAGAGATAAATAGACCATTTATAGTCTGTGCAAAATCAGGAGGTGGAAAAATACAGTTTAGTGATGTTGGAATTGGATATCATTATAAAAATGATTTTGAAAGACCTGAAGTTACTCTTATAAAGTTCTAGACAAATTTTCCATTCAAAGTTTTAAAAATTAAAGGCTGATTCATTATCACTAGTTAATTGCATGCCCTCCACCACTTTGTACACATCCAGTATGACTACTGTTACAAACTTGTCCATCAGAACAGCAAGTAGTATAACTTTGACCAGTATAAGGTGAAGTTATATTGCAAACGCGCGCTGATGGACAACAAGAAGGGGTAGCACCAGTTACACATATTTCTCCACTATTACAGCAGACTGTCCCACTACCACTATTACATGGGTTACTACAACATGCCCCATTTACACAAGTCAGCGGGTTGATGCATGTTCCATTACAACATGCTTGTCCAGACAGCTGACCACATACTTGACACGTCCCATTTACACAAGCATTTATGCTACTGTTGCAAGTCCCATTTGTTCCACCACAACATGCTTGTCCAAGTCCTCCACATTGACATGTCCCACCTACACAAGTACCACCAGCATTGCAAGACCCATTTATTGTATCGTTAGTACAACATGGTTCTCCAATTGCACCACAGGCAACACATGTTCCATTGGAACAATTTTGAGAAATATTCAAACAACAACTACCTGGTGATGTACCACATCCTGTTTGACCAGTTTGACAGCATACACCATTTGAACATATTCTAGTAATAACAGAAGAAGAACAACAAGGAGCATTACCACAAAGCGGTTGACATGTAGTATTGCAATTTGCTGTTCCTGCTCCACAACAACCATTAGCACTGCAACCATTAGTACCAGGAGTAGTACAAGGAAAAACGCAACTCCCACCACAATTTACAAGTCCTTGATCGCAACAACCATCAGCACCACAATTATTACTACCTAGGGTACTACATGGTGCTTGACAAGCGCCATTGCAATTTACTTGCCCTTGTGGACAAGTACAACCATTACCAACACTATTAGGAATCTGCCCAGCAGGACAGGTTAAACATCCTCCACCATTGCTACAATAGCTATTTCTATTTCTACAACAATATATAGATACTCCCCCTCCGACATACCCACAATTAATAACATTGTTATTGTAGCTAGGAAGAGAAGGAGGAGAAGTAGATGAACATGAACAGCAAAGACATGGATATCCATTTAAGGATCCATTTGGGTTGAAGCACAAAGAATAAGGAGCAGGAGCCGCATAGTCACAAGCTTCCCCTCCATCAAGAATTGCATTTCCACAAGTATATGCTGAACCCCCACCTTGTGCTCGCAAAGTAGCTTCTTTGTTTTTATGCTTATGCTTTTTATGTCCTTGTTTATCAGAAACTTGCTCATCAGGTGTTTGCTCGTCAGGAACTTGCTCATCAAGTGTTTGCTCATCTAGTGTTTGTTCATCTGACGACTGTTCAGTATCTTGCGAAAAAACAATATCTCTGTTTGAATTTAAAAAAAACAATACTAAAGCAATTAAAATAGAAAGACCAAGAAAAATTTTAAATGATTTTATTTTTTTCATTTAGCCTCTTTAAAGCCGATTTAACAGTCTAAATAGATTCTTATTTTTATAATTTGTGCCATAAAATACAAATGAGTAAATTATAGCCTAGGAGCTGGTTTTAAACACATACCCTATATAAATTAAAGCAAAATTAAGTGCTATATAAGAATTGCAATATAAACCACATTTTGAAGATTAAATAAATTTAATCTTCTGGAATTTGAAAGAATGTGTTTGGTTTGCCCAATAAACCTTAATACTGCAATCTTACTTTCTACTTTATTTAAAGAAATAAGTCATTCAATGCCTGGAAATACTCCTTTGTAAAATGATTACTTATACTGCTGTGACCCGCGCCAGGAAAAATAATTAGTTTCTTTGGCTTATTTGCTAAGCTATAAAGTTCATATGCAAAACTTACTGGTGCTGCTTTGTCTATACCACCATGACTAATTAAAAGAGGCACATCAATTTTCTTAATTAGATTTCTCAAATTAAATAAATTATTTTTAATTAAAAAAGATGGTATCCAACGATAGTGTAATCTTGCAAGATCTCTAAAATCTGTAATTGATGACTGGACAACAACTGATTTCACCTTAGCTCGACTTGCTAACTCCAGTGCAACTGCTCCACCCATTGAACGACCATATAAAGATATGTCTTCAGATTTAAAACCTTTTTCAATTAGATAGTTATACATAGCTAAAGCATCTAAAACAATTCCCTGAAAAGTAGGCTTGCCAGTGCTTTTCCCATAACCACGATAATCTATGATTAAAACATTTACTGGAACATGTTTTTGAATAGCCAGTGGAGCTAAATACCATCTACTAACATTTAAATCGTTTCCATGAAAATAAATTACTGTCTTTTTAGTGTCTTGTTCTGCTGGTAAAAAATATCCATGTAGTTTTTCACCATCCTGAGTCTTTATAAACACATCTTCACGAACTACTGTTTTTTGTTTTAGTGAAGGATATTCTTTCTTACTGGGTGAAAAAAGAAGATAATCACGAAGCCTGTTTCGCAAATCACATTTTTCTAAAATCCTCTTATAAAAAGAGTTACTACCATCTACTTTACTAAGAGAGGTAACAGGTCGTGGAGCAAGTGTTTTTTCACTAACAGCAGAGACAGCTTTTACACTTCTATTATTTCCACTTAAGCTAACCGGAAAATACGGAAATAGATATTTGCCAGCGCAAATCACTTTTGATATAACAAACAATTTTTAACCTCAGGCTGTATTTATTATTAAGTATTATAAGACAAAAAAGGGTGCATCACAAGGTTTGGGGTCAATTGTCATTCCCGGCTTGACCTGCCCGCTCCGCCTTGTCGGAGACGAGGCGAGGAAATCCAGTATAGTTACGCTTGCGGCAATTTTCTGGATTCCCATTTTCATGGGAATGACAACTTTACGCAAATTAAAGAAACAGTTCTTTCAGCGCTTCAAAATATTCCTTATTCAGGTAGCTACTAATGTCATTATGTGTAGCTCCTTTTAGAATGATAAGTTTTTTAGGTTCATTTGCAAGTTCAAAAAGTTTGTAGGAATGACTCACTGCTACAATTTCATCTTTATCACCATGGCTAATTAAAACCGGACAATTTATTTTCTTTATTAGTTCTTTCGAGTCCCAAAAATCGTCTCTAACCAAAGATCCCGGAACAATGGGATAAATTTCTTTAGCAATATCTCTTAAAGAAGTAAACGATGACTGAACAACTATTGATTTTACCTTTTCCCTAGCACCAAGCTCTAAAGCAATGGCACCACCAATGGATCTGCCATATAAAGAAATGTCATTAGACTTAAAACCTTTTTGAATTAAATATTTATACATTGCACAGGCATCTTTAATTACACCTTCTATAGTAGGTTTGCCTGTGCTTTTCCCATAACCCTTATAATCAACAAGCAAAAAATTTACCGATATATGTTTTTGAATTTCTACAGGTGCCGTATACCAGGTGCTAACGTTTTGAGCATTACCGTGTAGGTAAATAACTGTTTTTGTGGTTTTGTTTTTAGCAGGGAAAAAATATCCGTGCAGTTTTTCATTATCTTCTGTGTCAATAAAAACTTCTTCGTGAATTATTCCTTCATCAGCTGGAGAAGAATAAAACTCTTTTGTGGGATAGAAAATTAGACTACTGTGAATGTTTTCAAGGATGTTCATATCAATCTATTTTACAAGTAAAAAAGACAAGAGAATTATGAATGTTTTCTATTAGTTCCATTTTACCTGAAAACTAAGCAGTAAAGCACTTTCAGCTTGTTTCATTTTTTCATTTGAAATCTTTCCTAGCTTCTTAGTGAATCTACTTATATCTGTTGTTTTAATTTGATTAAATAGTGCCATTGATTTATGTTTTAAACCACCATCACCTTTTTCTAATACAACTGCAAAAGGCCAATTTTCTTTAATTGTACTTGTGATGGGTGCTACCATTGTAGTTCGCAAACTTTCATTTATTAGATCACTTTGCATAATAAGACATGGTCTAGTCTTTTTAATTTCTTTACCAATAGTAGGATCTAAATTTACAACCCATATCTCGCCACGTTTTGGTTTTACATCTACCATCTATTCATCTTCCAATGTAACATCCCAATCCTTAAGCTCATCCCACAGTTCATCACATTTTTCCATTTCACTTACAGCATTTTTAATCATTTTAACTTCTTCTTCTTCTTTTGCTTTCTTAATAGCTTCTGTCACAAAAGCTGCTTGATTTTCTTTGGATTGCAAAAAAATCACTAAGTCAATCGGCAGTGTAAAAGTTGCTTTTTTTGAATTTGACTTCATACCCAACCTCACTTTTAATTACAATAATAATATACCATATTAATGATATGGTTAAACTATATGGCTTTAAAGTACTGTTTATCCTTTATCGCTTACACTTAATTACCACTTTGAGCTGGAAAATGAAAATAATTCTTTTGTGGGATAGAAAATTAGACTACTGTGAATGTTTTCAAGGATGTTCATATCAATCTATTTTACAAGTAAAAAAGATAACTTTTAAGACATACATCCACAAAGCTCTATATCAAAATTAAGGGGTGGAAGGTGGAACGAGGCTATCTCAAAACTCTGTAATGAAAGGCCACTATTTTTCTAACAAAACATCATGACATGTGGGAGGATAAAAATATGCCACGTCGTCATGAACTTTCTGAAAAGCAATGGAGAAAAATCAGAAAATATTTGCCTCCA
>JACQBQ010000029.1 GCA_016201905.1 Candidatus Melainabacteria bacterium | reverse complement strand
CAAGAACACATGGCTAATCGTTATGTCAGATGTTACAAATCAATGTTTACTAAACTTGAGATGAGAGCTGCTTTACTTGCTCACACATTCTCAAAGTGGGTTAAGCTGCTTTTGAACCTAATTTTTCACAGGTCGTTATAAAGTTGATTTTGGCAAACTTTTTGTAATAAGCTTTTATCATCAAAATTAATTTAAAGCTTGATCATGCTTATTTGTTTAGTCGTGTGATAATAAATGTTATCTTTGTGATGATAATTTAGCAGTAAGTTTAAAATTAGATAGATTGTAAGGAGCAAAGCTATGGCAGAAACTTGTGAAGAGTCTTTAAAGGAAATGCATAAATCTTTTAAACCAGAGGTAGCAGGGAATTTAAATGCTACTTATCTATTTGATGTATCTGGAGCAAATGGCGGGAAGTGGATATTAGAAATTAAAAGTGGAAAGTGTGAGCTAAAATCTGGTACTCATAATAGCCCAACAGTAACAATTTCAATTTCAGATCAGGATTGGCTGGCAATTCATAAAGGAAAATTAAATAGCCAGATGGCTTTTATGATGGGCAAGCTCAGAGTTTCTGGTGATATGGGCCTTGCCATGAAACTACAGTCAATGTTTCCTGGGCAAGCTTAATAAGGCGTTTTATAATTTTTTTATAATTCGCGCTTTCTTAACCTAAAACTTCATTTAAATTAATACAATTGTTTAAGTATTGACGTGGGCACGATTTTTTTTGCATTATAAAAATAGATGGGCAAAGGTTAAGGCGGAAATTTAACAAGCACTTAACTGGCTCATTTTACAAATAGAGATGTGAGATTTTTATTTAAGAAAATTATTTAAGAAAGCAAAATAAATGGGTATTGGAAATGTATCTTTAAGCATTGTTAGAACAGCTGTGACTGCAATGTTTGATGCTATGGGAAGTACATTTCCTAAAGCTGCAGTTGCTTGTCTTGAAGATAAATCTCAAGACCCAGTTCACCTTGCAAGGCAGTGCTTGATTGATGAAGGGTTTGAAGTGTTTTGGAAAACAGCCGTAGGTTCATTGTTTGTAAAAGCTACAAGATCTGTTGCGCCATTTATTCCAGAACAATTTGCAAATATGCCAGGAGAAATGCTAGGTGCATTAATACACTGGTGGTCAGCTTCTGATCAATCCAAAAATAATGAAACTGTCAAAATCGTTAATGGAGATAAGAGTGGACCTGACTTTTTACAATCAGCATTTAACAACTATTTAAAACCAGTTATTTCTTCCACATTAAAAGCTGTGGGTTTGGATGAAAGTAAAGAGAATAATAAAGAGAATAATAAAGAGAATACAGACTTAGTAAAATTTGCAGCTTTTCAAGCAGCCTTAATGACAGGAGGAGCCCTTATTTTAAAAGGTGCAGAAGATGAAAATATTCCTGGTATGAATATGAATCCCGAAGATTCTGCCTGGAAAACATTTTTAAAAATCACAGGATATACAGTTCTTGAACAAACTACACACCTAGCCTCACAATCTATGAGGTACTATGAGGATTTCAAAAAAGAATTTTCTATGCAAGACTCTAAATCTCTTAATAAAGACATACTTGGCAAAGCAATAGCAAATGCTGTTCACGAAAGATTTATCCCAGGAAATATCTTTTCAGCAATTTCAGGTTGTTTATCGACACTATGGCTTGGGAAATATGTTCCAAAATCTATTGCTGGAGCAATAGGTGAAGCACCAATGAAAGGACTTGAGAGACTCTTAACACTACATCTAAGACGATCAACTAAACAAAGATTTGATCTAAAGACAGGTAAAGTTATCGATAATTATAGGATTAAAGAAATGCCTTGGTTTGAACAAGTTTCGAAAATAGCAGATTTTATATTTAATCCAATTAGAAATTTCTTTATAGAAAAAGTAGTTGCCAGAGTATTTAAACCTGAGAATATGACTGTAGTTGAATATTCAAAAATATTAAGAGCCTCTTTTAATATTGATAAAAAACTTTTAGAAGAAAGGGCTAAAATTGAAGAAGCAAAAGAAAGTAAGGGAAAATTACAGGATGCTAACACATCACATGCAACAACCTTATCGCCAGCTCCGGCTGCCTCTTAAAAAATAATTTCTACCACTTTAAACTTGCAAAATCTTCCATATCGACAGAAGCCATGTTTCTATAAATTGCTAGGATAATTGCTAGCGCTATTGCTGCTTCTGCTGCTGCTATTGCCATAACAAAGAGTGCAAAAACCTGTCCTTTAATTTCAAGCGGGTCAACAAAATTTGAAAATGCAACTAAATTAACATTTACTGCATTCAGTAAAAGTTCAATAGACATTAAAACCCTGATTACGTTTCTGGATGCTGTTAATCCATAAATCCCAATGCTAAAGAGTGCTGTAGAAAGCAAAATATATCTTTCAAGAATAGAGCTTAAATTAACAGCAAGAAATAAAAAGCATGATATTAATGCTGCTGTTGTGAACAGTTTTAAAAGTGAGAAGAGTCTTTCTTTTTTAGACATCCTTTTCCCTTCTATCTTTCTTTGCTATTACTACAGCTCCAATCAGTGCAACTAAAAGTAAAACTGAAATCAATTCAAATGGGAGAGCATAAGAACCAAGAAGTTTTAATCCTATTACTTCAGTATTTCTAGGACAGCTTAACCCGTCAACTTCGGACCATTTATTTCCTGTTAGTGTATGTGCAAAAGTAAAAAATATACTGCCGGCAATTATTCCGCTTAAAACATTTTTTGATGCTTCGCCTTTTAATTTTGGCATTTCATTCTTTACATTTGTAAGCATAAGAGCAAAAACAATAATCAAAGTAATTCCTACTGCATAAATTAAAACCTGTGATGCACCAACAAAAGGTGCACGCAGTGCAAAATAAGTCCCTGCTACAGCACTAAAACAAATCACAAGTGAAAATCCTGCTCTTATAATATTCCTTTCGAATATGACTCCAAGTGCACCAAGAATGGCTAATATGCTTATTAGAAAGAATCCCGGATCATTTATTATTGGTTTTAAAATTATCATTTTTATTTACTTCCGTCTCGTAGTGTACTGGCAACAGCTACTTGTGGCTTAGCTGCAGGAGCTGGTTTTACTGGTTTTGGTTTGGGTTTAGGCATTTCTTTAAAATCAAAATAAAATCTTGATTGTTCTTGTGATAATGTAAGCCTGTCTATATCGTAAATCAAATCTTCTCTTGTATATTCGCTCATTTCAAAGTCAACTGTATTTATTATGCAGTTTGTCGGACAGACTTCAGTACATAAACCGCAGAACATGCAAAGACCATGATCTAAATAAAAATCTTTTATAACACCTTTTTTTTCAGGATCTGGAATTACTGTTATGCAGGTATCAGGACAGATTCTTTCACATTGTTTACAGGCTATACACAGATGTTCGCTGGTATCAGGATTTACGGTGAGAGCAAGTCTGTGTCTGGTCATTGGATAGAGCTCTGGGATTACATCTGGATAGGTTGATGTAATTGGTCTTCGACCGATATGCTTTAAAACAGTAAACATTCCCTTTGCAATGTTATATAATCCTTCAATTGTTTTTGTAAAAAGATTTTTCATGGTTTTATGGTTACCAAGAATGCTACAACGAAAATGTTTATCAATGAAAGCGGAATTAAAAATTTCCAACTAAAACTCATAAGCTGATCATAACGTAGTCTTGGCAAAGTAGCTCTGACCCACACAGAAACAAAAATAAGAAGATAAGCTTTTAGCATTAAGGTTACTGAAGTTAAAAGCCAAGAGAAATCAAATGACTTGGTGCCAATCTGGGTAAAGGCTAGAGATTCAAGGATCTTTCTTTCGGTTTCAAATGAAACAGGAAGATGTCCTCCACCTAGGAATATTATGGATGCAAGACAACAAATTATAAAAAGTGCTGTATACTCGGCTAAAAAGAAAAGAGCAAACTTCATACCAGTAAACTCTGTATTGTAGCCAGAAACAAGCTCGCTCTCAGCCTCAGGGAGATCAAAAGGGATTCTATTTACTTCGGCACAGGCAGAGATAAGGTATATGGAAAATAACATAAAGCATACACTTAAAAGTACTAATCCATAAATGCCGACTAAAGTATTTTTGCCAAGCGGAAAAAGATTTAATACAAGTGGTAAATTTCCAAAGGCAAAAAGGTTCCAGTTTAATATTCCGCCGACTTGGTTATCAGCAATTTCTTTTAAGTTTATTGAGCCTGTTAAAACAATGACGCTAATTATGGTAAGTACCATAGGTATTTCATAGCTAATTGACTGAGCTGCACTGCGTAAGCCACCTATTAATGAATATTTGTTATTGCTGGCCCAGCCACCTAAGACAAGACCGATTACAGGGATTGATGAAATTGCCATAATGAAAAGAATACCGATTGAGAGATCGCAGGATATAAAAGGTCCAAAGTTATTTGTGGCAACTGAAAGAATAGGAATAAAAGCAATAGTTGTTGGTGCAAAAAATATTACCGGGGCTAAAGTAAAAAGAAGGCTGTCAGCGCCTTTGGGCATAATGTCTTCTTTAAATAAAAGCTTTATTGCATCAGCTGCTGTCTGTAAAAAACCATTTGGTCCAACTCTGTTTGGACCAAGTCGTACTGTAAGCAATGCAAGAATTTTTCTTTCATTTAAAACAAGGAAAGTAGCATTTGCTGGTATAAGAACCATTACTGCAACTAGAGGAGCAAGATAATAGGTAAATTGAGCCAGGTTAAAAAGTTTTAATTCAAAAAGCAAGTCAGGAATAAATTTTGCAAATAAGATAGTTGCTGTTGCAGTAGCACCATAAATAATAAAGAACCAAAATACAGCTAAAACAATAAAGCTTGAAATACCAACAAAAGGGGATGGTTTATATAGCTTATGAGGTCTGAATTTATCTAAAAGATTTAAAAAGGATACTGCCATGTCATAAAAATATTAACTTATTAGTTTAACTTATTGTTTAATCGTGTATGATATATACAGTTTATTGGTGCAAAATGGATTGCACTCTTACGTGATAAAGCAAGTTTAATTTATACATTATGTTTAATCCCAGGTTTCGGGGCAAAAAAAATGTTGTTCAAAGACCAAATTTCAGGGTCTCTGTAATTATTGTTAATGATAGAGAGGAAATACTTCTTGTTCAACACAGAAAAGTAAACAGATATTACTGGGTCTTGCCGGGTGGAAGAATTGAATATGGTGAAGACTTTGCAACTTGTGCAGTTAGAGAACTTAAAGAAGAAACAAATTTAGATATTGAATTTGGAAAAGTTGTATTTTTATCTGAGGCCATTGCGCCCGATAGAAGCAGACACATAATAAATATTTATGCAACGGGAAAAGTATTAGGTGGTGAATTAAGAGTTGGTGATGAACCTATGCTGGCTGACGCTGCTTATAAACCTATTCTTGAATTAGAAAAGATTACACTTTACCCACCTGTAGCAGATAAAATCATTGGAGCTTATAAAGAAGGATTTAAAAATCTTGAGTATTTAGGAAATCTTTGGGTGTAGTTATTGTTTCTTTTTTTGCGTAGGCATTTCTATGTAAGGAACCTTATATTTTTTTGTGCCAATTAAAGCTGGACCATCTTCTCCAAAATCAGCATTAACAGTAAACTTCCACTCGCTAAGAGCAGAAAGTGCTTCTGGTATGTCAATTGGGAAAGTGACCTCACTTTCTCTAAGGACAACAAGCTCTCCAGCATTAAATTCTTTTATTTCACTTTTTGCTTCTGGCTGTGGTTCAGCAGATTCTACTTTTATGTTTTTTAAATCTTTTGCAGAATTATTGGTTTCAATGATTTTAGATTTTGTTTCTTTTACAACAAGGCTAGAAACTGGTTCAAGCTTGACTTTGATCCTTGCTCTTGAGTGAACATTACCATGGCTTTCAAATGTAGGTAAAATCGTGACTTGGTTTAACCCTTTGCTTACTGGCTTAGCATTTATTTTTAAATCCTTTAAAATTACTTCGGGTTTTTCTGCTCCTACTCTTACATAAACAATTACTCCTATAAATGTATCCTGTTTTATATGAACTATTTTTTCTCCTTTTGGCGGCTTTTCAATATTTTTTTCTCCGACAAAAATCCCAGTAGAATACTCTCCATCTGACGTAAGATCGCTTGGGATAAAAACTGTAAACCGTATGCTTTTTGTTTCACCTGGTGGCACTACAAACTGCTGTGGAGTTACCTTTATCCATGAAGTTGCTGAGTATTTATTGTTTGCTTCTTTAGAAAAAGCTTTCCTGAGAAAGTTATTATTTTTATCTATAATCCAATCATCAGTTTGAATCTCAAATCTTTTTTGATAAAGTTGGCTTTCATTTAAAACTGAAAATGTTAGTGTGTATTCCTTTCCTCTCTGAGCTTTCACTTCAAATCTGACCGGTGAAACTGTCCAGGCCAAACAAGGAGTATCTTGTAATAAGAAAAGAAGTAAACAAACAACACTAATTTTTACAGCTGATAAAATCCTTTGCATACTATCTCTCCACTATGGTGATATTAAAGTATAAGAAACTTCTCCATTATATTCTCCAACATTAAAAACAAAGTCACGAAACAGACAAAGAGTTTTTGTAAGTTTATAAAAATTTTGATTATTTACAGAGCAGCTATTTCCTGACCTTTTAATTCCAGAGACTATAAGAGTGCCTGATTGAATTGAAGACAGATCAGTTTGAGAAGGAAAAGGAGAAACTAAAACTGCACCATTTGGGTCAGCCATGCCAAAATTTTTCAATTCAAGCTTAAGTGTTATATCATCTGCTTTAACGTTGTTTGATTGATCACCACTTACTGACACCGGGTTTGGTCCATTTCTATTTGCAACTAAACGCCAGCTGTTTTTATCACTCCTGATTCTTATAGCACCTGTCCAGCAGTCAGTAAAAGGACTTACATCTGGCTGTATAGTAAATGCTGCATTTAGTACAGGGTTTGGAAAGTTAAAATCGTCTGTTATAGAAAAGCAGGCCAAGGCCCTGTTTGATAATGATGCTAATGAAAAACAAATGATAAAAAATAAAAATAATTTTACCTGCATAAGATTATTATAAGACCAGTGCCAGATCTATAAATTGCTTGCTTCAATGTAAATCTGAGTAGTTATGATTCTGCTAAGGAGACTATGGACTCACAAGGCTATAGCTGATTATTGTATCCCATTCTCCAATTCCATAGAAAAAATCTGGAGAAATACTATAGTCTGATGTTAACTGAAACCAGTTATTTTTATTTTCAGGATCTTTATCGATAGAAGTCTGGGTATTTCCGATTAAAAGATCTGTAGAAGCATTTGTAGAAATTTGACCCAGGCTAGTTGTACTGTCAAATGGAGATATTAACCTCCCTGCATTTGGGTTTGCTTTTGATCCTGCTTGTGTTGTGAAATTTACCGATACATCTTTTGGATCAATATTTGTTATTGAAGGATTTGATAAATCTCTTCTTTGGGCAGTAAGTTTCCAATTGTTTAAGTTTGTTCTTATCCTAATAGCTGACCTTCCTGAAATAACTGAGCTGTTTAGCTCTGGAGTAAGTTTTAGGACTACATTTAAAGTTGGATCAGTGCCTGATCTATTATCGTTTTCTGCATCAGTGATAATTAATTTTCCGCTTACTGTAATATTGATCGGAATTGTTGCTTGACTTGATTTTGCTCTTAAGTTAAATGTGCCAAATAAAAACGATATAAATAATAATAAAATAACTAAGAACCTTGTTGTGGTTTTTAAGCTCATGAAATGGAGAGTTATTGTTTAGGCTAGGAAAACTAGTCGTTAAATTCTAGTCCCTTAGTACTAACATATCGTAAAGCTTTCCGGGAAGTAAAGGGACTTTATTACTATGAGGTAGTATTAGCATGCAAATATTAGCAAAATAGAAGAAAAAATAAAGTAAGCCCTCAAAAAAACTGCTTGAATAGTTAAGGGGATAACCCTTTTAAAGAAGAATTTAACTAACAATGATGATTAATGGATATTGAAGTAACTATAACTGCTGAAGAAGGCAAGTGTTTACTGCAAAACATTTATAAAAGAATTGTAAAAAATACTAATCTTAAAGCCTCATCTTTTATACTATTAGTAATAAGTTACTAAATGCAAATTTCTTTAACAAATTCAAAAGTTGTTAATATAACAAATGGTATTGAAAAATTATCTTTGCCTTGGCAAAGTGATGATTCCCCAAATAAGCCTGATGATTCTTCCTTACCTGATGATATTGGTGTTGGACTGCAAGAATTAGCAAGTTTAAATAGAAGAATATTCCAGCCAAGACTTTTACCTTCGCATACAGTAGGAACAATTGGTAAAGGAGGAATGAGCAAAGTATTTTTAATTACAAGAGATGATGATAAAGTACAACTTGCTCAAAAAGAAGTAACTTTTGATAATGCTCGACCATTTGTGAATGAAGTATCAGCCTTACTTTTATTAAAACATGAAAATATTATAGATGTTGTAGAAGCTGGAATTAATAGGATTTGTAAATGTTCAGAGACCAATTTAGCATTTAGGATGGAGTACATAAAAGATGCAACGCATATTAAAAAAGTAAACTTAGAAAATCCAGACGAAGTTATTGATCTCTTTAAAATACTTATAAAGGCTACAAGTGCTTTATCTGAAGTACATAAAAATGGAATAGTTCACAAGGATGTAAAATCAAAAAATATAATCTTTTCAGATGCTGACAATGTCAAATTAATAGATTTTGGACTATCAAAAATAAATAGACCGGATATTGGTTTAGTTACAACGATTGAAAATGAAGGATACATGGTAGGAACACCACTATACATGGCTCCAGAACAAACTGATGATTCAACGAAGTGTACATATTCGTCTGATATATATTCAATGGTAACTACTTTGTACGAAGCTTTGACAGGAGAGCATCCAATTCCAGAGATTTCATTTAAAGAGACTTCTGCATATTATAAAAGCACACTTGAGGTTCTTTCCCGAATAAGACATGAAAGCCCAAGGGATATAAGAGAATTAAACAAACATATTGTTGATAAAGAGTTTGCTTCTACTTTACTTAAAGGTTTAGCAAAAGAGCCAAAAGAAAGAATTTTTAAATCAGCTGAAGATTTTTCAGAATTTCTTAAAGGTGTTAAACTTGAAAAACTTTTACGGTTCAAAAAGCCATTGTTCTTTTTAAATTGGTTTCGAAGGCAGACTTCAAATGTTTAGAGTCTTCTTTTTTATGGACTCACTAAATTATACGTAATAGTTGTTCTCCAGGTACCAGGCTGGAAGAAAAAATCAGGAAGGATGCTGTAACGAGTGTTAACTTGAAAATAATTATTTGTATTTGAACCATCGCGCGCTGTTGAAGTTTTTGCAGTGCCGCTTATTACATCTACAGGTGAAACGGTGGGTATACTGCCTAAATCAGTTTGAGCAGTAAATGGTGCAAGAAGTGTACCTGCCATGGTATTTGCATTTGAACCTGCTTGAGTAGAAATTAAAACACCTACATCCATTGCAACAATATTTGTAGGTCCTGTATCTACTTCAACAGTTCTTTGAGCATTGAGTCTCCATGTAGAACGGTTTGTACGTATTCTAAAATTTGCATCTCCAGTAACAGCAGCAGCTCCAAGGTCAGGTGTTATAGAAAGATTTACATTTATGGTTGGATTTGTACCTGAGCTGGCATCGTTATTTGCATCTGAAATAGTCAGAGTTCCATTTACAGTAATATTAATCGGTACTGTTGCACTCTGAGAGAAAGATTGCAACGGTGTTAGTAAAACCAGTAAAAGTATTAGGGTTAAAGAAAGTGACTGACGTTTTGTAAACATTGTTTCCTTATTTTAGTAATAAAAACTAATCATTATTTTCCCTAAGCGGGATAAATTGATCTGGTAATTTATTACCAAAACAAGAAAAAATCATTTTTAAGATGTAGTAGAAAGGAACCAGAAGCTGAAAGCTAGATTTTTTTAAGTCTTCACTTTCAACTCCTAGGTTCTTTTTTTATGGTGACACTAAACTATATGTTATGGTCGAACTAAATGTACCTGGAGTATAGAAAAAGTCTGGAGAGATACTATACGTAGTATTTACTCCAAACCAGTTGTTTGCATTACTTCCGTCTTTAGCTGATGATGTTTTAGCTGTTCCACTTATCACATCAACTGCAGATGCAGTTGTAATGCTTGATAAGTTTGACTGTGAAGTAAAAGGAGCTACTAAAGTGCCTGCACTGGCATTTGCATTTGAACCATTTGACTTTGAAATGTCAACCAGAACATCGCTATCTTCAATACCAGTAGAACCAGCACTTGATGCTGTACGCTGAGCAGTAAGCCTCCAAGTACTACGATTTGTCCTTATTCTGAAGTTTGCAGATCCACTTGCACTACTTGTACTAAGATCTGGTGTTAGTGAAATAGTGACGTTTTTGGTGGGGTCTTTCCCCGCTGTTGTGTCATTATCTGCATCAGAAATAACTAATGAGCCATTGACTGTAATAGATAATGGAACGCTTGCACTGGCTTTTGCTTCAGGTACACGTGTGATAGTCACTGATAAAAGAAGAATAATAAAAAATAAACCTAGCATTTGGTTACCCATAGTTTTCTCCATTCTGTAATCCGAAAACAATTGTTATTCGGGTTACATTAATTAACAATCGGTATCAAATTACTAATCAGTAGAAGTCAGGTACAAAGTTACCAGTAAAATCGAAAATTTGTACTAGTATATTTTTCTAAAATTCTTTTATTTCCTGAGGTTTGCTTTTAAATTTAATAGGAAGCTGTATATTTTCTACCTTACCTTTTGCATTGACTTCTATTTCTATATCTTTTTGATCAGCCTCTAATTCTTTTGGAAGGAAATCAGGGTCAACTTTTACTTTATATTTCCCAGGCTTAACATCGCCCAGTACAAATGAACCATCCAGATTCGTTAGAGTTTCAAAATCAGTGCCATCAAGATATACTCTGATATCCTGTAGCTCTGGTTCTTCTTCTAGCTGCACTCTTGGTTCGTTTTCTAGAAGAAGTTTTCCTGTTACTGATCCAAAGTAAGCTAAGACAAAATTAAATTTTGTTTCTTTCCCGGGTTCTACTTTTATATCTACAGCTTCAGGTGTTATTGATGTTAAATATGATGGTACATCTGAGTATTCTATTTTCAATCTATGAATCCCTGTAGTAAGGCTTGGAAATTCAAATGAGCCTGTTTGATCCGTGTTAATTATATAATTTCCTAAATGGATTCTTACATTTGCTAATCCTCTTTCACGGTTTATACCAGGCAAAATTATTTTATTTATTTGAGATTCATTTTTTGGTGCCTCTTCAAGAACAATGACCTTACCAGCTATTCTGCCAATAGCCTGCTCTTCACCTATTTGAGGCAGGTTACCCTGTCTGTATGGGCGCAGGTTATATTGCCAGAGTGCTGAGATATTTGTCAAAAATGCTGTCTTATCTAAATTGAAACTAAAAAGATTTTTTTTATTTAACTGGTAGTTTAAATTTAAACCAAATATTGGACTTGGATTTTTGTCTGCTTGTAATAGAGCTCCTGTCTGCAAAAGAAAGTTTAATTTTTTATCCAGTATGGGTCCAACTCTAATTCCAAATCTGACTTGTTTATATAACTCACTACCTTGAATGTAATTTTGGAAAGCAAGGTGATTATTTAATGATTTGTTTATATTAAAATCGTAAGTCAATAATTTGGTAACTGATTTTTCTCCAAGTATCGGTGCTTTAAGTGGGCTACTGTTTGCAAACGTAAAATAATTTATGCTTGAAGTAAGATTAACTGTTCTCCAGTTTTTAAGTAGACTGGTTCGGAAAAAGGAATTGGTTCTTCTTTCGATCAGTGTTTCCAGGTCAACTGCTCCAATGTTTGATTGGTTTATAGGAAATAAAAGATTATCAATTGCTCTTGTAGAGCTTACTTGAGAGTTATTTTGAGAATAGCTTGTAATGATTGTAGGACCTTTTTTTATTGGAGTAGTAGAAGCAAAAATATTGGTAACTCCATAAGTATTTGGCTTGCTGCTGTTTAAATTATATTCACCAACTGAATGACTAAGACCCAGGTTTGATCTAGGTGGGTTTATGTTTATACCAAAAGTACCCTCATTTCTGTCGTGGTAATAAGGGTTTCCGGATAGGTTGAAAAAATTGGGTGAGTAATATGCACCTTTGGTAAATAAACTAATCCAGCTTTTTGGTTTAAATCTAATTAAAAGATCAGCGCCGGGTCCACTTCCTGATTTTCCAGAGATCTTGTCTTTTGTGGTACCGACTGCAATGTTACAGTCTCCTTCAATATATTTCCCTGTTTTTGTTGCACTTAATGCAAGTAATCCTCCACTTTGTTTTGATCTGACAAGCTGATTTGTAATAGAGTCAGTGTAAGCTGCTTCTCCAATTGAAAATTGCCAGTCTTTTTTTGGTGAAGTTGACCACTCAGATACTTCAGCTAATCTTCCGTATTTGACAAATGAAAGTCCTTTCCCAAGCACTTTTCCATTTGAAGGTAGAAATCCAGATCCAAATATAAATCTGCTGTCTTTTAGTGGTCCAGCAGTTTGTATCTGTATACCACGAACAGTTATTCCTCCAAGCAGCGGTGACTTGATTAAGCTTAGTGGTTTGTCGCCCACGTGTACCTGAAAAGGAGAAGCATTTTTATAAAAAGAAAAATTTCCACTGTCAAAAGTCAAAGGTGGTGCATCTGTTCCTGATTTTGTTATTAGATCAGATGTGAGTGCATAGTTATCGTTATGAAAACCACTGTTTATTTCTGTTCTTCTACTGTAAAGATCTGAAGTTTGCAGCCAATTAAAAGAATGGGTAACAGTTAAATAATCAACTAAAAGATCTTTCAGTCCTGTTCTTTTTTGTGGCTGAACTGTTCCATAGTTATTGGCTTCTGTACCAATCGTGTTTTTTAAAATCAATTTATTCTCTTCAGTGTCATATGAAGTTAATCCAAGCAAAATAACCAGAGCACTTGTTGGAACCATTTGTGAATCCGAAGATAAAATTATCCTGTTATAGCCGAATAAGGTTTTAAAAGGTCTGTTGTTTATGGCTACCACACCGTTTTTTGTATTTAGTTGAACGGTTGATTTATCTCTCGTTCTTTGAATGGTAATTGTTCCATTTAAAAGATCAATACTGATTTTATCCTGAAGCTTTGAAGCAATTTCTTCCAGTGGGAAAAGCCATCCTTCTTCATCAAGAATCGGTTTTTTACTGAAGATTATTTTTTGATCGTTTAATATGACAGCAGGCGGTTCATGTTCTTGCGATTTTGCCTCTTTAATACCAGAAAACAAAAAAGTTATCAATAAAGGCAAAGCCCATAAGATAAATATTTTTTTTAATAAATATCTCATCGTGGAAGTTTTAGAAACGGGATATCCCGTTTCTATTTACATTCCACAAAATTGTTTCTAAAGTATAGGTAAAAAAGAGAAGTACAATTTTACCAGTATTTTTTATCTAATAGGTACAAAAGCAAGCTATGTGCAGGTATTTATTTTGATTTGCCATTTCCTAGCCATAAGGGAAACAATAATCTCCATTTCATTAGCCTCCTTCTTTCATGGGGCTTGCTTTTGTACGAGAATGATTATCGGATAGTTTTGAATAAAAAAAATAGTACCTTAATACCAAAGTTTAACAGCTTTTTATTTTTAACCAATAAAAAAGCAAGCCATTTCTAACTTGCTTTTTTAGTTTTAATTATAAACTACTAACTAATTACCACTTAAATGGATCATAGTCAGTAAATTTGCTGCCAGCCCAGCTAAAGTTTTCTTTTGACCAGGGTTTGTCCCAGCCGTATTTGATGCCATCATATGCACCCATTAATACACCTGAAACTCCACCTGCTGCTGCACCAAGAACGCCGCCGGTTGCAAAACCAATTGCTTGGTGAGGAACGCCGTCTTTATTTCCTAATGCTTCAGCTGTTGCATCTTTTCCCCAAAGCCAACCTTTGAAAAAGCCTCTTAACCCGCCAACCACTGGTCCTACTCCAACTCCTAAAACAACACCTGTTGTTTGTTTTAAAAATTCTGTACCATCAGATTTGGCTTGTGTTGGGCTTATTGGAAATAGAAAGCTTACAACAAGTAGAAGTAAAAACAAATTCTTTTTCATATTACACTCCTTATAAAAACTACCAGAAACGAACTTTTCTACAAGCAAGTAGTATATCATTTGCAAACTTATAGACAAGTAATTATAAAGAAAGTTGCATTTCTTTATTTTAAGGATAAAGATAGGGGTTTAGAGTAAACAAGCACCCTATCATTGGGAACTTTTTGGAATGGTAGAATATCAGCGACTAGCCAGAAATAGGGTGTGAATTAAGGTGTGGATGAATAATGTGGATTAACGAGCAAAGAATGTTGCGATGAGCAATATTCTGAGCGTCGGGAAGGAAAAGGAAAAATCTCGTTCGAAGCGAGATTTTTCCGGTAACAATGGTCAAAAAAGTGGTTCTTGCATCATTGAGAGGGTTTTGCGCTGGGGTAATCAGGGCAATAGATATTGTTGATCTTGCTTTGAATAAACTTGGTGCTCCTATCTATGTAAGGCATGAAATTGTACATAATGAGCATGTAAAAAAAGATTTTGAATCCAGAGGGGTAATTTTTGTTGATGAGTTAGGTGAAGTACCTGATGGAAACTGTGTGGTTTTATCTGCTCATGGTTCTGAAGTAAGAGTTTTTGAAGAAGCAAAAAACAGAAATCTAGCTGTTGTTGATGCGACCTGCCCACTTGTAATTAAAGTACATTTAGAAATGATCGGTGCATGGAAAAAAGGTTTTAAGGTGGTTTATATTGGACATAAAGGTCACCAGGAAGTAGTTGGTGCAATGAGCCACCTGCCAAATGATTCTTGTTTTTTGGTGGGCTCAGTAAAAGATGTGGAAGAGCTTCCAATAAGCCTTGGAAAAATATTTATAGCTACACAAACCACACTTTCTGTAGATGATACTAAAGGAATTATAGAAGCACTGAGGAAAAAGTACAAAGAAGTTATGCTTCCTGGTGCACAGGATATTTGCTATGCTACACAAAACCGTCAGGATGCAGTAAAAGAACTTGCCAGAATAACAGATTATATTTTAATTATAGGATCAAAAAACTCTTCCAATTCGTGTCGCCTGGTTGAAGTAGCAAAACTGGCAGGTACAAAAGCAGAACTAGTTCCTGATCCCTATACATATGAAGTGCCAAAAAATCTTTATGGAAAAATTGTTGGTGTAAGTTCAGGTGCATCTGCTCCTGAAGTTCTTGTAGAAACATTGATTAGCAAACTTGCTGCACCTGTTGAGATTTTGCAATTAAAACAAGAAAACGTGAATTTTAAATTGCCTGATATGGATGAGCTTAAAAGACCGATGCTAGTTTAATGTCATTGAGAGGAGTCCGCCTAGGCGGACGACGAAGCAATCTCGATCGCAGTTACAGATTAAAGTTATTTAATGGTTCCTCTAATAGCTTTTATAAAGTTTTCAATATCTTCTTCAGTAGTGTCAAATGAAGTCATAAAGCGTGCTTCAGAGATAGATTCATTCCACAGGTAGAAAAAATATTGTCTTTGAATCTTTTTAATATACTTTCTTGGAATGATTACAAATACCCCATTGGTCTCAACTTTCTGAGTGATTTTTAATTCAGGTATTTTTCTTATTTCTTTTTCTAAAAGTTTTGCCATCTTATTTGCATGCCTGGCATTTTTTAGCCATAAGTCGTTTGATAAGAGAGCAATAAACTGTGCTGAGATATATCGCATCTTTGATGTAAGCTGCATCCCTTGTTTTCTTATGTATTTAAAACCTTTTGAAGGCGAGGTTGAGTAACCTCGCTTTCTGTTAAAAAATATTATGGCTTCACCACTCATTATTCCGTTTTTTGTCCCTCCAAAAGAAAGTACATCTACGCCAGCGTCACGTGTGATATCTCTTAGCTTTAGATTTAAAGCTGCTGCCGCATTTGCCAGTCTTGCACCGTCCATGTGAAGAAGCATTCCATGTTTGTGAGCAAAGTCTGCAAGTTTTTTTATTTCTTCTTTTTTATATACTCTTCCCATTTCAGTAGCCTGGGTAATTGAAATGACTTTTGGCTGAGCATGGTGTTGTTCACCCAGAAGATGCATTTGTTTTTTAACCTGGTCAACTGTTATTTTTCCGTCTTTAGATGGAACAGTGAGAAGTTTGCAGCCTGTAAAAATCTCTACAGCATTGCATTCGCTGGTATTGATATGAGCAATGTCTGCACAAATAATTGAATTATAGGAATTAGTTATAGCTTTAAGCCCAAGAACATTAGCTGCTGTCCCGTTAAACATAAAATATGCATCAATGTTTTTTCCAAAATGTTCTTCAAACCTTTTGTCAGCTTTTTTTGTATATGAGTCATCGCCATAAGCCAGTGCATGGCCTTTATTAGCTTCTGTAATAGCTTTTAAAATTTCCGGGTGAACTCCGGAATTATTGTCGCTTGCAAATGATTTAAATGTCCGCATAAATACTCATTTAAATTTACTAGCTTAAAATAAAAAATGCAAAATCTGCTTAGTTAGAAGCAAAAGATAAAATTAATATTAAGTTTTTGATCTTATCAGCATAAATAGAGCTTTTCACGGAGAATTCTAGAAAGTAATACTACATAGATGATATACTTACAAGTCTAAAAATGATTTTTAATGGATCCTCGCTAAACAAAATAAACCAATAAAATTAGCTTAAATAAGATTTAATACAAGAGTTTCTGTTTCAATAATTTTTAAGAAAAACATAGATTAAGGAAGATAAATATGCGAGAAAAAGCATTTAAGTTTAACTATTCTTTTAAAAATAGAAATAATAGAAGTAAAAATTCAAGGAGACAATTCTTTGGAAAGAAAAAAAGTTTTAATGACCGGGATGATATAGAAATATCCAGGTATGTAAGAAAAGCAGTGGAAAGAATTGGACAGGAAGAATATATTCCAAAAAACAGCTTTTCTGAATTGAATATAAGCTTACTGCTGAAAAAAAATATTGCAGGTCGAGGCTATACCAAACTAACTCCTATACAGGATCAGGCTATTCCAATAATTTTAGAAGGCAGGGATTTTCTTGGAATTGCAAATACAGGGACAGGTAAAACAGCTTCATTTTTAATACCTTTAATTGAAAAGGTTATAAAAGACAAAAATGAAAAAGTTTTAATCATGGCTCCTACAAGAGAGCTTGTATTGCAAATAGTTGATGAATTAAAAGCATTTTCAAAGTCTTTGAATATTTATTCAGCAACATGCATTGGTGGTGCAAACATAAGAAATCAAATCTTTACATTACAAAAAAAACCAGATTTTGTAATTGGAACACCGGGTAGATTAAAAGATTTGATTAACAGAAAGTGTTTAAATCTCTCCAGATTTACTAATGTAGTGCTGGACGAAGTTGACAGAATGCTTGATATGGGATTTATAAATGACATAAAGTATTTTATATCTCTACTGCCAGCAAAAAGACAATCTTTGTTTTTTTCGGCAACTGTTTCAAAAGAGGCTGATAATTTGACCAGAGGATTTTTAAGTGATCCAGTTAAAATCTCAGTAAAATCAGGTGATACTCCGGATAATGTGGAGCAGGACATAATTAGGGTAAAAGATAAAAGCAAGAAAATTGAAAGCCTGCATGATTTATTAATAAAAGAAGAGTTCAAGAAAGTGTTGGTTTTTGGCAGGACAAAAAGAGGTGTTGAAAATTTATCGAACATGTTGCATGAAAGAGGCTTTAAAGTAGGTTCTATTCATGGTAATAAATCTCAGACAAGAAGAGAAAAAGTTTTAAATCTATTTAAAACAAATCAATTGCAAACCCTTGTAGCTACTGATGTTGCTGCAAGAGGATTAGACATAGCTGATATAACCCATGTTATTAACTATGATCTGCCTGCTACGTACGATGACTACATTCACAGAATAGGAAGAACTGGTAGGGCTAATAAAGCCGGGAAAGCATTGACTTTTGTAAGCTAATAGATCTCTAATAATTTATTTCCCTTTCTATTTACTTTTATAGCAAACGTAAAAGAAATACATTTAATTCCAATCTATTTTAAATCAAATTCAGGGACTAAAAGTTCTTTTAATTCCTTAGAGACTTTTAGTACATCTTGTACTAAGCTTTTTAGTTGTTCTTTCTTTTCACCAATTGCAGTAGTGTTAATAGCAGAAGAAGCAAAATTTCTGAAACTTGTTCTATTAACAGAATCAATGAATCTAGAAAAACTAGTATTAAGATTGTCTGTCAACCCAGCTACAGAACCTCTTGCAGACTGACATATTTCAACAAGCTCTACTTGTTCAAGTGATAAATGCTTGCCATTGTTAGTAACAAAATCAAAATCCTTGTCGTCACCAACTATATTATTGCCCATTAAACTGCCAAAAAATCGGCTAACTAATGATCTATTATCAATTGCTGAATAAACCCTCATTCCCATAACAACCTCCTTAAATATTTATTTAATCAAACCCTGAGAGCTATAGTAGCATCTGCAAAAAAAATACATTAAATTTATTTAAGGTTTCTTAAAAAGTGTCAAAAACACTTTCAACAAGCACATTTCAAAACAATATCTATAATGATTTAAGATTTGGGTTAAGAGGTTGAACAAAGTTATAATGACTAAAAACAGATTTGCAAGTGAAGGATTTTCTTAACTTGGTTCGAACTGTATTTGTGATATTTGCTTGGTAATTATTTAGTTTAACTTAGCTATGAACGAACTCGGGAAGCACTGAATAATTATCAAACTTTTTTACGCAATAATTTTAGCAAGGTTGTTGAAATGGAAAAACAAGTTAGAAGGTTAAGATTGGTAGCTTAGGTAATACATTTATATTCTAGAGTTGACTATTGCAACTTTACTAATAAAGTTTTGATCTGTTAAACTAAATATCCATCAGACATTAGAACGAGATGTGAATAATTCACAAAAGGCCACTTTTCAATAAAAAAGCCTGTCAAAAGCTTTGAAAGTGAGCTAGACAGGCATATGATTTTAATTAACGAAAAAGACCTTTTAAGGGTCTTTCACAAGATAGAAGCTT
>JACQBQ010000036.1 GCA_016201905.1 Candidatus Melainabacteria bacterium | reverse complement strand
TAAAGCTTCTATCTTGTGAAAGACCCTTAAAAGGTCTTTTTCGTTAATTAAAATCATATGCCTGTCTAGCTCACTTTCAAAGCTTTTGACAGGCTTTTTTATTGAAAAGTGGCCTTTTGTGAATTATTCACATCTCGTTAGAGTTTATTGAATCTTGCAAGATAATATCAATGCTAAAGCTCATTAATCAAGATCAAAAAATATGCTTTACTAATTAGCTCTTGGCTTTTAGTCTTTTTTAGCTTGATCCTCAAGAAATTTCTTTAAATCAGAAATGGTTTTAATATTAAATTTTTTTGCCTCATCTTCTCTCATTACCAGCACCCATGTATTGTTAAACCCTAATGGTTCTAACCAATTAACATCAAAACGTTTTTTTGATTCTTGTTTAACAAAATCATACAACTCTTCTATCTGCAAAGAGCGTTGTTCTGGGGCCTCACCTCCGTGTAGAATCACAAAAAATCCTGTGCCAGTATACTCAGGATAAAGATCTATTTCCCCATTTTTTAAAGCATCAAAACAAATCTTGGTTCCGGCAAGTCCTTTTTTTAGCTCTACATTTAAATTACTATAGTTCTCAATGAGTATTGAAAATATTTCAGCTAAAATAAATTGCTCAGTAAAGTTCTTAGAACCAACAATTATATCTGCTTTACCTCTGTCTTCACGTGAGGTTTTCAGTCCTAATTCATTCAAGAAATCTTTTGCTACTTCATGAGGAGACTCTTTATTATTTTCTACTCTATAATTTAATTCTGCCATCTTTTTATTTGATATTTTGCCTTCAATATTTGAAAATATTTTTCTTAGGACAGGATATTTTCTTAGTGTTTTACCATTGATAACTGGTACAGCATAATAAGGAGGAAAAAAATGTTTATCATCTTCAAGAATTTGAAATTTATAAGCTTTGATCCTTCCATCAGTAAAATTTCCACTAATTAAATCCACTTGCTTGTCTTTTAATGCCTGAAACATAAGCTGAGATTCAAGCTCTTTTGTTTTTAGCTTTAAACCATAGCACTTTATTAAACCCTGATAACCATCCTCTCTTTCCATAAACTCAGGTACAAAACCAGCTTTAAATGAGTTCTCAAACAGAGAAGGAATAAAAACAAAAGGAACAATTATAAAAACAAGCAGGATTAAAAAAATAATCAGAGGTTTAACTATTTGTGTAATATATTTTTGTACAATACCTAAAGAAAAATCAAAAAATATTGCAAGGGTTGCTGCAGGTATTGCACCAGCAAGAATCATATTGGTATCATTCAATGCAATGCCACGAAAAATAAATTTCCCAAGCCCCCCGCTAGCAATATAAGCACAAATAGTTGCTATCGCTACACTAAGCACAGTGGCTGTCCTGATACCAGCGAAAATAACTGGTACAGCAAGTGGAAGCTCAATCCTTGTAAGGATTTGTAAGTTGGACATTCCCATACCTTTTGCAGCTTCTTTTACAGACGGATCTACTTCTTCAATACCAGTACATGTATTCCTTACAATAGGCAAAAGTGCATAAAGAAAAAGTGCAATTATTGCAGGTACAGGTCCAATTCCTACCAGCGGTATAAGAAAACCTAAAAGAGCTATGCTCGGTATAGTTTGAATTACACTAACAAAACCTAAAACAAAATTCTTTAAACTTTTATTCCAGGAAATAAAAATTCCTAAAGCAATTCCAATAATAAGTGAAATGGTAAGAGAAATTAAAGTTAAACCAATGTGCTCAAAAGTCTGCTCCAGAATCTCTCCTTGATTACAGAGCATAAACTCAACTAATCCCTTATTTTGTATCATTTTGCAAATCCTGGATTTAATGTATAAAAAGCTTCTGCAATATCACTTTTGAATGATTCAAAAAAACTTTTAACAAATGAAGTTTTAGGCGAAAAGATTAATTCTGTTGATGTCCCGATTTGTTCAATCTTTCCTTGATTCATTAGGCAGATTTTATCTCCCAATTCAAATGCTTCAAGTACATCATGCGTAACAAGAATCATTGTTTTGTGAATTAATGATTCAAGATGTTTAAACTCTTTTTGAATTTGTCTTTTTGTTATCGGGTCAAGCGCACCAAAAGGTTCATCCAGTAAAACTATTTTTGGATCACCTGCAAGTGCTCTTGCTATACCAACCCTTTGTTTTTGTCCACCGCTAAGTTCATGCGGATAACGACTTAAAAATCCAGAATCATCTAAACCAAGAAGTTCTAAAAGTTCATGAACACGAGCTTTTATTTTTTTCTTATCCCAGTCCAATAATCTGGGTATAACAGACACATTTTCTTCTACAGTGTAATGTGGGAATAAACCAATATTTTGAATTACATAGCCGATTTTTTTTCTTAGTTCTTCCGGTTCTACCTGATTAATATCCCTCCCATTTATAATGATTTGTCCTGAATCCAACTCAATAAGACGGTTTATCATTTTTAATGTGGTAGTTTTTCCACAACCACTTTTACCAAGCAATACAAATGTTTCACCTTCATTTACAGAAAAAGAAATGTCATCAACAATTATTGAGCTATTAAGTGTCTTTATTAAATGAGAGACATGAATCATATTCAAACTAGTAAGCTAATTCTCAAACATAGACAATGATAGCGCAAGGTATACAACATTTAGAAAAAATGCTTGATAAGGTAAAATATCAAAGATGTCAACAAAAAACGAATTACATAAGCTTGAAACTCGTCCCTGGGGTGGATATGTAGTTTTAATCGATAATGAAAACTATAAAGTAAAAAAATTAGTAATAAATCCAAAAAAAAGATTTAGTCTTCAATTTCACAATAAAAGAACAGAAACCTGGACCATTGTTAAAGGAAAAGTAGAAATAACAATTGGAGATAAAAAAGGGATTTATGCTTATGGGCAAACTGTAAGTGTTCCAGTAGGAACTAAGCATAGAGTAGAAAATATCGGAGATGAAATTGCAGAAATCATTGAGGTTCAGACAGGAAGCTATTTTGGTGAAGATGATATAACAAGATTAGAAGATGATTTTGGACGTATTAAGTGAGAAAAATAAAAAAACCAAAAATACCAGATGAAACGTACTGGCGAGGACAAAAGCCAGTTGCTAATTTAATTTTAAAAAAGATTAAAAAAAATAATAATGTTCTGGAAATGGGCATTGGCAAGGGTGGGGTAACAAAATATCTTTTAAAAAAGCAGCCTTTTTTAAATGTCGTTGGCTTTGATATTAATGAATCCTCCCTAAAAAAGGCAAATGATTTTCTAAAGAAAAATTGCAAAGGTAAATTCAAACTTTTAAAGACCAGCCAGGATATTAGCCTGGTTAAAAAATTTGGAAGAGAAAAATTTGATTTTGTAATTAGCTGTGGTGTACTGGATTATTCAAAAAATCCTGATAATGTAATCAAAAATATAAAAAATATTCTTAAGCCAGACGGATTCTTTGCTTTTACACTTTTTGATAATTTAAGCTCAACTGATTATAAAGGCAAAATCCCAAAACAAATGTACATAAGCAAAGCAGGCATTAAAACCTGGGGTTATAGGGATTTTTACATTAAAAAGTTGCTTAAAAAAATCGGATTTAAACTTCATTCCATATCACTTTTTAAAAGGCTCCACACAAATACACATATAGAACTTTCTCACACTGAAATTAAAGCTATAAGAAATAACTTAGATGACCCATACGACGATCATTTTGTGATTTTGGTCAGTAAAAAATGAAAGAGCTTATAAATAAGTTAATTGCTGCAGGTATAGATAAACAAGAAGCTAAAAAAGAAATTTCTATCTTGTATAAAGAGCTTGGTGGAAATAATTTAAGTGAAATTAATAAAATTGTTCTTGAAAGAATAAAAACCAGAACACCAATTCAATATTTGCTTGGAAAAGCATATTTCATGGACTTTGAAGTAAAGGTAAATAAAAAAGTTCTTATACCAAGACCAGAGACAGAGATTTTAGTGGAAGAGACGGTTAAAAAGATAAATAATTGTCATTCCCAACTTGATTGGGAATCCAGGCAATTAATTAATAAATCTAAGAACTGGATTCCCACTTCCGTGGGAATGACATTAACTGCTCTTGATATTGGCACTGGCTCAGGAATAATTGCTATTGCACTTGCAAAATTAATCCCAAGTATAAAAATTACAGCAATAGATGTTGAAAAAGAAATTATTGATCTTGCTCAGGAGAATGCTGCTAAAAATAACGTTAGTGAAAAAATAAATTTTAAAGTTTGTGATTTATTTTCAAAACATACAGAAGAACTATTTAAAAAAAATAAATTTAATCTTATAATCTCAAACCCGCCATATGTGAAGAATGAAACGGCAAATCAGCAAGACGACAAGACGATAAGACAGCCAGAGATTGAACATGAACCAAAGATTGCATTACATGGTTCAAAAGAAAACAAATCTGGGTTAATTTATTATGAAAGAATAATTGAGTTAATCATCGGTAGGGGCTTGTCGCGACAAGCCCCTGTAATGTTAGCATTTGAAGTTGATCCACCACTTGTTCATGATTTGAAATCATTATTAAAAAAAGAAGGATTAAATAATTTTGAAATTATAAAAGACTATGCTGGGTTAGAAAGGTGTTTATTCATTAGCCTTTGATAAATTCAATACAGCTGAATTTATACAATATCTAAGTCCGCTTGGTTTGGGTCCATCATGAAACACGTGCCCTAAGTGTGCATTACAACTAGTGCAAACTACCTCAACTCTTTCTGTGCCTAAACTATTATCAGGGAGTAATTTAACATTGTTTTCTGAAACCGGAGCAAAGTAGCTTGGCCAACCACTTCCAGAATCAAACTTAGTTTCTGAAGAGAATAATTCATTACCACAGCAGATACACTTATAAATGCCTTTTTCTTTTGAATTATAATATTTACCGCTAAAGGGAGCCTCAGTCCCTTTTTTTCTAGCTATATGATACTGTTCGTCAGTTAGAAGTTTTTTCCACTCAGAATCAGATTTTGTAATTTTAGGTTTCATATGCCACATTTCTTTTGTTTTTCAAAATATTGCTGATGATATTCCTCTGCCTTATAGAAATCTTGCGCTGGCTTAATTTCAGTTACAATCTTATTTTTAAACTTGCCGCTCTTTTCAAGTTTTATCTTTGATGCATTTGCTGTCTTTTCTTGTTCCTCATTATGAAAGAAAATTATTGATCTGTACTGTGTACCAATATCAGGACCTTGTTTATTTAATGTGGTTGGATCATGGATATTCCAGAATACTTCGAGTAGTTTTTCATAGGAAATAATTTTTGTATCATACTCAAAATGTACAACTTCTGCATGTCCGGTGGCTCCAGTGCAAACATCTTTGTAGGAAGGATTTTTAAAATCTCCTCCCATAAAACCAACAGAAGTCGACATTACTCCTGTAAGCTTTTTAAACTCTTCTTCAATGTGCCAGAAGCACCCTGCTCCAAATGTTGCTTTTTTTAGTGTGTCTTGCATTTATCATTATTATATAGCAGTGCTGTGGAAATGACTTTACAGCGCATTTTTATCCTAACTATTGAAGGATACGTTATAATAAACCCAATTAAAAATTCATATGTTTATTAGCTTTAAAAAAGTATTTAATATTTTTTTTACTTCACCTGCAAGAAACAGGTTAACTAGCCAAGACACTACTACTGAAGAAAAGCCAATTAAAGAACCTGATTTAACTTACCCTAAACCTACAAGCACACAAGATCGTGAGCTGCAAAAAGCCGTAGACAAATACTTCATTGCATTTACTACTTTAAAATCTATAAAAGAAGCAAGGGAAGCAATGGCGCAAACTTATAAAAAAGTAGGATTTAAAGATTACAAAAGCGCATTTAGAAGTTTTTTGGACAGAAGAAGCAGAAAAACTACAAGCCCAATGTCAAGTGAAGAGACAACTGCAGTAGTGAATGCTCTTTTAACAGCAATTCCTCTAAAGCTAAATTCCTAATTTCTTAACAATCTTTGAAAGTTCTGGTTTTTCTAGTTCTCTTAAAATTTGAAGCAACATTTCATTTTTTGCTTTTTCCTGCAGAATTTGATTTGACAACTGTTCAGCAAGTCTTCTTATTTCCTTATTTTCTTGAACAAGCTCTTTATGGTTATTAGTCTGCTTTTCTAAAGATTCTTTCTGGGTTTTAGTCTGATGGTATTCGCTGTATAAATTTGAAAGTTCTTGTTCTCTTTGGCCAAGTTGCCAGTTCAATTTTTGAATCTGGCTTTCTAATGAATGCATGTTTTGTTTTAGTTCAGTTACAAGCTGGTGTTCCTGATTTAATGCAATCCTTTCATCTACCAAGACTTTTAAGATGGCATGAATTTGTTTTGAAATAGAATCAATAGATTGTGGTTGGTCAGAACTTTCACTGCCTTCCCAGAGTGGTTCAAAACCTTCTAAACTTGTACTGTTTTTTCTAAGAGGAATACTCATTTTTATATCGGGGGGGAATCTTCAAACAAAATTATTTTACTATTATCACGACGATTGTATCCTACTTTTTATCCCAATTAAAGTAATACAAATGGTGGATTTTTGTAATTTAATCTAAGTCATCAAGCGCAAATGGATTTGGGGCCTTAACTTCTTCTCTTTTGGGCTGATTGGTTAAGTTTTGCTTAACTTGTGGCTGTGATTGTTGTGGTTTTAATGGTGCAGCCTGTGGAGTACCAGAAGCTGCTGGTGTTTGAAGATTTAAAGCATTTGTATAAGCCATAACAGTGAGTGAACAAAGTTTTAATTGTTTTATATACCACATACAAAGTTCTTCCTGGCATAAAACAGGAATATCTTTGTTTATACTAAGCAGCGGACAGTAAGGTGTTTCAGGCATAGTGTAATTTTATCATCAGTTGGGGTAATTCATGAATTGCCCTTACAATCTTCTACATTTCTACACTATCATTTCTTCTACATAGCAGTAGGTGCTTCTATACCTAGAATTTTCAACCCATTTGCAATCGTTATCTTAACAGCTTCAATTAATCCTAGTCTTCCTTTTGTCAGTTCAATGTTATTAGAAATAACTCTACAGGATGTATAAAACTGATGAAAATCACAAGCTAAATCTTTTAAATAGTTAGCAATTCTATTTGGCGATCTGTTTTGTGCTGCTTGTGTTATTTCTTCCGGAAAATCAAGAATTCTCAAGATAAGAGCTTTAGTAAGAGAATATTCCTGATTATTTGCTTTAAAAAGATTCATAAAAATATTTGAATTAAGTGAAAAGTTCAGCTCTTCTTTTTTAATTTTTAACTCACTTTGCTCTAGCTGCCTAAAAATACTGCAACACCTTGCATGTGCATACTGAATGTAGTAAACAGGATTGTCTTTATCCTGTTTTTTAGCCAGATCCATATCAAAAACCATTCTGTTGTCTGAATGACTTTCAATTAAAAAATATCTAAAAGCATCAGCTCCTACTTCATTTAACACTTCCTCTACAGGAATAACAGTTCCGGCTCGCTTGGACATTTTCACTTCTTGTCCTTCTTTTTGTAAACTAACAAGCTGGACAAAGATTATTTCTAACTTATTTTCATCATAGCCAAGTGCTTTTAGAGCACCCTTTAAACTAACTTCCTGACCGTGGTGATCTGCCCCCCAAATAGTAATTAGGTGACCACTTCGTTTTAGTTTATCGATATGATAGGCAACATCAGCTAATAAATAAGTAGATCGTCCATCAGACCTGATTAATACACGATCACGCACATCACCAAAATCTTTTGCACGAAACCAAACTGCACCTTCATGCTCATATGCAAAGTTTTTTTCTTTAAGTTTTTTTAGAACTGCTTCTACTTCTTTACTTACATGCAAATCTGTTTCACTAAACCACTTGTCAAAATTAATCTTAAAAGAAGATAAAAGATCTTTTTGAGCTTTTAAAACTAAGTCTTTTACTATTTGCCCAAGGTTCTCTTTCGTAGTAATATTTTTGTTTTGCTCTAAAGCTTTTTTCACATAGGGCAGTACAAGCTCTTCAGGATAGAAATCACTAGACCACTGAACTGGTTTACCATTTAGTTTTTCAAAGATCGTCCAGGCAGTATCAGATAGTTTTGTAATTTGCTCACCATAGTCATTTACATAAAACTCACTGCTTACAGCATATCCATCAGCACGAAGCAGATTTACAAGACAGCTCCCAATCACTGCTTGTCTACCGTGACCTATGTGAAGATCACCTGTAGGATTTGCTGAAACATACTCAATAAGAACTTTTTCTTTTGAATTTGTAGGAGAGAATCCAAAATCACTGCCCAATTTATGCACCTCAAGTAGTGACTCAGCAAGTGCAAAATCACCTACAACAATATTTATAAATCCAGGTTTTGCAACTTCAACATGTGAGATTAAACTTTCATCAGCTTTAATTTTTTCTTTTATTTCATTTGCAATGTCCAGTGGATTTCTTTTTTGTTCTTTTGCAAGAACCATGGCAATGTTCGTAGCAATATCACCGTGTTCTTTTGATTTTGTCCGTTCAAGTGAAACAAAATCAATTGAACCATTTAAGGCTTTTTCAATTTTAGCTTTGATTTTTTGTTTATATGACATCAATCTCTACTTCAAATGATCTCTTCCATGGCAAAGCGCACCTTACATTTATACCATCCAATTCCAAGATCTTTGAAAATTGCTTCGTATGATTTTTTATCTTTTCATTAATTTCCTCTTCTGTAACTTTTGAATGTCTTATTTGAGTTTGATAAGCATAATCATCTAAAAATTTTGTTAGCAAACACTTTTTAAAAGCTTCTTTATTAAATATTTTTTTCTTTTCTGCAATCCACCTGTTAATGCCTATTGCAAGAGCTGAACCTGTGCTATTTGAACAAGTATTCCAAGCGGCATATCCATAACACTTATCCCAATCAATTTTTGCTTTCAGTAAAGCTTCTATTAGTAGTGGATCTGCACCATTTGCATATGCTAAATCTACTAAAATAAATGGTTTACTTGTTCCTTCCAAAAGTTTTACTAATTTAGAAATATTGCTTTTAGTATCGCCTGGCAAATTATGAAAAATATGATCACCTTGTGGTGAGTCTGCAAGATGAATATATAGAACAATATCCGAATCATTAAAATCTTTCATTTCAATACCTAAAGTTTCAATCTGATTCAAAACGGAAGCATGGATTGAGTTTGATTCATATCTGGCTCTCTGACTCATTCCTTCTACACTATTAAAGTAAATTGAAATCATTGGTTTTTTTTCTGACTTTTCCAAAATAGCTTTAGTAAGCAAAACCAAGGGTATTTCATCTGTACCAGATATAACTTTTGCTTTGGATATAAAATTATGTTTTTTAATTTCTTGATTTATATATTCAGCTTCTATTACATTCATGCCATATAGAGCTGAATCATCACATGAAAAAATTAGATATTTAAAGCATTGCTCGTGCAATAATTCAAGCCATAAAAGATTAATTGTTAAATTTTTATCTCTATGGCTTTTGTAGTCAGCAAGAACATGAGGAGGAATTAGTTTTGAACTTTGATACCAGTTTTCTAAGAGATGCTCATGAGAAATTCCTTCTTCTTGAACACCCCTTCCTACCTTATGCATAAGCTCAGACCACTTAAAAACTTTTTCCCCATAATCTTTCCAGTAATCCTTTTCTTCCTCAGAGCTGTTGTAGTTTGGTATGCGCATTATGGAAGAGAATCCATATACTGTAGGGGATTGTTGTAACAATTCCCTAAAATGATTTCTTAACAAGTTAACGCGTGATTTTAATTCCTCCAATTCAAATGAATGTTTTCTACTCTGAACCAATCCACCATAAACCCAGTTATCAAGAGAAATTAGTAAGAAATCAATATCAGTAAAACTCTTCAACCAGTTTTCAACATAAATCAAATTAGAGCTTTGATGTAAATCACCTAAATATTTTCTCTCAGGCAAAAGTAAATCTATACCAGAAAAATCTGCAATTTGTTTTGGAAGCAAATAAGATACTGGGCGATTGTCCAAAGGTAATAATGCGACTTTTTTAAAATCTTTCATACAAAACTAGGATCGATTATATCCAAAAAGAGTTGTAGAGAGTTAGAATCTATCCTTGATTATCCTAATAATGGTTTGTAATATTACCTAATAGAGTTTATTTTTTCCCTAGAGCCTTAATTAGTTCTACCATTACTCTATGGTAATTGTTCTTTTCACCTATTTTTCCAATAGCATCTGCCGCACCTTCTCTAATGGTTGGATTTTGGTGATTCAATGCTATTTTCATTAGCACTGGTACTGCTTTTTCTCCTATGTGTTGAAGAGTCCATAATGCATCGGATTGAGTTTGAACGTTTGAGGTTCCATTCTCAAATGACTTCATTAATCCTGGTACTGCTTTTTCTCCTATTCCTCCGAGAATATTTACAGCACATCTTTGAATATCTAAGTTCTCATCATTCAATATATTAATTAATGCTGGTACTGCTGCTTCTCCTATTTTTGTAAGAGCACTTGCTGTATAAGCTCGAACATCTTTATCTTCATCTTTTAAAGTTTCAATTAATGCTGGTACTGCAGCACTTGCTTTTTCTCCTATTCTTTCAAGAGCTTGTGCTGCACCTTTTCGAATACCAGGATCTTCATCCTTCAATACTTTAATTAATCTTGGTACTGCTTTTTCTCCCATAGAACCAATTGTATATACCACATAGTTTCGAACACTTAGATCTTTTTCACTCTTCAATTTTTTAATTAATACCGGTACTGCAGCATTTGCCTCTTCTCCTAATCTCACGAGAACTTGAAGCGTATTTATTCTAATATTTGAGTTTTTATTTTTTAAATCATTAATTAATCCTTTAACTGTTTCATCTAAAGACCCGCTTGCTCCCCCACTGCTTGCTTTGTCATCTTTTTTAAAATATATGCCTGAAGGTTTTCTTCCCTTTTTAAACTCTTCATTTAATAGTGGACTTAAAGTATTATTTCTTTGGACTAATTCATGTACTCCATTTAATAAACTAACCATTTGTATTTCCTCCTGAAAATATTACTGATATTTTAATTAACTTTAGAATACACTATTACCTTCTTAACGTACAAGATACTTAGATTAAATTCCTCTCACCTAATCAATTCAACCATTGAGTACAACAAGTAATTTCAAATTAATCTTATAATATTAAACATGTCTAACTGGTTGAAAGACAACATATCAAAAATAAAAGATGCATTATTTAAAACTCGTAGGGTCATAGCATGCTATGACCCTGCAGAAATAAATAATGAATCTATCAATATTAATGATGAATTCTATAATGATTTATTTGAGCGATTTATCAAAGCAGACATTGGGGCTGAGTTATCAGAAGAAATTGTTTCAAATTTAAAAAAGCAGATTCAAAATCAGAAAATAAAAGAAATTGATTTTAAAAATAAGGTTAAAGAGGTTATAAAAAATACTGTAGGAGCTGGGGCATCCAGTCCTTCCATACAACATGACACCAACAAATTAAATATCTTTTTAGTCGTAGGTGTAAATGGCTCAGGAAAAACCACATCAATAGGTAAACTAGCTAAAAGATTTAAAGAAAATGGTGCAAAGGTTTTAATAGTAGCAGCAGATACATTTCGTGCAGCAGCAGGAGATCAGCTTTTAATCTGGGCAGAAAGAGCAGGTGTAGAAATCTTTGCACCACTTGAAATTAAAAAACCAGATGCTGTGGTTTTCAGTGCAATTGAAAAAGCAAAAAAAGAAAACTATAACTTGCTTTTAATTGATACAGCAGGAAGACTACATTCACAGACTAATTTAATGGATGAGTTAAAAAAGATAGATCAGGTCATTGTAAAGGCAATTCATGAATTGCCTCAACAGTATGAAAAATTAATAGTTCTAGATGCAACCATTGGTCAAAATGCAATTACTCAGGCTGAGCTTTTTTCAAAAGCAATAGGGCTTACAGGAATAGTCCTTGCTAAGCTGGACAGCTCAGCAAAAGGCGGTGTAGTTTTAAACATAATGAACAAACTATCTTTGCCCGTAAAATTAATAGGACTTGGTGAAAAAATAGATGACCTTGTGGATTTTAATCTGGATGAATATTTGGAAGGATTTTTTATGTAACCAATGGTTACATAAAAAATTAAACTTTATTAAATTTTCAAGATGTAACCTTTGGTTACAGACCTTTAAGAGAACTTTTGCTATATTCATCAGTATGATCACTGAAGAGCAAAAGTATGATTCTAGTATTTTCAGAAACATTGGTTTTGCTTTTTTAGCACCACTTGGTTCAATAGCATTTCAAAAGATTGTATCTAATAAGAGCATTTCAGGCACAAGTCTGATTATGGGTATAATTGTATGTGTACTTGGTTTAATTCTGCTTTACTCAGGAAGATTTGTTTTAAAGGAGAAAAATAAAAAATGAGTGAAGATCTTAAACTTTTTATAGCTATTTTATTTTTAGCTGTTCCAGCTCTTCTATATGCTTATATTGCAGTTAAAGATGCTAACAAGAAAGAAAAGAAAAGCTAGCAAAAATTTTTAAGTGCTTTTACGTGTAAGCTTGTCTTTGCAAACTGATATTTTGCCCCATCAAAATAATAATGATGTACTTTTTCAACAGTAATATAACTTTTATTATCCATTATTAAAATATCACCAGGAAATTTTATAGTCTCTTCCAAAAGAAGTCTGCCAATTAGCTTCTTATCGGGCAGTTCGTTTACATCTACTTCGTGAATATTGGCTGTTTTTAATTTGGTAATATACACAAAATTATAATACCCAATAATGGTTATGTTTTGTTTGGCATATTGTAGGAACGTAAAATGCTACATTCTTACTTCGATTCCAATATAACTATTTGTAGTAATGGCTCTCGTTTTAGTTCCTTGTGTATAAGTTTTTTTAATTCAGCTTTAACCTTCTCCTGCAAACTTTCAATAGATTTGCCATTTTTTTCTAGGCCTTCATTAATAGTTTTCAATGCGGCTTTCTTTGCATCTTCTATAAAGTGTCCATGCGTAGTATCTTCCTGAGCCAGTACTAAACCTTTTGCTTCTATAGTCGGCTCTACAAGAACTTTTCCATTGCTTATAGTTATCATTACGCTTAAAAGTCCCTCAGATGCAAGTTTCTGTCTTTGTTCAATTATGTGTTCATCTACATCACCAACTCTTGTGCTGTCCACCATTATTATCCCTGCTGTAACCTGACCGTTTAATTTGGCGGAAATATTTGTAAGTTCAAGTACATCACCATTTTCCATAAGAAAAACATTTTCAGGATCGACACCACACTCCACACCCAGGTTTCCATGCAGTACAAGCATCCTATATTCACCATGAGCCGGTAAAAAATATTTTGGCTTAACAATGTTTAAAAGAAGTCTTTGTTCCTCACGACATGCATGCCCTGAAACATGAACACCTGAGTCACGCCCGTAAACAACATGCGCTCCTTTAGCACTAAGTGCATTAACTACATTTGCAACTGCTCTTTCATTTCCAGGAATTGGAGTAGCTGAAATTATAATCGTATCTTTGGGCTGAATGGCGATTTGTCTGTGCTCATCAAATGCCATCCTTGTAAGTGCTGAAAGCGGCTCGCCCTGTGATCCTGTTGTTAAAATTACAATTTTTTCATCGGGAAGTTTATTTACATCTTCAAGATTTATTAAAAGTCCATCGGGAAATTTCATATGCCCAAGTTCTCTTGAAACCGTTGCAAGTGTCATCATTGAACGCCCAATTATTGCAACTTTCTTTCCGGTTTTTACACAAATGTCTAATATCTGTCTTATTCTATGAACCTGTGAAGCAAAGGTAGTAATGACTATTCTTCCGGGAGCTTTATTAAACTCTTCTTCCAAACGTCCATAAACAGAGCGTTCTGAAGGGGTATATCCATCACGCTCTACATTTGTACTATCGCTAATTAGAAGTAGAACACCTTCTTCAGCAGCCTTACTAAGCGTATAAACATCAAAAAACTCACCATCTACTGGTGTAAAATCAAACTTAAAATCACCAGAGTGAACAATCTTTCCGGCAGGCGTATGAATAATCAGTGAAAAACTATCTGCAATTGAATGTGTGTTTCTAACATAAGTAAAAGCAAGTGAACCAATTTTAAAAGTCTGCCTTGGCCTACCTTTGTGTAGAGTAGCTCTTTCAAGCATTTGTGCTTCTTTAAGTTTTTCTTCTAATAGTCCGACAGCAAGTGACGGACCATGAATAACAGGAATATCAAATTGTTTAAACATTGGGATAATTCCACCAATGTGATCTTCATGTCCATGTGTGATTACCAAGCCTTTTATTTTATTTTTATTTTGAACAAGATAACTAATATCCGGCAAAACAATTTCAACACCTGGCATTGCATCTGATGGAAATGCAAGTCCGCCGTCTATAAGAATAATTTCATTTTCATATTCAAGAACCCATGTATTTTTACCAATTTCACACATACCACCAAGAGGAATTACTTTTACCTTTGCGCCTGGAATAACTGGCACATGACCATTTAAACTGCCCTCACCCCTTGTAACTACGACAGTATCATCACCACGTTTTATAATCTTGCGGATTTTTTTTGTTTCGCCATTATTTTGTTCAGCGGTCATATTTTTTCCTTTTTTGAGGATTTACCAAGGTAACCCCCCTACACTCTTTGACCGATAATCTTTTTTAGAAGATGATGCTCTCGGTTAAAACTTTTTACCTTTTACTTAGCAGCTAACTCTTTTTTGCATGTTGCATTTATTATTTCTTTTAGCTCACTTAATTCTTTCTCATTTAACTTCACAAGTGGTGATCTTAAATCTGCTTTGCATATTCCTTTTATTTCAAGTGCTGCTTTTATACATGTGGGATTTGGTGCCTTAAATAATACTTTGAATAATGGAAAAAGTTTATTATGAATTTCTTTTGCTAGATCTATTTTACCCGCAAAATAAGAATTTATCATATCCTTAATTTCATTGCCAACAATATGGCTTGCTACGCTAATAACCCCAACTGCCCCTATAGATAACATTGGTAAAGTCAGACTGTCATCACCACTATACATAAGAAAACCCTCTGGAGCTAACTGTATTACCTGAGAAGTATTTTCTAAATTTCCAGTAGCATCTTTATAGCCAATAATATTTTTATACTTGCCTGCAAGGCTAGCCACTGTTTGTGGTTCCATATTTATTCCAGTACGACCAGGAATGTTATATAAAATTATTGGCAAGCTTGTACATTTTGCTATTTGACTAAAATGCTCAATGAGTCCAGCTTGACTTGGTTTATTGTAATAAGGAACAACAGAAAGTACTCCATCTACACCAAGCTTTTCTGCTTCCTTTGTAGCCTCAATTGCTGTTTGTGTAGAGTTTGAGCCTGCACCTAAAATAATTTTTACTTTTTTATTTACAATTTTCTGAGCAAACTTACAAAGTTCTTTTTCTTCTTCATGAGTTAGCGTAGGACTTTCACCAGTAGTTCCAGCCACAACGATTGTGTCAGTTCCAGTTTTAATTAAGTGGTGAATTAATTTTTCAGTGGCATCAAAATCAATTGGTAGTGATGAGGTAACCTCACCACTACATTTAAATGGTGTGACCATGGCTGTAAGAACTTGTCCAAAAGCGGCTTGCATATCTTATTAACTATATATTGGAGATAGAGAAACGTCAATTAGTTTAATTTTTGTTTAGATATTTGGTATTATTAATTCTACCTATGTCTCCACAAAATCCTAAAATCAACCTGGCAATCCTTGGTGCTACTGGCAATGTAGGCCGTAAGTTTCTTGAGATACTAGAAGAAAGAAATTTTCCATTTGTAAGTTTAAAATTATTAGCTTCTGAAAAATCTTCTGGCAAGAAAATTAGATTTAAAGGAAAAGAATATACTGTAGAGCCTGCTAAAAAAGACAGTTTTAAAGATATTGATCTGGTTTTAGCATCTGCCGGTGGGGTTATTAGTAAAGAACTTGTTCCATATGCAGTTAAAGCAGGAGCAGTAGTCATCGATAACAGTTCAGCATATCGCATGGATAAAGATGTTCCACTTGTAGTAGTAGATGTAAACAATGATGATTTAAAAAAACACAAAGGCATTATTGCAAATCCAAACTGTACGACAGCACAGCTTATGCCACCACTAAAAGCGCTTCATAAGCTTGCAGGATTAAAAAGAGTAATTGTCAGCACCTACCAAAGTGTTTCTGGTGCCGGTAAAGCTGCCATGGACGAGCTTACAGAACAAACAAAAGAACATTTGAGCAAAGACAGTTACAAATCAAAAGAAGTAAACAGACAGTTTGCATTTAATGTAATCCCACATATAGATGCATTTTCCAGTGATGGTTATACAAAAGAAGAAATTAAAGTTATTAATGAATCAAGAAAGATTTTAGGATTACCAAACTTACGAATTACATGTACTGCCGTTCGCGTACCAGTTTATATTGGTCATAGTGAAAGTGTGAATGTGGAACTAGAAAAATCAGTTACAAGAGAACAAATTATAGAAGCATTGCGTGCAATGCCCTGTATTGAGGTAATTGATGACCCTAATAATTCCAAATATCCAATGGCAATAGACACTGCTGGAAAAGATCCTGTTTATGTCGGCCGTATAAGACCAGATAATTCCAATCCAAACACCTATAACTTCTGGGTAGTAGCAGACAACCTTAGAATAGGTGCAGCGCTAAACGCTGTCAGGATTGCAGAAGTATTATTAAAAGAACAATTAATTAAAGCCCTAGCCTAAAGCTTTATTTGGAACTATAAATCCATATTTAAGTCTAAAAAAAATACTGTTAACAAATAGTTAAAAGCGGGTATATGTTTTATAGGTATCAATTTTTTAAATAGAAAATCTTTTTATGAGGTATAAGCCAGTGAGAGTAAAGGAAGAAATAATGAACAAGTTTGTAGATAATTTTGGCATACATGGATTTATTTTAATTATGGCAATTGTTATTGGTATATTTCGTTCTATTGGTTAATTGATTAACATAGTTTACCTTTTAGTGTAAGAGCAGATTTGACTATTAAATCTGCTCTTACTTTTTTTCTAACAGGGAATTAATGCTAATATTTTCCCTGAGAATAATATTATTAGCAGTATATAAAGTTGAGCGAAGGGTGTTCCGATTGAGGAATATCCTGAGCGTCGTGAAGGAAAAGGAAAAATCTTGTTCAAAGCGAGATTTTTCCGATAAAAATAAATGAACACAGAAAAAGTAAAGCAAGCCCTTTCAAAAGTAAACGATCCTGAACTTGGCAAGGATTTAATAACTTTAAACATGGTTCACGACATAAAGATAGATGGTGACAAGCTTTCGCTTACTGTTATGTTAACAACTCCAGCATGCCCTCTAAAAGGTGTTATTGAAGATGAGTGTAAAAAAGCATTAAGTGAAGTTGGTTTTAAATCAGAAAATATAAAAATAAATATGGGGAGTGAAGTTAGGAAACATGCAATGCAGGGAAAAGAAGCTCTCAGCGGTATAAATCAAATTATTGCAATTAGCTCTGGTAAAGGTGGTGTTGGAAAAACAACTGTCTCTGTAAATATTGCAATTGCACTTTCACAAACTGGAGCCAGAGTTGGACTGCTTGACGCGGATATTACAGGACCAAATGTACCAATTATGATGGGCAATCAAGAACCACCAAAAGTAGAAAATGCAAAAATTATCCCTAAAGAAAACTATGGCATTAAATATATTTCAATGGGTGTACTAGTACCAGCAGATAAACCTGTAGTATGGCGCGGTCCAATGCTAGATGGTGTAATAAGGCAATTTTTACGCGATGTGGTCTGGGGAGAGTTGGATTACTTAATCGTGGATCTTCCACCAGGAACTGGTGATGCTCAGCTGACCATTTGTCAGGCAGTACCACTAGCTGGTGGAGCTATAGTTACCACACCACAGGATGTAGCACTTTTAGACAGCAGGAAATCAGTAAACATGTTTAAACAAATGAGAGTACCAATTTTAGGTGTAGTTGAAAATATGAGTTATTTTATCTGTCCAAAATGTGATGAAAGAACAGAAATATTTAGCTATGGTGGTGGTGAGACAGCAGCAAAAGAATTAGGCGTACCATTTTTAGGAAGAATTCCAATTGAGCTTGATGTAAGAGTAGGCGGTGATTCTGGAAAACCAATAACTGCTGTAAGTCCAAGTCATCCTATTTCAAAAACTTTTAAAGATGTTGCAAGCAAAATAGCAGCAAGCGCTTCAGTAACTACAATAAATTCGCAACAAACAGTGATTGCTATTTAATTAGCTAAAAGAAGGCAATACGCATTAATCTAGTTTTTTAGCTAGAAAAAACTTGAATTGAAAAGATTAAGTAACAAATTACTTTCAATTCTATAAATTATTCTATACAATCTTAATACCTTAAAAATTAAACCATGAGAATTATATACAAAGCAATTGCTGGGTTAGGGCTCGCGTTAGGTACGGTAGCAGCTAACGGTCATGCTTTTAAAGCTAGAGAACAAAAAGATTCAACTCCTGCAGTCAAAAAAACGACTCTACCAAAAAAAGAAGAAAACATATTTATCAAAACTGAGGACATAAAAGCTGCAAAAGAAGATCTTAATAGCATATTTGCATATGAAACTTTTAGTAATCCGGCTTGCCCATTAACTGAAGATCTTATAAAACTTGCAAGAGATAATAAAAATACACTGGCTGCAATGGCAGTTGCAAAAAGGCTTCCTTTTAGTAAGCATAATGAAAAAACTCCTATCCCAATGGCAGCTGCAAAAAGACTTCCTGCTGATAAAACAACAAAAGAAGATTTGGATGCCATAAAAGCTGGAAGAAAAGAATATTTTTATCTCGGTTTAAAACAAAATGAAAATCTAAAAAAATTAGAACCAAATCTTGATTGGTTAGCTCAGTCAGATTTATCTAAGCCAATTTACAATAAAAAATTCCCTGATGTTTTCGAGCAAACTTATGAAATTAGACCAATTGACATAATAAGAGCTCAAGATTTTCCTAATACAATTTTTGCTTACAGGGTAGCAATTGATAAAAAGAATCCTGAGTTAGAGATAAAATTTTCTTTAGGGCATCCAGATAGTGCTTTTGCAATAGGCACATTCAGACGTGAGGACATAAAAATTGTTGAGTATATAAATTGGGCTTTAAAAAAAGAAAATGCAAATACAGAAGTTGCTTATGAAATAGGAAGAAGGCTTAGTGTTGAGCAACTTACAGATGAAATCAAAAATAAAGTTAGGGGCGAGCTAAGAGACACAAAACTTGCAAAGGCTGTAGCTGCAAATGAACATTTTGGACTAAAAAGCCCTTACTCATATATTAAAGGTATTCCGCTTGATGATTTAGGTGGTCAAGAAGTAGAAATCCTAATCGACAATTCAGGTGCTCTAAGAATCTCACCTGATGATGAAGGATCCAGGAAAGATATAATACACATGTTCCATCATAAAGACTTGTTTAGTGAAGGCCTTGCATCAAATAAAACACTAAAAATTACTGCTCAAATGAAATATGCAGCCTGGCATAATGAGAAATTTTATAAATCAAATGGTGCATATTACCTGGCAAAAAGTGCTGAGTGGATAAAAGGAATACATACATATGAATCAGAAAGGTTTATAAGAAAAAATTATGAAACTCCTCTAGCTTATGGACATGTCGAAAATCCTGATTATATAGCACAAGTATTTATGAGGGAATTTATAAAAGAACTTGCACTAAAAGATCAAGAATCTGAATTTTTACTTAGAGTAACAAATAATCCGTATTATTTTAAGAGTTTAAATCAAGAACAATTAGAAGAAGAATTTAAATTTGCTCTAAAAAACGGTGGGAAATATTCAGAAGGTATATTTAAAAATCTACCTTCTCAGTTTAAACAAAAGATCGCTCAAGCTACTTTGGAAAATCCTTATAGAGCTGATTTAGCAAAGGGTTTTTTAGCACGCAAAGATTTTGAACTATATTCAGAATTCCTGGATTTTGTTACTGGTAAGTCTAAAGAAGAAAACATAAACACTCCTCTTGCACAAGTGTTTGTTAGTAGTGATTATTGTATACCTTCATCTCAAATGCTAAGTAAAATTGGAGATCCAAGATTTTTACTTTTCGAACGCGCCCTAAGAGTTAATCCCTACTTGAATAATCTTACTGCCAGGTTTGACAGAAAATATATAGATCAATGATATTTTAAGGAATAATTTGTGACTATAACTTCTACTAGAATTAATTTAGTAACTCCCAATATAACATCATCTAGGATTGAATTACCTTTGACTAGTAGTACCCCATCATATGAAGAAGAGCTGCCAAAAAAAGATCCATTTAAAATTGATATACCCGGAGAACTTAAAGATGAAGCAGGGTTAGATATAGGGTCATTATTGATTAGGGCTAAAAATCGAGATGATGATGCTTTAAATAAATTGTTGGAATGTTTTAAGAATTTTATTATTGGAAGTGCATGTATCCAATGTCCTAGACGGCCTTTAGAACAAGAAGAAGTCATAAGAGCAGCGGAAAGCGGGTTGTCAAATGCAATATTAAAATATAATCCTGCAATTCATGATAATCCATATGGTTACATAATAATTTCCATAAGAAATGCAATGACAGACTATCATAGAGGGGAATCACGTGTGCGTAAGCTATTCGTCACAGGTAAAAGTGTTCATGAATTAGATAGAGAAGATCCACATGCTGAAGATTTAAATAGATGTAATCGCTCTGATGACTACGAAGAGTTTAAAAAGTTACTAGAAAATCATAATATAAAATATGTCCTTGATTCTAAAAGAAGAACAATAATAGAACTAACCTACGGTGTTGATTTAGGTTCAAATAAATCTTGCGAGATTAAATCTAATGAAGAAATTGCAGGAATGTTCGATATGACTCTTGAAGCTCTTCGCAAGTATAGAGTACGAGCTATTGAAAAATTAATTGAGTTAGCAAAAACCCTTGGTTTTATTAAAGAAGTTTGTTAAGATGTTTCATATGTCTGGTGCTGAAACTCAAGAAAAAGATTTAGATCAAGGTGAAAGCTTACTGGCTAAAATTGCACTTGAAGCAGAGCTTGCTGATTATTCTCCTGTAAAAGGCTGTATGGTTATAAGACCTTATGGCTATGCTATCTGGGAACAAATCCAATCTAGCTTAGACAAAATGATAAAGGAAACAGGACATCAAAACGCTTACTTTCCATTGTTTATTCCTGAAAGTTTTTTACAAAAAGAAGCTAAACATGTAGAAGGATTTGCACCTGAATGTGCTGTTGTTTCATACGCTGGCGGAAAAGAGTTAGAAGAAAAACTTGTAGTCAGACCCACTTCTGAAACCATAATTAACTACATGTTTAGTAAATGGATTCAGTCATATCGTGATTTGCCAGTTTTAATTAATCAATGGGCAAATATTGTCCGTTGGGAAATGAGAACAAGACTTTTTCTTAGAACAACAGAGTTTCTTTGGCAGGAAGGACACACAGCTCATGCTACACGTGAAGAGGCTGAAGTTGAGACTAAAAAAATGCTTGGGGTTTACAAAACTTTAAGCGAAGAATATCTTGCCATTCCAATTATAGATGGCATAAAAACTGAAACCCAGAGATTTGCAGGCGCAGTTACTACTTATTGTATAGAAGGGTTAATGAAAGACGGTAAATCTTTACAAATGGGTACTTCTCATTACCTGGGACAAAATTTTGCGCGTGCATTTGATACAAAATTTCAGGATCAAAATGGACAGCTACAGCATGTGCATCAGACCAGCTGGGGTGTTTCTACCCGTTTAATCGGTGCAATAATAATGACCCACTCAGATGAAAAAGGACTCAGGCTTCCACCAAAGATTGCCCCAATTCAAATTATTGTTGTACCAATATATAAAGAACAAGCAGAAAAAGAAATGGTTTTGAAGAAATGTAAAGAGCTGGAGGAAACATTAAAAAATGATTTCAGAATAAAAACAGATGACAGAGATCAATACAGCCCAGGATGGAAATTTAACCACTGGGAAATAAAAGGAGTTCCAATTCGCATAAATTTAGGGCCAAAAGACATTTCAAGCAATGTTGTTGAAATTGTAAGAAGGGATACAAAGGAAAAACTAAAAAACGTACCACAACAAGACTTAAGGCAGTATCTATTAAAGTTGTCAACTGAGATTCAGGAAAACCTGTTTAGACAAGCAAATGATTTTCTAATTAAAAACACATTTACAGTAAAAAATGAAAAAGAATTTGCTGAAAAAATCAATAGTGGAGGGTATTTAATTTGTTTTTGGTGTGAGAAAACCCAATGTGAAGAGAAGTTAAAACAAAAAACCAAAGCAACCATCAGGTGTATTCCATTTAAATTGCCAGTTGACCAAAACCAAGAAGAAGGTTATTGTATCTCATGTAATCAAAAAGCAAAACAACAAGTTATTTTTGCAAAAGCATATTAAAAATATTTCAGAAGAAAGGAAAAAAAATGATAACCGCTACTCAAGCATCATTTAATGGTCTGGATTCAAAACAAGCAGATGAAATTCCATGGAAGATTTTAGTAGTTGACGATGAAGCTTCTATCAGAAGAATCGTTGCTTTTAGATTACAGCAGAATGGTTATCAGATTTTAACTGCTGCAAATGGTGTAGAAGCTCTGGAAGCATTTAATCAATCTTTGCCAGACCTTGTAATCATAGATTTAATGTTGCCCGAAATGTGCGGGTTTGAATTAACAGAACAAATCAGAAAAAAATCTTTTGTGCCATTAATTATTCTTTCAGCTGCAAACGATGAACAAAGTATTATAAAAGGCCTTGAACTAGGAGCAGATGATTTTGTCAAAAAACCTTTCAGCCCACTAGAACTTGAAATAAGAATCAAAGGATTACTTAAGAGGATTGGAAGAGTTCACTCACTTGAAGAACAAACACAAAACCAAAGTACACATGTAGGCCAAGTAATTTTAATAGAGGATGTAAAGATTGATGTTGCAAAACGTCAGGTCTTTAGAAAAGGACAAAGGGTACATTTAACAGAAAAAGAATTCGCTTTACTAGAAACCCTGGTCAAATATGCAGGAGAACCCATGACCCATGAGCATTTACTTGAAGAAGCATGGGGATTTCCAGTTAGAACCCAGTCTGATGTATATATAGTAAGAACACATGTTAGCAGGTTAAGAAGTAAACTTGAAGATAACCCTGATGAACCAACACTGATTCAAACCGTCAGAGGTATTGGTTACAAATTACCAAAAGTAAGTTAGCAAGGTTTAAATAAAAAAACAAAATGTTATTGAAGAAATTATTTATTTTTTTTCTTCTGGTTTTAGTAGCTATTTCTTCTCCGTCATGCGGGAAACAGAAAAAAAGATTTCAATTTTTTAATACAAAAACTTTAAAGATTGCTTTAGTTCTTCCAGGACCAGTAAATGATTCTTCATGGAATGCAGCCGCATATAGTGGATTAAAAAGATTTCAAACAGATTACAACTCAAAGATAGCTGTAGTCGAAAAGGTAAATCTATCAGATGCCAGTGCTGTATTTTCTGAACTTGCAGAAAGAAAGTTTGATCTAATACTTGCACATGGCTATGAATATGGTTTTATTTTGCAAAAAATTGCAGAGAAATTCCCTAAAACATTTTTTTGTGTGGTGGGTGGCGAAGTCAGCCAGCATCCTAATTTATGTTCTGTTAATTTTAAAGATGAACAATATGGATATTTAGTCGGAGTAGTTGCAGGTTTAAATACTTCTACAAATAAAGTTGGAATTGTTGTTGGTAAAAAAATGCCTTCTATTGAAAGGGCAATTATTGGAATTCGAAAAGGACTTAGAGCAATTAATCCTAAAGCTGATTTAGTCGTATCTTATATTAATTCATGGAATGATATTGCAAAAGGCAGAGAAGCTGCTATTTCTCAAGCAAATACAGGAGTAGATATAATAACTCATCTTGCTGACACAAGCGGAATCGGAGTAATTAAAGCCGCTGAGGAAGCAGACATATCAGCTATTGGAGCTGTTACTGATCAGCATGATCTTGCACCAAGTACAATCATAACAAGTGGTATTGAAGATGCTTCGCAGCTTATATATCTAACATGTGAAAATTATGTAGAAAAAGATTTGGAAGCAATAAACTATAACTATGGACTGAAAGAACAAGTGGTTGATCTTGCTCCAAGCTATGGAAATATTGATCCTACAACTGAAACAAGAATTAATAGAATTAAAAGTGAACTTACTGAGATAGACGTTGCTAAAGCAGAACAACAAGAAGAAGACAAAAAGAAGAAAAGTCACTAACAAATATCACAAAAAAGATATTTTCGAGAGAACTGCTTTAGTATGTAAAAAGTTTAATCCACCCTGCCAGTACAATATATAAGGCTCGCGAATAGGTGCATCACAAGAAAGTTCAATGGTAGAGCCTTCAATAAAAGTACCACCTGCCATTATTACTTCATCCTCATAACCAGGCAGTTTACATGGGACCGGAGTAAGATGACTGTTTACAGGACTATTACTCTGTACAATCTTACAAATATTTTCTAGGAGTATTCTATTTTTTAATTTTATAGCTACAACAATATCTGTTTTTACATCTTGTGGACCCGGATTCACTTCAAATCCATTTTGTTTAAAAAAGTAACTTACAAGCGAGACACTTTTTAAAACCTGAGAAACAATATGTGGTGCAAAAAATAATCCTTGAAAAATAATCCTGTTTAAATCAAACATACTTCCACCTTTTGTGCCGATTCCAGGTGCAGTAAGCTTTTCTGCTGATAGCCAGACAAATTCCTTTTTCCCAGCTATATAACCACCAGCAGGGACAATTCCTCCACCAATGTTTTTTATAAGCGAGCCACATATTATATCAGCACCCACGTCAGTTGGTTCAAGCTCTTCAGTAAATTCTCCAAAGCAGTTATCAACAAAACAAATAATATTTTTATTTATTTTTTTTACGATTGAAACTATTTGTTCAATATCGTTTATAGTCAGGGATTTTCTCCAGTGATAGCCTTTTGACCTCTGAATAAAGACCATTTTTGTTTTTAAAGAAACATATTCTGGTATTGAGTCAAGATCAACTTCAAAATTATCTTTTAACGGGATTTCTTTGTAATGAACACCAAAATCTTTTAGTGAGCCTTTATACTTATTTTTTATTCCAATGACTTCATGAAGAGTATCATATGGCTCTCCACAAACTGAAACGAGTTCATCATCAGGTCTCAAGCATCCAAACAGACAGCAGGATATAGTGTGTGTACCTGAAACAAAATGAGGTCTTACAATAGCACTTTCAGTATTAAATATCTGGGCAAAAAGCAGATCAAGCTTTTGTCTTCCTAAATCATCATGTCCATAACCAGTTACCCAACTGAAATGCTCTTCCCCTACTTTTTGTTCAGTAAATGCTTTTAAAACTTTGTTGAAATTAGTTTCTTCAATCTTTTCAAGAGATCTAAAATGTTCAGCAAGATATTTCTCACCTTCTTCTAAAGTATTTTTTTCTTTAATTCTCAATTCTTAATTTCCCCATAAAGTGCCCACGGACGTATTTTTGTAATTTTCACACTTACCAAGTTACCAATTGGTAATGGCTTGCCGTGATAAGTCACTATATCAAAATTGACAATTGTGTTAGTTCTCATTCTCCCCATTGATTTACTTTCATCCCTTGTACTTCTTCCTTCCACCAAGATCTCTTGAACAGTATTTAAATACTTTTTATTTTTCTTTTCCAGTACTTCATTCACAACACTATTTAAGTACCTAATGCGGCTATTTTTTTCTTCTTCTGGTACTTGCTTTTCCCATGAAGCACTTGGAGTATTTGGCCTTGGAGAGTAAGCTGCTGTATTGCAGGCATCAAACTCGATTTCCTGAACAATTTTTACAGTATTTAAAAACTGTTTTTCTGTCTCACCCGGAAAACCAACGATAAAATCACTTGTAATTGCAGCGTTTGGCATTTTAGTTCTGATCTTTTCAACCATTTGTTTGTATTTCTCTACTGAGTAAACTCTTGCCATGGATTTTAAAATGGCATTATCACCTGACTGCATTGGAATGTGAAAATATTCACATGCTTTGGGTAGTTCACTAACTGTATCGATTAGTTCATCTGTGACATGAAAAGGATGACCAGTAAGAAATCTTATTCTTTCAATACCTTCTACATCATGGATGTATCTGATTAGTTTTCCAAGAGAATACTGTGGGTTAATAGGAATAAAACCAAACGTTGCTTTTTCTTTTGAATAATTTGAATCCAAATCATATCCATACGCTGTAACATTCTGTCCAAGTAACGTTACTTCCTTAAAACCTTCTAAGGCAAGCGTTTTAACTTCTCTTAAAATGTCTTCTGGACTCCTGCTTCTTTCCCGCCCACGTACATGTGGCACTATACAGTATGTGCAATTAAAATTACATCCAAGAATTACATTTACCCAGGCAGTAATTTTTGTCTGACGAATAACCGGAAGCTCTGGAAGCTCAAGTGGCAATTCATCTTCAATTTCGCAAACTCTCTCACCACGCTCTGCTTTTTTAACAAACTCAGGCAGCATGTGAATATTGTTTGTGCCCAATACAATATCTACATATGGGAAATTATTCTGGAGCCAGTTTTTTTTATCCTGTGCAACACAACCACTGACACCAATTAGTAGAGGCGGAGTAACTCCGTCTTTGCTTCTTTGTTTTTTTTTACTTCCTGCACATCCAAGCTGACTATAAAATTTATGATTAGCAGATTCACGAATAGTACAGGTATTAAAAAGTACAAGATCTGCTTTATCTATATCTTCTGTAAACCTATAATTTATCTCATCTAAAAGCCCAAGCATATGCTCTGAATCTGCTTTATTCATTTGACATCCAAAAGTTTCAATATAAACGTGTTTCATGAGTTATTAATAAATTATACTGTTTTAATACTGTATTTGCACCTAGCAATATGCTTTTAGCTTTGGTAATATTTCTAATAAATTATTGAAGGAAACTATTATGAGAATTACATTTAATGATGCTCAATCTAGAGATTTAGGCAGAGAACTAAGAGCAAATATAAAGAAATTTAATTGTATAGATGGTGAAATAAGCATTGATCACAATGTAATTCAACAACTAGAAAAGAGATTTGAAGGTTTATCTCCTAAAGATCAAGCTATTCATTTTGCAGATGTTAAATGGAAGATGTTTGGTGTCCATGCAAGCCAAGTTCAGGCAAATGTTTCAAAGCTAGCTCCAATTACAAATTTTGATAAAGCACCTGTTTTACTTGGAACTAAAGAAGGCGTTGATTTTATAATTGAGATTCATTCAAATAAACATGAGCTGTTTGTGCAAGCACTAAATATTGATAAGGGTGGAGTAAGTTCAAACATAGCAGAAGCACTTAGATTGTTAGACTTACCATCAAATCTTATTTCAATTCATGGGAACGGACCTATTGCTCTTCTTCAAGAAAATCTTTTAATGTCAGCAGGGATTGATACTTCAAAATTGTTTAGAGTAAATGCAAGAGATAGTTATATCCATCCGTGTTATTTGTTCTCTTATGAAAATAGTGAAACTAAAAAAATTGAAAAAGAAGAGTATTGGATAGTTCAAACAAGGCAACCTTTTGATAAAGAAACAATTGACCGGCTTACTGAAAAAATAAAAGAAGCATGTAAATTAAATCCTAAAGAAGCACTGGTTCTGCCAAGTATGCAGCCAGCTGGTGCTAGTGAAGGCTACTTTGCAAAGGTTGTGGATATTGCAACAGAAAGCGAAAATCCTGTGCTCTTAAATCCAAAGCAATATGATGATGCAAGGGGTATGTTTAAACAGTTATTTACCCATGGAAAAATTAATTTCCTCAAACCAAATATAAATGAGTTTGTTAAGTTTTTAAGATATGTAGAGCCAGGAATAATTTATGATTCAGATGAAAATGAAAGACAAAAAGAAAAAGAACTGACTGAAAGAATAGGAAAGCAGGACTTTAAGGAAGTTATAGATTTTGCCTCCCAATTAATACACCAGTCAAATCCGGATTTAAATTTAATAATTTCTTTTGGAAAATATGGGGCAATTGCAATAAGCAGAAAAGGCATGGTTTATATAAATGCCCCATCCATTGAAAGTATTAGTAGTAATGGCTGTTCATCAGGTGCTGGTGACTCAGGTTTGGCAAGTGTTGTTGCAAAAATAAGAGAAGCAAATATTGATTTAAGAAGTGCGCTAAATGAAGCTGATCTTGAAAAAATAAATGAAGCATTTATATATGCTGCATCTGCTACTGCTAGCTTGCCAGGGAATCAAATTGCTGACAAAAAACGAATTGGCGATCTAAGAAATGCTTTTAAACTAAATCCAATTGTACAAAAGTTAAGTTAGTTGCTTCTATCTCTTTGTAAGATTTTTTAAATAAATCCAATACCTTAAATTAACCTATAAAGTTATTTTTTCTTACATTCTTACTGTTATCATAAAAAATTAAGAGAGATTTTTTACATGGAAATTACAAGGTCAAACCCTTCTTTGGCATTACATGCCTCTTGCAAAAGCAAAGGGACTGGTGGACCTACCAGTCAAATGGACTTTCAAAAGATAACGAATCAATTAACAGGTGCAATAAATAATTTCTTAGAAGCTCATGATGATCCAAAACTTTCAGTAGAAAAACTTGAAAAAGTCCAGTCTAAGTTTTGGACTACTGGGCTTGGTAATCAAGCAATTTTTTGTTCAGATTTATGGAACCCACTTAAAGAAGTAGTTGAAATACTGTCTCAGAACCCTGAAACAAAAGCCCTTCCAGAAAAGATACATGTACGTAAAAAGCCAGTCATTTTTAGTACAAGAGAAGGACTTGATATAACACTTGATCTGAAAGATACTGAGCAAGGTCTCATAGCTCATTCAGCTTGCGTAAATCCTGGCGGTTCTTCTATAAATGTTGCAAGAGCATTAAATAATTTTGGTACACCATTTGAGTTAGTAGGGCTAAAAGGATATGGTCCTCGAAGTGCTGCCTTCACTAAGCTTCTAGAAAATGAAAGCATTAATATAAATAATTTATATGAAATAAATGATGATATTCGTTTTTATTTTTGTACTTTTGTTGATGGAAAAGAATTTTGGATTCCTTCTTTATCCCCATGTTTAAGTCCTAGCGAAATAGATAAAGTGACTACCCGGTTATTAGAAAGCTGCCAAAACAATAAAGGAGAAACATTAGCTGTAGCAAATAATCCATTTATAGGTGCAAGTAGAAGCTACATGTCAGAAATAATAACTAAATCACAAGAGAAGTCTCATATGTTTGTAATCTACGATACTAAACTTCATGTTGTTGGAAAGGATTTACTTGATTCTGTCCTTAAAGCTGGACCAAACATGATTAAACCAAATCTTGCTGAGTTTGCTGAGATAGTAAACGTTGACAAAGACAAATTAAGGCAGGATAAGGATTTAATAATTCATTTAGCTCAAGAGCTAGTTGAAAAATATAACTTAAAAGTAGTTTTGGTTTCTCTAGATAAAGATGGTGCACTAATTATAGATAAAAATAGAGCAGCTTATGCAACTGTGCCTGAAATAAAAGTAGCATGCACAGTTGGAGCAGGAAATACAGGAATCGCTTCAATGATAGATAGAAGTAAAAAAGAACAATTCTCTCTTAAAAAATTAAGTGACAAACATTTTAAACACATACTTAGTGCATTTGTTGCAGGTGGAGCTGCAACAGCCACAAAACCAGGTACAGAATTAGCTACATTAGAAGAAGTCCAAGATATGGAAAAGAAAATTAACGTAAAGTTTGTTTAATATTTCACTCTTCTAAACAAATCTGCTGCAGGTGAAGTAATCTTATCTAAAAAAAGTATTCCATCCAGGTGATCTGCTTCATGTTGAATAGCATGTGCTTCAAAATCTTTAGTAGATAAGGTCTTTGTTTCACCTTTTATATTCTGATATGCAATTGTAATTTCCATTGCTCTTTTTACATTTGCAGTAAAGTCTGGAATACTTAAACATCCTTCCCGTACAATTTTAAAATTAGAAGATTCTAAAATAACAGGATTTATTAAAATCAGTAAACCATTATTTGGCTGTGGTTTTCTTGCCCTGGATACATCTACAATAATTACTCTTTGCAAGCTCCCGGCCTGTGGAGCAGCAATACCTACACAGAATTTATAACTTTGTAGTGTTTCCGTTAAGTCATTTACAAATCCCTCTAACTTCAAGTCAAACTTGGTTACTTTACTACAAACCTTTTTTAGGATTGGATCTGGGAATTTAAATATTTTTAAAACCGACATCTTACAAATATGACATAAGAGGGGCGGCATAAATACCGTCTCTGCATAATTTAATTATCCTTATAAGCTTGCCACTTCCTCAAGTTCATATTTAATTTCTACATTTAAATCAGCGGCAATCTTATTTAAATCACTTCCAAGTTTTCTGGTATCTACTGCTGTTGGCACTTCAGCTTCAAGATACATAATATAAATAGGATTTGTTTCATTACCAAATCTTCTTGTACTTAAATCTGTAATGTTTACATTGTTTTTAGCAAGCAAGTTTGTAACCTGATAAACAATTCCTGGTTTATCTGCACCATATAAATGAATCACGCATAGCTGGCCCATTTCATGCGACTTTCTATAAATATCTTCATCCTTAAGTTCATGCACATGAATTGTTAGATTTCGCTTTTTACAAATATCTTGAAACACATTCTGGATTTTTTCTAAGGTATAACCTGGTCCTGTTGATATTAAAAGTAGCATTGCAAATTGATTCCCAATTATCGTATGTGATGAATCGTTGATATTTGCACCCAGCTCAAACAGGGCCTTACTTATGTCAGCAACAATTCCTGTACCATCTGTACCTAGAACGAATATTGCAAAATAATTTTTCTGACTATTCATAAATCTTTCAAAATAATTATTTTAATTCTACTGACAGTGAATAGGAAAATCAATACAAAACCTGCTTCTTATGTTATTTTACTGAAATTAACTTGAATTTAGAAGTTTCGGCTTCCTTAACAAAGTTATTTTTTTCCATCCTATTTAATAATTCTTCCTTTAACCTAGATAATAATTCTTTAGCTTCATACCTGGAATTTACCTGACCAATCTGTGCTCTGATTTGAGCCGACTCTGGCATACCCTTAGTATAGTTAATAAGATGCCGTCTGCCTTCACGAACTCCTACAGTCTCACCTTTTATTTTAATTAACTCATCAAGGTGTTTTAAAGCAAGAGCTAATTTTTCAATATTTTCTGGCTCAGGTAAAAAAGAACCTGTTTTTAAAAATTGATTTATCTGCATAGATAACCATGGTGCTCCCATTGTAGCTCTTGCAATTGCTACTCCATCACATCCAGTAACTTCCAAAAGTTTTAAAGCATCATGAGGTGATCTAACATCACCATTTCCAAAAACCGGAACTGAAACTGATTTTTTAACCTGTGAAATTGCATTCCAATCTGCAGCACCTGTATAACCCTGTTCACGTGTTCTACCGTGAATTGTAAAAGCACAAACTCCTACTTGTTCTAATCTACTGGCAAGATTAGGAGCATTTTTCTCACATTCATCCCAACCAAGGCGCATTTTTACTGTAACTGGGATTTTTACAGAGCTAATTACTGCTTTTGTAATTTCAATCGCTAAATCAGGTTCTTTCATTAGAGCTGCTCCATCTTTTCCTTTTGTTATTTTTGGAGCAGGGCAACCCATGTTTATATCTAAAAAATCTGCTCCTTGCACCTCAGCAAGAACAGCCGCTTTTGCCATTACTTCAGACTCATGTCCAAAAAGCTGTATGCCTACAGGATGTTCATCAGGACTAAGCTTCATTAGACTTTGATTTGGATTATACATGAGAGCTTTTGAGCTAACCATTTCTGTTGCTATTAAAGTTTCTTTATCAAAAAATCTAACCATCTTTCTAAAAGCAAGATCTGTTACACCTGCCATTGGAGGGATGTAAACATAGCTATCAATTTCTAATTTACCAATTTTAATTTTTTTCATTTTTTATATGCCTCAGACAAGCTGAGGCTTCTATCTTTAATTCTATCTTGTTTGATCGGATTTGCTCGCCTCGCTTCGCGGGCGAAGCGGGCCGGATAAACCGGACAAATCCTATAAGTGGCAGAGCGCAAGAGAGTTACCACTACCTTTTAAGTATCAAATTAACAGGCCCATCACAAATTGATTCTATATCCATCATAGCTCCAAACTTACCAACTGCAATTTTTATATTTTGTTTTTTGCATTCATCTATAAATTGATTATAAAGACTTTCTGCAACTTCCGGCTTTGCTGATTTTGTAAATGAAGGACGCCTGCCTGATTCATTTAAGTCTGCTGGTAAAGTAAAATTGGAAATCACCATGAGTGAACCATTTATATCAAGCAGTGAAAGATTCATTTTGTCATCTTTATCTGGAAATATTCTTAGATTGATTATTTTATTTATCGACCATTGGATTTTTTCAAGATTGTCACTATCTTCAAAGCCAATGTACAAAAGAAGACCACTGCCAATCTCACCTATGGTCTGGCTTTCAGCAATTACCTTTGCATGTTTTACTCTTTGAAGCAGTATAATCATACGTTTTAAACAGTTAAATGACTGAAGATTAAAGTTTTTTAATGTTTGGATTTTAATCTTAATGTACAATACCATATAAATCATCACAATAGGAGTTAGAAAATGCACCTAGTATTAAACAGAAGACTAATATTTAATGTAGGCTACTTGCAAGATTATTTCCCAGAAAAGAAAACTGCAAAATTACTACAAGAACAATTTGAAGCAAGAAAAACTGCTGAAGAGCTCACTAGGATTTGTTCAAAGAGTGAAAAAAAATTAAAAAGAGCAACTTCTCAAGATGAGTTAAATAGATTAGAAAAATCCCATCAAACAATTTACTGGGCAAAGAAAGAAGCTGCTGAAAAATCTTATTTAATTAATGATACTTTAAGCTTTCGAGCAACCTTAAATTAATTAACCAAGATTAAAACAAGTGATTGTATTTTCTATATATTAAAAAAAATTAATCTATATTTTTAAAATAATCTTAAAAAACCCTGAATTTTAGTAAGGATTGCTCATTTAAAGGTATAAATTAACATCTAAGGCAAACCTTTTACCCTTATGGATAAATAAATGAAACCAATATCAAATAATGCAGACATTCAAAGAGCAGCTTCAGCCAGTCAAGCTAGCAGTTCTAAAGCTAAGACTACTGACCAAGACATTGTAAGTGAAAGTAGTACTAAAACTGGCCCAGTTGAAAACCATGGAGTCATCACAGCTTCTTCTCTTATCACTGATCAAAGCTTAGCTACAACAACTGTTAGAGAAGAGGTACAAAGGGAGAAATTATTTCCTTTACTAAATCAAAATCCATTTGGTAATATTTTTGATCTTAAAGAACCTATAGATGTTAATGAGCTAAAAGAAAAAGCTAAACCTACAGCTGAAGAGCATGGTAAGTTTTTTAAGAGGCTTTATAATATTTTAAGACAAAGTAATAAAGATCAGGTTTTAGATAAATTAAGATTATTAGAAAATGAAACCTTAGATCCCAATAACAGCTCAAAGCTAACTCTTCAAAAAATAAACTCATTAATAAGTGTTTACAGACAGCTTTCAATGCCTGATGTCATAAGGTTTTACAAAAGACTTGAATATAATAGCCTTCCTACATCTGATTTTATGAAAGCTAACTATGCTCTTGCTTTAAATAGAATAGGTTCACCTCAAGAAGCAATAGAAGTTGCCCTTCCATATGTAAGCAAAGATTTAAGTGGTAAAAAAATATCGAGTCAAGATGTACAATTACAGGCTGAGTTTCTTACTGTTATTGGAACAGCAAGAAAAGAAACTTTTTTAAATACAGGCAATACTGAAGCTCTTGAAGAAGCTAATAAAGCTTACCTTACAGCTTTTGAAAGATCACTTAGTTATTATCCAGGAGTAAATGTTGTTAGGACTTTTATTTATAAGAGTGATATTAAAAAAGCTAAGCAGTATGCAAAGGTGGTTCAACAAGCTACTATGCATGCTGATACCCAAAAATCTTTTTGGCCTATTGCTACCCAGCTTGAAATGGCTATTGTACTAGGAAAACAAAAGCAGGCTAACAAATTGCTTTCTTCTTTAGGAAGTTTAATAGCTGGTCAAGAAAAAAGTGATGTAGATTCTTTAATTAAGCATCTTAAGTTTGTGCGAGATAAAAATCTTCTTACAGGTGTAGACTTAAATGACATTATTCAGAAGCTTGAAAATCCATCTTTAATTCAGCAAGCACCTGATGAAGTTAGAAAAGAAGGCTGGAAATATAAATCAGTTACTGATGCCATTGAACAAAATACATATGTTATTGGAAGAACAAGAACAGGAAATACTACACCATTTAATGCAAAGCATGGTGGTTTAGTTGTAGATTTTAATGTCAAACCAATTGATCATGAAATTAGAAAAGATGTGCTGGATAAATTAACCGAAGGTAAGCTTACTGAGACTCCTCTTCCAGATTTTATAAAAACAACACATAGATATGTAGAAGATTTATTTAGTCTTAGGAAGGATGGTATTAGAGATATTGAGAATATGACAGAACCAAGGCATATTGAACTTGAAGCTTTTTGGATTGCTATGAAAGATTTAGTTAGTTATGATTTATCTCAAATGGGTGCTACCAGCATGATGATTACTCCTAATCTACCAGGAGACTGTAGACACACAAACGCTACCTTCCAATATCTTGGAAACGGCAAAATAAGAGCTGACAGAGAAGAGGTGATTTTACAATTATTGGATGATATAAGAAATAACAGAGAGTCTGATTTTGAAGCAAACATACAAAAACTTGATAAGAATAGAAAAAAGTTTGTTTTAATGGATACAAAAATATTTTCAAAAATAAAAAACAACGGACCTTATCAGGTTGTTAGAGAGTCAGAAGATGGAACAAAAGGCAGAGCACTTCTTTCTGAAAAGGATTCTGAAGAACACATAGATAGCCATACTCTTACATTTTTAATTGATTATGATAAAGATGGAAATGTAATATCTTTAGTTGAATGTGAGGAAAATGGAAATCCATCTGCAATGGCAGTTGACACTTGGTATAGCTCAGAAGATATATTTCAGTCAAGTAATGCAGTAATTAAAGGTGAGGCTTTAAAAGAATTTGCCAGAACCGGAAAACTGGTAATAGAAAAAGGTGCCAGAGTTTTAAATCAGAATACCGGGCAAGAAGAATTTATACCGATTACTTTAGAACCAGAGGTATTTTCAGGTCCGCGTCAAAGAGTTGCAAAAAGACAAGATGCTCAAAGCCTTGTGCTTGGCTCTTTTGTCATTGATAGACCGGATTTAGATTTATATTTTGATCCTAGTAAGAGGGAGGCTTTTTACAAAAACTTTGTAAAACCGGTTATTATTCATGGACTTAATTTAATGGTAGTAAATGATAAAAAGCCATTTGATCAGTTAAGAGCAGCAAAATATTTAGCTGAGCTGATACAAGAAAGCCCAAATTAATTTTTTCTTTATAATCTAACTATTAAATCTTTCTTATAATTGGCTTCAATGCTTGACTTCAGAAGTTATATCTTGATAAATTCAAAACATACAAAATTATATTAAAGGAGAAAAATATAACTTTCTTATCAAGAATTTTTGGTTCTGACAGAAGTCTCTCACCACAAAGACCTACTGAACAAGCACCTGAACCAACACAGGATGAAGAGATTTTTTTAGAAGCGGTTGAAGAACCTGCTACAGTAGAGCCAGAAGAAGTTACATATAATCGTAGTGGTTGCCTGCTTACAGAAAATGAACGTGAACTGCTTGCAGCAAAGAGAAATATAAGAGAAGCAGGAGTTTTGCTCGAATTAGGCCAAGCAAGGGCAAATGCTTTAGACGATATAAAAGACTTCCAGAAAGATATTTCACTACAAGAGGTGTTAAATGAATATGATACAAATGATCCTACTAGAAAGCGTATAGAAGCCAGTAATGCTCTTTCATTAGAGGATGCTCTTAACTTACTCCAAGCACTTTATGAGATTAATGCTTTCAAAAAAGTAGCTGCATTAAAAGTTATTGGAAATTATACAAATGTATCTTATGGAACTGATGGATATTACATAAGGCCAAAAGGAGACAAGGTCAATCTTCATGATGCTAACTACCATATTCGGTGCCAAGATATTTCAGTATTTAGACAAAAATTAGCTGAAATAAAAAAAGCTGCAGGTATTATAGACACCTTATAATAGACTTCATGCCTGTTTCATTTAAACGCTCACTAAGCTTGCTCTTAAAAAATGAACCAATCATACTCCCTACTGATACAGTATATGGCTTGGTCTGTAGATATGATTCTAAATCTGCTGTAGAAAAAATATACAAACTAAAAAAAAGAACAAGAAAAAAACCATTGATACTGCTTGGGTATAATTGGAAAGCTCTAAAAATATTTGTAAGTGTTGAGACGTTGCATGCAACGTCTCAACTGCAAAAACTAGTTCAGCAGTGGCCTGGTCCTTTAACGATTATTCTGCCTGCTTCAAAACATGTACCAAAGTTTTTAAACAACGATTTTAAAACAGTAGGAGTCAGAGTACCAAAAAATAAATTTCTTCTAAAACTCTTAAAGCAATGTCCAGCACAGGTTTTAGCAAGTACAAGTGCAAACCTTTCTGGGAAGAGCGATTTAAGACCTCAAAAAGAACTATTGAAAAAAATCAAACTGTTTATAAAAGCAGAAAAAGGTGAAATGTCTTTAAAGCCTTCTAAGATAATTGAAATAAGAAATAATAAGATTGTGAGACTTCGTCGCTAACGCTTCTTGCAATGACGTGCTAAGTAATCCACCCACCACCTAGAAGAACTTGATCACTCTCATCATAAAAAACACAGGCTTGACCCGGAGTAATGGCTGACTGAGGTTCATCGAATGTGACTTTTAGACAATTATCTTCTAGTGCTTCAACTTTTGCTGGATATGTTTTGCTGTTGTAGCGGATTTTTGCCATTACTTTGATGTGCTTATGTACTGATGTGCTGATGTGCTGATGTGCCGATGTGCTGATGTGCTGATGTGCCGATGTGCTGATGTGCCGATGTGCCGATGTGCTGATGTGCTGATGTGCCGATGTGCTGATGTGCTGAGGAAAAAGCCAATTAACATCTTTTGCAACAAGTTCAAAACCTTCAAGTTCATCTTTTGTACCTGCATAGACAATGTTTTGTTCAATGTCTAACTTGACTACATAAAGCGGCTCGCTAAAAGCTATGCCAAGTCCTTTTCTTTGACCAATAGTGTAATTATGTGTGCCCTCGTGAGTACCTAAAACCTTTCCTGTTTTATTCTCAATGATGTGGCCCTCTTTTAATTCTAAATATTTTCCTAAAAACCCTTGTGTACCTTCTTTATTTGATACAAAACAAATATCCTGACTCTCTTCTTTATCTGCAACAATAAGATCTCCTTCTTTTGCAATTTTTCTGACTTCATCCTTGATTAGATCACCGAGTGGAAATACAGTTCTAGAGAGTACTTCCTGGGTTAATCCCCATAGCATAAATGTCTGATCTTTTTTCAAATCTTTTGGACGGACAATTTTAAAAACATCATTATCTTTTATAAGTTTTGCATAGTGACCTGTTGCAATGTGCGAACAATTTAACTCATCAAATGCATATTTCATAAGCGAGCCCCATTTGATAGTTGTATTGCATGTAATGCACGGTATTGGTGTTGAGCCTATACTATAGGAATTTATAAATGGATCTACGATTTCCTGTTTAAAAAATATTCTCAAATCTTTTGAAATATGATTAACACCAATTTGTTCACAAACCTTGGCTGCATCTACCATTCCATTATCACAGCAACGTCCGGCGCCTTTAATAAGCCATCCTGTCAAACCAACAGTTTCATATCCTTTTTTACGAATGATATATGTGCTAACACTGCTATCAACACCACCGCTCATACAAACAGCAATTTTACTGGCTTCTGGTGGCCAGGAATTTTCAAATGTTTTTGGTTTTTCTAATATTGTGGTCGTCATATGTTTATGATTATCATTTTACCGTAGAGAGGTTTTTGGGGTTATTTCTATCAAATTTCCATTGGATTAGATTATTAATGATGTATTCGCGTATATTATCCAATGCAATTTCATTGCGGATTACATTTTCATAATAATTGCGTTGCCACCCAAAATATTCAAAACCATTTTTATTACATTGACGTTTAACGGATGATTTGAATTGATTGATTATCATTGATAATGATTTCGAAATCGGTTTTGCAAATTGCCGTAGGGACATACCATGGTATGTCCCTACATTGTCAATAACAATAATCCCATGCAAATGGTTCGGCATTATGGCAAATACATCCAACAAAACGTTACTAAAATGTTTCGGAATATCATTCCAACATTCATTGGCAATCCCACCCATTGGGGACAATTCCATTTTCCCATCAATAACATCACCAAAAAAACATTCACGATTTTTTGTACAAATGGTCACAAAATAATAACCATCTTGTGAATAATCATATTCCTTCAATCTTATTGAACGACGATGGTGAATGTTTGAATTGTATCTGGATTTCATTTGATTATATGTTAACCAAATGAAATGAAATTTTCTGTAACCTATGGTTACATTACCTAATTTTTTATACCAATTTTGCCTTTTGCCTGATAATAAACACAGCAATTGCAGCTAAAACAAGGTTAGGGAACCATGCTGCAAAAAATGGCATAATCTTGTTCGTCTCAGCCAGAGAATTGCACACTGACTGGCTTATATAAAATTGAAAAATAATTAGCGCGAGAATTATATAATTCCAGCTTGAGCTTGATCTTCTCGGAAGTATGCCAAGTGGTGCACCAATTAAAGCTATTAAAAGACATGCAATAGGCTGAGCAAACTTGCCATGAAAGGTGACAATTGCTTCATTATAATCATCGGTGTTTATCGTAGAGTCTTTTTGAAGTTGTAAAAAATTCCATAATCTAAAAAGGTTCATCTCTTTTGGCTTATGTAATTCTCTGATTAATTTTGCAGGGGTAGATCCACTAGGTATAAAAAAGACATCGAAGCTTGAAACCCTGCTTAGGTTTTCATCATTTGAAATAAAATGATTCGTGCCATTGTATAGTTCCCAGCCGCCTTTTTCAGGTCTCCATCTGGCAGTTTTTGCACTGTAAATTTGTGTCAAGCCAGTACGTGTAAAATCTAAAACCACAATATTTTTTAAAATATCTTTATCGGCATTATAATAACCTGCATAGAAAATCCTTCTTAATTGTTTTTTGGATGTTTTTTCCAGATAAGTAAAGTTTTTCTGACTGTTCGGAAATGGATTCTTATATATAGAATATATTTCCAATTTCCGTGCCAATGGATTTGAAAAAGGAACGATTATTTCATTTATTGCAAACGATAAAAATGCTGCAAGTAACCCAAATAGAAAAACAGGCTTTAAAACTTTTATTAAGCTAATGCCGCTTGTCCTCATTGCAATAATTTCAGAATCATTATTAAGCCTGCTAAATACAAGGAATGTAGACCACAAAACACCAATAGGAATCGTAATAACTATAATGCCGGGCATATGCAGACCTAAAATAGTAATAGCCAGGCTTATTGGAGCATCTGACATTGTAATTAATTTAAAAACCTGGCGCAATTGATCTGCGCTTAGCCAGATTCCAGTGATTATCGCAGAGCCGGAAACAAAAGGGATCCAAAACTCATTGATAATGTATTTATCAAGGATATTAACTTTTGAAAAAAATATTTTTTGTATGGATTTAATCATAATTTAAAATCCTCACCAAGATAGTATTTCAATGCTATTGGATCCTTTGCAATTTCTTTGGCAGTACCAGCTATTAAAATTTTTCCATCCTGGATGATATATGCTCTGTCAGTTATTGCAAGCGTTGCTCTTGGATTATGATCGGTTAAAAGTATGCCTATATGCCTTTTAGTTTTTAAATTTGCAATTAATTTCTGAATGTCTTGAATTGCAATTGGATCAATACCTGTAAAAGGCTCATCCAGAAGCACAAACTTAGGATCAGAAGCAAGGACTCTAGCTATTTCAACACGCCGTCTTTCACCACCACTTAGACTGATGGCAACGTGATCTTTTAAATCTAGAAGATCAAACTCTCTAAGCAATTTTTCAAGGAGTTCTTTTTGTTCTTCTTTGCTAATGTTTTCTAAAACATCCCAGATTAACCTGAGATTATCAGCTACTGATAGTCTCCTAAAAACAGATGGCTCTTGTGTAAGATAACCAATTCCAGATCTGGCTCTTTTATGAACTGGTAATTTAGTAAGATCTTTTTCAAAGAGGGTGATCTGCCCTGCTTCAGGTTTAATTAAGCCTACGACCATATCAAATGAAGTGGTCTTGCCAGCACCGTTTGGACCTAATAAGCCAACTATTTCACCTGGCTTTACTTCAAATGAAATATTATTGACAACAGTTTTGCCGCCAAAAGATTTTGTTAGGTTAGTAGCTTTTAATGTCATTTTTTATTTCTCAATTAAAACAATATTAATCTATCACACGGTTTAAGGGCATTCCGTAGAATGCCCTTACATCTTTACACGATTTTGGTTCCCATAATTTGGTATTATATTGTCCATGTCAGAAATGCAAACAATAGAAAAACCAGTAAAGAAGGAAGTTTCAAATATGCTTTTAAAAGGTAAAAAAGGAATTATTGTAGGTGTAGCAAATAAATGGAGCATAGCCTGGGCAGTTGCTCAAGCATGTATTAGAGAAGGGGCAGAAATCGGATTTACTTATCAAGGAGAAAGAGTTTTAAGAAACCTTGAAAAACTTTTTAAAGAAGCAAACTTAAAAGATCCTTACTCTATAAATTTGGACGTTACAAAAGATGAAGAGCTTGTTTCTGCTGGTGAGTCGATTAAAAAACAATTTGGAAATATTGATTTCTTTTTACATGCAGTTGCGTTTGCAAAACGCGAAGAGCTTGGAGGAGAGTTTGTAAACACATCTCGTGACGGATATCATCTAGCACAGGATGTAAGCAGTTATTCACTAATAGCCCTTTCAAAAGCATTTAAGCCAGCCATGGAAGAAAAAGGTGGAAGTATAGTAGCACTAAGTTATCTGGGAAGTGAAAGAGTAGTAAAAAATTATAACGTTATGGGCGTAGCAAAAGCAGCACTTGAAAGCTCAGCCAGATACTTAGCTTATGATCTAGGTCCAAAAAATATACGAGTAAATGTAGTTTCACCAGGGCCTATTAAAACCCTATCTGCTAGCGGCATTGATGACTTTTCTAAGATGCTTGAGCATTTCAGAACTGTAGCTCCGCTTAAGAAAAATGTTTCAGCAGAAGAAGTAGCTGATACCTGTGTGTTTCTATTCAGTGATTTATCCCGTGCAATAACGGGCGAGCTTATTTATGTAGACTGTGGATATAATACGCTTGCTATGTGATCAGCGCTTTATTACAGCACTATAGTAAAGCTTTGCAACAGTATTTATTACCTTTTCTCTGTCCCATGGACGATTGTTAAAAAACCATTCATTGGAAATAGTTTCTATAAGACCAGCTATAGCCACCGATGCAATTTCAGGATCTACATTTCTTGTGTTTCCTAGTTCCAGTCCTTTTAAAATATGATCTTTTATTCTGGTTACAAGCCTTGCTCTGACCTTATCGTGCTGAGCTTTAAAATCAGGATCGGTTGCAGAAAGCTCATGGCAAATTTTTAAAACGTCAGCGTTTTCTTTAAAGCTGTCGAAGAAACCACTTATGGTAGCTTTAATAGGAGCAAGCGCGCCAAGACCCAATCTTTGTTTTTCAGATTCAGTTTGACCTACCTGGTAAAGCTTGTCATCAACTTCAGAAAGAATTGTATGCAGTGCTTGTCTTTTATCAGTAAAGTATAAATAAAACGTTCCATAACCAACACCGGCCCTTGTAGAAATTTCTTCTGCCGTTGCTTTTGCAAACCCTCGCTCTGCAAAGATTGCTCTTGCTGCTTCCAAGATTTTTAAGCGGGTTCTCTGAGCCTTTGCTGATTTTGGAGGCGGAGGTAAATTAGTTTCTTGCATAATGTCATTAAAATACTAACCGTTTTTAAGGATTCAATACAGGTATTTATAAAAAAAATAACACAATAACGTTATAATTTAAATCTTATGAACACATTGACAAGGCTATTATCATACGGCAAAAAATATTGGGCTTTATTTACAATAGCTTTCTTCTCAATGATTTTTTCAGGGTTTATTTCTTTACTTCCTGCATGGCTTGTAAAAATTGCAGTAGATGGTTTAAACATGCCAAATCAGCATGGCAGGATTTTTCTCTTACCAAAACAATTAAAAGTACTTGTTGGTTCTCCAAGCATGAGTATCCATGTAAATGAACTTCTTGGTTTTATTCCTGTTTTAATTGTTGTTGCTTACTTTCTGGATGGCATCTTCAGGTTTTTACACCAGTTTTGTATTAGATTTGTAGGCATTGCAACTGTCAGAGACATTAGAAACAAATTACACGAACATCTTCAAAAGCTTTCTCTATCGCAGGTTACAAAAGAAATGAGCGGCACTTATGTTTCAAGGGTTACAAATGATTTAATTGCTGTTCAGTCCTGGGTAGCAGAAACTATTACCACTATTTTTAATGATTCATCCAAAACAGTATTTTTATTTAGCTGGCTTTTATCTATAAACTGGTCCTTGACACTTGTCACTATCATTGTAATCCCAATGTTTGTAACTCCTGTTGTAAACCTAGCTAAAAAACTAAGAAAGCTTAGCAGAAAAGGACAAGAAAGTATTGGAGAAATTTCAGGATATGTACAAGAGAGTCTCCAAAATTTGAAACTAGTCCAGGCTTATAATCTGGAACAAGTGAGAGACAAAAACTTCCAATTAAAAAACTCAAAACTTTTTTCAACTCTTAGAAATACAGTAATGATTGAAGCCATGATTTCACCAATAACTGGACTTGTCGGTGCCTGCGGTGTTGCTTTTGTATTCTGGTATGGGATGAAAAGTGTAGCAAGCACACAGATTACACTAGGTGATTTCTCATCATATTTTTTAACAACGGTTCTTCTCTATGAGCCTATTAAAAGAATCAGCAGGGTATGGTCTACACTGCAGCAGGCTTTAGGAGCAAGCGAAAGAGTATTTGAAATATTAGATCAAAACCCTTCACTTCCTGAAGCAAAATCGCCTGCACACGTAAAGAGATTAAAAGGTCAAATTGTTTTTAACAATGTTTGTTTTAATTATTCTGAAAACAGAGAAATCTTAAAAAATATAAACCTTGAGATTAGCCCAGGTGAAAAAGTTGCTTTAATTGGTCTATCTGGGGTAGGGAAAACCACACTGGTGAGTTTAATTCCAAGATTTTATGATCCTCAATCTGGAAGTGTTGAAATTGATGGCATTGATATTAAAACTATTGATATTCATTCTTTAAGATCACAAATATCTCTTGTTACACAGGAGCAAGTACTTTTTAACTGTTCAATTAAAGAAAATATTTTATTTGGCAAGCCAGATGCATCTCATGAAGAAATGATTGAAGCCGCAAGAAAAGCACATGTAGTTGAGTTTACAGAAAAGTTTTATGAAGGATTTGAAACCATTGTAGGTGAAAATGGGACAAGACTTTCTGGTGGACAAAGGCAAAGAGTTGCACTAGCTAGAGCATTTTTAAAAGATGCACCAGTATTAATTTTAGATGAGCCTACAAGCCATCTGGATAATGAATCTGAAAAATATATTCAGGAAGCAATCAATGAACTTGTAAAAAATAGAACAGTAATTATAATTGCTCACAGGCAGTCCACAATAGACAACGTTGATAAAGTTATCAGTGTGGAAAATGGTGAAATTGCTAGTGTTTCAATTAAAAAAGATATTATAAATGCAACTCTACGTTAGAGGCTTATGCTTTCTAAAATCACCAACCATATAGATTATCCCACCAATAATGCTTGTAATCAGTAAAATTATTAACCAGCAAATACTAAAAGCTAATCCTTGATCACTTGTAATGTTTACCTTCTTTAAAAAATAAATATATGTTCCTTCCCTTATCCCAAGCCCGTTTAAGCTTGGGATCATAAACCCGGCAAGAGTAGTCAATGGGTAAAAAACAAGATAGTAGCTAAGCGGTATATTCATGTTCAATGATTTAGCAATAAAAAAATGACACAGAATTACAAATATTTGCAGCAAAACAGAAAGAACTACTATCCTTACTGTGAGTTTTAAATCATGCCAATAAACAAGGATAGGCTCAATAATTGTTTTATAAACCCAGTTTGTCTTTCCAAAAAAAAGATTGTTTAATTGAGGTAAAAACGGTACCAAAAAAATAGTTATTACTGAACCAATATGACAAAAAATTGCAAGCTGGTGAGGGACATTCCAGAGAGATTTACTTATAAAACCTAAATCCTGCATTATAAAAGCAGCTGAGGTTGCCCAAAATAAAACAATCATACCTGTGTAACGCTCATAAACAATGCATGCAACTGCTCTGGAAAGCGGAATGTGAGAACCTCTTTTTAAGTAATAACCCCTCAGTGCATCACCACCAATTGTTGTGGGCAAAAAGTTATTAAAAAAAGCACCAACAAAATTTAACTGCACAAGCTGGAAGTAATTTTTTCGAAATCCTAAAACATGTGATGAAAAATAAAATCTTACCCCAGCTACTAACGTCGTTATGAAGTAACTTATATAAGCCAATGCAAAATATAGAGGATTAACTTGAGTAAGATATTTAACTGCTACTTTTACATCGACTTTTCCAAACTTAATCAAGCATATAAAAGCTACTATACTTATAACTAATCTTAGAAGATTTTTTATTTGTTGTTTTATTTTTGATCTGTGATCTACTTCTTTTTCTTTACCAGTCATTTTTATTTAATTCCACAACTAAGCCTCTTCACTTTGATAAAAGAAGTTATAGACTGTATTTTGTTCATTTATATAAAATCGTTATTTTAAATATGTTTTTGTACAGCAGAAGAAAGGGTTGATTTTGGTACTGCTCCTACAACTTGTTCCACGGGCTGACCATTTTTAAAAACCATTAAGCTTGGAATACCGCTTATTCTATATGACTGAGCAGTTTTTGGATTTTCATCAGTGTTTAACTTTAGAACCTTTAATTTTCCATTATATTCACTGGCAATTTCATCCACTACAGGAGCTACAGCTCTACAAGGACCACACCATGGTGCCCAAAAATCTACTAAAACCGGCAACTTTGCCTTGAGAACTTCTTCCTCAAAAGTTGCGTCTGTTACCTCACCTACGTTTGACATTTTATATTAAACTTTCCTTTCGTTATATTTTTGTTTTGTTATGAGCTGTTAAATAAAACTGGCCCACCTGTTAAACTTCTAACTAATGCAACTTTAATTATACCAATCATGTTAAATAAAGTTACTATGAATTCACAAACTGCAGTATTTATATAGTCAAGGAAGCTTTAGCTTGCCTGCCGCGGCAGGCTTGTCTGAACTTATAAAAAATGTATCAATTTTTAAGAGGGATAATCAAAGAAAAAATTACAGAGCCACTGGGAGCCGAGAAACTTATACTTGAGGTAAATGGAATCGGCTATGAGATAAACACCAGCTTATCTGCTTTAGATCTCTTTGGTAAGAATGGTGAAACTACTACAGTCTATACAACATTAATCCATAAAGAAGATCAAATGACTTTAATAGGCTTTCCTACATTACTTGAAAGGGAGCTTTTCAACTTATTATTTAGTGTATCAGGCATAGGGCCAAAAACTGCTCTAAATCTTTTAAACAATCTTACGGTAAGTGAAATAACTTATTCAATTTTAAATGAAGATATTTCAAATTTAAGAAAAGCACAAGGTATTGGAGAAAGAACTGCAAGCAGAATAATTTTAGAGTTAAAAGAAAAAATTAAAAACTGGAAGCATCTGCCGATAGCATATTCAGAAAAGCTTAAAGGCAAAGACACAGAAAATCAATCCTCAAGTTCATTTCTAAATGAAGCACGATCAGTTTTACAAGCACTGGGCTATTCAGGTAATGAAATAAATCAAGCATTTTCCCAGGCAAAATCTAATGGAAACCATGAAGATGCTGAGTCACTTATACATTTTTCTTTAAAGTGGCTAGCTAGCGTGAAGAGATAAAAAAAATCGTTATATTTTTGATACCATAGGTTACATTTATTTTTTGTTCTTAATTGAATCAGAGAAATTACCTGATTATCAAAGGGTTTTATTTTTGTTATATTTTCTTATGTGGTAAGTGAGAAACAAAAATATATTTCTGTTTCATTAAGGACTAGTGGCTTTGCATTGTCAACACCACTAGCGTCATTGGTTTTTCAGTGGGTTGTTTTCAAAAAAGACTTGTTTGTGGGTAATTTTAATGCTGCTGTGATAATATTTTTATTGGGTTTTATATTTCTGGCAAATGGTTACTTTGTTTTAAAGGAGAGGTAAAAAATGCATATTCAACCATCAGGAGAATTAGCTTTCTGCATTCTTATTTTTGGTGCAATAGCATTGGCAGGAATCTTTTTATATGACCAATATAAAGAAAACAAAAAAGACAAGCACAATAAAGGTTAAGGAAATACATTATCTATAGATTATTTAAAGCAGAACTAATCCCATTTACAATCTTCTCCTGAGTTTGTCTTTTTGTAATAATTTCAGCTTCTTGCGGATGTATTAAAAATCCACATTCTATTAAAACTCCCAGATAAAAATCTGGTCTTGTTACTGCAAAGTTTCTTTTAAATATTCCATATTTTTTTAAGCCTGACGACTTCGAAATGCCATCTAAAAGTTTCTTTGCAAGCGATTTTACAAAAGCATGCGTGTAATAAATACCAATGCCTCTGTGTTTTAGAGGATTTTCATTGTCAGGAAGTGCATTATGGTGGATTGAAATTAAAAGATTACATTTTTTCTTTTTTGCAAAATTAACCCTTTCTTTTAAAGAAACAAATTTGTCTTTTGTTCTCGTTAGATAAACTTGTTTAAATTTCTTTTTTAACTTTTTATAAAGCAGTTTAGAAATCTGCAAATTAAAAACTTTTTCAGGAATACCTTTTGGTGAGTGAGTGCCGTGTTCTTTTCCACCGTGACCAGGATCGATAACTATAGAAACGTCATTGCGAAAACTGTTTCTTAACGTCATTGCGAGGGCTTTAGACCGAAGCAATCTCCCTGATGTGAAAAAGTTGGTGAGATTGCTTCGCTCGCCTCGCTTTGCGGGCGAAGCGGGTCGCTGCGCTCCTCGCAATGACATAACTTGTTTAGATTGCTTTGTTTTTCTCTTCACCACAATGATATTTCTAGAAAATATCTTTTTCTTCCCATTTAGATTCTGAATCAACCTAATAGTACTCTTCTTATATGGCAATTTTATTTTTTGTGCAAAATTACCATTAGAAAAGATTTTTATCGGTCGCTGTAGAGACGTTGCATGTGACGTCTCTACGGAAACAAACAATTTAGCTTTTGGATTTGACCACCCGTAGATAAATGTCTCTTGATAATTCGAAACCCAGTTGTTTGGTGGATAAACCCAGGTTAAATTTATATTTCTTGTATTTTTTGTCATTGTTTTTAGGAAAGTTGTCATTCCCATGAAAATGGGAATCCAGAAAATTAAAGTTAGCGTTTATTTTACTGGATTCCCGGTCAAGCCGGGAATGACATCCTCGTTTTTTTACAGACCCAGGTCAATTTGTGAGATAATCTTAAAACCTATGTTAAATGATATTACTAAATTTGTACTAACAGCAAAAGCTACTCTTGATATTTTAAAAGAAAAGTTAGAATCAAAGGCATGTGACTTGGCCATTCAAGTCCAGGCTTTTCGCGACAAAGCACAAAATAGCTCAAACGGTGCAGAAAGTCCTCAATGTAAAATAAAAGATAAAGCAAAAGAAGAACTAAATGAACTAATAAGTGAAATCAGCCACAGAGCAAAGATAAATGAACTGCAGCTCAAAGGTTTTGTAAAAGAAAAATTAATTGAATTAACAAACAACGCTCTTTTAGATTCAATGGAACTAAATGATATTAGAGCAGAGATTGCTGGCTTACGTGCTGAGCTGGCTGATCTTAAAGCACAAATGAAATTACAAAAACGATAAAAAATTGATAGAAACATTAGAAAAAATTGATGTGAGTAGAGACGTGCCGACAGCGCATCTCTACTATGACCCGAATTTTGTTCAGGAAAGATTTAATCTTCCTGTTAGAGAAAAAGATTTTAAAAGGAATTTTATTTCATTTTTACATGAATCTATACTGCTTGGTTATTTCTGTTTAAGAGATAAAAGATTTAAGCAAATAAGCAAAGTTATCTACAGACTTATAAACAGGATTAGAAAAAAAGATGCTTTAATTTCAGAATATGTTAAAGATGCTTTTATAGAGCTTGATTCTACTTTTATAAAAATAGGACAGTTTTTGTCAAGTCGTACCGATCTACTTCCAAAAGAATACATAGAAGCTTTATCAGAGCTTCAGGATTCTTTACCACCAATACCATTTGATGAAGTCAAGCTACTTATAGAACAAGAGCTTAGAAAGCCGCTTGATAGGATTTTTAAATCCTTTAATCCTGAACCCATAGCATCTGCAAGCATTGGACAGGTTCACAGAGCTGAGCTTTTAAGCGGTATTCAAGTAGCAGTAAAAATTCAAAGACCAAATTTAAATCTTCTTTTTTATCAGGACTTAGCTATTTTACGATGCTGGGCAACTTTTCTTGAAAGGTACACAGAGCTTGGAAAAGGTAGAGAGTGGGTAGAAATAATTGATGAAATCGGGAAAACATTATTTGAAGAAATTGATTTTATCCAGGAAGGTAAAAACGCAGATCGATTCAGAAAAAATCTAAAATCTGAAGAAAGAATCCATATTCCAAAAATATACTGGCAGTACACCACAAGAAAGCTTTTAACTATTGAGTTTGTACCGGGAATAAAGATTACAGATCTTGATGCTCTAAAAGAAAAAAATCATGACACAAAAGAACTTGCACAGGTTTTAGTCAATGCTTATTTTAAACAATTTTTTGAAGATGGTTTCTATCATGCTGATCCACATCCGGGGAATATCGTTGTAGAAGATGATGGAACAATTGTTTTTTATGACTTTGGAATGGTAGGAAGAATAAATGAAAATGTCAGGCGAGAGCTTGGAAGTGTTTTGGTTAGTGTTGTTGGAGGTGATACAGATACATTAATAAACACACTGAAAAACCTGGATCTTATAAAGTCAGAAGCTGATATAAGCCCGCTTAAAAGAGTAATTGAAGAAGCTGCATATAAATATTATGATGGCGCCAAGCTTGAATCGATTAACTTAGATGGCATTCAGGATGATTTAAATAAACTCTTTGAAGAAAAACCAATGAAACTTCCAAGCAAGTTTACTTATACTCTAAGAATGACAGGAACACTGGAAGGAGTTTGCCGAACACTTGATCCGGATTTTAGTTTAATCAGTACCGCTAAACCATATCTACAGCACTGGATAAAAGGGAAACTTCCCGAATCAAAATGGCTTCTTCTAAAATCAATTTTTCCAAAGCAGAGTAAATTAATTGAAAAAGCAAAAGTATACTTTGACGTGATAAAAGAGCTCCCAAAATATGCATCTAACATTGAAAATGGAAACAGTAAATCAGTCAATGCAGAGCCAAAAGAAAAGGATAAAGACAATGATAGTGAAATTAAGTATTTAAAAGAAGACCTTAAAGAAGCCAATTCAAAATTAAAGCTTGCATACAGAATAATATTTTTACTTTTTTTAGTATTTCTGGGCAGTTTTTTAGTTCAAAGTGAAGATTATATAATAAACATTTTAGGATTTGCTATGTTAAGTTGTTCTTTAATTGGCTCTATTGGAATAGTAGCCTGGTCAATTTTTAATCGTAAAGTGATAAAATAAATCTTGTGTATTGACTATTATAGGATTTGTTCGATTTATTCGACAAATCCGATCCTGTGAAAGGAACTGACCGAAAGAAGCGCAAACTTGTTTTGCGCTATATAAAAAAAGGAAATAAAAATGGAAAATCAAAACAATACTTATAGTAGGCCAACAGCAGATATAAATCATGTGGTTTTAGTAGGACGTGCTGGAAGAGATCCTGAAATGAGATATTTTGAGTCAGGAAAAGTTGTAACTTCTTTCTCACTGGCTGTTAACCGTCCCATGAAAGATGCACAAACAGACTGGTTTGATATTGAGATTTGGGGAAAGCCAGCGGAAATTGCTGGTGAGTATGTAAAAAAAGGTTCTTTAATTGGTGTTGAAGGTAAAATCAGATGGGATAGCTGGATAAGCAAAGAAACTGGCGAGACAAATATAAAACCAATGGTAATAGCCGATAATATTAGACTGCTTGGAAGTAAAAAAGATAATAATGCAGCTGCTGTACCACAAACATCTGAAGTAGTATCGTAAATTAATTGTCAAGGTGTGAAAAGTCAATGATACGATTTGTATTATGAAATACTGTGTTCTAGGTGCAGGATTAATGGGCAAGGCTGTTGCCTATAATTTATTACAACAAGACGACACGACACAAGTAATATTGGTGGATAGTAACACAGAGGCACTGCAAGCAATGTCTCTACAAAACAATAATAAACTGTGCACAAAAATTGCTGATGTTAAAGATCTTATACAAGTAGAAGAAATTTTTAAAGATGTTGATGCTGCTATAGCTGCAGTACATTATAAATTTAACGAAGATTTTACAAGAGCAGCAATTAAAACAAAAACACATCTTTGTGACTTAGGTGGAAATAATGATGTCGTGGATGCACAGCTAAAAATGAATAAAGAAGCTGAAGCTATAGGAGTTTCTGTAATTCCAGATTGTGGCTTAGCACCAGGCATGGTATCAGTACTCGTTAAGTGGGGACTTGAAAAGTTTAGCTGGGTAGATACAGTAAAAATCCGGGTTGGTGGTCTGCCTCAAAACCCAAAAGGAATATTTAAATATGAAAGATTATTTTCTATTGAAGGACTTATAAATGAATATGTTGAACCAGTTCGTGTTTTAAGAAACGGGAAAATAGAAATTATTGAGCCGCTTGTAGAAATTGAAGAGATTGAATTTCCAGAACTTGGGAAACTTGAGGCATTTACAACATCTGGCGGCGTTTCAACATTGATTGAAACCTATAAAAACCGCTTGAAAAATCTAGACTACAAAACCATTCGATATTCGGGTCACTGTAAGCTAATGAGAGAAATGTATGAATCAGGGGGATTTTCTGGTGAAAAGAGAAAATCAACTGCAGAATATTTGGAAAAGACTATACCGCTTGGAAAAGAAGATGTGACTTTGGTAAAAATAATTTTCGAAGGTGGCTCTAAAAAACATGAGCTAATAATTATCGATAAAGCAAAACCACCATTTACATCGATGATGAGAATGACGGCATTTCCAGCAGCTATTATTTCTCAAATGCAGGCAAAAGGACAAATAAAAATAAAAGGTGTCCACCCACAAGAAAGATGTGTACCTTCTGAGATTTTTATTTCTGAATTAAACAAACGTAAAATAGTAATTAATGGATTATAAACATTCTTTTTTCTTCAAGCAAATATGATTATATGCTCGCATTCCAGCGATGACATTGTCATTAGGTCGTTTAGGCAAAGAGCTTTGTGAATTACTGGTAACTATTTCAAAGTTTATAGAATCAAGCAACTTTGAGAACTCACTAAGAGCATATCTATAAAAACATACTGGGTTCTTTGTGCTAACAATGCATTGCACGTTATCTTCTTCAAAAGGTGCTCCACCATAGTATTCATCATATTCTTTATAAAATGACTCTGCTGCTTTCAATGGGTTATTTACTGCAATGCTATATATAGGAAGTGTAGTTGGGTAATTAAGATAAACTCTAGCAAGTTTATCTTTTAAAAGCTTAGTTTCAATTAGTTTTAATACTCGTTTTATATCCACTGGTCCAAGATAGTCAAACAATCCCGAGCATACTATTAAATTATTATCGTTTAAAACTTTTTCATTACTAGACAGTTCTTCAACTAATACATTGGTTTCTATAAACGTGTGGTTAGGGTATTTATTTCTTGCTTTATTTAATGCATCTCTTGAGACATCAAGCCCAGTATATCTTTTTATTTTATTTTTTAAGTCTGGAATACGATACATTGCATCAAGCAAATTACCATTGTGGCATGCTATTTCTAAAATATTTAGGGGTTCATTTTGCAAGTCTCCATTTAAAATTAGTTTTGAAATTACTCTTGGCGCATTCCATCCAGCACAATTAGCCCAATGTTTATAATTCTTACTATATCTATATTCTGAACACAATCGTGAGATACTTTTTACATCCATAAGCTTAAATTTTGTTTGTAGGTTTTCTTTTCAAGCACAAATAAATATTACAAAGTTCTTCTGAAGGCTCAATAGTATCTGCTATTTCAAGTCTTTTATTTTGTTGAATTAATTTTAAGATATCATTCTTTTCATATCTTCTAAATTCAAAATTTGTCATCCTGCTTCTTTCAAGAACATATTTTATTCCATCTTCTTCCCTTCTAGGTTTTGGCAAAATATTTCCAAATTCATCCGTACTTACTATAAGTCCAGAGCTATCATAATCCTGAGAAATAACAGGAAAGCTAATTATTATTCTTGAGTTGTCTGAATTATCAAGCGTTGAAGCTAAGTTATCTAATAATTGAACTATTTGATATGTTCTAAAGTGTCCCATTACACCTGTGCAAATTACTAGATTGTTATCCCGTGGTAATCCTTTATAAGAGCTTCCAAGCAAAATATTCCCATGAACAAAATTGTAATCATTGCAGCCAATTTTTTGAAACCTTTCTACCGCCTCTTTCCATGCAGACTGAATCACTTCATTAAATATATCCATCCCTGTATATCTTTTAATCTTTTGCTCCAGCTCCTCTGTAATATGCCCATGATTAGAAGCAGCATCAAAAATTTTTAATTCCTGCTCTGATAACGGACTCCTTGATATCAGTGTTTTAATTCTTTGAGCTTGTATCCCAAATCTTTTGGATACCCTCCTTGTAAAAGGATCAAGACGATCTCCATCTCGATAAATAACACTATTTCTAACAGCTCTATTAATTTCCTCCCTTGTAATAGGGCTTATAATCCATTGAGCTAGACCTCTTAAAGTATTGAAATAATTATGCTCCTTACCATTTTTTGACTGACCACCTTGCTCATTTACTGTTCGTACGAATTCGGCCATTGTCCATAGACCATATCGGTTTAAAAAAGAATATGTTATAGCAGCAACTGGTCTCATATGTTTAGTTATTTTCTTTAAGGTTGATTAGATAAATCATTTACCAAGCTTCTTTTAATTTAGGAATTCATAAGGATAATTTAATAGTTTACTTGTATTGTGATATTGATTTTACTCCTAGCCAGAGCTACTCTTAACAGAAGTACTTACTAAGGAGATATTTATGAGTCTAGCTACTAAATTGTTAGGATATTTGCCCACAAGATTTTTTAAAAACCAAATTGATCCTAGCAAATTAAGAAGATATGATGTTGTTAAACATCCTAAGTATGGAAAAGGCATAATTTGTGACCCTACAAAAGATAAAAAAGATGAGTTCTTTGTAGAATTTCCTGATGATCCAACTTCAGAATTAAAGTTTCATATTTTTAGAAATCGTCCTAGCTTGCTTCATCAAAGCATTAATGAATTAGAACAAGTATGTTCTAGAGAAGATGAACTTAAAAGAAAATATGGTTTGGATTTAGAAAACCTTGGACCACTTGAACTTGCAAATATAATTAATAGTCCTACATATGAAGAAAATGAAGAAGTGCGTGAAATTGTTCTAGATAAGCTTAGTGAGTATGGTGAAAACTTACCAAAAGAAGTAATTCAAATTATTAAGAGTGTTTTAGAAAAAGACCCATATTCTTTTGATCATGGTATTTGTGGTTTTCTTTCTGCTGTTAAAGTTGCTGGAAGTTCAAAAAATGAAGAGTTTATCCCTGTGTTAAAAAATATTTTCGAAAAAGAATTAGATCAAAGGTCTAAAGCTAGCATTGTAGATATTCACATACCAAGTCTTGTGTTAATAGAAACAACAGGAGCACTTGCAAAAATAGGAGAAAAGTCAAAAGCTGCATCAGATGTGCTTTTAAACTGCTTGAAAGATTTAATTAAAAAAATGCAAGAAGAAATTCAAGTACCATCTCTAAGTGGACCATATGTTGACACAGCAAAAGGAATTGTAAAAGTACTTAGTGAACATGAAATATCTGGAACAGTAGAAAATGGTAAAAAAGCAGCAATGGCAACTTACATTAATGAACAAGCGAAATCTTTAGATAAATTATATAAATGGTCTTTTAGTAAGCCTGATATTGATCATCTTAAGAGAGATTTATATGCTGCTGAAGAAACTCCAAGGCTTGAAAAAATCTGGCTAATTTTACAAAATCCTGATAAGTACCCAATTAGCCAAGAACAAAGAGAAAAACTAATAAACTACGGAAACAGACAGCGCGATTATTTTCATTCTCATGTTCCTACTTTTGTAGATATTTCAAGGCTTAGAGAAGGCATAGATGAAGTCAATGAAATATGTAAAATGGTTAAATAAAAGCTTATTTCAGCCACTTATCCTGTTCTAAAAACTCTCCCCAAAGCTTTTTAACAATACCTTTCGGGCTGGTCTTGTTTTTATCCAAGATTAAAACAGTTTCTACATTATATGGTTTTTCTGACATGCGCTGAGTGCTTACACGATAACGTTTATATGGCTTTGTGACCATAGATAACTTTCCACTAGTTGCCATAATTTCTAAAACATCTTTCAAATCCATATGACCATCAGTACTATAGCTAAGCAAAACATAATCAGAGTTTATTGTTTGAATTAATTTTTCCAATGCACTGGTTGCTTCATTTTTATAATTATAAGCGGATCTTCTTTCAGTTCTCCAGTCAGTTCTAATGGCACTTTTATTAGTTTTCTTTCCATTTACTAAAATTGATTTATTTATTTCTGGTTTATCCCAAAGAGCAATGGTATTTAAAATATGATAATTGCTTCCATAAGGATGCTGATTATAAGGTGGATCCAGATAAGCAATGTTTATTTTTTCTTTTTCATTTAATTTTTCAGCAAGTAGCTGCGAATCCATCTGGTAGACTTTGTTTTTTTCTTTGTTATCAAATAAACCTGGCAGAACTAATTCTATGTTACTTAAAATACGATAAAGTGCAGTACCGGTTTTTCCTCCCCAGCCATTATGAAAGCCTTTAAATACACCGCTTGTATTACTTACATAACTTGCACTGTACATAAACGAAGCAAGTAAAATTGCCTTTTCTTTTTCATTGATCTTGCCTTCTTGTTCCCATTCAAAAATCTTTTCACGCAGTACATCAATTTTCATTCCATTTTTATGCGTGTAAAACATTCTTTCTCTTTTTATATCAGGATTTTTATCATCCCACGGACAATAATACTCACTGATATATCCATGAATACCTTCTAAGCCATTTAAATACTCATAAACTTTTTTTATCCCACCTAGTTTTTTAAAAGGCGGACATTTATTTTGTTCTATGTAAGCATTGTTATAAAAAAATGAATATGGTTCCCAGTCATTTGAAATAACTTGAAATCCATTTTCCTTTGCAAGGCGGGAAACAACTCCGCTTCCAGAAAAAAAATCTACAAATAATCCTCGACTAATACTTGTTTTTAAAATTGCTTCAAAAATTAACGGTAAAAGTTTTCTTTTATTTCCAATATAAGGAAAAAGTTGATTATATAAATATTCCTGTGTACGGACTGCTGCATGGTAGCGAGCCTTGTATTTTGCAAAGGATTGATTCATCCTTTCTGCAAAATTCTCTTTGGCCCGTGAATTGGATCTTCAATAATAATCGTGTGATCACGCTTATGACCTACACTTACAATAGCTATAGGGATTTCTAAAAGCTCCTGTATTCTATCCATATACTTTTGTGCGTTTTGTGGGAGATCGTTTCGTGATCTGCATTTATTAATCGATGTTTTCCAAGCAGGCAGTGTTTCGTAAATCGGTTTAACTCTTTTAAACACACCAGCAGCTAGTGGCAAATCATAATATTTTGCACCGGTTAAACTGTCTTCATAAGCTATACAAATATTTATTTTGTCTAGATTATCAAGAACATCTAGTTTTGTAAGTGCCAGACAATCCAACCCATTTACACGAACAGCATATCTTAAAAGAACAAGGTCAAGCCAGCCAACCCTGCGCGGTCTTCCTGTAGTTGTACCAAACTCTGCCCATGCAGTTCCTGCTGATCTAAGTTCATCTGCTTCACGTCCAAAAACCTCTGTAGGAAATGGTCCTTCTCCAACCCGTGTAGTAAATGCTTTGCTTACACCAATCACTCTGTCTATGGTCGTAGGTCCGATTCCAGCACCAATGCATGCTCCACCTGCTACAGGATTTGAACTCGTTACATAAGGATAAGTACCATGATCCAGATCAAGCAATGTACCCTGAGCTCCTTCAAACAAAATATTTTTTTTGTTTTTAATAGCATCAAAAATTAGCGCTGATGTGTCTACTACATAAGGTTTTAATTTTTCACCATAGATTTTATATTCATCAAAAACTTTTTTTGGATCTTCAGTCGGTAGTGAATAAAGTCTTTCTAAGATTACATTTTTCCTTGGCACAAGCCAGTTTACTTTTTCTTCAAGTTCTTTTGGATCAATTAAATCAGACATTCTTATTCCAAAACGATCTGCTTTATCTGCATAAGTCGGTCCAATTCCTCTTCCTGTGGTGCCAATTTTTTTTGTGCCACGCCCACGGTCTTCTGCCTGATCTATAGCCAGATGATACGGCATAGTTACATGAGCCTGTGTACTTACTTTTAAACCACTTACACTAATGCCGCGCTTTGTTAGATCTTCAATTTCTTCAATCAGTATTTTTGGATCGATAACCGTCCCGGGACCTACTACTGAAACCTTGTTTGGATAAAGAATGCCGGATGGTATTAAATGAAACTTATAAGTTTCACCATCTACCACTACTGTATGACCAGCATTACTGCCACCCTGATATCGAACTATATAATCTGCACTTTTTGCAAGAAGGTCAGTAATTTTTGCTTTGCCTTCATCGCCCCATTGAGAACCAACTACTATTACATTTGCCATGGCATATCCTTTCATCCCAAACCTAAGAATGATAGCAAATTGAGCACTTTTTTCAATGATTTTAGAACTATTCTAAAGTTCTTAACCATCCCTTTATCAAATATTTTCTTAACGTTGCTTTGTAGTTATAGAAGCTTGTAAAAGGGCTTTCTGATTATATAAAGAAAATTATTTAAGAAAAATAAAGAAGGAAAAAATGACTCTTGAACAAGTAGTTGTGGCCAATGTACCCCGATTAACTCAACTGGCGAAAGGTTTGCTCGGGCATCTTTCTAATTCAGCGGCAGTTGTGAATACTGTAGAACAGGCTGGAGAAATAGTTGCAAAAGCTTCGTCAGTAACTGAAACAGTAGCACGAACTGTTGCAGATAGCGGTGCTTCACAAAGTCTTTTTGGTGCAGGTCAATTATCTGAACTTAAAGAATTTGTTGGTGCATTAAATGGTCAAGCAAGCCCAGTAGAAAAACAACTTCTAGATACAATTACAAGAATGCTGGAGCAAGGATTGGAAATAGATCCTGAAAACAAAAGAGGATTAGAGGAAATATTAAAAAGAGTTTCACTAGATGATTCAGCTCGGGTTTACACACAGGAAGAGCTTGATACAGAAGTTGAAAAGAAAGTTGAGGCAGAATTAAAGAAAAGAGTAGATGCAAATCGTGAGAAAAAGCCTGAAGAATTAGCACCAGTAGAAAAAATAATTACTGGCATTGGCGGTATAGTTACCGGTGAATTTAGAAATATGAGCTCTGAAGCAGGCTGGCTTATGAAGGGCTTTTGTAAATGGAAAGGTATAAAAATTGACGAGGAAGCTGTAAATGGTTATTTACGAAGCTTTGCAGATGAAAATTTTAAAGGTAACTTAGAAAAATATATTAAAGCAAAAGTAAGCGGGCATAAAGATCCTATTTCTGCATGTTCAAATTTAACTGAAAATGAAGAAACTGCTGTTGGATGGGTAGGAACACTTATATCAATTGGTGGAAGCACACCGTCATGGGTTTTTGATGGAGTAGCTATGCTAGGAACAATTATTGATTATGGAGCAGAGTTTTTACATGGAATTCCAATTTTAGGCAGGCTCTTAAAGCTTCCGTTTGGAAGAAAACTTATTACTGGTGTTGGTCAATTTGCCGGCAGATTTGCTAAGGACATTCAGCTTATAGGAAATGGAGCAAAAGAACTAAAAGCACAAATTTCAAAATGAGGATAAAACATGAAATTTAAATTTATACTTTTTGAATTTTTATCTGTGTTTCAAAGATTTTTTTGTTTGATTTAACACAGTTATTCACCCGGCACTACAACATTTTTAATTCTAATAGAAGGTCCACCAACTCCTACTGGCAAGCTGCTTTGACCACTCTTTCCACATCCGCCTGATTCATCCCAGTACATATCGTTTGCAATTCCATCAATATCTTTTAAAGTCTGAAAAACATTTCCAGTCAGATTTACATCTTTTACCCACTCTTCAAGTTTTCCATTTCTAATCATTCTTGCTTCACCACTTGCAAAGGTAAACATTTCACCATTGGTCTGCCCGCCAAGCCAGTTTCCAGCCCAGATGCCAAGTTTTATATCTGAAATAAGATCACCTGGAGAATTATTTTGTGCTTCAATCCAGGTATTGGTCATTCTAACTATCGGTGGAAATCTATAATCTAGACAGCGTGCATTTCCTGTAGGTTTTTCATTTAATTTTCCTGCTGTCTCACGACTGTGTAATCTACCAACTAAAATCCCTTCTTTAATCAGATAAGTATCCTGAGTTGGTGTTCCTTCATCATCAAATAAAAAAGAGCCCCTGTGATTAGGTATCTTTGCTCCATCTAGTATATTTAAGAACTTCCCGCCAAACTTTTTTCCAAAAACCATAAACTCCTGCATCTTAACATTATCAAAGATAAAGTCACCTTCAGATAGATGTCCAAATGCCTCATGGACAAAGAGTCCTGTAAGTATTGGATCTATTACTACTGTATAGGTACCGGCTTTTGGTGATTTCAAGTTAAGTTGATCAACTGATCTTTTTGCTGTAGCTTTAACTCTCTTATCCAAATTTTCAATCTCTTCAAAACCTTTTCGAGAGCCTAGTGATTCTTGAGCCACCTGAACAGCTCCATTTTTCTGACTGGTTGCTGAAAATCTTGCTTCCATATCCAGCCATCCATGTTCAATACATGTGCTTTCTGAATTTGCAAGGATTACATTCTGTGTTTTCTCAAAGTATCTTGCAGTTGAAGCAGTCACCTTATCAGAATAAGAATTTAATAAATCATTGTAATGAGCAAAAAGTTCTACTTTTTTGTTTAGAGGAATTTTTCTTGGATCTTTTCCTGAAAGATTTATCGGACAGATAGCATTAACTGGCTTAACCAGTGCTAAGTTTGTTTTTTCATTACCAGCACCACCAAGTAAGAGAGACTGTTGAATTGCTTCATGAGTATATTTTTCAATATTTTCAATATCATTAAATGAACAAAAAACCCAGGCACCTTTATAGCAAGCTCTGACATAACCGCCATTTGATTTTGAAACATTTAAGTTATCCAATGTTAAGCCAAAAAACTTTATCTGAGTAGTATCACTGTTTTCTATTCTTACTTCTAAAAAATCAACCTTGTTTTTATGTTTTTTTATTATTTCTAAAAGCTTGTCTTTCATAAGTTCCCAGTATGTTAACTATCTTTAAGACCCTATCCAAAGCACAAAAACATAGTATAACGTGTTAGTAGCATAAAGTGATTAATCAAACCCTAACTGTGGCATGAAATATTTTAGAGAATCAAGATTTTAGAAGTATGGAAAAAGAACATTCAAAACCAGAAAGCAATAAATCAAACAAAGATTTTAAATCTATTTTATTAAATAAAATTCTTGAACTTCAGGGGAGCTCGCTCGATGCAAAAGAACAAATTGTTACTCTAATTAATTTTGTTCAGTCTCTTTTAGAAATTGAAACAATTGCAGTTTATGCAAACTTTGTCAATCAGGAAATAAACCTGGTCAATTCAAAATCAGGTGCAAAGCAGCATGCCTTACTTGGAGCAATGCTTGAAACCATTGCTGAACAAATCGATGCAAGCCAAACAAAATATCACAACAGTCTCATCCCTCTTTCAGAGTTAAATGTAAAAAAACTTTCTGAGGCAGATTTAAACACTTACGTTTATCCAATTTTATCCTCAAATACAAAACAACTATATGGAATTGTCTTGATCACAAATCCAAAACTCATAAATCTGGACGAAGAAAAAAAGATTTTATTATTTGTTTTAAATTACATTTCAAAAATAATGGAAGAAGCAGACTTGGGAAATCAGGTATTAACCAAGGATTACCGTTTAAAACTTTTATCCAAGCTCTCAAATTCTCTGCGCGGTATATTAAAACCAGAAAAAGCCATTGAAATAGTTCTTAGAGAGCTGTACAACTTTTTAAAATTGGAGGATATTTATTTTGTAAAATGGGCATCCCAGGAAAGAAGACTTGAAATTGCCCAAGAAATTGTTCTTGAAAAAAATCACTCACTAAAAGGATTTACTCATAAAGCAAGCAGCAAAAATCCAATTGTAAAGCTTTTATATAAAAACCAATACCTTACCTACAGAAACAAAAACATTAGAAAAATAAGTCGGGTGTTTCTCGGCTCAAAACAGCCCTCAGTATTTTGCATTTTACCAGTGCTTATTAGAAACGAACTTCTCGGTTCAATCATATTAGTAAGCTCTTCTCCTTTTTCTTCAGTAAGCAATGAAGATTTAAGAATTGCCCAGGACATAGCTGGTCAGCTTGCTGTTATTTTAAATCAGGCAAATCTTTATGAAGAAAGTCTTTCAACAGCTCAAAGAGAGTTTTTATTAAACTCAATTACGACAATGATTCGTGACACCCTGGAAGTAGAAGGAGTACTTGAAAAAACCGCAAGAGAAGTTGGACAAGTTTTTGGTGTAAATGCCTGTGGTGCATTTTTACAGAAAGAAGCTGAATCAGGTTTTACAGAAAAATCAATCTGGGCTACAAATGAAGAATATAAAAACAAAGTGGCACTACTGCCGATTAATACAGTTGATAGTCCTCTACTACCAGATCCTATAGCACAAAGCATTGCAATTCCAGATTTGTTATCCCATAATTTTGGTAAACATCAGGAACTAATCAATAAAACTGATTGTAAATCATATCTTGCTTGCTCACTAAATAAAGGCAATAAGACAATTGGTATTTTAGTGTTAGCACACTTTGAACAGCAAAGACTTTGGACAAGCTCTGAAGTACAGCTTCTTGAAGCAATTACTGACCAGGTAGAAATGGCATTATCACAGGCTGAACTCTATCAGCATGTACAACAGACAGAAAGACAAATGAATCTCCTTCACCAGGTAAGCACAGCTATACGTGACAGCTTGGATTTATCTACAGTTATGGCAAGAGCTGCACATGACCTGGGAGAAACTTTAGGAGTGAGCAGATGTTTTATTAGAAGATTGAGAAGCATAAATCCTCTTACTGTACTTGCTACAGAGCAGGAATATTTAAACAAAGAACAAAACATAGATAAGGCAGCAGACTTGATTTTAGAGTTTGAGCAGGAGTGGCTTGAATCATTAAACAAACTTCCTGATGTAGATCGTGCAAATTCAACTCTTCATATTACTGATGTGCCAGGAAGATATAAAAACTCAAAAAATCTTCTTGGGATAATTCTAGAAACCATTAAAATAAAAAGTTTCCTTGGAGTTCCATTAGTTGCAGCTGGTCAGGTAATTGGTTCTCTCTGCATTCATCAATGTGACAGAAATAGAAGATTTACCCAAAACGAAATTGAGTTTGCAAAAAGGGTTGCATCAGAAGCATCAGTTGCAGTTTTAAATGCAGATCTATTTACAAAAGTACAGTATCAGGCTCAGCGAGACAGCTTAACCGGGCTTTTTAATCACGCCTACTTTCTTACTGCTCTTCATCATGAAACGGAACGTGCAAAAAGAACAGGCTCTGACTTGTCAGTGATAATGATTGACCTTGATCACTTAAAATCAATAAATGACAAATATGGTCATAAAGCAGGCGATGAGGCAATTACACTTGTAGCAGGAAAACTAACCCAGTGTTTAAGGCAAATGGATATTGTTGCAAGATATGGTGGAGATGAGTTTTCAGCTCTACTACCAGAAACAAAACTTGAAGCAGCTGAAATAATTGCAAAAAGAATTTTAGATACCCTGAATAGAACTATTCATCCACAATGGGGTCCACTAAATGCTAGCATTGGTGTATCAGGCACTCCGCATGAAGAACGAAATAAAGAAGCTATTATGAAACTAGCTGATGACACCATGTACATTTCAAAAAAAGAAGGAAGAAACAGAGTTACATCTTCAAGAATATTAGATAATCTAGGATCTATTGATCAAAAACCCATAAGCAGAGAAAAGGAGTAAAGGCAATTCGTGAATTGCCTTTATCAATGTTATATAATCGATCTCTGCAATGTTTAATCTCTCTGACACAATTTGTGCTATCTGTACCTCGCCAGGAGTTGGTTCTATAGCAGCTATCCGTATTTCAGGGCCTGATAGCTGGAAAATTATAAAAAAGTTTTTCTTTGCAAAAGACGCTGCACAATCTTGCCTACAACATATGCATGCTTTACATGGCTATATTAAAGACAATGAAAAGACACTAGATGAGGTAGTGATTCTTCCTTATAAGTCTCCAAACAGTTTTACAAGAGAAGATGTAATTGAAATATTTTGCCACGGTGGCAGCAAGGTCTCTTCAATGATTTTAGATCTATGTTTAAAAAACGGTGCAAGAAGAGCTTCTGGTGGTGAGTTCACTTTTCGTGCATTTATTAACGGCCGCATTGATTTAACTGAAGCAGAAGCAATAAACGAAATAATAAATGCAGACACTACAAGAGCAGTTTATGCTGCTTCTGATATTTTAAGTGGATCATTAAAAGAGAAGGTAAATAGTTTCAGGGATAGATTGTTCAATTTAATTACCACTATTGAGAGTGCAATTGAATTTCCTATGGATGTTCCAGCCATTCAAAAAGATAAAATTATTTCACAGCTAAACGATATAAATCTTGAATTAAACCAATTAGTTCAGGATTCAGAAAGCGGGCAGATATTACGAAGTGGAATTAAGGTTTCAATTATTGGTGCACCAAATGTAGGAAAATCCAGTTTGCTAAATCAGCTTGTAGAAAATGAAAGAGCAATTGTTACAAGTGAAGCCGGCACCACAAGAGACACCATAGAAGAAAAAATTATTATCGATGGATATCCATTTGTTCTTGTTGATACTGCTGGAATTAGAGAAGCAGAATCATTAAGTAGTCCAGAAAGGCTTGGTATTGATAGAAGTAAATGGGCACTTGAAAACTCCGATATTGTTTTATTGGTTTTAGATCTTACAAGAAAAAATGATAATGATACAAAACGGATTTTTGAAATTTTAAATGGTAAGCCTAAAATTGTTGCAGGAAACAAAATTGATTTGATAGATATAAATGAACAGCATTTACAGAACATTGATATTGCTATATCAGCTAAGTACGGTACAAATCTTGATAAGTTAAAAAAATTATTGCTTGAAAAAATGAAGTATTTAAAAAATCTGACAAGCCATGATGGACAAAACTCCACTTGTTATATAAACCAACGTCAAAAAGAACTATTGCTCCAGTGTTCTTCAATAATGGATTTTGTAATTGAATTAGCAAATAAAAATGATGGGTCTGAGGATTTAATTGCTGATGAGCTAAAAAAAGCAATTTCAAAACTTGATGAAGTTTCAGGCAGAAAAATAAATGAGGATGTAATTATAAATATATTTGCAAAGTTTTGTATTGGTAAGTAACAAAGGTAAAAAAAATTATTTTGTTAATCCTTTTTTTATATTCTTATCTTTCCAAATGGCTTCTGCAATTTTTTTTGAATTGAACTTCAAATGGCCTTTTTTATAAGCAGCTTTTAGCTGAGCAAGCTCTTTCTTTCCAGGATTAGAAAATGAGTCTTTTCGTGGATTTTCATGTTTAGCTTTTAATTTTTGTTTTTTTAATTTCAAATTTTTTAATTTGTAATCTAAATTTATGAAAAGCCTTACTTAGATAAAGACGTTAAAGCCCTTACTAATAGATTAAAGGTAGTAAAACACCAAAAGCTTACTGAAACACTGTGAAGTACCTCAAATCAGAAAAATTAGTCTGTTTCAATATGTAATTTGTATAACAAATAATGAACAAAGCTAAAGAAAATATTGTCTTTCGCATAAACAAAGTCCAATTAGTGTTTTAATTTTCCTTTGTAGGTTATATAGCCTAATTTGTATATTTAATTTCCTTCGTTTTTGTAGCCAAGAAGCAGCAGTATAAAATATAAAAGTTTGGGAGAGTTTAGAATGGCAGAAACAACACAACTCAACAAAGTTAGGCAAAAGCACCTTAAAGGTTTAGCAAATGGTACAAAATCAACTGAAGAAAAGCCAGTAAGCAGCTACTTTTATCCTAAAAACAATCTTTATACCAGGCAGGAGTTTGAGTTACTAGACACAATTTACTCTGATGAACCACCTACAATTACTGAAGAAAAAGTAGATACTGTTTTAGTAGAAAACTTTTGGCCGCAAAATAAAGAGGAGTACTTAAACATTCCAAAGCAAAAAAACAATTTGTTTAATAATTTAACCTGGTTTCTTGCTGGGGTAATGCTGACATCAGTAGTATGGCTAATCTACTTTCAGCTAAAGGTTCATGAAATAAGAACAAAAGGTGATACACAAATTGTATTTCAAAAATCAGCAGCAATTGTCACTGACAAAACAGTAGATAAAGAAGTAGCAAAAAAATTAGGACAAAATGAAGGTGCTACTCAAGTAGAAAATCAAGATTCAACAACTGAAGCAGTAAGTACAAAACAAGAATCCGTAGTCACTGTAAAAAATACATCTTCAAACAAATTTAAGTTCTCAAGCTGGTTTAGTCCAAAAGTTAAAAAAGAAGTTGTAATAATAAATAATCCTCTGCCAGTAAAGTATCACATCATTGGAAGTGGTGATTCCTTATGGACAATTGCAAATAAATACTATTCAAATCCTTCACCTGAAAATATAAATAAAATTATGAAGGCCAATAACATGAAGCGAGTTGGCACACTACTTGTTGGACAAAAAATAGCAATCCCATAAATGTGTCAGAAAAATATTTAAAAGGTATTCTGGAGATTTGCCGACGGCATTTCCATGTATATGTCTTATTCTTTTCATTTCTACTTTTATATACTTGCACTGCTGTCTACAGTAACTTCAAGACCCCAGAACCTCAATGGCAACAAGCAAAAATAATAAGCTTAAATGGAATAGACTATAAGCAAGTTCAAGTCCCACTTGGAAAATTTGGAGGGACTTTAAATCTTTCAATAGTCGGCTCTGGACCTAAGACATTTAATATCTGGGCTTCTACAGATGCTGGCAGTTCAACACTTAGCAGTTTAATGTTTGATAGTTTATTTACTGATGATCCAGATACTGGAGAGATGGTCCCACATTTAGCAAAAAGCTATGAAATAAAAGATAGTGGAAAGACAATCATTGTAAAACTTAGAAAAGGTGTTAAGTGGTCAGACGGTGTTCCGATTACAAGTGATGATGTAGTTTTCACATGGAATAATATTGTTTTTAGTGGATTAGAGGGAGGAGGATTTAATTCTTTATGTCTTATCGACGGCAAATACCCGACTGTTAAAAAAATAGATGATTACACAGTTGAGTTCATGACTCATATAACTTTTGCACCATTTTTAAGGCAGCTTAGTTATCCACCTGCACCTAAACATATTTTTGAACCTCTAATTATTAATCATAAAAAAGATACAAAAAAGATTTTCCTTGCTTTCTGGGGTGCAGATACAAAACCAGAAAACTTTGTGACAAGTGGTCCATTCAAGCTAAGCAGATATGTTCAGGGTGAAAGAATTGAGTTTATAAGAAATCCTGATTATTTTGTAACTAATACTGAAAACAAGCGATTGCCTTATTTAGATAAAATTGTTTATTCAATTGTTCAAGATCCAAGCCTTGAGTTGTTTAAGTTTTTAGCTGGTGAAATTGATACGGTTTCAATACCAGGAGAAGATGTTGCACTTATAAAAAGTTTAGAAGAAAAAACAAAAAAATTTAAGGTGGTAAATTTAGGTCCTAATTCAGGCACTGGTTACTTGGTATTTAATCTGCACAAGCCTGAAAATGGCATATGCAAAGGATCCTGCAACTGGTTTAATAATTTATATTTCAGAAAGGCAATTTCACATGCAATAGATAGAGCAGGAATTGTAGACAATGTTTTAGCTGGTGTTGGTAAACCTTTATTTACTCCCGAATCACTTCCATCAATTTACCTGAATAAAAAAATTGCAAATGGTTATCCGCAAGATTTAAATTTTTCAAAAGAATTACTTAAAAAAGGTGGTTTTAGTTGGAATAAAGACAAAGAACTAATTGATGAAAATGGAAATAAAATTGAGTTTACCATTTTAACAGTTGCTGACTCTAGACAATCCACAGCAGTAATTCTTCAAGATGATTTAAAAAAACTTGGTATAAAAGCAAACTTAAGACCTATTGACTTTAACACTTTAGTAGGAAAGTCAGATACTGGTGATTGGGAAGCAATTATTCTAGGATTTACTGGTGGGTTTTTTGAACCCAACGAGGGAGCAAATGTCTGGAAGTTAAATGGCAGGCTACACATGTTTGATCAAAAGCCTCATAAGCCAAGAGACTGGGAAGTTGAAATAGATCACATATTTAATGAAGCTACAAGATACATTGACTTTCAAAGCAGAAAAAATTTATATGATAGATTCCAAGAAATCGTCTATGATGAACTCCCGTTTATCTATCTTGTTTCTTCTCTTCGCATATTTGCCATTCAAAACAATCTTGGAAATGTAAGACCAACGATCTATGGAGGCACCATCTACAACCTGGAAAGTATTTACAAGAGGTAAATTGTTAACCACAATCTGCAATACCAATCTAAGATTTATCTTCAATCTGTAAATCATTTCGGACAAAAATTAAAACTTTCCTAAAATTTTTTACTTTCCAGAAAAATAGTAAATAATTTTACTACTGGTTATTAGAGAATCTTTCACCTATCTTGATTTAAAAAATTAGGTTGGTTAGAGGGAAGACCAATCAAAATCGGCCAGATGATAGAAAAAGCGAAAGATGTTGCGAGGAGCAATATCTTGAGCGTCGAAAAGAAAAAGGAAAAATCTTGTCCAAAGCGAGATTTTTCCGGAATAAAAAAGGAGAGTGATTACCTTGGTTACAGCAACAAAAAGAACTTTAAAACCATTACAGGATAAAGTGATTATTAAAAAATTGGAGCCTGAAGAAAAAACAGCAGGCGGAATTGTTTTACCTGACACGGTAAAAGAAAAACCACAGGAAGGTAAAGTTATAGCAGTAGGTCCTGGTGCAGTCGATGACAAAGGACAAAGAAAACCAATGGATGTAAAAGAAGGTGACCATGTACTTTTTGCTAAGTACAGCGGCACTGAAGTAAAGCTTGAAGGGGAAGAATATTTAATTCTTTCTGAGCGAGATATTTTGGCAATAGTTAAATAAACGCATAAGGAGGCGATGTAAAATGGCTAAAAGAATAGTATATGATGAAGAAGCACGCAGAGCACTGGAACGTGGTGTGGATGCTGTTGCTGATACAGTTAGAATTACACTTGGTCCTGCCGGACGAAATGTAGTTCTGGAAAAGAAATTTGGTGCACCACAAATAGTAAATGACGGTGTTACCATTGCTAAAGAAATTGAACTTGAAAACCACCTTGAAAATGCTGGTGCACAACTAGTTAGAGAAGTTGCCAGTAAGACAAATGATGTCGCTGGTGACGGAACAACTACTGCAGCAATTCTTGCTCAATCCATAATTAAAGAAGGGTTAAAAAATGTTGCTGCAGGTGCAAACCCAATTCAACTAAAAAAAGGAATTGATGAAGCAACAAAAATAGCTGTTGAAGAAATTAAAAAGATTTCTCAGCCAGTTAAAGAAAATCAGTCAATTGCCCAGATTGCAACCATTGCTGCTGGGAATGATCCTGAAGTTGGCAAAATGATTGCACAAGCAATGGACAAGGTTGGGAAAGATGGTGTCATAACTGTTGAAGAATCAAAGAAACTTGTTGACACTGAACTTGAAGTAGTTGAAGGTATGCAGTTTGACAAAGGCTACATTTCACCTTATTTTGTAAACGATCAAGAAAGAATGGAAGCTGTCCTTGAAGAGCCTTATCTTCTATGTGTAGATAAGAAAATAAATCTTCTTGCTGATATGATTCCGCTTCTTGAAAAAGTAGCAAGAGCAGGAAAACCTCTTCTTGTAATATCTGAAGACGTAGAAGGCGAAGCACTGGCAACACTTGTAGTAAATAACTTACGACAAGTCTTAAAATGCTGTGCTGTAAAAGCTCCTGGCTTTGGAGACAGAAGAAAAGCAATGTTAGAAGATATTGCGATTCTTACTGGCGGTCAGTTAATTTCTGAAGACCAAGGAATAAAGCTTGAAAACGTAACAACTGAAATGCTTGGTAAAGCAAGGAAGGTCGTAATTACAAAAGACAAGACCACAATTGTTGCATCTGATGCCACAAAAAATGACGTCAAGAAGCGCATTTCACAAATTGACAAACAAATAGAAGAAACTGACAGCGATTATGACAAAGAAAAACTTCAAGAAAGAAAGGCAAAGCTTTCTGGTGGAGTTGCTGTTCTAAAAGTTGGCGCAGCAACAGAAACTGAACTTAAGGATCGCAAACTTAGACTTGAAGATGCATTAAATGCAACTAAAGCTGCAGTTGAAGAAGGCACTGTTCCAGGTGGCGGCTTAACACCACTTCTTATCAGCAAGGTTCTGTTCAAGCAAGCCGAAAAACATCAAGGCGACATTAGAACAGGGATAGAGCTTGTAGCTAGAGCATTTTCAGCTCCACTTAAGCAAATCGCTGATAATGCAGGCTTATCTGGTGAAGTTGTTGTAGAAAAAGTTCTAAGCTACAACGATCAGGTAACTGGCTTTAATGCAGAGACAGCAAAGTTTGAAGATCTGCGTAAAGCTGGTGTAATTGATCCAGCTAAAGTAACCAGATCAGCAATTCAAAATGCTGCATCAATTGGTTCAATGTTCCTTCTCACTGAAGCACTGGTAGTAGATCTTCCTGAAAAGAAAGAAGCTATGCCAGCTATGCCAGGTGGCGGAATGGGTGGAATGGGCGACTATTAAAAGTTAATAGTTAAAGCAAAAAGTAAAGAGGACAAATTATTAATCTGTCCTCTTTTTTTCTTTACCTATAAACATCTTTTCTATGTCCAATTTTATATATTTCAATAACTTGGACAATTTTGTCTACAGTGTATAAAATTCTATAATCCCCGATTCTAATTCTATAGCCAAGATTTTCTTTCAATTTTTTACTGTTAGCAGGAAATGGATTATATTTAAGTTCTTCTATCTTATGGCACAGGTTTAAAAGTAACTTTCTATCTTTTAGTTTTTTTAGAAATTTTCTTGGTTCTTCTAAAAGGTTTAGCTGGTACATCTTCAAACAGTTCCTTCTTTACATCTTCCCAATTATAACGAATACCTGTATCCTTTTTTATCAGATTTTTCATGAGCTCAGATTCTTTTGTTATTTCCCACTCTTCAAAGGCTTCATATTCAGAGTAAGGTACTATTGCTGCTTGTGGCTTATTATATTTTTCAATAATTATACTCTCATTTTTCATCTTGACATCTTCAATAATATCGGCCAGCTTCTCGCGAACTTCAGACATATTTAGTTCTCTCTTTTCCATACTTCTCCTTAGTAGTACAAGTATACAATGTTGTACAACTTTATATACATTATACACAGGCTTAAATTAAGCAAGGTTAAGAGGAGATACCATTTTACAAACAAGCACTAATTCAGAGCAAAAGTAACCTTCTTAAACTTGCAAATCAATCTAAAATCTTGTATCTTAAAATCAGACAAATGAAGAACTTTGTATGAAAGGGGAAAAAATATGATTAATCTTAATACAGTAAATAGAATTTGTATTATTGCTGCTGAATCTAAGTTACCAAGAGGAATTTCTGTTGCAGAAAAAATTATAGCGAATGAAAAGGCTAGAACAAAACAATTTTTAGTAATTCCTACCAACAATTATAGAGTTAACGAAAATGATAGTACTAGGCAATTAATGGAAAAACTTAGGCCATTGGTTGGAGATATTGAAGATCAATATCGTTATGCAATTGAAACAGAACTTCGAAATGCTAGTGTAGAGGGTGTGCCAGCAGAACACAAAATAGATCCAAGACTTCTTTTTCTTATAGATTCATCAGATAAGACTGGTGTTGCATTGGCACGTTTATTTCAAGGACCTTGGGGTGGGTTTCCTTTTGCTAAGCATACACTAGCAGTAGATTTACCAGCTCATGATAAGCCTAACATTCTGCTAAAATAATTAACTGTGGTTACTACAGAAGAACTAAACCTTCCTTTAATTGATCCAACAATTAAAGGGCAGATTTTAGATACTGGTGTTATTAGTTTTAGTTTTGCACCACAAATCGTTTTTGGATATGGATGCTTAAACAGAATTGGATTTTTATCACTTTTTTTAAAAGCAAAAAATGCATTTATCGTAACTGATGCTGAAATTGAAAAACTTGGATTCCCAGATAAAGTCCAGAGATATTTAGAAAAAAGTGGGATTCAGTCCTCTATTTTTAATGAGGTTGAGCCAAATCCAAAAGAAGAAACAGTTATAAAAGCAGCTGAAAAGTTTAAAAGCTCAGGTTCTGACATTGTAATTGCAATTGGCGGGGGCAGCGTTATGGATGCTGCAAAAGTTATCAGGCTTATAGCTAGGCAAGGCGGGAAACCATCTGACTATGATGCTACTAAATCTACTATTATGGCTGTTCATGAACAGCTACCACATCAGATAAGTATTCCTACTACAAGTGGAACTGGTTCAGAAGTTTCAATCGTAGCAATGGTAACAAGTGAAAAAAACAAAGTAACAATTTTAGGCTATCCTCTAATTTCAACCATTGCACTTATCGATCCACAGCTTACTATGTCCTGCCCACCTAAGCTCACAGCCTACTGTGGTATGGATGCACTGACTCATGCAATAGAAGCATTTGTTTCTCTTAGAGTAAACCCTGTAGCAGATATGTTTTCACTTCAGGCAATATCTATTATTTATCAAAATTTAAAAAAGTCATATTCTGACGGCAAAGATGTTATAGCCAGAGTAAACATGGCACTTGCCAGCGCTATAGCTGGCATGGCTTTTAACCAAAAATCGGTTGGACTTGTACATGCTTGTTCTCATCAACTTTCCAGTCAGTGTAATCTTCCTCACGGACTTGCAAATGCCATTATGCTGCCCCATGTTTTAAAAATAAACAAAAAAGTTGTTGCACCAAAATACGCTATTATGGCAACTGCTTTTGGCATTAGTCCACAAAATAATTCTTCTGACAATGAAATCGCAGATAAGTTTATTTTAGAAATTGAAAAATTAAACAAAGACATTGGTATACCACCAAGACTTTCAGAATGTGGGGTGAAAGTAAGTGACATTGAGGTTATGGCACAAAATGCTATAAAGGATATTGCTGCTTTGACCAATCCTCTACAGCCCATTACAAAAGAGCTTGTTGAAAGCGTTTACAGGACTGCATTATGATAGCTTTTTATGTTCTTTTTCTTCTTCAAGTCTATGCTTTTCAAACCTAAAGTATATAACCATAAGACCAGATAGGAATACTAAAATTGAAACTAAGAATATTACTATTTGTAGGTCCATTTTTCTTTTCTTCTTCCCTCAAGGTGTTCTTCACCTTTAAGTATACATATTATGCCTAGATAAGCAAGAACCAGTGCCACAACTACGTATAACAAAAGCTTTGTCCCTATCTTGCTAAAATCATAGTCAAGAAAACTTAGCACAGTCTTGCCAAATGGTGTCATTAAACAAAATCCACTAATCTGAAAAAATTGTGCTCTATACTTCTGAATCTCAGTATTCATGCTGAGAGTATAACTTAAAGCATTTCAAAAACATGATACCTACGGTTACATGCAAAGATTAAATTATAGTCAATTAACAAAAGAGTTCGTTGAAGGTGTTTTTAGAAGTGCACTATAAAGTTAAGAGTCAGCTTTAGAATAATTTAATCTTTAAGACTTGATTGTTAAAGAGACAGTTTGTTAAAAATACTATATGCAGATTTATTAGAAACTGCTTAGGTATTATATATGAGAGTTATTAATAAGCCAGTTATTACAGACAGTCTTTGGGCTAGACTCAGGAGATATTCTAACGACTTGTGAAAAATTATATTCAAAAGCAGCTTAACCCATTTTGAGAATGTATGAGCTAGATGAGCAGCTCTCATTTCAAGTTTAGTGTAAATAGATTTGTAACACCTGACATAACGATTAGCCATATGTTCT